>DASRAV010000010.1:0-54312 GCA_035637995.1 Conexibacter sp. | reverse complement strand
TGATCGTCTGGGTCGCGGCGCTCGAGCATCAGGTCGACTACCAGCAGCTCGGCCTGCGCGAGACGCTGCTGCGCCTGCTCGACGCTCATTCCGACCTGACAGTGCGCAGCTATGGGCTCAACCTCGGACTGCGCCATGCGCGCTACGAGCACGCGTCAGCCACCAAGCTGCTGCAGCTCGCGAAGATCCTCGCCCGCTGCGACATCGGCATCGCGCCGCTCGTCGACATCCCCTTCAACCGTGCGCGCTCGAACATCAAGCTCAAGGAGTACGGCTCGGCCGGCCTCGCCTGGCTGGCGTCCCCGGTGGGCCCGTACGCGTCGATGGGCGAGGCCCAAGGCGGACGGCTCGTGCCCGACGACGGCTGGCACGACGCGCTCGAGCGACTGATCGTGAACGGTCGCGAGCGCGGCAGGCTCGCCAAGCGCGCCGCCCGCTGGGCGAGCGGCCAGGGGATCGACGAGCACGCCCACCGCTGGGAGGCGGTGCTGCGCGACGCGGTCGAGCGTGCGCGGGCGCGGCAGCCGACGCGCTCAGATACCGGCCGTAGCTAGGAAGGTGAGAAGCGCCCGGGCGAACGCCGGCCTGCCGCCGACTCCAGCCCTGCCAGCGCCGCTTCAGCAAACGAGCGTGTGATGGTAGTGCCCGAGGCGGGTTGCCATGTGATCCTCAAACGGCGCGGCACCGCCTCGGCACGCCGGGGAGATCGGTGATTATCCGCCGATGCTCGCGATGCTCAGAACCCTCAAAGCACTCAGCGACTACCAGGCATCGATCCTTCCCCGTGCACGTCGAGAGATCAACCGATGGGCCAACGTCGCCGCAGCGATTCCCGACCCAACGCTGCGCAAGTATGCGATGGACGGGATCCTCCTCGAACGCACCAACCCCCAGGCGGTCGCCGCCCTGGCAGCCACCGCGCCACGGCGCCAGCGACGCTCCACCATCGAACTGCTCGTCGCGTACCAGGTCCTCCTCGACTACCTCGACACGGCCGGCGAACAGCTCTGCGCCGACGAGCTCCACCGCGGCGTAGCGTTCGGCATGGCGCTCGCGGCCGCAGTCTCGCCACCTGGTTCCCCTATCCAGCTCGATCCGGTCGGTAACGATGGTGGCTATCTCTCAGCGCTCGTCACAGCTTGTCGCGCCCGGCTGTGGCAACTGCCCTCGGCTGCCGTCATCGCACGCGAGGCTGAGATTGCCGCGGTGCGCTGCGCCCAAGGTCTTGCCCACACCCACACGGCAACATGGCACGGCACGAACACCGAACTTCGCCGCTGGACGGGGACGCAATTCGGAACGAACGGCTACTCGTGGTGGGAGATCGCTGCCGGTACCAACTCGAACCTCGCGGTCCTCGCGCTGCTTGCCGCCGCTGCGGACGCCAAGACGACCCACCAAGACGCTCTGGCAATCGCGTCTGCCTACTGGCCCCACGTCTGCGTGCTCTCCACGCTGTACGACAGCCTCGTTGACTTCGAGCGTGACGAGATGACCGGCGACTTCTCGTTCATCTCGCACTATCCGAGCAATGCGGCGCTGCGATTCGGACTCATTCGAGCAAGGAGGCGTTCGCTCACCGCGAGCACGCCCCTGCGCCGCGGCCACATCCACAAGATGATCATCTGCGGCGTCGCCGGCTACTACGTAGCCTTCCCGACGCGCGGAAGCCTCGCCGCCCAGCTCGCGCCGAGTCTTCTCGCGGAGCTCGACCCAGCAGGGAAACTCATCATCCTCGTGCTCCGAGCACAGCACCGAGTTCAGTCCGCGAGGCGCGTAAGCAACAAGCTGAGACCTACATCCCGGGCTGGTTAGTTCCCGTCCGAAGGTACGGAAGGCTTGGGCCCTTCGCCTCGGCCGCAGCCTGGCCATGAGAAAGCCCTGCTTTGCAGGGCTTTCTCATCAGTACCGCCACGGAGATTCGAACTCCGGTTTCCGCCGTGAGAGGGCGGTGTCCTAGTCCCCTAGACGATGGCGGCTCGGGTGGCCGAGAGAATAGCAAGGCGCTTGGCGCCTGCTGGCGGTGGCGGGCCACGCCGCGTCGCGCGTGTGCGAACGTGTATCGTCGGATTCCGTTCCCTGCGGCTGTGGCGGAATCGGTAGACGCGCACGGTTCAGGTCCGTGTGGGGCATTTAAATCCCCGTGGAGGTTCAAGTCCTCTCAGCCGCATGAAAGCCCCCCGAATGCGGGGCTTTTGCATGTCGGGGGCGCCGCTCAGATCGACGTCTGGATGATCCCGACGATATGCCCCTCGGGGTCCCTGAGGTGGCCGAGGATCATCCGGTCCATCACCGTTTCCGGCCCCATCAGGCGCGTCCCGCCCAGGCGCTCCGCCTGCGCCAGCGTCGCCTCGACGTCCGGCACCTCGACATAGAACGTCACATGTCCCTCGTAGCCGGGCGGTCCGGCTGCGATGCCGCCGCCGATGCCGACCCCCTCGGACGTCAGGTTGGCCTCGCGCTGGACCATGCCGTACTTCATCTCGTTGTTCGCGTCGACGTCCCACCCGAACAGCTGGGAGTAGTAGCGCCCGAGCTTCTCCGCGTCCTGCCCGATGATCTCGAAGTGCACGACCGGCTGTCCCATGCTCGCTCCTCTATCGCGGTCTCGGGCGGAACCTAGCCGGTCGGGGCCGCGGCGAAACAAGCGCCGCGGCCCCTCCCCACCTCCTCAGCGACCCTTGCGGTGCGTGTGCCGCCGCGGCTTGGCCTTCCCGCCGACCGTCACCGCCATCACCTTCGACCCGGCGCCCGCCGACTGGAAGTTGCCGGCCCATTGGGCGACGAACGTCGTCGTGCCGCGCGCGACGTGGAAGCGGGTCGCGAACGTGCCGTTGGAGGCGACGCTGACCGTCTCGTGGCTCCACGCTCCGCGCGCGTCGAGCGCGGAGACCGTGACCTCCTCGCGGTCGCCCGCCGGGCGCAGGCGCCCGGTGACGGTGATCGCCGCCGGCTTCGGCAGCTTGCGCCGCTTCGTCGCGAGCGTGAGCGCCGACTCCGAGCCGGCGACGCCGCCGCTCGTGCTGGTGAGCAGCTCCGCTTCGCCGCCGAGCACATAGTCGACGCTGCCGGCGGCGACGATGCCGAGCGGCGCGATCGGCGCGGCCACCACGAACTGCGGCTGCCAGGTCGCGCCGCCGTCCTCGCTGCGCAGCAGGTAGCCGCCGCCGTGGCCGCCGAAGCCGTCGCTGACGAGATACGCGGTGCGATCGGAGCTGACCGCCATGCCGGTGATCGCGTCGGTGCCGACAGCGCGCAGCAGCGTCCAGCTCCGCCCGCCGTTCGTCGTGCGCCAGATGCGTCCGTCGGTCTCGTGCAGCAGCCCCGTCTTCGCGCTCGAGAACGCCACCTGCGCGATCCGTGTCCGGCGGCTGGGCTTGGGCAACGTCGTCCACGAGGCGCCGCGGTCGCGGCTCAGCACGATCGCGGAGCTTCCCCACGCGAAGATCGCGCCGCCACGTGCCGCCGTCACGCCGACGAGCGACGCGCGCGTCACAGCCCGGGAGCGCACCTGCGAGAACGACTCGCCGCCGTCGGTGGAGCGGCGCAGCCCGCGCGGCCCGATCACGAGCACGACGTTCGCGTTCGGCGCGTAGACCGCGACCGGGCGCCGCGTGCTGCCGGTGCCGAGCGTCTTCCACGTGTCGCCGCCGTTGGCGGTGCGGAAGAGCCCGCCGTCGCGATCGAGCGCGTAGCCGATGCTCGCGCTCGGGAAGGAGACGTCGCGCAGCGCGGCCGTCGTCGGCACGTTGCCCGTCGTCCACGTCCTCCCGCCGTCGAGCGTCTTCGCGAGCGCGCCGGCGTTGCCGGGTGCGAACGCGGTGCCGCGCCGCCCGCCGGCGCGCAGCGCCGAGTAGGACCCTGTGAGCCGCCCGCCGACCGGGGTGAACGTGACGCCGGCGTCGTCGGAGACGACGGTCGAGCCGTTCGCGCCCGCGGCCGAGACGCGCGTCGCGGAGGCGAACGCAGCCGCGTAGATCGGGTCGGTCGCGGGCGTGATGACGGTGCCCGGCGTGTCGCCGCCGTTGGCGGTGCGCACGAGCTGATTGCCACTCTCGGTGCTGAGCATGCACAGCTGTGCCGTGGCGCAGCGGATCGCGGTGTACGTCGGCGAACCGGCGCCGAGGTTCTTCGGCGTCCAGGTCTGTCCGCCGTCGTCGGTGCGCAGCACCAGGCCGCCCTGGCCGACCGCGTAGCCGTGCGTCGCGTCGAAGAACCACAGCTCGTTGATCGCGGTGCCAGTGCTGGCCACCAGCTTCCAGGAGACGCCCGCGTCGAGCGTCTGGAAGATGTTGCCCTGGTTCGTCGCCGCGTAGCCCGTGAGCGGGCCGATGAAGGCGATCGAGCGCGGCGCGAACGCCCCGCCCGCCGCGCCCGTACCGGGCACGGCCGTGCGCGGCTTGAACTCGGTCCCGCCGTCGCTCGTCGTGAAGACGCTGCCGTCGTCGAGCAGCAGGAAGCCGAGGTCGGCGCTGACCCATGACATGTCGCGCAGCTTCGCGCGGCAGCTCGACTCGACCGGCGTGAACGCGACCGAGGTGAACGTCTGGCCGCCGTCGGTCGAGCGGCGCGCGACGCAGCCGCCGCCCGCGAAGACCGTGTGGTCGTCGAGCGCCTGCACGATCGTCAATCCCTGGAAGGTGCCGACGGGCAGGCCGGCCCACGTCGTGCCGCCGTCGGTCGTCTTCAGCAGCGTGCCGAAGTCACCGGCCGCGTAGCCGGTCTGCCCTGCGAACGACATCGCCCGCAGCGTGTTGCCCTGCGGCAGCGGATTCCCCCACTGCCAGCCCGACGAGCCGACCTGCACGTTCGCGCCGGCCGGCGTCGCGAGCAACGCCAAGCCGAGGCTGGCGAGCGCTGCGACGAGCACACCCTTGATTGACATCCGTGCGGCTCCCCTGTCGTGAATTGCGGTCACGACATCAACGACGAGCCGCTCGAAAGTTGCGCACTTGCCATGGGGCTGTCCCCACCCCGAGACGCCCGCGAGCGCCATGGCGCGGCGCCACGAGCGCCACATACGATGACGCCGTGCGCTCCCTCCTTCGCGACCTCGCCTTCCACGCCGTCGGCCTCGTGACGAGCGTCCTCGGCTTCACGCTGTGGGTGACCGGCGTGACGGTGAGCCTCTCGCTTGCGATCACCGTCATCGGACTCGTCGCCACGCTCGCCAGCTTCTACGCCTTCCGCTGGTTCGCGCGGCTGGAGCGCCAGCGGGCGGCGCTCGTGCTCGGCGCGCCGATCCCCGAGCGCTACCGCCGCGCGCCGGCGGGCAGCGGCTGGTGGGAGCGGCTGCGCGTCGCCGCGCGCGATCCCGCCACCTGGAAGGACTTCGCCTGGACGTTCCTCGGCAGCGTGCTGAGCTTCGCGCTCTCGGTCGCGGCGGTGACCCTGTGGGGGGTCGTGATCGGGCTGATCACGCTGCCCGTCTGGTACGTCTACCTGCCCGACCAGGCGGCCCAGCTCGGCGCCTACACCGTTCACACCCGCCAGGCCACGCTCGCGACGGCGGGCGTCGGGCTGCTGCTCGCGCCCGTCTGCTTCCTGTTCGTGCGCGCGCTCACGCTGCTCGAGCTGGCGATCATGGTGCCGCTGCTGCGCCCGAGCCGCGAGCAGGAGCTCGCCGCGCGCGTCGACGTGCTCACGAGCACGCGCGCGGGCGCCGTCGACGCGCAGGCGAGCGAGCTGCAGCGGATCGAGCGCGACCTGCACGACGGCGCGCAGGCGCGGCTCGTCGCGCTCGCGATGAACCTCGGGATGGCGGAGGAGAAGCTCGCCAGCGACCCCGAGCAGGCGCGCGCGCTGCTCGCCGAGGCGGCGACCTACTTCGTCGTCGCCGAGGCGCTTGCGAACGCCGCGAAGCACAGCGACGGAGCGACCGTGCTCGTGCGGCTCGCCCACCGCGACGGCGTGCTCGTCGCCGAGGTCGTCGACGACGGCGCCGGCGGCGCCGATCCGGCCGGCGCGGGGCTCGTCGGGCTCCAACGTCGCGTCGAGGCGCTCGACGGGACGTTGCGGATCGTCTCGCCGCCGGGCGGCGGCACGACGCTGCGAGCGGAGATCCCGCTCGGGCGCTGACCCGGCGCGCGCCGCATACGATGGCGCAGTGCGTGTCGTGATCGCGGAGGACCTGGCGCTGCTGCGCGACGGGATGATCCGGCTGCTGCGCGACCACGGGCACGAGGTCGTCGCCGCCGTCGAGGACGGCGAGGCGCTCGTGCGCGCGGTCGCCGGCCACAAGCCGGACGTGTGCGTGGTGGACGTGCGCATGCCGCCGACGTTCACCGACGAGGGCGTGCAGGCCGCGCTCGCCGCGCGCGAGCGCGTGCCCGGCACGCCGATCCTGATCGTCTCCCAGTACGTCGAGGAGACCTACGCCGCCGAGCTGCTCGCCGACGGCGGGGGCGGCGTCGGCTACCTGCTCAAGGACCGCATCGCCGACGTGCGCGAGTTCGTCGAGGCTGTCGAGCGCGTGGCGGGCGGCGGGACGGCGATGGACCCCGAGGTCGTCGCCCAGCTGCTCACGCGCCGCCGCCGCGCGGGTCCGCTCGACGAGCTGACCCCGCGCGAGCGCGAGGTGCTCGGGTTGATGGCGGAGGGTCGCTCCAACGGCGGGATCGCCGCCGCGCTCGTCGTCACCGAGGGCGCGGTCGAGAAGCACATCTCCAGCATCTTCAACAAGCTCGGGCTGCCGCAGTCGGAGACGGATCACCGCCGTGTGCTGGCGGTGCTGACCTACCTGCGCGGCTGAGCAGGCCGCGGGCGCAGCGCCGCGACCTGCGCACGGTAGGCGGCTGCCTCCCGCGCGGCCCGCGCATCGCTCCAGCCGACGTGGCGCACGGCGAGCTCCGCCGCCGCGTCGACCGCGTCGAGGCCGACGTTCGGGCCGTAGCCGACGAGCGTGCGGCGCGCGATCACGTCGGCGAGCGTCTCGGCCAGCTCGGTGCGCAGCGAGAAGACGACCTCGGCGCCGATCGCGCCGCTGTGCGCGTCGAACGGCTCGCGCAGCTCCGGTGCGCCGTCGGCGTAGTCGAGCGCCTCGGCCGCGCGCGTGCCGTAGATCCGCAGCAGTCGGTCGGCGGTCTCCTGCGCCAGGCCGCTCGTCGCGCGGAAGCGCTCGCGGAAGCCGGCGAACGGGTAGGCGGTGCCGCCCGGCAGCGGGTGCTCGTGCGTGCGGCACTTGTCGACCTTGCGCCCGAGCTTGCGCACCGCGACGTCGACCGTCTCCTCCGCCAGGCGGCGGTATGTCGTGATCTTGCCGCCGACGATCGAGAGCAGCCCCTCGATCTCCGGCGCGTGATCCTTGATCACGTGGCTGCGCGTGATCGCGCTCTCGTCGCCGTTGCGCATCGCGGGCAGCGGGCGCACGCCGGCGTACGTGTAGAGGACGCGGTCGGGCGTCAGCTCGGCCTCGGGGATCAGCCGGTTCGTCTCGGCGATCAGGTAGGCGATCTCCTCGTCGGTCGCGACGACGTCGTCGAGATCGCCGTCGTAGCGGGTGTCGGTCGTGCCGATCAGGTACTGCCCGTTCCACGGCACGACGAAGTACGGGCGGCCGTCCTCGTTCGCCTCGGCGTAGACGGCCTCGCGCGGCGCACCCGGGAACGGCTCGACGACGAGATGGCTGCCCTTCGTGCCGCCGATCAGCGGCTGATCCTGCGCGGCGGCGTCGCCCAGCACCGCATCGACCCACGGCCCCGAGGCGTTGACGACGAGCGCTCCGCGCGCGAGATGCTCGGCGTCGTGCAACTCGTCGTGGAGCGCCACCCCGCTCACCCGCGTCGGGCGGGTTCCGGTCGCGCCCTCCAGGCCCGTCACGCGCATGTACGGCAGTACGACCGCGCCGAGCCGGCGCGCGTCGAGCGCGTTCTCGAGCGCGAGCCGCTCCGGGTACTCGGCCTGGGCGTCGTAGTAGGCGGCGGCGCCGCGCAGGCCCTCGCGCCGCAGCCCCGGCTCGCGCCCGAGCGCCTCGGCGGTCGAGAGCATCCGGTGGCGCTCGATGCTCTTGTCGAGCGAGAGCACGTCGTAGGCCATCATCCCCATGCGGATCACGCCACGGCCGCGCTTGTGGCCTTCGTAGATCGGCAGCAGGAACGAGAGCGGGTGCACGAGGTGCGGCGCGATGTGCAGCAGCGTCGCGCGCTCGCGCAGCGACTCGCGCACGAGCGGCACCTCGAGGTGCTCGAGGTAGCGCAGCCCGCCGTGCACCAGGCGCGTCGAGCGGCTCGTCGTGCCGGCGCCGACGTCGCCCCGATCGACGAGCAGCACCGCGAGCCCGCGCAGCGTCGCGTCGCGCGCGATCCCGGCGCCGTTGATTCCGGCGCCGATCACGATCAGGTCGAAGGGGCGCTCGAACGTGCGTGGCGGGAGCGGGGCTCGCATAGGATCCTGCCCTCATCCTACGAGCGGGGTCCGGATGGCAAGCCACGTCGCCGCAATCGACCAGGGCACGTCGAGCACGCGCTGCATCGTCTTCGATCGCGACGGCGCGATCGTGGGGATCGATCAGCGCGAGCACGCCCAGCACCATCCGCGCGCCGGCTGGGTCGAGCACGACGCGGTGGAGATCGCGGCGCGGCTGCGCGAGGTGATCGACGGCGCGCTCGCCGCCGCGGGCGTCGGCGCCGCCGACGTCGCCGCCGTGGGGATCACGAACCAGCGCGAGACGACCGTGCTGTGGGAGCGCGCGAGCGGCGAGCCCGTCCACCGTGCAATCGTCTGGCAGGACGTGCGCACCGCGGAGCTCGTCGCCGAGCTCGGCGGCGACGCCGGGCCCGACCGCCTGCGCGCGATCACCGGCCTCCCCCTCTCCACGTACTTCTCCGGGCCGAAGGCGCGCTGGCTGCTCGACGCCACGCCCGGCCTGCGGGAGCGCGCCGAGGCCGGCGAGATCCTGTTCGGGACGATGGACACGTTCGCGATCTGGCAGCTCACGGGCGGACCGCACGGCGGCGTGCACGTGACCGACGCGACGAACGCGAGCCGCACGCTGCTGATGGACCTGCGCACGCTCGACTGGTCCGAGGCGTGCCTCGACGTGGTCGGCGTGCCGCGCGCGCTGCTGCCGGCGATCCGCTCCTCCTCGGAGGTGTACGGCGAGGTCCGCTGCGGCTGCGCGCTCGACGGCGTCCCGATCGCCGGCGTGCTCGGCGACCAGCAGGCGGCGCTGTTCGGGCAGGCGTGCTTCACGCCCGGCGAGGCGAAGAGCACGTATGGGACGGGCAGCTTCCTGCTCGTCAACACCGGCACCGAGCCGATCGCCTCCCGCGAGCTGCTCACGACCGTCGCGTACAAGCTCGGCGAGGAGCCGGCCGCCTATGCGCTGGAGGGCTCGATCGCCGTCACCGGCGCGGCGGTCCAGTGGCTGCGCGACCGGCTCGGGATCATCTCCGGCGCCGCGGAGGTCGAGGCGCTGGCGGCGAGCGTGCAGGACACCGGGGACGTCTACTTCGTGCCCGCCTTCTCGGGCCTGTTCGCGCCGCGCTGGCGCCCGGACGCCCGCGGCGCGATCGTCGGCCTGACCGCTTACACGAGCGCCGCCCATCTGGCGCGCGCGACGCTCGAAGCGGCCGCATGGCAGACGCGCGAGGTGCTCGACGCGGCGGACGTGGACCTGCCGGCGCTCAAGGTCGACGGCGGCATGACCGCCAACGGGCTGCTGATGCAGCTGCAGGCCGACGTGCTCGGCGTGCCGGTCGTGCGCCCGCAGGTCGCCGAGACGACCGCGCTCGGCGCCGCCTATGCGGCCGGGCTCGCCGTCGGCGTGTGGGACTCGCTGGAGGACGTCCGCGCCCGCTGGCGCGAGGCGCGCCGCTGGGAGCCGACGGTCGCGCGCGCGGAGGTCGAGCGCCGCTACGCGCGCTGGCGCGCCGCCGTCGAGCGCTCGCTCGGCTGGGCCGGCTGACAGCGGCACGCCGAGCGGGTTTCCGATCCGCCGCCCGCGGGCAGCCGCGAAGGGAGAGCCTCACCACCGAGCGCAAGGAGCAGCCCCATGCTTGCCATCACCGACTCCGCCGCCGACGCGATCCGCGGCATCGTCGCCGCCCCCGGCCTGCCCGAGGGAGCGGGCCTGCGGATCACGCTGCAGGGCGACAGCTCCGCGGATGCCACCGCGCTCGAGGTGACGGTCGCCGAGCTGCCGGACGCCTCCGACCAGGTGCTCGACGAGGAGGGCGCGCGCGTGTTCGTCGAGGAGCAGGCAGTCGAGATGCTCGACGACAAGCTGCTCGACGCCCAGGTCGAGGGCACCCGTGTCGGCTTCACGCTGATGGACCAGCCGCCGCTGTAGGGGAGAGCCCACGGGGGCCCGCCTCCGCCGGCCACGTGGCCGGCTCCGGCACCCCGAAAGCCCACGGGGGCCCGCCTCCGCCGGCCACGTGGCCGGCTCCGGCACCCCGAGCGCTCAGTCCAGCAACAGCTTCGCGATCGCCGCCAGCCCGACGACGACGATCACGGCGCGCAGCGCCGGAGCAGGCAGCCGGCGGCCGATCCGCGCGCCGAACTGGCCGCCGAGCGTCGAGCCGACCGCGAGCAGGACGACGGCCTCCCACGCGAGATGCGCGACGAACAGGAAGACGATCGCCGCCGTCAGGTTGACGAGCCCGGAGAGCACGTTCTTGAGCGCGTTGACGCGCTGGATGTCGTCGTCGAGCGCGACGCCGAGGATCCCGAGCATCATGATCCCCTGCGCGGCGCCGAAGTAGCCGCCGTAGATCCCGAGCAGGCCGTTGAGCAGCAGCGGAACGCGGCCGCCGTCCGGTGCGGCGTCGGCGTGGCGACGTGCGAGCAGCCAGCGGTTCAGGCGCGGCTGCAGCACGACGAGCACGAGCGCGAGCGCCACGAAGACCGGCACGATCGCCTCGAACGCGGACGCCGGCAGGATCAGCAGCAGCGCGGCCCCGATCAACGATCCGAGCACCGAGGCGGGCGCGAAGCGCAGGAAGCGCGCGCGCTGGCCCGCCAGCTCGCGGCGGTAGCCGTAGGCGCCGGAGAGCGAGCCCGGCACGAGCCCGAGCGAGTTCGACACGTTCGCCGTCAGCGGCGGGTAGCCGACCGCGAGCAGCACCGGGAACGTGATCAGCGTGCCGCTGCCGACGACGGTGTTGACGACCCCGGCCCACACGCCGGCCGCGAGGACCGCGAGCGCCTCGAGGACGCTCAGCTCGATGGGACGCGCTCCTGGCGCCCGCAGACCGAGCACGCCTCGCCGGGCGCAAGCGTGCGGTCGGCGCAGCTCGGGCAGCCCTCGACCGCCTCCAGCACGCCGAGCAGCTCGCCGACGCGGCAGACGAGCAGCCGCTCCTCCTCGACCTCCACCCACGCACCGGCGGAAGCCGGGAAGACGACATGGTCGCCCGCCTTCACCGGCATCGTGACGCCGACGTGCTCCCACCAGTCGAGCCCGTGGCCGACGGCGAGCACGATCCCGTGCTGCGGCGGGGGCTCGTGCGAGCCGGCCGGCACCACGAGCCCGGAGCCGCGCACGCGGTCGGGCTCGAGCTCCTTGATCACGACACGGTCGAACAGCGGGCGCAGCTGGTGGCGCATGGGATGAAGGATAGGAGCCCCGGCGGCCGGCGCGTGCCCACGGGCTCAGCCCGCGAGCGTCCTCTCCCAGATGCGCATCGCCGCGGCGAGTTCGGGCCGCTCGGCTGCGATCGATGCGGCACGGGCTTGGCGAGCGCGCGCGGCGCGCTCGAGTCCGCGAGGCCCGACAGCGCGTTCCCAGCGGTCGACGATCGGGTCGTCCTGCGCGCGGTCCGAGGGCTCTGGCAGCTCCAGCAGCGTCACGCCGATCATGCCGCGGTCCGCGTACGGCCCCAGCTCCTCACAGATGGCTGTGAGGCGCCGTGTTGTCGCGCGGTCGGGCGTCACCGTCTTGCCCCAAGCGTCGCTGGGCAAGACCGGCTCCTGTCCCGTGCGTACGCGCAGTGTGCCCTTCAGCACGCCACCGAAGTACAGCTGAAGTTCGTCCGCCCGTATCCCGAAGACCGCTTCGGAGGCCTCAAGCGCTATGCGGGCTTCGTCCGAGCGCCAGTCGAGCCGAGGCTGCTTCGCGGCGAGGAAGCGCGCGGCCGCACGACGATCGGTGTCCTTCTCGATCCAGAGCACGTACAGCTCGGAGCCAAGGTGGCGGGCGATCAGCGTCGGATGGAACGGCACCCACGAGGCGGCTCCGTAGACAGGCTGCAGACCCACGTCGTTCCCGAGCGGATGGTGACGCGGCCCGCCGACGAGCGCATGCGCCACGACGTCGTCGGCCACCGCCTCGAGCAGCTCGCGCTCGAACGGAAGCGCGTCATCCCGCAGCTGGTAGCGATGGAGCGAGAGCCCGAGCCGGTGGGCCGAGTCGAACACGGCGATGTCGGGCTCGTGCACGAGCAGACAGTGGATGCGCTCCGCCCAGGAGTAGCCCGTCTCCTTCTGCTCGTCGGGATGCAGCTCAGCGACGACGATCCCATTGTGGGCGACAATCGGCTGGTCCCAGCGCTTGGCGAGCGGCGTCGGATCAACCTTCCACAGCACCCGCTCGATCCCGTCGGGAGCGATCGCGCGCCACGCATCCGGCAGTGGCGCGAACGGATCTGGGACCGCGCCCCGTGAGCACCACGACCGCTCGACGGCGTCGTACGACACCGTGAACGCGACCGCTGGCGCGGGCAGCACGTAGTAGCACTCGATGTCCGAGGCCAGGACGTTGAGCTGGTAGTAGCTCTCGTCGCTCTCCTCCTCGGCCCAGCGCCTTGAGTCGACGACCTCGCGGGCCAGATCGTTCGAGAACGGCACGACGATCTCGGTGCCGAACGGCGCGTCGACCCAGTCGAGCCGGACGAGGTCGTCGTCGAGCCGCGCGACGAACGTCACACCCCGCGACTCACCGAGGTGGCGCGTCGTGACGCGGATCTCGCCGCCGAGAAGGAACGCCGCAAACGCGCCGACGCCGAAGCGTCCGGCCTTCATCCAGCCGACCGCGGTCGCCGAGTCGAGCTCCTCGTCGCGCGCGGTCGAGGGACTGTACGACCCGCCGGCGGCGAGGAAGTGGTCGATCACCGTCGCGGGCGTCATCCCGATGCCGCGGTCCGCAACGCGCAGGTAGTAGCCGTCGTCGTCGTCGCGCAACTCGACGACGACGTCCTCCGACTGGGTGTGGAAACGGTCGTCGGCGACCGCGCCGTGCTGCGCCTCCCAGCGGCGGCGCTCGCGGACGGCGTCGACCGCGTTCTGCAGCAGCTCACGGCCCGCGATCGCCGGCTCGTCGCCATAGAGGTCTCCCACGACGAGGCGGAAGAGGTCCTCGGCGTTGCGCAGCGCGGCTCGCTGCGGCACGTACGGCAGCTGCGCGTGCAGGCTCTCCGCGTCGATGTTGCTGCGCACGCGCTGGCGCGCGAGGCGCAGCGGCGCGAGCTCGGGCGTCGCGTAGGTTTCGCTCAGCACGGCCGTCGTCGCGTCGAGCTCGCGCTGGAAGTCGTCGAGCAGCTCGACGAGCTGGAGGTGCGTGCGCAGCCCGTGGCCGGCCAGCACCTGCACGTCGAACGCGAGCGGGTCGCGGTGGTCCCAGCCGATCGGCGCGACCGCCTGGTGCTTGTGCCACTCTTCCAGGCTCTGCGGGCTCTGCGGCTCGCGCAGGTGCAACAGCAGCGTGGGCGCGCGCTCGGCGTCGAGCTGCAGGTAGTCCGCGATCCGCAGCAGCGCCATCAGGTAGTGCAGCCGCGCGCCGGCCGGACGCAAGCTGCCGGGATGGCGGTAGTCGAGGTAGGCGACCGCGGTGCGCAGCGGCTCGCCATGCGAGCGCGCGACGACCCCGATCGCGTCGGCGAGCCACGGCAGCGTCTGCGCGAGTCGCGGGAAGGCGTCGCCGTCGAGCCCCGGCAGCCCGTGCAGCGCGATCTCGTGCGCGAGGCGCGCGTGGTGGCGGCGCAGCAGCTCGCCGATCAGGATGCGATCGGACTCGGTCCAGTCGGGCGGCTCGGGCGCCGGGTCGCCGAACGCAATCGCGGGGATGCCGCGGTGCGCCGGCCCGAGCAGGCGATCAAGCTGCGACTGGGTAACGTGCCGCGCCTCCTTGCGAAACGCCTGCCAGAGCGCGGGCCAGGGCACGTCCGGCGCGCGGCCGTCCTGCCGCGCGTCGAACCATACCGCCGGCCGGTGGGTCGTCGCATCGGTGACGAGCGCGGCAAAGCCCGGCTCGCGCAGATGCAGCGCGAGGTCATGCAGGACGGCCGCGCAGCTGAGCACGGCTGCATCGGCGGCCTCCAGCAGTCCAGCCGACCATGCGTCGTCGGGCACCAGCCGCACGCACGCGTCGAGCACGCGCTGAACGTGCGCGCAGCCGTGGTCCGTGTAGGCCGGGAAGAACGGGAGCTTGTTGTCGGCCAGGATCTCGCTCGCGGCGTCGACGAAGCGGATCGTCTCGGCGGCGAACCGCGAGCCGCCTAGCAGCGCCTGCAGCGTGTCGGGGATCCTGACCGGCGTCACCGCGGGCAGATGCTATGGGCGGTGCCCGCGCGTGGAGCCGGTACGCCGTTCACCGCAACGCGCCGAGGAAGCGATCGATCCGCTTGACGACGGTCCGCAGCGCCTTCAGCGACGCCTCCGGGTCGCCGGGGAGCTGGAGCCCGTGGTCGAGGCCGTCGAGCTGGGCGCGGTCGATCATCGCGTTCTCGGGGATCGCGTCGGGGCGCCAGGTGGGGTCGGCGGTCGAGCCGACGATCAACGTCGGGCGCGCGGCCGCGGCGAGGCCGGCGATCACGCTCGGGCGGTCGAGCAGCGGCGTCAGCCAGATCGCGGGCAGCTCGCGGTCGGCGGCGATCGCCGCGACCTCGCTGGAGAGCGACTTGCCGATCACGACGTCGTGGGCGGACGGCTGGTGCTCGAGCGCGCGCGTGGCGCGGTCGCGGATCCACGCGAACGGATCCTCCCCCGCCGCCGGCTCGTCGAGCAGCTCGAGCACGCCGTACCCGCGCGCGACCGCCACCTCGCGTGCGAACCACAGCAGCGGCGCGCGCGTCGGATAGCGCGCGCCGGGCAGCAGCACCACCCGCCGCTCGGCGCCGGGCCGGTGGATCGCGGCGGGGAACGCCTCGGGCTCGCGCGCGGACACCCCGCGCAGCCTACGGCCTCCCCGCCCCCAGCAGGCCGCGGTCGAGCGCGTAGCGCACGAGCTCGGCGCGCGTGGAGCGTCCGAGCTTGCGCTGCATGCGCGCGCGATGCGTCTCGACCGTGCGCTGGCTGAGCGCCAGGTGCTCCGCGATCTCGCTGGTCGCGTGCCCGCGCGCGACGAGCCGCAGGATCTCGATCTCACGCTGCGTGAGGCCGTCGCCCGGCTCGCCGGAGGCGGTGCGACCGAGCGTGAGCTCGGAGCCGAGCGCCGTCGTGACGGCGCCGTCGTCGTCGGCGAGCCCGCGCACCGCCGCGACCAGCTCCGTGTCGGCGGACTCCTTGAGCACGACCCCGCGCGCGCCGCGCCGCAGCGCCTCGCGTGCGACCTCGGACTTGCCGCGCATCGTGAGCGCGAGCACGGCCGTGTCGGGGAACTCCTCGACGATCCGCGCGAGCGCGGCGACGCTCGACTCCCCCGGCATGTTGAGGTCCAGCAGCAGCACGTCGGGGCGGTAGCCGCGCATGCAGCGGATCGTGGAGGGGACGTCCCACGCCTCCGCGACGACCTCGATCCCGGGCTCCGCCTCGAGCAGCATCCGCAGGCTCGTGCGCACCACGTAATGGTCGTCCGCTATCACGATTCGGTAATAGTCCATGTTCTAGAGCAACGATACTCCGAGGCTGCCGGCGCCGTTAACCTCCAGGCCCGATACCGTTGGAAAGCAATGCCGGACACGACGATCGACCCGCGCGCCCTGCCCCCCGGTCCCGGCGGTCCCAAGGCGCTCACGGCCGCGCGCTTCCTGCTCACCGGCCCGCGTTTCCTCGAGCGCTGCCGCGACCGCTACGGCGACGTCTTCACGATCCGCCTCAACACCGGCCGCACGGTCGTGATCGCGGGCGATCCGGCGATCGCGAAGGAGGTCTTCACCGGCAGCCCCGACGATCTCCACGCCGGCGCCGGCAACGTCGTGCTCAAGCCGCTGCTCGGCGCCCGCTCGGTGCTGCTGCTCGACGGACCCGAGCACCTGCGCCAGCGCCGGCTCATGCTCCCCCCCTTCCACGGCGAGCGGATGCGCGCCTACGGTGAGGCGATGACGGAGATCGCCGAGCGCCACGTCGAGCGCTGGCCCGTCGGCGAGCCGTTCGCGGTGCATCCGACGATGCAGGCGATCACGCTCGAGATCATCCTGCGCACCGTCTTCGGCGTCGAGGACCCGGCGCGCATCGCGCAGATGGGCAAGCCGCTGCAGCGGCTGCTGAACTCGACCGACCATCCCGCACGGCTGCTCGCGCTGCAGTTCACGAGCTCCCAGGGCGCACGGCCGCGCAGCCCGTGGGGCCGCATCTACAGCCTGATGGCGCCGGCCGACGCGATGGTCTACGAGGAGATCCGCGCGCACCGGGAGGATCCGCACTCAGACGAGCGCGACGACATCCTCTCGCTGCTGATGAGCGCGCGCGACGAGGACGGCAACGGACTCACCGACCGCGAGCTGCGCGACGAGCTGATGACGCTGCTCGTCGCGGGCCACGAGACGACCGCGACCGCGCTCGCGTGGACGCTCGAGCGGCTCGTCCGCACTCCCCGCGTGCTCGAGCGTCTGCAGGCCGAGCAGCAGGACGGCGGGACAGAGTACCTGGAGGCGACGGTGAAGGAGACGCTGCGCCTGCGGCCGGTCCTGCCGGGCGTGATCCGGCGCCTGCAGCGCCCGCTCGAGATCGGCGGCATGCAGCTCCCCGCCGGCGTGCACATCGCGCCATCGATCTACCTCATCCACCGCCGGCCCGACATCTACCCCGAGCCGGAGGAGTACCGCCCCGAGCGCTTCCTCGGCGAGCAGGTGCCGAGCACGTACGAGTGGCTCCCCTTCGGCGGCGGCATCCGCCGCTGCCTCGGCGCGAGCTTCGCGCTCTATGAGATGCAGGTCGTGCTCGGCACGATCCTGCGCCGCGCGACGCTCGAGACCACCACCGCCAAGCCGGAGAAGGTCCGCCGCCGCTTCGTGACGTTCACGCCCGGCGAGGGCGGGCGCGTGCGCGTCGCCGCGCTCACGCCGGCGCAGCCGGCGCCGGTCGCGGCGTAGCGCCGAGCGCGCCGCGCAACAGTGCGATGGTGTCCCGCGCGCCGCGCACGACGTCGTCGTGAGTGAAGCGCAGGACCGTGTAGCCCGCCGCGAGCAGGGCGTTCGCCTTCGTGCGATCGCGCTGGAACGCGCCGCGGCCCTGGTGGAACTCCCAGCCGTCGAGCTCCACCACGAGCCGCTCCCGCGGCCAGTACGCATCCACCTCGTACCCGGCGAGCTGTGCGTTCGTCGTGGGACGCGGAAGGTTCGCATCGCGCAGGAGCGTGAGAAAGGCGTCCTCGAGCGATGAGCGGGTGAGGGTCGTGCCCTGCCGCCGGTGCTCGGCGATCGCGTCGTCCAGGCGTGCGGGGCCCGGGCCTCCGCGTCCGCGGGTGCGCCGTCGCGCGGCGTGGAGCGCGCGGACGTCGAGGAGCCGGAGGCGGTCCGCCTCCGAGAACGCGCGGGCGAGCCGCTCCGCCGTCACGACGCCCGCGAGGTCCACGAGCGTGCGAGCGACGCTCGTGACCGGCAGACCGTCGACGACGGAGAGGTCCTCGGGCGTGAGCTGATTCGTCCGATGGATCCTCACCCCGGCTAGCCTCCCCGCTCCGCGAGCGCTCGTCGTGACCTCGATCATCGCCGGGGCGGCGCGAGCGATGCCGTGCAGCGCCGCGGCGGTGCGGTGGCTGAGCGCCGCCGTCTCACCCGCGCCTCCCACGGCGAGCAGCGCCGCAAGTCGGCGTCCTGCGCGGCGGAGGTGCGGGTGACCGACCGCATACACGCCGCGGTGAACCGGCAGCAGGCGGCCGGACGCGCGGCGTCGATGAATCATCGTCGGCGTCATGCCGGCCGCGATGAGCTGCTTGCGCGTCACCACCCCCCACTGCCTTCCCGCCAACGCCGCGATCACCTGATCTGCCGACATTTCAGTGTCGTATGCGGATGTTTCTCGCCGCAGTTCGGCCATCGCCGTACCTTGACCGACCGCCAGCGGAGGTTGGGACGCGGTTCGCAACGATTCTGTGGAGGTGAGTTGAGAGGTTTCTAAGGCGCCGGCGAGCGCGCCGGCTCTACGCTGCCGCGCGTGAACCGGCGTCGGTCGCGAACGCTGGCGTTCGGTGCGCTGCTGCTTGCGGTGGGCGGGGTGGCGGCTGCTCTCCAGGGCACTGTCCGCGGCAGCCCGCCGCGGCCACGGGGAGCGAGTCTCCCCGGCGCGTCCGGCATGCGCGGGGGGCGCGCGGGAGACCATCGCTCCGTGCCGGCGGTCGTCAGGATCCCGGCGGCAGTCGTGGTCCCGAGCGATGACGCGCTCGCGGGCGCGCGCGAATGGCTCGGCACGCGCGCGGGGCGCACCGCGTTCGCGTGCATCGACAGCAGCGGGGTGCTGCACGGCGTGCGCCCCCACGACCACTTCCACTCCGCGAGCCTCGTGAAGGCGATGCTCCTCACCGCCTACCTCGAAGGCGTGGAGGACGAGGAGCGGCCGCTCAGCGAAGCCGAGGAGGCGCTGCTGGACCCGATGATCCGCGTCTCCGACAACGACGCCGCCTCCGCGATCTTCGCGCTCGTCGGCGAAGGAGGGCTGCAGCAGCTCGCGCTGCGAGCGGGAATGACCGACTTCGCGCCGAGCCCCGTCTGGGGCTACACGGAGATCTCCGCCGCCGACCAGGCCCGCTTCTTCGCGCGCCTCGACGAGCTGCTCCCGCGCCCCTCCGCCCGCTTCGCCCGCGGGCTGCTCGCCGGCGTCACGCCTACGCAGCGCTGGGGCATCCCCGCCGCGGCGGAGCCGCTCGGTTGGCGCGTCTTCTTCAAGGGCGGCTGGCTGGAAGGGATCGTCAACCAGGCGGCGCGGCTGGAGCGCGGCGGGCAGACGCTCTCGATCGCGGTCCTCAGCGACGAGAACCCGTCGATGGGCTACGGGATCGAGACGATCGCGGGCGTGACGGCGCGTCTGCTGGGAGGCGGGACCTAGACTCGGCGCGTGCCCCTCCTCGAGCGCCTCGGGATCGCGGCGCCGGTCGTGCAGGCCGGCATGGGCGGCGGCGTCAGCCGCCATGAGCTCGCCGCGGCCGTCTCGGACGCGGGCGGGCTGGGGACGATCGCGGTCGGCGGAGCCGATGAGATCGCGCGCGAGCTCGCCGCCGCACGGGCGCTCACCGCGCGCCCGCTCGCGGTGAACCTGCTGCTCCCCTTCGCGCAGGAGGACTGGTTTGCCGCGGCGGCGAGCGCGGACGTCGTGGTGACGTTCTGGGGCGAGCCGCGGCGCCGCACGCCCGGCGTGTGGCTGCACCAGTGCGGCTCCGTGGCCGAGGCGATCGCCGCGCACGCGGCGGGCGCGGACGGGGCGATCGTGCAGGGCGTGGAGGCGGGCGGACATGTGCGCGGCTCCACGCCGGCGCTCGAGCTGCTCGCCGCCGCGCGAGCGGCGCTGCCCGCCGGCTTCCCGCTGCTGCTCGCCGGTGGGATCGCGGACCGCGGCGAGGTCGAGCGAGCGCTCGAGGCGGGCGCGTGCGCGGCGGTCGCAGGCACGCGCTTCCTGCTGAGCGAGGAGAGCCGGGCGCATCCCGACTACAAGCGGCGCCTGCTCGCGGCGGAGGAGACGCTCCTCACCGAGCTGTTCGGGCTCGGCTGGCCCGAGGCACCGCATCGCGTCGTCCCCAACGCCGCGACCGCGAAGGGCGACGGACCGCTCACCCCGGTCCCCGCCGTCGACGACGGGCCCGCCTCCCTCGTGGACGGCGGCCCGCTCTACGCCGGGGAGACGGTCGCGCGGATCCACGACGTCCGCCCCGCGGGAGAGCTCGTGCGCGCGCTCACGCCGTGAGCGCAGCCGGTCAACCGCCGATCGGCGCGCGCGGGTTCGCGCCCCAGAAGACCTGCGTCCCCATCATCCCGACGACGTGCACGAGCACGAGGTTGACGACCATCGACTTCGCCGTCGCGGTGCCGACGCCGACCGGGCCGCCGCGCGCGGTGTAGCCGAAGTAGCAGCCGACAATCACGACCGTCGTCGCCATCGCCATCCCCTTGATCGAGCTGAAGAGCAGGTCGGGCGGGTTCTGGAACATCCAGAAGATCAGCGAGTAGCCGCCGTTGGAGGCGTCGTGGATCTGAATGACGACGACGAGCGCGCTCGCGGTGAACGCGGCGCCGACGCCGGCGAGGTAGACGAACGGCAGCACCATCCAGGCCGCGAGCAGGCGCGAGCCGCAGAGGAACGTCATCGAGCTGATCCCCATCACCTCGAGCGCGTCGATCTCCTCCGTGATCCGCATCGAGCCGATCTCCGCCACGATCCCCGTCCCGACCTTCGCGGCCATGATGTAGCCGAACGCGTAGGGGACCGCCTCGCGCAGGTCGCACCAGGCGGTGAAGACGCCGGCGAAGTCGGGCGTGCCGGTCGCGCGCGTGAAGTAGGCGCCGTTGACGCCGCACTGCAGCCCGATCAGGAACACGACGGTCCAGATCACGACCGTCGAGGAGAGGATCAGCAGGCCCGACTGCCGCAGCGCCTCGCCGAAGAAGCGGAACGCGCGCCCGCCGTAGACCTCGCGCACGACCTGGACGGCGAAGGCGACGATCCGTCCGAACGCCTCGATCCAGCCGCGCGGGGTGGTGAGCGTCTGCATCTACTTGATGACGTTCAGCGCCGGATGCGTGGCGAGCAGCGTCTGCGTGAAGACGAAGTCGAGCGAGAAGATGCACACGAACGTCATCACGACCGCCTGATTGACTGCGCGCCCCACCCCCTGCGGACCGCCCGAGGCGGTCATCCCCTTGTAGCAGCAGATGATCGCCGTGATCGCCCCGAACAGCGTCGTCTTCAGCACCGAGCCCCACAGCTCGGTCGTGGAGGCGTTCGTGAAGAAGGTCGCGAAGAACGGCCCGAGCGGCGCGCCGTTGACGAGCGTCGCCAGCACGCCGCCGAAGACGCCCGCGATCAGCGCGTAGACGTCGAACAGGCTCGTCGCGAGCATGAGCGCGAGGAAGCGCGGCACGACGAGGTTCTTGACCGGGTCGACGCCGAGCACCTGCAGCGCGTCGAGCTCCTCGCGGATCTTGCGGGCACCGAGATCGGCCGTGATCGCGGTGCCCGCGACGCCCGCGACCGTGATGGCGGTCACGAACGGGGCGAAGATCCGAATCGAGGCGAGCACGAAGAAGCCGCCGAGGCGGTCGAGCGCGCCGATCAGCACGAGGAAGTTCGCCGCCTGCAGCCCCGGCGCGCCGTAGCCGAGCGCGATGCAGGAGACGAGCAGCGGGAACCAGCAGAGCCGCAGCGCGAAGAGGAACTGCGAGACGAACTCGCCGCCGTAGGGGTACGGCGGGCGGACGGCGGAGACGAGCGTCTTGCCGGTGAGGATCACCATGTCGCCGACCTCCTCAAGCCGCTCGCGCGTGGGGAGCAGGGCGCGTTCGACGAGTGCGGTGTCCATACGGCCGAGTCTATTAGTCTGCTAGCACAGTGTCAAAGTGGCTGACGGGCCCGCTACCGTAGGTGCGTGCCCACCACGCACAGCGACGCGCTCGACATCGCGCTCGACCGGGACGCCGAGGTCCCCGTCGGCGTGCAGCTCGCGTGGGCGCTGCGCAGCCGCATCCTCGGCGGCGCGCTCGAGCCCGGTCAGCGTCTGCCCGCGCTGCACCGCCTCGCCGAGGAGCTCGGGGTCAACGCCAACACCGTGCGCGCGACCTATCAGCGGCTCGAGCGCGACGGCCTCGTCGAGACGCGCCACGGCAGCGGCACGTACGTCACGAGCGCCCCGGAGGACCGCGGCGCGCTCGCGCAGCTCGTCGCCGGCGCCGCGCAGGCCGCGCGCGACGCGCAGATCGACCCGCGCGACCTCGCCGCCGCGCTCTACGTCGGCGTCGAGGAGCCTGGCGCGGCCGAGAGCGAGGCCGACGCGCGCCGGCGCCTGCGGGCGCAGATCGCCGCGCTCGAGCAGGCGCTCTCCGACATCGTCGCGCGCCGCCCCGACCTCGCCCCCAGGCTCTCGCCCGAACCGCCGCCCGCCCCGCGGGCACGCCTGCTCGACGCCGCCGCGCTTGAGCGCCAACGCGCCCACTTGCTCGAACAGCTCGCGGCCGCGCAGGCCGTCGTGGCGGGATAGTCGGCCGGGCGGGCGGGTCAGCGCCCCAACCTCATGCCCCGCGATAGCGGGAATCACCCCGATCCCAACCTCAGGGGAACGCGCCCGCACGCCGAAATACACCTACATGTCGGCCCTTTCCGGCATGCCCGAAGCGCCGGTTGCGGGCACCAGCTTCGAGTTGCGTCTGCGGGCGCGGGTGCTCGGCAGCCTGTACGGGGTCGGCGCGACGCTCGTGGGGCTGACCGTCCTGCTGCCCCACTCCGCGCGCGCGAACGACGCGGGGATCCTCGCGATCGTCGTCGTCGCGTACGCGATCGGCGCGCTGCTGTGGTGGCGCGCGCGGTCGCTGCCCGACTGGGCGCTGCCGGTCGCGCTCGCCGTCGGCAGCACGCTGGTGACCACGCTCGCGTACTTCTCCGGTGAGGCGCCGAGCCCGCTCGTCTTCTTCTACCTGTGGGTGTTCCTGTTCTCGGCCTACTTCTTCACCAAGCGCGTCGCGGCGCTGCAGATCGCCTACGTCGGCGTCGCCTACGGCGCGCTGCTCGTCGTGCGCCCGCCGGCGAGCGGGGCCGTCGCCTGGTGGGTCGTGGCGATGGGCACGCTGCTCGTCGCGGCGGTGCTGATCCTGACGATGCGCGACCGCGTCGAGACGCTGATCGCGAAGCTGTTCGACGCCGCCCGCACCGACCCGTTGACGAAGCTCGCGAACCGGCGCGGCTTCCGCGAGCTGCTCGACCTCGAGCTCGAGCGCGCCCGCCGCGGCGAGACGGCGATGACGGTGCTCGTCGGCGACGTCGACCACTTCAAGGAGGTCAACGACCGCTCCGGTCATCACGTCGGCGACGCTGCGCTGCAGCGGGTCGCGGGCGTGCTCACGCAGGGGATCCGCAAGCTCGACGCGGCCGCGCGGATCGGCGGCGAGGAGTTCGCCGTCGTGCTGCCGGACACGGGCACCGAGGAGGCGTTCCTGATCGCAGAGCGGCTGCGCGTCGCGCTGCGCGACGCCTTCACCGGCGACACCGTCCCGATCACGATCAGCTTCGGCGTCGCCAGCTATCCGCTCCACGGCGAGACCGCCGCCTCGCTGCTGCGCGCCGCAGACGACGCGCTCTACGGCGCGAAGGAGAGCGGCCGCAACAGGACCGTCGTCCACAGCGACGCGCTGCGCAGGCTGCTGCGCGAGAGCGGCGAGGAGCGCAACGTCGAGGGCGAGCGCTTCCTCGCGGTCGTGCTCGACCTCGCCGAGGCGGTCGACCTGCGCTTCAGCGGCAGCGCGCGCCACTCGGAGACCGTCGGGCGCTACGCCGAGCTGATGGCGCGCGAGCTGGGGCTCTCGGAGGCACGGGTGAGCCGGGTCCGGCTCGCGGGGCTGCTGCACGACGTCGGCAAGGTCGGCGTGCCGGACGCGATCCTGAAGAAGCCGGGGAAGCTGACGCCCGAGGAGTTCGCGGTGATCCGCAGGCACCCGGAGCTCGGCGGGCAGATCCTCGAGCATCCGAGCCTCGCCGACGTGCAGGCGTGGGTGGCGGCGCACCACGAGCGCCCGGACGGGACGGGCTACCCACTGGGGCTGGCCGGCGACGACCTGCCCTTGGAGGCGCGCATCGTGGCGGTCGCCGACGCGTACGAGGCGATGACGAGCGACCGCTCCTACCGCGACGCGATCGGCCACACCGCAGCGCGCGACGAGCTCGAGCGCTGCAGCAGCACGCAGTTCGACGCGCGCGTCGTCGAGGCGTTCCTGACCGTGCTGGAGCGCGAGAGCGAGCGCGCCGAGGCGACGCTCGCGGGCGGCGGCTGAACCTCAGGACGCGACGGTGACGCGCGCCGCCTCGGCGACGGACGTCAGGCCCATCTGGATCTTCTCGAGCGCGTCGTCGCGCAGGCGGCGCATGCCTTCCGAGACGGCCGTGGCGGCGATCGCGTTGGCGGCGTTGCGGGAGAGTGCGTCGCTGCGGATCGCGTCGGTGATCGGCATCACCTCGTAGATCCCGACGCGGCCTCGATACCCCGTCCCGTTGCAGCGCCCGCAGCCGACGGGCTCGTACGCGGTGAGGTCGTGCAGCGCGGGGAAGCCGCCGTTGCGCAGCAGCTCGGCGCTGAGGTGGACCTCGCGGCGGCAGTGGTCGCAGAGCTTGCGCGCGAGTCGCTGGGCGACGACGCAGTCGACGGCGGAGGAGACCATGAACGGCTCGATCTCCATCTCGATCAGGCGCGTGATCGCGGTCGGCGCGTCGTTCGTGTGCAGCGTCGAGAGCACCATGTGACCGGTGAGGGCGGACTCCATCGCGATCTTCGCGGTCTCGCGGTCGCGGATCTCGCCGACCATCACGACGTCGGGGTCGGCGCGCATCATCGAGCGCAGGCCGGTCGCGAACGTGACGCCCGCCTTCTCGTTGACCTGCATCTGCTTGATCCCCTCGAGCCGGTACTCGACCGGGTCCTCGAGCGTGATGATCGAGCGCTCGCCGGTGTTGAGCATCCGCAGCGCCGCGTAGAGGGAGGTCGTCTTGCCCGAGCCCGTCGGGCCGGTCACGAGGACGGCGCCGTAGGGGCGCGAGATCGCCTCCTCGAAGCGCGAGCGGGCCTGCTCGAGCATGCCGAGCTCCTCCAGGCCGACGGAGCCGGCGCCGCGATCCAGGATCCGCATCACGACCGACTCGCCGCCGACGAGCGGCAGCGTCACGACGCGGATGTCGATCGGGCGGCCCTCGAGCGTGAAGGCGAAGCGGCCGTCCTGCGGCTTGCGCCGCTCGGAGATGTCGAGGTCGCCCATGATCTTGATGCGCGCGATCACGTGCGGGGCCATCTTGCGCGGCACCGTCTGGGCGTCCTGCAGCACGCCGTCGACGCGGAACTGGATCCGCAGCTCGCCGCTCTGCGGTACGAAGTGGATGTCGGAGGCGCCGCGCTCGGCCGCCTGGGCGACGATGCTGTGCACGAGCTTGACGACGGGCGCCTCGTCGATCTGCTCGCCGAGGTCGAGGACCTGGTCGCCCTCCCCACCGGCGCTGAGCGGGCCGCCGAGGCCGCCCTCGGGCCCTTCCAGCTCCTCCGGCTCCTCCTCGACGCGGTTCAGGCGCGCGATCAGCATCGCGACCTCCTCCGGCGTCGCGATCGCCGGGCGCACCTCGAGGCCGGTGATGAGCGCGATGTCGTCGACGGCGACGACGTCGCCGGGATCCGCCATCGCGATGAGCACGGTGCGGCCCCCGTCGAGGAAGCCGACCGGCACCGCGCCGTGGCGGCGCGCGACGGCGGGCTCGAGCAGGTCCATCGCCTTCGAGTCGAGCTTGAAGCGGCCGAGGTCGACGTGGTGCAGGCCGAAGCGCAGCGCGAGCGCGCGCGCGAGCTGCGTGGCGGTGATCGTGCCGTTCTCGACCAGCACGCGACCGGTCGCGCGGCCTGAGGCGCGCGCCTCGCCGATCGCGCTCTCGACGTCGGAGACCGTCGCGAAGCCGAGCTCGACGAGCAGCTCGCCGATCAGCGCCTTCGAGCGCCCGCGCGCAGGCGGAGCGGTCAGCCCCTCCGGCAGTTCGGTGATCGCGGTCGTCATCCCGAGCTATATCGGCAGCTCGCGCCGAATCCAAAGGGGTGGACGCGGATTGGCACGCCGATGCCCTTGCGCTGTGGGCGCGGCTCAAGACGGGGTAGGCTCACCTCGATGGCGATCGACTGCCCCCACGTCGACCAGATCCAGCCGGTCGAGCCGCGCACGCCGGCGGGTTGCGAGGAGTGCCTGCAGAGCGGCTCGCGGTGGGTCCACCTGCGGCTGTGCCTGAGCTGCGGCCACGTCGGCTGCTGCGACTCCTCCCCCAATCGCCACGCGAGCGCCCACGCCCGCGAGACCGGCCATCCGATCGTGCGCTCGTTCCAGCCCGGCGAGGAATGGCGCTGGTGCTACGTGGACGAGACCTTCGTCTGACGTGCGGCCGAGCTGGCGGCTCCCGATCGCGCTCGCGTGCGCACTGACGGTCGCGGGCTGCGGCGCGAGCCGGTCCGCGACGACACCCGCCGGCCCCGCGATCGCACGCACCGCGAGCTCCGGGCCCTCGCACGTCGTCACGATCGTGCAGGAGAACACCGAATACGGCGACGTGATCGGCAATCCGAAGGCGCCGTTCGTCAACGCGCTCGCGCGCCGCTACGGGCTCGCGACCGCCTCCTACGGCGTCCGCCACCCCTCGTTGCCGAACTACCTCGCGCTCACGAGCGGCTCGACGCACGGGATCGACAGCGACTGCTACGACTGCCACGTCGGCGCGCGCAACGTCGTCGACCAGCTCGACCAGGCCGGGATCTCGTGGAAGGCCTACCTCGAGGGCGCGCCGGGACCGTGCTACCTCGGGGCTGACGTCGGGCGCTACGCCAAGCGCCACAACCCCTTCTCCTACTACGACGACGTGGCGCGCAGCCCGGCGCGCTGCGCCAAGCTCGTCCCGCTCACGCAGCTCGCGCAGGACCTGCGCGCCGGCACCCTGCCGACGTACGTGTGGATCTCGCCCGACGTCTGCGACGACACGCACGACTGCCCCATCGACGTCGGCGACCGCTTCCTCGCGGGACTGGTCCCGCGGCTGCTCGCGCACCTGGGATCGCACGGGCTGCTGATCCTCACCTGGGACGAGGGCACGACCGACGCGGGCTGCTGCGCCGGCGCCGCCGACGGCGGCCGCATCGCGACGATCGTCGCCGGGCCGGACGTGCGCGCCGGCGGGCGCAGCGACGCCCCGCTGGACCAGTTCGGCGTCCTGCGCACGACCGAGACGGCGCTCGGGCTCCCCCGTCTCGCGCAGGCGTCCGACCCACGCAACGGCAGCCTTGCCGGGCTCTTCACGCGCCCGCCGTCGGCGCCCTGAGGCGCCCGCGGCGTCGAGACGCGTTCGTTTCCAACCGCGGCGACCGCCGCCCCCGCCCGCACCCAGGGGAGCCTCTATGGTCAGGAAGCTCGCGGCAGCGTGCCTCGCAGAGGTACGCTGTCCACATACGTCTGCATTACAACATTTCGTGAGACCTATTTTGGGACCGGTATGGCACTCTTTGCACCGCATATAGGCCATGCCGCTTAAGGGTCTGCCCGCCGCTCCGGCACGCTCGCGGCTGGAGATGCAGCCGCACGACACGGTGATCGACGTGATCGCGATCGGCGCCTCCGCGGGCGGCGTCGAGGCGCTGACGGCGTGCGTACGCCAACTGCCGGCGGCGCTCGGAGCCGCCGTGCTCGTCGTCATGCACATCCCGGAATCCGGCACGAGCGTGCTGCCGGCGATCCTCGGCCGCTCCGGGCCGCTGCCGGTCACCAGCGCCCGCGACGGCGAGCCGATCGAGGCCGGCCACATCTACGTCTGCCCGCCGGGACACCACCTGACCGTCGAGAGCGGCACGCTGCACCTGCTGCACGGCCCGCGCGAGAACGGCCACCGCCCGGCCGTCGACCCGCTGTTTCGCAGCGTCGCCCACGCCTACGGCCCGCGCGCCGCGGGCGTCGTGCTGTCCGGCGCCCGCGACGACGGCACCGCCGGCCTGGGCGAGATCAAGCTGCGCGGCGGGATCGCGATCGTGCAGAACCCCGAGGAAGCGCTCTACGCCGGCATGCCGCGCAACGCGATGACGCACGTCGAGGTCGACGCCGTGCTGCCGCTCAAGGACGTCGGCTTCGTGCTCGCCCGGCTCGCCGGCGAGAGCCCGCAGGCCGACCTGGACGTCGTCGCGACGCCCGGCTCGATGGCGCGCGCCTTTCCGGACCTCGAGGCGGAGGGGCGTCCGTCGCGCTTCACGTGCCCCGACTGCGGCGGGGTGCTGTACGAGTACCACGACGGCACCGTCGACCGCTTCGCCTGCAACATCGGCCACGCCTACTCGTTCGAGTCGCTCTTCGACGAACAGGCCCACCGGCTCGAGTCCTCGCTGTGGGCGGCGATCCGCAGCCTCGAGGATCGCGCGTTGCTGCTGCGCCGCATGGAGCTGCACCGCACCGCGGCCGGCAGCCTGCGGAGTCCCCAGACGCTCGAGGAACGCGCGCGCGACGCGGCCGAGGCGCAGGCGATCCGCGACGCGCTGCGCCGCATATCCGCCGCCTGGATCGCGGACGAGGATGCGCCGGCGGCCGTGCATCCGGCCCCGACGGAGCCCGCAGCATGACCGCGCGCGAGCCGACATCGGCCGCGACCGCGGCGTCCCCCACCGCTCCGGCCAGCGCCGCCGAGGCCAACGGCGAGCCGCTCGCCGCGCTGCTCGAGCACCTCAAGCAGGCGCGCGGCTTCGACTTCACCGGCTACAAGCGCACCAGCCTCGAGCGGCGGATCGCCAAGCGGATGGAGCTCGTCGAGGTCGGCGCCTACCACGACTACGTCGACTTCCTCGAAACGCATCCGGAGGAGTACGCGCAGCTGTTCGACACGCTGCTCATCAACGTGACCGCGTTCTTCCGCGACCCGGCCGCGTGGGAGTACCTGCAGAGCGACGTAATCGGCCAGCTGCTCGAGCGCAAAGGCGCCGAGGCGCCGCTGCGGGTGTGGTGCGCCGGCTGCGCCTCCGGCGAGGAGGCCTACACGATCGCCATCGCGCTTGCGGAGGCGATGGGCGCCGAGGCGTTCGTGCGACGCGTCAAGATCTACGCCACCGACGTCGACGAGGACGCGCTGGCGACCGCGCGCAACGGCGTCTACGGCGCCAAGCAGGTGGAGGGCGTCCCGCAGCCGCTGCTGGAGCGCTACTTCGAGCGCACGAACCACAACTTCACCTTCCGCAAGGACCTGCGCCGCGCGGTCATCTTCGGCCGCAACGACCTCGTCCAGGATGCGCCGATCTCGCGCATCGACCTGCTCGTCTGCCGCAACACGCTCATGTACTTCAACGCCGAGACGCAGACGAAGATCCTCGACCGCTTCAACTTCGCGCTCGACCCCGACGGCATCCTCTTCCTCGGCCGCTCGGAGATGCTGATCACGCACGCCGACCTCTTCACGCCCGTGAGCCTCAAGCGGCGCTTCTTCACGAAGGTGACGAAGGCGACGCTGCGCGATCGGCTGCTGCTCGCCGCCAGCCCCGGCCACGGGGAGCTCGGCGAAGTCGGCGTCGCGATCCGCGAGAGCAGCTTCGACGCCGCGCCCGTCGCCCAGATCGTGACCGACGCCGAGGGCATGCTCGTGCTCGCCAACCGCCGCGCGCGCGAGACGTTCGAGCTCGCCGGCGACGACGTCGGGCGCCCGCTCAAGGACCTCGGCATCTCCTACCGGCCGATCGAGCTGCGCCCGACGCTCGATCGCGTCGTCGTCGAGCACCGGCCGGTCGCGCTCGGGCCCGTCGCGTGGATGGGCGCCGGCGGCGAGGCCGCGGAGTTCGAGGTGCAGGTGATGCCGCTCACGTCCGGGACGACGCTGATCGGCGTGAGCATCACCTACGTCGATGTGACGATCCAGCGGCGCCTGCACGAGCAGCTCGACCACTCCAAGCACGAGCTCGAGACGGCCTACGAGGAGCTGCAGTCGACGGTCGAGGAGCTCGAGACGACCAACGAGGAGCTCCAGTCGACCAACGAGGAGCTCGAGACGATGAACGAGGAGCTGCGCCAGCGCACGCGCGAGCTCAACGAGGTCAACGCGTTCCTGGAGACGATCCTCACGAGCCTCGGCGTCGCGGTCGTCGTGCTCGACCGCAACGGCCAGATCGACGTCTGGAACGGGCACGCCACCGAGCTGTGGGGGCTGCGCCAGGAGGAGGTGGCCGGGCAGCACTTCCTCGCGCTGGACATCGGGCTGCCGGTGGAGCAGCTCAAGCAGCCGATCCGGCGCGCGCTCAAGGACGAGGCGTACCGCGGCGAGGTGCGGCTCTCCGCCATGACGCGCCGCGGCAAGGCGATCGAGTGCACGGTGACGACGCTGCCGCTGACCGTCCACGAGGGCGAGATCTCGGGTGCGATCCTGCTGATGGAGCAGCGCGCCGCAAGCGCCGACTAGCCGCGGCGCTTGCGGCCGTGCGCGATGCGATCGCGCAGCTCGGCGGAGCGCTGCTGCGTCGCGGCGGAGCGCGCGAGCAGTGCGCTGACCTCGCCGATCGAGCGCTCGTGGCGTTCGCGCATCCGCTCGATGCGCCGTTGCAAGTCGGCGACGGCAGGCGTCAGCGTCACGGTCGGGGAACGGGCCTCGATCCGACTCCCGTGCGTGCTGCCGTTGCCAGTGCCGTTGCGGTGGAGCCGCCCGTTGCCGTTCCCGTTGGTGGCGGCGTTGCCGTTGCCGTCACCGCGCTGGCGCCGGGCGCCGTTTCCGCTCGCCAGCGTCGGCGACCCGGGCTCGTGCCGCACGAAGCCGGCCGAGGGGAGCGTCAGCGCCGCCGTGCCTTCCGCCCACGACCAGCTCTCCTCCAGCAGCCAGGCGCCGTCGCCGCGGCGCAGGACGGTGCCGCGCTTCTCGAGCTCCTTGATCGCGAGGCTGACCGTCGGGCGCTTGGCGCCGATCAGCTGCCCGAGCACCTCCTGCGTGAGCTTGATCGGCAGCACGACGCCCTGCGGCGTGACGCGGCCCCAGCGTTCGGCGAGGAACCACAGCAGCGCGTGCAGCCGATCCTCCACGCGCGGGAGCTGACAGAGGGCGCGGTGGGTGCCGAGGCGCGAGGACTGCGCTGCGACGCGTTCGAACAGCGCGGCGACGATCTCCGGCCAGCGGCGCACCGTCAGCAGGAAGCGCTCGTCGAGGATCGCGAGCTTGACGGGGTCCAGCACCGTCCAGTGCACCGTGACGGGAACGAGCGCGGCGGCGTCCTCGGGCTCGGGGCGGATCAGGTCGCCCTCGCCGAGCAGCTGCGTGGAGGGCTGGTCGCCGCCGAGCATGACCGTGCGGCTCAGGAGCCCCTCGAGCACGAGCAGCCCGTAGGGGCAGGCGCCGACGACGTCCGGCGGCACGCCGTCCCACGCTCCTCGCGGAACGGTGAGCGTCGGCGCAAGCGCGGTGCGGCTGGCCTCGTCGCGGCGTTCCTCGCGCAGATCGCGAGCGAGCTCCGGATCGTAGTCGAGCAGGCGCACCGTCGTGGTCGGTGCAGCGGCCAATGTAGACATCTACGTCTCAGAATACCGCGTGAATCGTCGGGCATATACGGTTTATTTTTTGGTGTATTTGCGCAACCGCCTTGACGGTCGAGAAAATCGCGCTTCAACGGCCTTCAAGCGGCAAAATGCCTGGCCGCGATCAGGTCGATCGTGCCCTTCGTGCGCATCGTGGCGGAGCCGAGCAGCGCCGCGATCGCCTTCAGGTCCAGCGGCGAGTCGAGGATCCCGCCGCTCGGCAGCCAATACAGCTCGCAGCCGCGCAGCGCGAGCCGATCGTCGTCGGTCGCGTGCGCGAGCACCTGCCTGCGCGTCGCCGCGGTCGGAGCGGCGCTCAGCAGCATGACCTGGAGCTTCCCCTTCGCCGCCGCGACGAGGTCGGCGTCGAACGGCTCGTGCGCCGCGATCGACCGCAGCTGCCGCGCGTCGCGCGCGAACACCGGCACCGCATAGTCCAGCGCCTGCTCCAAGCCCGCCTCGAGCCGCCGCGCGACGTCCTCGATCGACTCGCCCTCAGCCGCGCTGAGGATCACGTTGCCGCTGGCGCGGAAGGTCGCCACGTCCGTGAAGCCGAGCGCCTCGACGTGCGCGCGCAGCGTCGCGTTGGCGAGCCGCCGCCTGCCGAGGTTCATCCCGCGCAGGAAGGCCGCATACCGTGGCATCGGCGGACTGTAGCGGCGCTACGCTCTGCGGGCGATGAGCGCTCCGTTCCACGACGGCTCCCGCCGGCTGCAGGACCGCTTCGACACCCGCCGGCTGGCCGATCGGCTCGGCGAGCGGTTCCTGCAGGAGCCGCTCATCGACGCCGAGGACCGCGCCTTCATCGAGCGGATGGACATGTTCTTCCTCGCGACCGCCGACGCGCAGGGCCGGCCGCAGTGCTCCTACAAGGGCGGCGAGCCGGGCTTCGTGCGCGTGCTCGACGAGCACTCGCTCGCCTTCCCCAACTACGACGGCAACGGGATGTACCTCTCGATGGGCAACCTGACGGTCAACCCGCACGTCGGGCTGCTGTTCGTCGACTTCACCGCCGCGCGGCCCTCGCGCCTGCGCCTCAACGGGGTCGCGAGCATCGACGAGCAGGATCCGCTGACGGCGCAGTACCCGGAGGCGCAGTTCGTCGTGCGCGTGCAGGCGACGGAGGTGTTCCCCAACTGCCCGCGCTACATCCACCGGATGGCGCTCGTCGAGCGCTCCCGCTTCGTCCCGCGCACCGACCGCGAGACGCCCGTGCCCGACTGGAAGCGCACCGCGTGGGCGTGCGACGTGCTCCCCGCCGGGGATCCGGCGCGACGCGACGCCTGACGGCGCCCGCGCCCGCCGCTCAGTCGTCGGGCCAGAAGCCCTCGACGAGCTCGCCGTCGGCGCGCGCGTCGTCCATCCGCACCGAGACGATGATCAGCTCGGCGTCCGCGTCGCTGTCGTTCCACACCGAGCGCACGGTCTCCGGCGCGACGCGCACGGCGCTGCCGCCCGCGACGTCGACGATCTCGTCGCCGAGCTTGAACTGCAGCGTCCCGGAGACCACGTAGTAGATCTCCTCCTGCGTCTTGTGACGGTGGCCGTAGCCGCCCTTGCCGCCCGACTGCGGCGGCATCCGCCGGTGCGTGAAGGCGACCTGCGTCGTCCCCAGATCGCCCGTCAGGAAGCGCATCTCCCCCGGGTACTTGCCGCCGAACACGTCGGGCACGTCGTCGAGGCTGAGAATCGTGTAGTCGCTCATGCGGGGAACGCTAGCCGAGGAAGCGCACGACGTCCGCAGCCTCGGCGTCGAGTGCCCTGCGGTCGCGGGCGGCGAGACGCCCGAAGGGCTTCAGCGCGACGCTGCCGCCGGCCAGGCCCCAGGTCGCGACCGCGCGCCCGCCGACGAGCGCGATCGGGTGGAAGATGCCGTTGACGGTGACGACGTGCGTGTGCTTGCCGAGCAGCGGCGTGCGATCGGCCCAGCCGAGCAGCAGCGGGTCGAAGGCGCCGAGCAGGCGCGGCGGGGGCGGCTCGGCGTCAGCGGGAGTTGCGCGCTTCGCGAGGTCGACGAGGCCGTCGTCGCGCTGGACCAGCTCCGGGGCGATCGCGCTCAGGCCCGCGCGCGCGTCGCGCAGCGGCAGGCCCGCCCACCGCGCGAGGTCGCGGTCGGTCGCCGGGCCGTGTCCGGCGAGGTAGCGGCGCGCGAGCTCGGCGAGCGCGCGATCGCGATCGACCGGCGCGGCCGGCTTGCCGAGCCAGTCGCGCACGAGCACGTAGGCGTGCTGGGCGCCGACCATCGGGCCGCGCACGACCAGCCCGCGCAGCGAAGCGAGCATCAGCAGGTGCACGAGCGCCTGGCGCTCGGTGCGCACCCCGGCGGCGGCGACGCGCTCGCGCAGCTGCTCGCGCGTCAGCGCTCCGGCGTCGGCGAGCGCGCGCTCGATCGCGGCGACGCCGCGCTCGGCCGCGTCCGGCTCGACGCCCTCCTGCGCCAGCCGCCGCGCGTTGCCGGTGAGCAGCGGCGGCGTCGTCAGCGCGTGCAGCCAGGCGTAGTCCTCGCTGCGGATCAGATGCAACGTGCCGCGGTTGACCCAGGTGATCAGCAGCGAGCGCTCCTGCGTCAGCGCGCGATCCACGTCCGCGGCCGACAGGCCGGCGCTGCGAGCGCGGATCGCCAGCCGCGCCCCACGCGGATCCTGCCCCTGCACGGCCAGCAGCCGCTCCACGACCGCGACCGGGTCGCGCGCCGGCGGGCCGGCGAGCAGCTGGGCGGCGAGGCGCTCCGGGAGCATCGACATCGCGGGCGAATGTAGACGACCGCATCTACCATCCGCCGGTCTGTCGGGAATACTGCGCGCCGACCGAACGCTCAGGGAGACGAACGCATGCGGTGTCGTGGCAGGGGTGTCATGTCGTGGAGCGTGCGCGCGCTGGCCGCGGCGACCCTGCTGCTGTGCTGCCTGCTGACAGCCACGGCGCAGGCGTCGGGCGCGCGCTGCCCACACGCGCCGAGCGCGCCGCTGCCGCCGAGCGGCGCCGTCTACCACCCGGCTGCCGACGCGCTGCTCGCCTGCACCGGCGTCGCACCGCTCACGGGCGCGCGCTTCAGCCACTGGTTCGCGATCACGCACGGGTCGGGTTCGGGCGAATCGGCCGCGGCCGCGCTGCACCAGACGATGGAGAACCTGCTCCAGAGCGACGCGATCGTCGCGGAGGCACGCGCCCGCCATGTGCACGTGAGCGCGGCGGCGGTCGCGCGCGAGCTGCGCCGCACCGCGCATCAGGTCTTCCCCCCGGGCGGGCTGCGGCGCTTCCTGCGGCAGAGCGGCATGACGATCGCCGACGTGCGCCTGCGCCTGCGGGTGCAGTTGCTCGCTCGGGCGCTGGTGCGCAGCGCGGCGCGCCGTCGCTCCGGGCGCGCGCAGAGCCGTGCGATCGATCGCTTCGTGAGCGCGTTCGAACGGCGCTGGAAGGCGCGCACCGCCTGCCGCGGCCCCTACGTGACTGCGTCCTGCGGCGGCCCGCTGCTCGCGCGTGCGGCCGTGGGCGTCGGCGATCACCCAACGGGCCTGGCCGTCGATCCGCTCACGAGCACGCTCTACGTCGCCAACGGCGGGTCGAGCACGCTCTCGCTGATCGACGCGCGCACCTGCAACGCCCGCGAGCAAGCCGGCTGCGGGCGGCGCGCAACCGTCGCCACGCACGGTGAGAGCCCCGTCGGCGTCGCGATCGATCCCGCGACCTCCACGATCTACGCCGCGAACACGCTCAGCGACACCGTTGCAGTGATCGACGCGCGCACCTGCAACGCGACGGACACGAGCGGTTGCGGCAACACGCCCGCGCTCGTGCACGTGGGCAGAGGGCCGGAGCTGCTCGCACTCGACGGCGCCACCCACACGCTCTACGTCCCGAACGTGTTCGACGACAGCGTCTCCGTCGTCGACGTGCGCGCCTGCACTGCGCTCGCGACGAGCGGCTGCGCGCAGGCGCCGGCGACCGTCCAGGTCGGCCGCGGCCCGCAGATCCTCGCCCTCGACCAGGCCCACCACACGGTCGACGTCGCCGACTCCGGCGCCGGCACGCTGGCGCTGATCGACGCGAGGCGCTGCAACGCGGCCGACACGAGCGGCTGCGGCGCGACGCCGGCGCGCGCACGCGTCGGTCACGGCTCGCTCGGGCTCGCGATCGACCCGGCGACGGGCACGCTCTACGTTGGCGACGCCGGCCGCGACGGCGTGACGCTCGTCGCCGCGGCGCGCTGCAACGCCACCGACACGAGCGGCTGTCCCCGCAGCCGCGGCGCGAGCCTCGACGTCGGCAAGGATCCTCGTGCCGCGGTGCTCGATCCGGCGACCGGCACGCTCTACGTCGCAAACGCCGGCGAGAACAGCGTGACGATGATCGACACGCACACGTGCAACACGGCGCACCGCGGCTGCGAGACGATCGCGACCGCCTTCGTCGGAACCAGCCCCCGCCGCATCGCGATCGACCCCGGCACCGACACGGTCTACGTCTCCAACGCCGAGGCCGGCAGCGTCTCGATGATCGACGGCGCGACGTGCAACGCGCGCAAGACGACCGGCTGCTGAGTAGCTGACGAGCGGTGGGGTACCGTCACCCCATCGAACCGACGGCCTCCACCGACGCCCGCGGCGACGGCATCGCCTTCGACAGCGGCCGCGGGCGCTGGGTGCTCGCGACCGCGGTGCTGGGATCGGGGATCGCGTTCCTCGACGGCACCGTCGTCAACGTCGCGCTGCCCGCGATCGGGCGCGACCTGAACGCGAGCACGAGCCAGCTGCAGTGGATGCTCAACGGCTACCTGCTGACGCTCGCCTCGCTGATCCTGCTGGGCGGCTCGCTCGGCGACCGCCTCGGGCGGCGGCGGATCTTCGTGATCGGCGTCGGCTGGTTCACGGCCGCCTCGGCGATCTGCGCGGCCGCTCCGAGCGCCGAGCTGCTGATCTTCGCGCGCCTGCTGCAGGGCGTCGGCGGCGCATTGCTGACGCCCGGCAGCCTCGCGATGATCGAGGCGAGCTTCCGTCGCGGCGACCGCGCGCGGGCGATCGGCGCGTGGTCGGGGATGACGGGCGTCGGCGCGGCGCTCGGGCCGCTGCTCGGCGGCTATCTCGTCGAAGCGGTGTCGTGGCGGGCGGTGTTCCTGATCAATCTTCCCCTCGGCCTGGTCGTGATGGCGATGGCGACGCGCCATGTGCCCGAGACGCGCGACCCGATGGCGCACGGACGGCTCGACGCGCCCGGGGCGACGCTGGCGGCGCTCGGGCTGGCGGGGACGACGTACGCGCTGATCGAGGCGCCCGGCGCCGGGGCCTCGGCGGCGATCCTGGTGGCGGCGATCGGCGGGGCACTGGCGCTGGTCGCGTTCATCGCGCTCGAGCGCCGCAGCGCGAATCCGATGATGCCGCTCGGGCTGTTCGCCTCCCGGCAGTTCAGCAGCGCGAACCTCGTGACGTTCGTAGTGTACGCGGCGCTCAGCGGCGTCTTCTTCCTGCTCGTCTCGTTCCTGCAGATCTCGGCCGGCTACTCGCCGATCGCAGCCGGTGCGGCGTCGCTGCCGGTCACCGCGCTGATGCTGACCCTGTCCGCGCGCTCGGGCGCGCTGGCGCAGCGGATCGGGCCGCGGATCCCGCTGACCGTCGGGCCGTTCGTGATCGCGGCCGGGATGCTGTTGATGACGCGCATCGAGCCGGGTGACAGCTACGTCACGAGCGTGCTGCCGGCGGTGATCGTGTTCGGCATCGGCCTGACGCTCGTCGTCGCGCCCGTGACGGCGACGGTGCTCGCCGCCGCCGACGCGCGCCACTCGGGGATCGCGTCGGGAATCAACAACGCCGTCTCGCGCGTCGGCGGACTGCTCGCGGTCGCCGTCCTGCCGCTGATCGCCGGCCTCACCGGCGACAAGTTCTACGACCCGGCGGCGATGACCGCCGGCTTCCACACCGCGATGACCGCCACCGCCGCGCTCGCCGCGCTCGGCGGGGTGATCGCCTGGCTGACGATCAGCGACGACGTCCTGCGCACCGAGCCCGAGCCCGGCGGCGACACCCCCACGCGACTCGCGCGCGACTACGAGTGCGCAGTCTGCGGCGCTCCCCTGCGACCGGGGCGGGAGGCGGAGTGTCATCCGGTCGCAGCGGAAGGTTGAACACAGCGAGCGACTGAATTCAGATCGGCGAGCCGGCCAAGAAGAAGAACCAGAAGTTGAACGCCGCGGCGGCGAGCATGACGCTGACGACGACCACGCGCTCGATCGCGCTCGTCCCCTGCTTCTGGTGCACGAGCTCCTCGCGCTCGCTGCGCATGCTGCGCAACCACGGCGAGGTGCGGCGTTGTGCGGGCGGAACGCCGGTGAGCTCGTTGTAGCGCTCGTTGAGGCGGTTCAGCAGCCATGCCAGGCCCAGGACCGAGACCAGCAGCACGAGCACGACGACGAACACGGCGCTCATGCTCAGGCCGCTGTCGGGCACGGTGCGCGAGCCGACCCACAGCGCGAGCAGCGGCGCACCCGTCCAGATGTTCACGCTCACGAACGCCGCAGCCGCGGCAAGCCCCACGCGCTTCATCGACCCAGGTTACCCGGCGCCAAATCGGTGCCGACACGCTGTGAAGGGCATGACACAGCCGGCGCCGTCGCGTTAGCCCACCGCTACCGTTGCGCGAGTGAACGACGCGCCGCTCTACGACGAGATCGGCGTCGGCTACATGACGACGCGGCAGGCCGATCCAACGATCGAGGGGATGGTCCACGACGCGCTCGGCGACGCGCGGCGCGTCGTGAACGTCGGTGCGGGCACGGGCTCGTATGAGCCGCACGATCGCGAGGTGGTGGCGGTCGAGCCCTCCGAGGTGATGATCGCCCAGCGCCCGGCGGGCGCGGCACCGGTCGTGCGCGCGGTGGCGGAGGAGCTGCCGTTCGAGGACGACAGCTTCGACGCGGCGATGGCCGTCATCACCGACCACCACTGGAGCGACCGTGCGCGCGGATTGCGCGAGCTGCGCCGCGTCGCGCGCTCGCGCGCGGTGCTGCTCACATACGACCCGAGCTTCGCCGACCGCTTCTGGCTCGTACGCGACTACCTGCCCGGGTTCAAGGGGCTGCCGGGGATGACGATCGACGACGTCGCCGCCCACCTCGGCGCGCAGACCGTGCTGCCGGTCCCGATCCCCGCCGACTGCCGCGACGGCTTCCTGCCGGCGTTCTGGGCGCGCCCGCACGCCTACCTCGACCCGCGCGTGCGCGCCGGGATCTCCGTCTTCGCACGGCTCGAGCCGGCGGAGGTGGAGGCGGCAATGGCATGTCTGCGCGCCGATCTCGACAGCGGCGCGTGGAACGAGCGCAACGCGGAGCTGGCTGGGCTTGACGAGCTCGATCTCGGCTTTCGGTTGCTGATCGCGGAGCTGGGCTCGCTCAGCCGCCCTCGCCGTGGAAGTAGTCGACCTTGCTCGAGCGCACGACCATGACGTCCTCGGCCTTGTCGCCCGTCCAGATCCCGATCTTGTCGCTGTCGGGGTATGCGGTCGCCGTCGGGTAGACGACCGTCGACCACATGACGATCCGCACCGACTCCTCGGTGTCGTTGCGGATCTGGTGCGCTCCGGCGGGCCCTCGCGGGAAGAAGACCATGTCGAACGGGTCGAGCTGCTGGGTGCCCTCGGGCACGCGCAGCGACGGGCGGCCCGCGAGCACGAGCACCCACTCCTCCTCGCCGTACTCGTAGTGGTACGGGCAGACCGCCTGCCCCGGCGGCAGCTCGTAGACGCTCGCCCCCGTCTGCTCGGCGCCGAGCTGCGGACCGAGCCGGAACAGACCGGAGCGGAAGCCCTCGGGATCGGCCGCGTCGTAGACGAACTCCGGGTCGCTGATGCTCACACGCCGCATCGACCCATCATGGCAAGCGCCTGTTCGCAACGCCTCCTACACGGACTGGTCAGGTCTGCGCCAATCGCGAGCAGCGCGAAAGTCGCCGCAGCCGTGAGGCGCCGAGCCGCCATGGACGGGAGCCTACGGATGCCCCGCACGGATGGCGATAGCGTCACCGCCGTGGCGTCCTTCCATGACGCGCGCTGGTACTCCGTCCGCCCGGCGCGCAACCTCAAGCCCTCGACGTACCGCTGCCCGCTGTGCGGCAAGCTGCTGCCGGCGCTCGGCGAGCACATGCTCGTCAAGCCCGAGGACGACAGCTCGCGCCGGCGCCACGCCCACACCGCCTGCGTGCTGGAGGCACGCAGCGCCGGCCGGCTGCCGCTGCGCGAGGACATAGCGCCGCCGCGCCGCGGACTGCTCGCCCGGCTGCTGCGGCGCGGCTGAGCGGGTCAGGCGCCGGACCTCGGCGCGTAGCGGTGATGCAGCATGAGCGCGTTGCCGTCCGGATCGGTGAAGAAGGCCATGTGGCAGACGCCGGAGTCGAGCGTGTCGGCGAGGAACACGAGCCCGCGCGCCTCGAGCTCGGTCCGCGCGGCCGCGACGTCGTCGACGTGCAGGGCGATCGGGTGCGTGCTGGGCTCGAAGTCGCGGCCGACCGCCGCGGCGTCCATCACCTGCAGGGTGAGGCTGCCGGTCTCGAACTCGGCCCCGGGCAGCTTCCCGTACTCGGCCGAGCACGGCAGGCCAAGGAGCGTGCCGTAGAACGCGGTCGCGGCCGGAAAGTCCTTGACGAACACGGTGACGAAGTCGACGCCGGTGACGAGGGATGTCGGCGTGGTCATGAATGGCTCCTCGATCGGGCTTGGATGCCTCGATAGCGTATGACCGATGCCCTCCGACTGGCCGAAGCTCCTCCCCTACGAGGCCTGGAGCGCGACATGCGACACGCTGCACGCGCACACGCAGGTGCTCGGCAAGCTGGCGGCGGCGCTCGCGCCGCGCGAGCCCCAGCTCGAGCACGCCGCGCTGCGCCTCAGCGCGCGCGGCTGGGAGACGCTGCCGCTGCCGGCGCCCGACGGCTCGGGCGCGCTGGTGGTCGCGCTCGACCTGCGCAGCCACGAGGCGCTCGCCGAGCACAGCGATGGCCGCGCCCACCGCGTCGCGCTCGCGCCCGACCGCCCGGTGGGCGAGGTCACGCGCGAGCTGCTGGACGCGGTCCGCATCCTCGGCGGCGAGGTCTCGCTCGACCTGACGCCGCAGGAGACGCCCTGGACGACGCCGCTCGACGAGGACGTCGAGCACGCGACCTACGACCCGAGCCAGGTGACGACCTACTTCGCGGCGGCGACCCGCGCCGCGCAGATCCTCGCCGCGTTTCGCGCGCCCTACCGCGGCCGCTCGACGCCCGTCAACGCCTGGTGGGGATCGTTCGACCTGGCGGTGAGTCTCTTCTCCGGCGAGCCGGCCCAGCCGCCGTCGCAGGACTTCATCATGCGCAACGCAATGGACGCGCAGGAGGTCGCCGTCGGCTGGTGGCCGGGCGACGGTCGCTATCCCAAGGCCGCCTTCTACGCCTACGCGCATCCAGCGCCGGACACCTTCCCCACCGGCGCGCTCTCGCCCGCGGCCGCCCGCTGGGACGACGCGCTGGGCGAGTACGTGCTCGACTGGGACGACGTCGTCGCCGCGCCGGATCCGCATGCGGCCGCGCTTGACTTCGCGCGCTCCGTCTTCCGGCATGCGTGCGTGGTGTGCGAGTGGGATCCGGCGCTCGCAGCGACGGCCGACGGCACGCCGCCACCAGTCGTCTGACGCGCGCCGCCCGTCTCAGGCGTCGGCGATGCGGTCCAGCAGCACGACCGCCTCGCGCAGCAGCTCGCGCTCGCGCTCGTCGAGCTCGCGCTCGAGCGTGTCCGTGAGCCAGCCCTCGCGCCGCGCGCGCGTCTCTCCCAGCAGCTCGCGGCCGGCCGGCGTGAGCTCGACGAACGCGCGCCGGCGATCGTCGGGGTCCGGCCGGCGCGAGACGAGGCCCGCCGCCTCGAGGTCGTGGACGGTCTGCGCCATCGACTGCGGGCGCATCCGCTCGGCGGTCGCGAGGTCGCTGACGCTCGCCGGGCCGCGGCGGTCGAGGCGGCTGAGGACCGTCAGCTGTGCGACGGGCGGCCCGGGCTCGGCGCGCAGTCGGCGGATGACGCGCCCGACCGTCTCGCGCAGCTCGTGCGCCAGGTGCGCGGTCGTGTGCCGCTCGGCCTGCATGCGCGGCAGTGTAGAGCAGATGTCAACAGGTGAACTGAACAGGCTGCCTGTATACTTGATCGCGGATGCCGACCGCGAGTCCAGATCGCTACAAGTGGATCGCGCTGTCGAACGCGACGCTGGCCGTGCTGCTGGCGACGCTCGACGGCTCGATCACGATCATCGCGATGCCCGACATCTTCCGCGGCATCCACCTCGATCCGCTCGTCCCGGCGAACTCCTTCTACCTGCTGTGGATGATCCTCGGCTACCTCGTCGTGACGAGCGTGCTGATCGTCAGCCTCGGGCGCCTGGGCGACATGGTCGGGCGCGTGAAGATCTACAACCTCGGCTTCGTCATCTACACCGTCGCATCGCTGCTGCTCGCGGTCGACTGGATGACCGGCCGCAGCGGCGCGCTGTACCTGATCGCCTTCCGCGTGGTGCAGGGGATCGGCGGCGCCTGCCTGCTGGCCAACGCCGCGGCGATCATCACCGACGCGTTCCCGCCCAACCAGCGCGGGATGGCGCTCGGCATCAACAACATCGTCGGCGTCAGCGGCTTCTTCATCGGCCTGCTGCTCGGCGGCGTGCTGGCGCCGATCGACTGGCGGCTCGTGTTCCTGATCTCGGTGCCGGTCGGCGTCTTCGGCACCGTCTGGGCTTACCGCGGCCTGCGCGAGCTGAGCAGCCCGCGTCCCGCGCCGATCGACTGGGCCGGCAACGTGACGTTCGCGCTCGGCCTGATCTTTGTGATGGTCGCCGTCACCTACGGGATCCGCCCCGCCGGCGGGCACGCGACCGGCTGGGGCAGCGCGCGCGTGCTGGGCCTGCTCGGCGCGGCGGCGGTCAGCCTTGCAGCGTTCGTGGCGGTCGAGCGGCGCTCGCGCGAGCCGATGTTCCGGCTCCCGCTCTTCCGCATCCGCGCCTTCACGTTCGGCACGCTCTCGACGTTCCTCTCCGCGCTGGCGCGCGGCGGCCTGATGTTCATGCTGATCATCTGGCTGCAGGGCATCTGGCTGCCCCAGCACGGCTACGACTTCGCCGAGACGCCGCTGTGGGCGGCGATCTACATGGCGCCGCTGACCGTCGGGATCCTGCTCGCGGGGCCGATCTCGGGGATCCTCTCCGACCGCTTCGGCGCGCGCCCGTTCGCGACGACCGGCATGCTGCTGACGGCCTGCGGGTTCGGCTTCATGCTGCTGCTGCCGACGAACTTCTCCTACGTGCCGTTCGGCCTGATCCTGTTCCTGCTCGGCGCCTCGATGGGCCTGTTCGCCTCGCCCAACCGCGCCGCGGTCATGAACAGCCTGCCGCGCGCGCATCGCGGCGTCGGCGGCGCGATGAACCAGACGTTCCAGAACTCCGCGCAGGTGCTGTCGGTCGGGATCTTCTTCACGCTGATGATCCTCGGGCTCTCCGCGACGCTGCCGCACACGCTGGCCGCCGGGCTGCACGCCCACGGCGTGCCGTCGGGCACGGCGCACACCGTCGCGGCGCTGCCGCCGGTCTCGATCCTGTTCGCCGCGTTCCTCGGCTACAACCCGATCCAGCACCTCGTCGGCCCGCACGTGCTCGCCGGTCTGTCCGGTCACGAGCAGGCCGTGCTGACCGGCAAGTCGTTCTTCCCGACGCTGATCTCCGGTCCGTTCCGCGACGGGCTGCACGCGTCGTTCGCGTTCGCGATCGTCGCCTGCCTGATCGCGGCGGCGGCGTCGCTGATGCGCGGCGGGCGCGCGATCCACGACGACGCCGTGCCCGTCGCCGCCCCCGTCCCCCAGCGCCTGCGGGCGGCCGAGCCGGAGCGGCAGCGGGCTGGTTGAGCCGTCGGGCCCGAGCTATCGTGACGATCCGATGGCCTACGACGAGGATCTTGCGCACCGCATCCGCGAGCAGCTCGCCGACGAGTCCGGCGTGACCGAGAAGGCGATGTTCGGCGGGCTCGCGTTCATGCTGGGCGGCAACATGGCGGTCGGGATCATCGGCGACGAGCTGATGGTGCGCGTCGGCCCCGACGCCTACGAGGAGGCGCTCGCGCGCCCGCACACGCGCGTCTTCGACATGACCGGCCGTCCGATGAGGGGCTGGGTCTGCGTCGCCGCCGACGGCGTCAGGACGAAGCGCCAGGTCGGCGCATGGGTGCCGCGCGGAGTCGCGTTCGCGCGGAGCCTGCCGCCGAAGGGGTAACGGGCTCGAACAGCGCGCAGACGTCGAGCGTCTCGCAGCCGCAGTCGCTCGCGGTCGTCAGCCAGTCGCGCATCCGCTGCGCGCGCTCGATCAGCGCGTCGATCTCCGGCAGCTTGCGCGCAGCGAGCGCGCGCAGCTCGGCGTGGGCGCTGCTGTCGGCGTCGGCGGCGAGCAGCGCGCGCGTCTCCCCGAGCGAGAAGCCGGCCTGCTTGGCGACCTCGATCACCCGCAGGCGCTGCAGCGTGTCGGGGCCGTAGCGGCGCTGGCCGGCGTGGCGCTCGGCCTCCGGCAGCACGCCGATCGACTCGTAGTAGCGGATCGCGGAGGTCCGCAACCCGGCCGCGCGCGCGACCTCGCCGATCGTCATGACCGCCTCCTGCATGCAGCTCCCTTGACTTCAAGTCGCCTTGAAGGTGCAGGGTAGCCGCCATGGCGAACACCCCGCCGATCGCGTGCTCGCTCCCCACACACGAGCTGCCCGCCCGCCTCGCCGAGATCGGCGCCGTCGGCCGCGCCGCGCTGCGCGCCAAGCAGCTCAACGGTGCGCGCGCGATCCTGCGCTTCGAGCGCCACCCCGGCATCCACGAGCGGCTGGCCGCGATCGTCGCCGCCGAGGCGCGCTGCTGCGCGTTCCTGACGATGACGCTCACCGAGACGCCCGCTGAGATCACGCTCACGATCGCGGCGCCGACCGGTGCGGAGCACGTCCTGCAGGGCCTCCTCGCCGCGTTCTAGCGCAGCGAGCTTGTGCACAACGACAAGCGCGGGCCGCTGCTTGAGCCCAATGTGACCGTGCCGGGCGCACCCGCGCCTGCGAGATTTGCAGCGATGCTCGAGCTGATCGGCTATCCCGACCGCCTCAGCGTGCGACGCGGCGAGACGCTCGACTTCATGGTCAGCACCGACGCCGCGCGCGTCGAGGCCGCGATCGTCCGCCTGCTGCACGGCGACGAGCACCCCGACGGACCGGGCTTCAAGGAGGAGCTGGTCGAGCAGCTCGGCAGCTTCGCCGGCGCCAAGCAGGTTGCCGTGGCCGGCTCCTACGCGTCGACCGCACTCGCGGGCCTCGACGCGACGGCCGGCCTCACGGCGGCGGCGTGGATCTGGCCGACGCTGCCCGAGCAGGCCGGACGCCAGGTCGTGCTCGCGGTTCCGGGCCTGCTGGAGCTGGCGATCGAGGATGGGCGGCTCGTCGCGCGCACCGGCGCCGACGGCGTCGCGCTCATGCTCGACGGCCTCGCGCTGCGCACCCGCCGCTGGTGCTTCGTCGCGCTCGCGCTCGACGCGGACGGCGCAGCGCGGCTGTGGGCGCGCGAGCAGGACGCGCCGCTCGTGCCCGTGCGAGCGGACCGCGCCGAGGCGGCTGCCGAGTCGGCCGGCGGGTGGCCCGCAGCGGAGCGCTTCGTCGTCGCGGCCGACGTCGCGGGCGACCGCACCCCGCGCGCGCACTTCAACGGGCGCGTCGAGCAGCCGTGCCTCTACGCCCGCGCGCTCGACTGGACGCAGCTGGAGGCGCTCGCGGGGGCCGCGGGACCCGACGACCTCCCGCGCGACGAGCTCGCGCTCTGCTGGGACCTCGCGCGCGAGCAGCACTCCGGTCGCGCCGTCGACGTCTCGGGCCACGGCCGCGACGGAGCGCTCGTCAACGGCCCCGCGCGAGCGGTCACCGGCCGCCGTTGGAGCGGGGAGACGATGAGCTGGCGCCACGCGCCCGAGCAGTATGCGGCCGTGCACTTCCATGAGGACGACCTCGACGACGCGCGCTGGGAGCCGTCGCTCGCCTGGACGATCCCGGCCGGCCTGCCCAGCGGGATCTATGCGGCGCGCCTGCGGGCGGAGGGGCGCGAGGACCGCATCCCGTTCGTCGTGCGCCCCCACGTCGGGCGCCCGGACGCGCGTGCCGCCATGCTGCTGCCGACGCTCACCCACCTCGCCTACGCGAACGAGCGCATGATCGACGCGCCATTCGCCGCGGAGATCGCGCCCGAGGGCTTCGCGATCGAGCCGAGCGCGGCGGACGTCTACCTGCGCGCGCATCCGGAGGCCGGCCTCTCGCTCTACGACTGCCACGCCGACGGCAGCGGCTGCATGTACAGCTCGCGCCGGCGCCCGATCCCGAACATGCGCCCGGACCATCGCATGTGGACGATCGGCGCACCGGAGCGCTTCGCCGCCGACCTCTACCTGATCGACTGGCTGACGCACGAGCAGATCCCCTTCGACGTCATCACCGACGAGGACCTCCACGCCGACGGCGTCGCACTGCTCGACGCCTACGACGTCGTGATGACGGGCGAGCACCCCGAGTACTGGACGACCCCGATGCGCGACGCGCTCGAGACCTACCTCGACCGCGCCGGGCAGCTGATGTACCTCGGCGGCAACGGCTTCTACTGGGTTACGAGCATCGACCCGGAGCGCCCGCACGTGATCGAGGTGCGGCGCGGCTTCAACGGCAGCCGCGCCTGGACCTCCGCTCCCGGCGAGGCGTTCCACAGCACGACGGGCGAGCCGGGCGGACTGTGGCGCTACCGCGGACGGGCGCCGAACCGGCTCGTCGGCGTCGGCTTCGGCGCCCAGGGTGACCTGCGCACCGGCGCCGCCGGCTACGCGCGCCTGCCCGACAGCTTCGACCCGCGCGCGGCGTTCATCTTCGAGGGCGTCGGCGCCGAGGAGGTGATCGGCAGGTTCGGGCTCGTCAACGGCGGCGCAGCCGGCTACGAGATCGACCGCTGCGACGCCGAGCTCGGCACGCCGCCGGAGACGCTGCGGCTCGCGACCTCAGCCGGCCGCCACGACGACACCTACTACTACGTCGTCGAGGACCTGCTCGGAACCGACGGCGACTCCTCCGGGTTCGAGAACCCGCGCGTCGGCGCCGATCTGGCCTACGTCGAGCACCCCAGCGGCGGCCGCGTCTTCTCGGTCAGCTCGTGCAACTGGCTCGGCAGCCTCTCGCATGCGAACTACGACAACAACGTCTCGCGCGTGACGGGCAACGTGCTGCGTGGGTTCCTTGCTCGCGGGCGCGCGGGCGCGGGCGCGTAGGCGCCTCAGGACACGCTCCTGGCGCGGCGGCCAGAATGGTCTTGGCGCACGTGAGGCGCCGGACAGCAGACCAAGAAAGGAGCCGCCATGACGTTCATCGAGCCGGTGCCCGAGTCCGACGCTTCCGAGGCCACGGCGCAGATGTACGCGGTCGACCGCGAGGTCTTCGGCCACCTTCCCAACTTCACGAGCGCCTTCTCGCACCGCCCCGAGATCTATGCGGCCTGGCGGCAGCTCAACGGGGCGATCAAGGCCAGCATGGACCTGCGCCGCTACGAGCTGGCAACGCTCGCCGCCGCCCGCCGGCTGCGATCGAGCTACTGCATGCTCGCTCACGGGACCATCCTCGCCGACCAGTTCCTCGGACCCGACGTCGTGCAGACCCTCGCCGCCGACCCCGGCTCCGCGGGCCTCGACGCCGTCGACCTCGCCGTGATGGAACTCGCGGACAAGGTCGCGCAGGACGCGACGTCCGTCACCCAGGCCGACATCGATCTGCTCCGCTCCCACGGCCTCTCCGATGCGGAGATCTTCGACGTCGTGGCCGCAGCCGCAGCCCGCTGCTTCTTCAGCAAGGCGCTCGACGGCGTGGGCGCGCAGGCGGATGCGCACTACGCCGAGCTCGATCCTCAGCTCCGGGCCGCGCTCACCGTCGGGCGCCCGATCGCGGGAGGGTGACCGCGCCCGCGTCGGCTTCAGGTGGCCTCGCACACCGGAGGCGCTGACCGACTCACCACAGCGACTCTCGGCGCCCTCACGCGCGCACTCGGACTCCACGTCCAGCTCATCCCCAGCGACGCAGCCGCCGCCTGACGGCGCTCTCTCGCGCGAAGGGCGGGGCAAGCACGCAAAGTACGCCCTTGCGAAGTCGGGGAGACAGGATTTGAACCTGCGACCGCCCGGCCCCCAGCCGGCACCGCGCGCCGACTGCCCACAAGATGCCTGCAAATGCAGCTCTTTGCGTTGGGTTGCGTGAGGTTGCCTCAGGTCAAAAACATGACATGGATATGACATCGGAAGTAGTGGCGTGCCAGCCACAAGTTCCGACCGGCAAGAGTCCGCCTTCGCGAGATCGCCGCCCGTACACATACGCTTTGAACGTGTTGCCCGCACCGGCTCCCCCTGGCGACTTTGCAGCTCACATCGCCGGGATTGCGCGCGGCGAGCGTCCGATGCCAACTGCTGCAGGTGACCGGCACCACTTCGTGCCCGAGTTCCTTCTGCGTCGTTTCCAGGGCCGAACGTCCGCCGGCAGACGGCTGTTCGTGCTCGACAAGACAGACGGGACTGTTACCCCCTCAACGCCCAAAGACGCGGGCTGGGAGCATCGCCTCTACGCGGTGGACAGTGTCGATGGCCAACACGACGGCATGATCGAGGCGATCTTTGGACTCGCCGAGAACTACGCCTCGGAATCCCTTACTCGCCTGGCGCAAAGCGATTGCAGGTTCACGGACGACGACAGGGGCAACATCGCCTACCTGATCGCAGCGCAAGAGCAACGCGTTCCGGGTGCGCTCGAGGAGCTGCGGCGCAACCTCGTCATCGCCGGCACCACGCACGCTGCAGTCGAGCTTGCCAATTCGATTGGATCGGCCCGCCGCAAACGCCTTGGACAACAGGCCTATGACAGCTTTGTGGAGGGCAGGGTTAGTATGACCCCAAGTCCCGAGGCAGTCCTCGACATGGTTCTCCGTGGCATCGAGCACACAGCTGGTGTGATCTATCGACTGCCTTGGACTGTGCTGCGGACCCGCGCAGACGCGGCGCGATTCATTGCTTCGGATCGTCCGTTGACAATGTTCGATCCGACACCTCCTCATAAATTCGCTGCGCCTGCGTGGCTCTCTTCGGAGAACGTCGCTGCCGCATTGCCGCTCAGCAAATCGACTTGTCTGCGGATCAGCCCTCGCGATCGAGGACCTGTGTCGTGGCGTGACACCTCCAAGCAGGTCGAGCGCCTGAATCGCTTCACCTACGGCTTTGCCGACCGGTGGGTGTATGGGCCCTCGGCATCTGCTCTCGAGGCAATGCACGATCAGGCTGCAAGCTTGCCTGAGCTCTTCCCAACTCCGATCCCAAAGCGGATGGTACTTCTCGAAGACGTGGACACCGCAGACCCTGGAGTGGCCGACAGGAATGCAGCACGCGGGTGGGACCGATATCTCGTGGTGAGCGATCCGGACGGCGTCGAGCGACTCATGTCCTACGAAGTCATCGACTCACTCGAGGACGCCATGAACGCGATCGCCCCCAGGCCAGCACAGTCCGTCGCACGCGTGGAGACGGTTTCACCAACTCATGTGCGTGACTCCTAGGCCGGATGCGGGCGTTAAAACTCGCCCGGCGTGGGACGGAGCGCTTGACTGCTTCCCGCTGTGCGGCTACCGAGCAGTGTCCGGTACGACGTCGAGGTTGGTGGAGCCGATATTCAGCCGCTCTACGCCTCGGACTTCCTACGCGGTTGCGCCAGGATCACGCCCTGCATGCACCTCCCACCGCTCGCCTGCGGTCGCCCGACGGTTGCGCCCTCCGCGCGATCGGCTACCTTCCCGCCATGACGTCCACCGAGGTGATCGAGCAGATCGGGCGGCGACTCGCAAGAGCAGCCCCCCCCAACTCTCGGGTCGTTTTGTTCGGATCGCACGCCCGCGGCAACGCCGACGCGGATGCGGACTTCGACGTACTCGTGATCGAGCCGACCGTCGTTGACGTGATCCAGGAGGCTGTCCGGCTCCGCAGCGAGCTGGACGAGCTCGAGGTGCCCGTCGACTTGATCGTCATGGATGAGGCGAAGGCCGAACAGCGCGCGGTCGAGCGCGGCACCATGGTCGCGCGTGCACTGCGCGAGGGTCGCCTCCTTGCCCAGACCTGAGCAGCCCCAGCTTCCGCACCGGCTGCTGCGGAAGGCGCAATCCGACCTCGCCGCGGCACGCGCGCTCGCCGACGACCCCGTCCAGGGTGACGACGTCGTCGGCTTCCATGTCCAGCAGACGGTCGAGAAATCCGTCAAGGCCGTCCTCGCATCCCTCGACGTCGATTACCCGCGCACGCACGACATCGACTACCTCGTGCGCCAGCTCGTCAAGCGCGACATATCCGTGCCGGACGCGCTACTCGAAGCACGCTGGGTGAGCATGTGGGGCGTCTTCACCCGCTACGACGACCTGGAGACGGTACTGGACCGCGTCGCCGCGATCGAAGTGGGACCATGGCGATCGAGTGGGCACGCAGCTCGATCCCGGCGCTGCCCGAGCTGCCGTAGCGACGCAGCGCGACACATCACACAGCGGCCCCAATGCGATGCGTTGGCGGCCTCCGCCATCAAGGAAAATCTCGGATTTCCAGGGCTTTCCTTATCGGGGAGACAGGATTTGAACCTGCGACCGCCCGGCCCCCAGCCGGGTGCGCTACCAGACTGCGCCACTCCCCGTGGTCACTGCTATGTGTGCCAGAGCGGGCGACGGGAATCGAACCCGCCCTAGAAGCTTGGAAGGCTTCTGTGCAACCACAACACTTCGCCCGCAGGGCTTGACGCATGTTACCGGCGCGCTGGGCTCGCCGCGCGTGGGGGCCCCGTGGGCGTGCGCGCAACCTTCTTCCCCTCCTCCCGTTCCAGTCGCACACAAACGACCTGGGAGGCACCCATGTCCATCAAGCACCTGCTCGCGCGGCGGCGTCCGTCGCCCGCGATGATCGTCGCATGCTGCGCGCTGTTCGTCGCACTTGGGGGGACCTCGTACGCGTTCGCCGTCGGATCGATCGGCTCACGTGAGATCCGCAACCACTCGATCGGGGGCGTCGACGTGCGGGCCGACGGCGTCGGCGGCGGCGCGATCAAGGAGGAGTCGCTCGACGCCTCCAAGCTCGACGCCGCGCGGATCGGCACGGTCCCGCGAGCGCAGACCGCAGACAGCGTGGCGACGGCCGGCGGGCTCGCGCTGGGCGTCCGCGTGAACCTCGACGGGCGGCGCTCGCTCGCCCACGGCGTCGTGGAGGTCGAGCACCTGAGCAACGGGATCTACAACGTGGTCTTCGACCGCGACGTGAGCCAGTGCATCCCAGCGGCGACGCTCACGAACCACCTCGCCTTCGGCGACGACCGCGCAGGCACCGGCCAGATCAGGGTGGCTCCCAACGGCGACGACGATCGCGCGCTGTCCGTGCTGACGGCCGACAGCGCGGACGTGCTTGCCGACCACGACTTCTACCTGCTCGTCTCCTGCTGACGCACGCAGGAGCCGGAAGGGGCTCGGCGGCGGGGGCGTTCCCCCTACGTTCCCGCCGCCGGGCGCCGGGCCTCCGTCGGTACGGTCCCCGTCTCGTCCGCCAGCGTCGGCGGGGGCCAGGGGCCGAACCAGTTGTCGCGCGCGCCGTCGAGCGTGACGACCTCGCCGTTGAACGCGCGCCCGAGCGGCGAGGCGAGCAGCGCCACGAGCCAGGCGTGCTCGATCGGCTGCCCGAGGCGCTGCAACGGCACCGTCCGCGCCGCGCCGGCGCGCACGACGTCGGGGTACTTGTCCAACGCCTCCGTCTCGAAGTGGCCGGCGGCCACAGCGCACACGGTCACCCCATCGCCCGCCCAGCGCGCAGCCCACGCGCGCGTCAGCGCCTCGACCGCCGCCCGCGCCGCGCTCGAATGCGTCATCCCCGGCAGTCCGTGGTGAGGAGACAGCGTCACGTTCAGGACCGTCCCCCGGCCCGCCGGGCGCATCGCGCGCTCGACGACGAGCTCGGTCATCCGCACCGTCCCGCCGACGTTCAACCGCATCACCGCCTGCCAGCCCTTCAGCGCGATCGCCTCCGCCGGCACGAAGTACTGGCCGCCGGCGTTGTTGACGAGCACGTCGATGCGGCCGTGAGCTGAGAGCACGGAGTCGACGATCCGCTCCGCGTCCTCGCCGGAGCGGATGTCGCCGACGACCGTCGACGCGGCCGGCCCGATCTCCGCGGCAGCGGCGTCGAGCACCTCCGCCCGCCGCCCCGCAAGCACCACCGCAGCGCCGCATGCCGCCAGCTCCGCCGCAGCCGCGCGACCAAGGCCCGTGCCGCCGCCCGTCACGAGCGCGACCTGGCCGTCGAGCACGCCCGGCGCGAAGATCTCCGAGACGGCGCTCATGGCGGGGGATCGTACGACGCTGCCGCCCGGCCGTGCGACACAGGACCTTTCACAACGCCCGCCCGGCGTCAGCCCGCCCGGCGCCGCCTGACCGCGAGCCCGCTCAGCAGCCGCGCGAAGACGCCCTGCAGGGTCTGCGTCGCGTAGGCGTGGCTCGGGCTGCCGGTGATCAGCACGGCCGCGGCGATCCGCCGCCGCCCGCGTCGCAGCAGCGCGACCTGATGCTCGACCGCGCCGCTGCCGCTGCCCCAACCGCCCTTGAAGTAGAGCGCCCAGCCGCGCAGGCGCACCTGTCCGATTCCCCAGCGCTGGCTTGGCACGACCGTCGCGAGCAGATGCATCGCGCTCGCGCGGTGGCGCGCGACGACGCGCCGGTCGACGAAGCGGAAGAAGCGCGTCTGGTCGTCGGCGTCGATCAGGCTGTCGCCCCACACCACCGGGTCGAGCACGAAGCGCCGCATGCGCGCGCGCCGCGCCAGCGCCCGCACCGCGTCGGGCCCGACGTACGCAAGCACGCTCGAGGCCGCCGTGTTGTCCGACCAGCGGATCATCGGCACGAGCAGCCGCCGGTCCGCGGCCGTGAGCGCGCGACCGCGCACGCGCGCGTCGTCGAGGTAGGCGACGAGCAGCATCGCCTTCAGGACGCTCGCCGACGGCGCGCTCAGCGTCGCCCGCCAGCCCCACGCACGGTGCCGCGCGCGCACCGAGAAGCGCACCGTGCCCGCGCGGGTCTGCGCGTACGCGATCGCCCTGCGCACGTGCGGACTCCACGGCTTCGCGGCGGCCGCCGTCGACCCGGCGGGGACGAGCAGCGCGCCACCGGCGAGTAGCGTCGCCACGGCGCGACGCATCGGCTCAGGCCCGCCGGAACTGCGCGATCGCGATCGCCAGCATCGCGAGCGCGGTCGCCACGACGACGAGCACCTCGACGCCGATCGGCACGTGCCAGCCGAACCACGTCACGCCCGGCGTCAGCTGCGCACGCGCCGCGGCGCTGATGTCGAGCTGCGCGAAGACCGCCCGGCGGATCGGGTCGACCGCGTAGGTGAGGGGATCCAGGCGGTTGAGCACCGCGAGCCGGTGCGGCAGCCCGCTGAGCGGGAACAGCGCGCCGGAGAGGAACAGCATCGGCATCACGATCATCTGCATCAGCGCCATGAACGCCTGCATCTGCGTGATCTGCACGGCCGCCATCACGCCGAAGGCGGTGATCATGAAGGCGAGCAGCAGCTGCAGCCCGAGCACCTCGAGGATCATCGTCAGCGAGTACGGCACGTGCACGAGCGGCGCGAGCGCCATCACGACGAGCCCCTGGAAGCCGGCGACCGTCGCGCCGCCGAAGCACTTGCCGAGCACGATCGAGCCGCGCCGGATCGGCGCGACGAGCATCTCGCGCAGGAAGCCGTACTCGCGGTCCCACACGACCGAGGCAGCCGAGAACATCGCCGTGAACAGCACCGCCATCGCGAGCACGCCGGGGAACATGAACGTCCGCAGGTCGACGCCCTCGGTCCCGCCGGAGGCGATCTGCGCCAGCCCGCCGCCGAGCACGAACAGGAAGATCAGCGGTTGCAGGAGCGAGGTGACGATCCGCAGGCGGTCGCGCCAGAAGCGGATCAGCTCGCGCTGCCAGACGACCTTGATGCCGCGCAGGTCGCTGCGCAGGCCCCCGCCGGGGACGCGCACGCGCAGCGCCTCGGCGGCCGCGGGCGGCGCCGGCCGCGTCGTCGTGCTCATCGGTGCCGCGGCCCCATCATCGCGAGCATCGGATCGTGGCGCTCGGCCTCGGCGTCGCGGATCGTCGTGCCGGTGTAGGACATGAAGACGTCGTCGAGCGAAGGCCGCGCGACCGACACGCCGCGGATCGGCACGCCCAGCTCGGCGAACAGCCGCGGCACGAACGCCTCGCCGCCGGAGACCGCGACCGTGACCGCTCCGTCGGCGATCGTCGCCTCGAGGTCGAAGCGCTCGCGCAGCGCCGCGATCGCCGCCTGCTCGTCGTCGACGTGCAGCTGGACGCGGTCCTTGCCGACGCTCGCCTTCAGCGCCTCCGGCGTGTCGAGCGCGATCAGCTCGCCGCGGTCGATGATCGCGATGCGGTCGCAGTGCTCGGCCTCGTCCATGTAGTGGGTCGTGAGGAAGATCGTGATGTCCTCCGCCGCCTTCAGCTCCTCGATGTAGCGCCAGATCGAGGCGCGCGTCTGCGGGTCGAGCCCGACGGTCGGCTCGTCGAGGAACAGCACGCGCGGGGCGTGCAGCAGGCCGCGCGCGATCTCGAGGCGCCGGCGCATCCCGCCCGAGTAGGTCGAGACGAGGCTCGCGCGCCGCTCCCACAGGCCGACCATCTCGAGCACCTGGCGCATGCGCTCGGGCACGAGCGCCTTCGGCACGCCGTAGAGCTCGGCGTGGAAGCGCAGGTTCTGCTCAGCGGACAGGTAGGCGTCGAGCGTCGGGTCCTGGAAGACGAGGCCGATGCTGCGGCGGACCGCGTCGCGCTCGCGCGCGACGTCGTGCCCGGCGACGAGCGCGCCGCCGTCGTCGGGCCGCGTGAGCGTGCAGAGCATCGAGAT
>DASRAV010000009.1:0-184297 GCA_035637995.1 Conexibacter sp. | reverse complement strand
CCCGTCCTCGATCCCGAACAGCTCGGCGATCTTCATGCCGGGGAACTCCGCGCTGCGGGTGCGCAGGAACCAGCTCGCCGCCTCGCGCTCCAGCACGACGTACCCGAGCGGCGTCGCCGCGAGCCAGCCCTGCGCGCGCAGCTCCCGCATCGTCGCGTGGAAGCGCGGACCGTGCAGCTCCGCGTCGGTGTAGTCGAACGCGGGGAGGTCGAGATCGGTGACGAGGGTGGTCATCGGCTGGCTCGCCGGCCAGCGTAGCGGTACGGTGGGCGGGTCCACCCCACTGGGAGGTTCGTCGTGAAGGTGATCGGCGTCGGCTTCGGCCGCACGGGGACCATGTCGCTGAAGGCGGCGCTCGAGCGGCTCGGCGCCGGCCCCTGCTTCCACATGATCGATCTGATCATGGGCGAGCGCCGCGAGCGCGATCTGCCCTATTGGATCGACGTCGCAGCCGGCAACCCGGTCGATTGGCGCGAGGTCTTCGACGGCTGGGAGGCGACCGTCGACTGGCCGGCCGCCGCGTGCTGGCGGGACATCTGCGCCGCCTTCCCCGAGCTGCCGGTGCTGCTGAACGTGCGCGAGTTCGAGGGCTGGTACGCGAGCGTCGCGAACACGATCCGCGCCGCCAAGCTCTCGCCGCCCGGCTCGCTCGCGCAGGACGCGAACCGTCCGCCGCCCAACCCGGCGCTGTGGGGCGTGATCGACGCGCTCGTGTGGGAGGGCGACTTCCAGGGCCGCTTCGAGGACAAGGAATGGGTGCGCGCGATGTACGACGCGCGGATCGCGGAGATCGAGGCGACGATCGGACCTGAGCGGCTCACCGTCTGGAGCCTCGGGCGGGACGGCTGGGAGCCGCTCGCGGCGATGCTCGGCGTGCCCGCGCCCGACGAGCCCTTCCCGCGCCTGCACGACACCGCCGAGTTCCGCGCGGAGTTCGGGCTGCCGGCGCTCGGCTGAGCGCGCCGGATCGTCGCGTACGCTGGCGCGATGGACGCGCTCCTGAAGCTCGCCGCGGACGCCGGCGTGGAGGTCTCCGCCGCGGAGGCTGCGCTCGAGGACGGCACCCCCGCGGCAGCCCGCGACGCGCTCGATCGCGCCGACGACGCGCTCGCCGCGCTGCGCGACCGCTGGCCGCAGATGAGCCCCGCCGAGCGGAGCGTGATCGGCGAGGCGGCCGCCGCGATTCGCCGCCGCCGCGACGAGGTCGCCGCCCGCGTCCCCGCGGCTCGCCCGCTCACCGACGGCATCGCCGAGCTCGATCCCGAGCAGGAACGCGATCCAGAGCAGGCTTCCGACCGCATCTAGCGCGAGTAGGCCGCCGCCGCGCCATCCCGGTTTGAGGGCCGCCCTTGCGGGGACATCCTCTCCGGTGAGGTACTCAAGCAGAGGAGGACGCATGTCTGTGAGGTACATGCGCGCGGTGGCGCTCAGCGTCGCCATGATGGCGACGCCGATGGCGCTGACCGCTTGCGGCGGGAGCGACAACGGGGGCAGCTCCAGCAACTCGACCAGCTCCAGCGGCGGCACGAAGAGCGGCACGGTCGCGCTGCTGCTGCCGGAGAACAAGACGACGCGCTACGAGGCGCAGGACAAGCCGCTCTTCGAGAAGGACATGAAGCAGCTCTGTCCCGACTGCAAGGTGATCTACTCGAACGCCGAGCAGGACGCCGCCAAGCAGCAGACGCAGGCCGAAGCGGCGATCACGAACGGCGCCAAGGTGCTCGTCCTCGACAGTGTCGACAGCAAGGCCGCGGCGTCGATCGTCACGCGCGCCAAGCAGTCAGGCATCGGCGTCGTCGCATACGACCGCCCGGTCGAGAACGCCGACGTCGACTACTTCATCTCGTTCGACAACAAGAAGGTCGGCCAGCTGCAGGCGACGGCGCTCGTCGACAAGCTCAACAAGGACAAGACGCCGGGCTCGCTCGTGATGATCAACGGCGCGCCGACGGATCCGAACGCCGCGCAGTTCAAGGCCGGCGCGCACAGCGTGCTCGACGGCAGCAGCTACAAGATCGCCAAGGAGTACGACACGCCCGACTGGAGCCCGGACAAGGCTCAGACGGAGATGGACCAGGCGATCAGCGCGCTCGGCAAGAGCGGCTTCGTCGGCGTCTACGCCGCCAACGACGGCACCGCGGGCGGCGCGATCGCCGCGATGACCTCGGGCGGGATCAACCCGAACAGCCGCCCGACGACCGGCCAGGACGCCGAGCTCGCCGGCGTGCAGCGGATCGTCGCCGGCCAGCAGTACATGACGGTCTACAAGACCGTCAAGCAGGAGGCCATGCAGGCCGCTCAGTTGACGATGGCGGTGCTCAACGGCGACACGTCGAGCAGCCTCGTCAACCAGCAGATCAACAACGGCAAGAAGGACGTGCCGTCGGTGATCCTCAAGCCGGTCGCGGTGACGAAGAGCAACATCGCCGACACGGTCGTCAAGGACGACTACTGGACGATCCAGCAGATCTGCACACCGACCTATCAGGCCGCGTGCAAGAAGATCGGACTCACCGGGTGAGCGAAACGAACGATGCCCGCATGACCGCATCAGCGACCGCGACGACCACACCGCTGCTCGAGCTGCGCGGCGTCAGCAAGCGCTTCGGCGCCGTGCAGGCGCTCGACGGTGTCGACTTCGACATCGGCGCCGGCGAGGTCGTCGGCCTCGTCGGCGACAACGGCGCCGGCAAGTCGACGCTGGTGAAGGTCATGTCGGGCATCTACGTCGCCGACAAGGGCGAGTACCGCTTCGAGGACCAGGCCCGCCACATCGGCAGCCCGGTCGACGCCACGGCGCTCGGCGTGGCGACCGTCTACCAGGACCTCGCGCTGTGCGACAACCTCGACGTCGTCGCGAACCTCTTCATCGGCCGCGAGGAGCTCTCAGGGGGTCCCGGGCGCGTCGTGCACGAGCTCGACGAGGCCTCGATGGAGCAGCAGGCGGGGGAGTTGCTGAAGACGCTGACCGTGACGCTGCCGAGCGTACGCTCCGAGGTCGGCCTGCTCTCAGGCGGCCAGCGCCAGTCGGTCGCGATCGCGCGTTCGCTGATCGGCGAGGCGAAGGTCGTGCTGCTCGACGAGCCGACGGCCGCGCTCGGCGTCGCGCAGACGGCGCAGGTGCTCGCGCTGATCAAGCGGCTGCGGGAGCAAGGACTGGGCGTCGTCGTGATCTCGCACAACCTCGCCGACGTCTTCGAGGTCGTCAACCGCATCTTCGTGCTGCGGCTCGGGCGCAAGGCCGGCGTCTTCGACGTCGGCGAGACCTCGCGCGAGCAGATCGTCGGGATCATCACCGGCGCCGAGTTCGGTGAGGAGGAGGAGCGATGAGCACCGCCGCCCAGCCGGCCGCAGAATCGGTCCCCGTCGCGCCGCAGCGCCCGCCGCGCTTCGCGATGCTCCAGCGCGTCGCGCAGGGCGAGCTCGGCTCGCTGCGCGTGCTGCTCGGGCTGGTCGTGATCTGGACCGTCTTCACGCTCGCCAACGACCGCTTCCTGACGTCGACGAACCTCGTCAACCTGGCGTTGCAGATCGCCGCCACCGGCACGATCTCCGTCGGCGTCGTGCTCGTGCTGCTGCTCGGCGAGATCGACCTCTCGGTCGGCATCGTCTCCGGCCTGTGCGCGGGCGTGATGGCGGTCCTGACCGAGCAGCACGGCTGGTCGCCGTACCTCGCGATCGCCGCCGGCATCGCCGTCGGTGCGGCGATCGGACTGTTCCAGGGCGGGGTCGTGACGCGCTTCGGGATCCCCTCGTTCGTCGTCACGCTCGCGGGCCTGATCGGCTGGCAGGGCGCGCTGCTGTGGGTGCTGGGCGACACCGGCACGGTCAACATCACCCAGCAGCCGATCATCGACCTGGCGGGCACGTTCTTCGACGGCGCGACCGCCTGGATCCTCGCGGCGATCGTCGTCGCCGGCTTTGCGGCGGCGTCGCTCTCCGCTCGGCGCCGTCGCCTGCGCGCCGGCCTCGCCGCCGCGACGCCGACGATCGTGGCGGTGCGGGTCGCCGCCGTGGCCGTGGTCGCCTTCGGCGTCACCGCCGTCCTCACAGCCGACCGCGGCGTTCCGCTCGCGCTCGTGATCCTGCTCGCGTTCGTCATCGTCTTCGACTACATCGTGCGCCGCACGACGTTCGGCCGCCACGTGCTCGCGGTCGGCGGCAACACGGAGGCGGCGCGCCGCGCCGGCATCCCGGTCGTCCGCATCCGCGTGACGGTGTTCGTGCTCGCGAGCGCGCTGGCGGCGTGCGGCGGCATCCTCTTCGCCTCGCGCCTGCTCGCCGTCAACCAGTCCTCCGGCGGCAGCGACCTGCTGTTGCTCGCGATCGCCGGGCCGGTGATCGCCGGCACGAGCCTCTTCGGCGGGCGCGGCACCGTGTGGTCGGCGCTGCTCGGCGGGCTCGTGATCGGCTCGATCTCGAACGGGATGGACCTGCTCGCGCTGCCGTCCTCGACGAAGTACATGGTCACCGGCGGCGTGCTGCTCGCGGCGGTCGTGATCGACGCCGCCGCGCGTCAGCGGCGCCAGCAGGCCGGTCGGGTCTAGCGCTCCAGCGGCATGAAGATCGCGAGCTGGCGCGCGTGCGCGAGCAGCGTCCCGTCGGGCAGGAAGAGCGCCGCGTCCTCCTCCATCAGCCCGCCGTGCGCGGCGGTCGAGCGGTACCACCCGAGCACCGGCTGGTCGGGCAGGCCCTCCGGCGGGATGTCGGCGCGCACATGGATCGTCAGGTCGATCGTCGGCGCGATCGCGGGGCGCCCGAGCGGCTCGAACGCCGGCGGCCACCAGACGTCCGCGCAGAGCGCGATGAAGGCGGCGTCGATCGGCCGCGGCTCCGGCAGCGCGATCCAGCCGCCGGTCTCGGGCGCCTGGCCGGGCGGCAGCGGACGGTTGCTGAACGGCACGCCGCCGATCCGCGGCGCCACGCGCACGCGGTGGAACACGGGCGGGGTCCTGTCGGTGGCACCGAGCCACGCGCCGGCGCCGTCCTGCCGATAGGAGTCCGGATCGACGGACGGCGCGTCGGGCGCCGGTGCGGGCGCGACCGGCGGGGGCGCCGGCTCCCACGTCCCGGCGGCGGGAAGGTCGAGCACCGCGAGCGCCGCGAGCGCGAGGATCGCTTCCTTGCCGTCCTGCGAGGCGGTCACGCGCACCGTCGAGATGCGCCGGCCGGTGCGGATCACGTCGACGTGGACGTCCAGCGTCCCCGTGGTCACCGGACGCAGGTAGTGGCAGGTGAGCGAGCGGAGCTGCCGGTCCGTGCCGGTGACGCCGTGCGCTTCGATGGAGCGCACGAGGATCGCCGCGAGGTAGCCGCCGTTGGCGGCGATCGGGGTCGACCAACCGGGATCGACCTGTGCCCGGTAGCGGCCGTCGCCGAGCGGCGTGACGGCGGTCGCCTGCTCGAAGCTGCCGGCCGCGGCGGTCGTCTCGGTCGGGCTGCTCATCGGCCCGGAACCGTAGCGCTCCCACCCTTGGGTTGGCGGCGGTGCCGGTCTCGCACCCTGGACTTTTGCCGCTCACACGGGCAATTCGACGAAATGTCCGAAACCAGTGATCCGATTCGCATGGCCCTGCGTATAGGGGGCACCCCCTCGCAAAACGGATCCCGTCCCGGCCCGGCGAATGCCGGGGCGGGGTCCCGAGGGCCTTCTGCTTGACATGCGCTGTGAGTGAGTGCATACTCACACCTGTGAACGCAGCCGCCCGCCAGCTCTCCACCGCCGCGGAGCGTCGCGAGACGCTTGTCGAGGCGGCCGTGGCCGCGTTCGCCGAGCACGGCTTCCACGGGACGCCGACGACGGAGATCGCGAAGGCGGCCGGGATCTCGCAGGCGTACCTGTTCCGCCTCTTCCCGACGAAGGCCGACCTCTACGTCGCCGCCGTCGATCGCTGCTACGCGCGTCTGGCGACCACGATGCGCACCGCCGCCGCGCAGGCGGGCGAGCGCGGGGAGAACGCGCTCGAGGCGATGGGCCATGCCTACGCCGCGCTGCTGTCCGACCGCACGACGCTGCGCGCCACGCTGCAGGCGTTCGCCGCCGCGGCGGGCGAGGACGAGGCGATCCGCGACGCGGTGCGGCGCGGCTACGCCGAGCTCTACGCGCTCTCGAAGGATCTCGGCGGCGCCGATCCCGAGCGGCTGCGCACGTTCTTCGCGAAGGGGATGCTGATGACCGTGCTGGCCGGGATGGATGCGCCTGCCGTCGACGAGGCGTGGGCGCGCGAGCTGCTCGGCGCCGAGGAGGGGCAGCTCGCCTGAGCGGGCGTCTTTTTTTTGGGGCACGAATATGAGTGACCGATCACACACAAAGAGGAGGGCGTGATGTCGCGCAACAGCAAGATCTGGACCTCGATCGTGACGAGCTTCGCGCTCTTCATGGTCACGCTCGACAACCTCGTCGTCACGACGGCGCTGCCGTCGATCCGCGTGGACTTCCACGCGACCCTCGCCGCCCTCGGCTGGACCGTCAACGCCTACACGCTCGCGTTCGCCGTCCTCCTGCTGCCGGCCGCCGCACTCGGCGACCGCTTCGGCCGCCGCCGCACGTTCGCGATGGGGCTCGGGCTCTTCACGCTCGCCTCCGCGGCGTCCGCGCTCGCGCCGAGCGCCGGTGCGCTGATCGCGGCGCGCGCGGTACAGGGCGCCGGCGCGGCCGCGGTCACGCCGCTCACGCTCACGCTGCTCTCGCAGGCGTTCCCGGCCGGCGGGCGTGGACTTGCGCTCGGCATCTGGTCAGGCGTCAGCGGGCTCGGCGTCGCGCTCGGCCCGCTCGCCGGGGGCGCCGTCGTCGAGGGCATCTCGTGGCACTGGATCTTCTGGCTCAACGTCCCGGTCGGGCTCGTGCTGATCCCGCTCGCGCTCACGCGGCTGACGGAGTCGCGCGGCCCCGGGCGCCGGCTCGACCTGCGCGGCCTCGTGCTCGCAGGCCCCGGGCTGCTCGGACTCGTGTTCGGGATCGTCAAGGCGGCCGACTACGGCTGGACGAGCACGACCGTGCTCGCGAGCACGATCGGCGGCCTGCTGCTGCTCGGTGCGTTCGTCGCCTGGGAGCTGCGCGCGCCGGAGCCGATGCTGCCGATGCGCTTCTTCCGCAGCCGCGCGTTCAGCGCGACGAGCGGTGTCTCACTGGCGATGTTCTTCGGCACGTTCGGCTCGATCTTCCTGCTCGCCCAGTTCTTCCAGACGGTGCAGGGCTACTCGCCCCTCGGCGCCGGCCTGCGCACGCTGCCGTGGACGGCGGTGACGATGCTCGTCGCGCCCATCGCCGGCATCCTCTCCGACCGCATCGGCTCACGCCCGCTGATGACGCTCGGCCTCGCGCTGCAGTCCGGCGCGATGGCGTGGCTCGCGATCGTCTCAACACCGACGGTCCCCTACAGCCATCTCGTGATCCCGTTCGTGATGGCCGGCGCCGGCATGGCGCTCGTCTTCGCGCCGGCGGCGAACGCCGTGCTGTCCTCCGTGCGCACGGAGGAGGCCGGCCAGGCCTCCGGCGCGACGAACACGATCCGCGAGATCGGCGGCGTGCTCGGCGTCTCGGTGCTCTCGACCGTGTTCGCCGGCTCCGGCTCGTTCGCTTCTCCTGAGGCGTTCACAGCCGGCCTCACGCAGGCGGTTTGGGTGGGTGCCGGCGTGCTCGCGGCAGGCGCCGTCGTCGCCTTGCTCGTGCCGGGTGGCGATCGCCAGGCCCAGGCCGCGCGGGAGAGCCGGCTGGCGAGCGCAGAGCCCGTGCTGTCCTAGACGCTCGGAGCGGCGAGGACAATCAAATAACCCGCGTGGAAGAAGATGCATATACGAAGAAGTGAAAGGGCAACTAATTGCAGTCGTCGGCGGGAACACCGGAGACTAACTTGGCTAGGCTTGGGTCTGCCGCTCGCGCCGGGAGCTCCCCGGAATGTCCCCCAATAGCAAAACTCAGAGGCTCGATGGAATTCGAAGCGGCTCGTCCGGTGAGACTAATCTAGGCTGAAAGCGGTCCGTCGGTTGTGCGCTCGGGTAGGGTGTTTTGACGACCATCGGAGCGCGTGACTCGCTGGGCGCCCGGGGCAGGCACGTGTGTCCCGCTCCGGGCGCCCGCTGCTTGCAAGCTAGTAGCCGTAACCACCTGGTGTGGTCTGTGCCGGGGGCGGGCTCGTCTTCGCGTGCTTCGTCTTCGGCGCAACCGCCGCATGCCAGGTGCCGACGTCCTTGAAGCCCTCGCCCTTGACGTCGCCCTTCTTCGTGTCCTGCGTGAACGAGTAGAGCGGGCGGCCCTTGTACGTCGCCTGGCGGCGACCATCGGGACGCACGACCGCGCCGAGATGCGCGACGCCGCCGGCGTGCGCGCCCTTGCGCAGCACGACCGGCTTCCAGACCGCAAGGCAGCCCTTGTCGGTGCAGATGAACTTCCCATGCGTCTCGGCGCTGAGCGTGTAGAGCGTGTGGCCCTTCCCGTTCACGAGGACTCGCTTGCCGAGCGTCGCGTTCGGCGCGGTGCCGATGTGGACGGTCGCGCCTTTCTTCGCATGCGCCGGGCCGGCGATCAGGACGATGCCGAGGCCGATCAGTGCTGCGAGCACGGCGAGCGCTCCGGCGAGCGGGCGGGAGAGGCGGAGGCGAGAGTGGGCTGGCATCGGTCTCAGTGGCTCCTTCGAACGCGGTTTCCGACTGCATACCCACAGATGCCGCGACCGCCACAAACCTTCCTCGGCGCGGCGCGCGTTGATGTTGCGGCCGCGCAGGCTCGCACAGACCACGCCCCGAACGTCGAGCCACGCTGCCCCCCAAAAACATTGACATCTAACCAACCGCTTGGTAAATTCTCATAGCTGCAGATTAGTAGACTGACAGTTTACAATTGTGCAGATTTGCGGCAGCGTGCGCTAGCGGGGGACGTGGACATACCTCACAAAGGAGCTGTTCCGTGGAAGTATATGTGCGTATTGCGATGTTGGTAAGTTTAACTAGCGTCACGCTCGTCTTTGCTAGCAGTATTGCTGCTGCGCTAAGAAGCCTCCAGCTATCGAACCCAGGAGCGCAGGAAACGACAGGCGCTAATATCAGCTTCGAAGAAGAAGCTAGATTCTTGAGAACCGTGTGTAGCGGCATGACTCTGAGAGGCGAAATAAGAGAAAGAATACCCAAGACAGCCGGTGCGGAAGTGGGTACTATAACTGAAGGCAGAACCACGGGCTGCAGAGCATTCGGATTCGTCGAAGCAAGAGTAACCATCGAAGCGGAAAGAGGAACGCCGATCAGAAAGAGATTTAACGTCATACTAGGAACGCTACCCAATATAACTGGGATACTATTTCTCGACGACGGCGTGAGAGCAACCGTAGTCTCAGGTGGTAGAACTTGCAGATACGAAGGCAGATGGGGCCTACTAATCGTCGTGGTCAGAGGTCAGTGGGAACAGCTAATCCAGCTACTGCAGGAGATCATAGTTGTAGCTGGCAGCAGCCCCGAATGTCCGAGAGAAGGATCTTTCAGAGGTTCAATGAGATTCGAAAGAACTCGGACGGTGACCCTAGTTTGACTCAAGTTAGGGGGAGAGTGAGTTAGCGCGAATGAGCAGACCCCCGACCCGTCGGACTTGCCTACCGCGCTACAACCGTCAACGGCGCGCCGAACGCCCGCTCGAACAAATCGCCCTGGCGTTCGGCGCCCCAGCGCGCGACGGTGTCGTCGCCGACGGCGTCGAGCTCGAGCTCGATCCCGTCGTCGGGACCGCGCCGCAGGCGTGCGGCGCGCACGACCTGGTCGCGGTTGCGCTCGAGCTGCTCGGCGATGCGCAGCAGCGCCGCGCCGCGCAGCAGCAGCTCCTCGTCGCCCTCCCTGCAGAGCGGCGCGAGGCCGCCGAGCTGCGGTGTGCCCTTGCGGTGGTAGCGGGCCATCAGCGCGATCAGCGCGACCTCGCGCGGCGTGAAGCCGGGCAGTCCGGCGCCGAGGATCAGGTAGCTCGAGTGCTTGTGGTGATCGTCGTAGTCGACCGCGAGCCCGACGTCGTGCAGCAGCGCCGCCGCCTCGACCAGCTCCGGCTCGCCGGGCTCGGGCAGCCCCGCGCCCGGCAGCGCCTCCAGCAGCTGGTGGGCGAGCCCGGCGATGTGGTCGGCGTGGGCGAGGTCGACGCCATGCTGGCGCGCGAGGTTGCGCACGCTCGTCTTGCGCACGCATTCCACGAGCGGCGGGTCGGCCGGGGCGAGCTGGCCGGTGAGGAAGATCCCCTCGCGCAGGCCCGCCTCCGTCACCTCGATCCCCGGCGCGCCGGTCGCCTCGAGCACCGCCCGCAGCACGATCGCCGCGGCGAGGATCACCTCGCCGCGTCCATGCTTGATGCCCGGGATGCGCTCGCGCTCCTCCGGCAGGCGCGCCGCCAGCTCCTGCACGAGCGCGTCGAGCGCCTCCGGCGTGAGCACGAAGCCCTGCACGCTGTCGAGCGGCAGGTCGGCGGCGCGGCAGGCCGCGGTCGCGAGGTTGCGCACGCTGCCGCCGAGCCCGACGAGCCGCTCGCAGCCGTCCGCGACCCACGGCGCCTCCTCCAACGCCTCCAGCGTGCGCGTGCGCAGCTTCGCGATCGCACTTGCCTTCGTCGGCTGGGTGGCGTCGGGGCACTGCAGGAAGCGCTCCGTCGCGCGCACCGCGCCGAGCGGCCAGGAGGCGATCGCGCCCGCATGGCGGCCGCGCACCTGCACGAGCTCCAGGCTGCCGCCGCCGAGGTCGAGCACGACACCGTCCTCCAGCGACGTCGAGTTCACCGCCGCGACGTAGGAGTAGCGCGCCTCCTCCTCCTGGGAGAGCACGCGGATCGGCAGGCCCGTCGCGCGCTGGGCGTGGACGACGAACTCGCCGCCGTTCGGCGCGTCGCGGATCGCGCTCGTGGCGACCGCCTCGATCTGGTCGGCGTGGATCCCGCTCGTGGCGCAGAAGGCGGCGAAGACGCGCAGCGTCTCGAGCGCGTGCGCCGAGCGCTGCGGCGAGAGCCCGCCGTCGGGCTCCAGGTCGCCGCCGAGGCGGACCATCTCGGTCAGCTCGTCGGTGCGCTTCCACCAGCCTCCCTCGCCGGCGTGGAAGACGACGAGCCGGAAGCTGTTGGAGCCGAGGTCGATGACCGCTGTGCGCCGGTCCCGCAGCGTCATGCCTCGGCGTGCTCAACGCGCGCGAGGTGCGCGGCCATGAGCTCCACCTGCACGTCATGCGGCTGCTCGCCCGGGGGCACCTTGCGGTGCCGCCAGCCGCCGTCGGCGGCCAGGTCCCAGGCGTTCTCGGTGTCGGCGAGGCAGCGCTCGAGCGTGTCGAGGAGCTCGGCGCGCACGTCCGGGTCGTCGACGGGGACGACCAGCTCGACGCGCGAGTCGAGGTTGCGCGGCATCAGATCCGCGGAGCCGATGAAGACGGACGTCTCCTCGCCACGCTCGAAGGCGTAGATGCGCGAATGCTCGAGGAAGCGCCCGACGATCGACACGACACGGATGTTCTCCGAGACGCCGGACACACCCGGGCGCAGGCAGCAGGCACCGCGCACGTTGAGATCGATCTGCACTCCCGCGCGCGAGGCGCGGTAGAGCGCGCGGATGCACGCCGCATCGACGAGCGAGTTCATCTTCATCGCGATCCGCGCCGGCTTGCCGGCCTCGTGCGCGTCGATCGTGGCGTCGATCTCGCCGATGATCCGCTCGCGCAGGTTCAACGGTGCCACGAGCACGCGCCGGTAGTGCTCGGGCCGGCCATAGCCGGTCAGCTGGTTGAACAGCTCGGCGATCTCGCCCGTCAGCTGCTCGCTGGCCGTGAAGAGGCCGAAGTCCGTGTAGAGGTGCGCCGTGCCGCGGTGGTAGTTGCCCGTGCCGACGTGTGCGTAGTGGCGCACGCCTTCGCCCTCGCGGCGCACGACGAGCACGGCCTTCGCGTGCGTCTTGAGCCCGGGCAGCCCGTAGGTGACGTGGACGCCGGCCTGCTCCAGCGCACGCGCCCAGGCGATGTTCGCGCGCTCGTCGAAGCGCGCCGTCAGCTCGACGAGGCAGACGGCCTGCTTGCCGCGCTCGGCGGCGCGGATCAGCGCCGGGACGAGCGGCGAGTCGTCGCTCGTGCGGTACACCGTCTGCTTGATCGCGAGCACGTCGGGGTCGTTCGCGGCCTGCTCGACGAACTGCTCGACGGTCGCGAAGGAGTCGTAGGGGTGGTGGACGAGCACGTCGCGCCGGCGCAGCAGCGCGAACAGGTCGGCGCGCTTGCCGTCTTCGGCGAACGCGCGCGGAACCAGCGGCGTCCACGGCGCCTCGCGCAGCTCCCGCATCCCGGGCAACTTCACGATCTGCCACAGGTCGGCGAGGTCGAGCAACCCGTCGACCTCGTAGACGTCGCGCTCCTCGATCCCGAGGTCGCTCACGAGCCGCGCCCGCAGCGCCGGGTCGACGCCCGCGCTCACCTCCAGGCGCACGACCTCGCCGAAGCGCCGCCGGCGCAGCTGCGCCTCGACCGCCTCGAGCAGGTCGTCGGCCTCGTCGGAGACGGTGAAGTCGGCGTCGCGCGCGACGCGGAACGTCGTGTGCGCGACGATCTCCATGCCGCGGAAGAGGCGGTCGAGGTGGTCGGCGATCACCGCCTCCATCGGCACGAGCGTGCGGCGCCCCGGGCCGATCCCGATGAAGCGCGGCAGGCCCTCCTTCGGCACCTTCACGCGTGCGAAGCGCGTCTGGTCGGTCGACGGGTCGCGCACGAGCACGCCGAGGCTGAGCGAGAGGTTGGAGATGTAGGGGAACGGCTGCGCCGGCCCGACCGCGAGCGGCGTCAGCGCCGGGAACACCTCGCGCGCGAAGCGCTCGTCGAGCTCGCCGCGCTCGTCGGCGTCGAGCTCGGCGGAAGCGACGACGCGCACGCCGTGATCGGCCAGCGCCGGCAGCAGCACGCGCTCCCAGCAGCTCGTCTGGCGCGCGCCGAGCTCGCGCACGCGCGCGCCGATACGGTCCAGCAGCTCGCTCGGCGGCGTCCCATCGGTGCTTGCCGCGTCGACCCCGGCGTCGACCTGGTCGTGGACGCCGGCGACGCGCACCATGAAGAACTCGTCGAGGTTCGAGCTGTAGATCGCGCAGAACTTCACGCGCTCGAGCAGCGGCCGGTCGGCGTCCTCGGCGAGCTGCAGCACGCGATCGTTGAAGTCGAGCCACGACAGCTCGCGGTTGACGAACAGCGCGGGATCGCTGACGGCCGTCGCCGCCTCGGTCGCGGTCGGGCGCAGCCGCGCGACGGCGTCCTCGAGCGCATCGAGCAGCGGCAGGTCGGGGTAGGCGGCGCGCAGCTCCTGCGTCGCGGCGCGGAAGTGGCGCAGCTTCTCGGGTCGCAGCATGCCGCCGGCGGCGCGCGTGGCGCGCGCGAGCTTGTCGGCGACGATCACGGCGGCGACCTCGGGCCCGGCGGCGATCCCGCGTGCGCGCAGCTCGGCCTTGCGCTCGGCGTAGGAGGCGATCTCGGGCCGCTCGGTGAGCGCCTCGACGCGGCGGGCGATCTCCTCGCCGCAGCGTTGCGCGATCACGTCGCGGTCGAGCCCCGTGTCCTCGATCACGTCGTGCAGGACGGCGGTCGCGACGGCCGTCGCGTCGCTGCCCGCGTCGTGCAGCAGCCGCGCGGTGATCGCCGGGTGCTCCACGTCGGCCGAGGCGTTTCCGTTCTTCGCGTCGCGGTAAGCCTCGACGGCGAGCCGCCAGGCGTTCGCGACCGTCTCCGAGCCGCGCGCGAAGGCGGGCAGGTCGAGGCCGTCGGGAGAGCTGGCGGTGGAGGTCACGGAAGCGATTGTGGGTCGTGCGGGGTGCTGTCCTGTTATCGCAGTGTTAGCGCATTACCGATCGCGAGGCCACACGAGCAAGGTTGTTGACTACGCAACGGTTTTGGCGTACAATACCTAGCATGTCAGTGGGTATTAGGAAAGGAAGCATCACGAAGACCGAGACGACAGCCGCCATGACTCCTGTGAACGACACCGCCGCCACCACCGAGACGACCTTCGACGCGCTCCAGCTGCTCATGCGCGAGGCGCGCAACTGGCCGCTGCTCACGCCGGCCGAGGAGATCGAGCTCGCGCAGCGCATCGAGCGCGGCGACCTCTCCGCCAAGGAGCGGATGGTCAACTCGAACCTGCGACTCGTCATGTCGATCGCCCGCCGCTACCAAGGTCAGGGCCTGCCGATGGGCGACCTCGTCCAGGAGGGCACGCTGGGCCTCATCCGCGCGGTCGAGAAGTTCGACTGGCGCAAGGGGTTCCGCTTCTCCACGTACGCGACGCTGTGGATCCGGCAGTCGATCCAGCGCGGCCTCGAGAACAGCGGCCGCACGATCCGCCTGCCCGTCCACGTCGGCCAGCGGGCGCGCAAGGTCGCGCGCGTGCGCCGCGAGCTGACCGCGAAGCTGGGTCGCGACCCGAGCGACGAGGAGATCGCCGACGCGGCCGGGATGGAGCTCGAGCAGGTGCTCGAGGCCAACCGTGCCGACCGCGAGCCGACGAGCCTCGACCTGCCCGTCGGCGACGGCGGCGAGACCTCGCTCGGCGCGCTGATCGCGACCGACGCCCCCGAGCCCGACGAGGAGGTGGCGGACACGCTGCGCCACGAGACCGTCCGGCGCGCGATCCAGGAGCTGCCGGACAACGAGCGCACGGTGATCCACCTGCGCTTCGGGACCGCCGGCGAGCCGCCGCAGACGCTCAGCGAGGTCGGCCGCCGGCTCGGCCTCAGCGCGACCCGCGCGCGCGAGATCGAGGAGCAGGCGCTCCGCCGCCTCTCGCACGACGGCTCGCTCGAGGCCCTGCGCGAGGCGGCGTAGCCCCAAGCCAAGCCCCCACCCATCCCACCCGCTGCAGCCGCGCACCACGAGCGCGGCTGCGGTCGTTAAGCGGCGGTTGCAGAATCGCTCAGTGCGCCGAGAAGTGCGGCAGCCGGCGGTCGAGCCACGCCGGCACGTGCCACGTGCGCTCGCCGAAGAGGCGGATCAGCGCCGGCAGCAGGATCAGCCGCACGACGGTCGCGTCGAGCAGCACGGCGACCGTGAGCCCGATCCCGAACTGGCGGATGTTCGTCACCGGCGAGCCCGCGAACGCGAGGAAGACGCCGGCCATGATGAACGCCGCGCCGGTGATGATCGTGCCCGTCTTCTCGAGGCCGTAGCGGATCGCGCCCTCGGTCGTGCCCGTCAGCTCGCGTCCCTCGAGCAGGCGGCTGATGAGGAAGACCTCGTAGTCGATCGAGAGCCCGAAGATGACCGCGAAGATGCCGCTGAGCGAGATCGCGTCGAGGTAGCCGGGGCCGCCGAGCAGCGGCGAGTCGCCGCCGAAGCAGATCACGAGCACCCCGACGGAGGCGCCGACGGTCACGAGGTTGAGGATCACCGCGCAGAGCGCGAGCAGCGGCCGGCGGAACAGCACCAGCAGCACGAGGAAGGTGACCGCCAGCAGCATGATCACGAGGAACGGGAAGCGCGCCGTCGTGGCGCTGTCGAAGTCGTCCAGCAGCACCGCCGGACCGCCGACGACGGCCTGCGCGCCCATCGCGTGCGCGGCGGTGCTCGCGTCGCGCTCCAGGCCGTGCCGCAGGTCGGCGCCGCCCCGGTCGAACGGGCCCGTGTGCGGCACGACGATCACCCGCGCCGTGCCGCCGCCGCGCTCGAGGTTCATCGCGAACGAGACGTTCGTGCGCGTCTGGCGCTGCGCACCCTCGATCGCGGCGAGCACGAAGTAGCCCGAGTCGACGGCGCGGTCGATGTCCGTCCCGTTGCGTCGCAGCTGCGCCTGCTGGCGCTCGCCCTGGCGGCGCACGCGCACGACGCCGTCGAGGATCGTCTGCTGGCCGCGGGTCAACCGCCGCGTGCCCGCCGCCGCCTGATCGAGGCCGGTCGCGAGCGCTCGCGCCCCGTCGTTGCCGTGCGGCCCGTCGAGCAGCTGGCGCAGCCCGGAGTCGAGCGCGGAGGTGCCGCCGTCGAGCTGGTCGACGCCTTTCGCGAGCTGGGAGGCGCCCGCGGCCGTCTGCGCGATCTCGTCGGCGAGCTGCCTGCTGCCGCCGTCCAGCCGGTCCAGCCCGCTGCGCAGGCGTGCCATTCCCTGGGCGATCGCCCTCGAGGCGACGGAGTTCGCGGCCAGCGTCGAGGTGAAGTCGGACAGGTTGAGCGCGACCGTGCCGAGGCGCGTGAGCGCGTCCGTCACCTCCGTTTGCGCCCGCTGCACGTTCGGATCGGCCTTCGCGGCCGCCGACGCCGACCCGAGCGCGCGCAGCGCCGCCTGGACCGACGACTGCGCGCGGTCGAGCGGGTTCACGAGCTGTGAGCTCGAGTTCCGGTCCTGCTCGACGAGCGAGTCGCGCAGCGTGTCGAGATTCGACTGCAGCCGCGCGACGCCGGGGGCGATGCGATGCAGGGCGCTCGCGATCTGCGCCGCCCCCTGACCGGTGCGCGCCACGCCCTGGGCGAGCCGCTGCGTCTGCGGTGCCGCCTGGTGCACGCCGCCGGCGAGCTGGCTTGAGCCCTGCGCGGCGGTGTCGAGCCCCTGCGCGAGCGCGGTGGCTCCGGCCGCGCCGGCCGCGATGCCGGTGTGCAGTTGGCCGGTGCCGCTCGCGGTGCGACGCAGACCGCGTTCGAGCCGTGCGAGCGGACCGGTCGCCTGCAGCGCCTGGCGCGTGATCCGCCGCAGCACCTCGGCGCGATCGCTCAGGCTCGCCGGCCCGATCACCGAGTCGACGCCGGGCAGCGTGCTCGCGCGCTGCTGGAAGCTCTGCAGCGCCTGCAGGCGCGCCGCCGTCGTGATCGGTCCCTGCGTGGAGAAGTCGACCTCGTACGGCGTCGCAAAGCCCACGCCGCGATCGCGTTCGAACGCTTCATAGCTCTTGCGCGCGGCATTGTCCGCCGGCAGGTTCTTGACGTTCGGGGGACCCGTGTTCAGGGCGAGCGCCGGGAGCGAGAGGATCAGCAGCGGCAGCAGCGTGAAGAAGGCGGCGGCGGCCGGCCTGCGCAGCGCCCGTTCGGCGATCCGCACCCACGGGCTGCCGCTGCGCGCGCCGCCGAACTGCCAGCGATTCACGTTCGTGCCGAGCAGCGCGAGCCCGGCCGGCATCGCGAACAGGGCCACGATCATCGACAGCAGCGTCGCGACGAGCACGCCCGCCGAGGCCGACACGAGCAGCGCTCCGGGTGCGATCGCCAGCGCGCCCAGCATCCCCGCCGAGAGCGCGGTTCCGGCGAACAGGACGGTGCGCCCGGCGCGCGCCACGACCTCCTCGACGGCCTCCGGCACGCTGCGTCCCTGCTCCAGCTCCTCACGGAAGCGCGAGACGATCAGCAGCGAATAGTCGACCCCGAGCGCGAGCCCGATCATCGTCAGCATGTTCAGCGCGAGCGCGTCGATGTTCACGTGCTGGGCGACGACGCCCATCAGCGCCGCGCCGATGCGCGTCACCAGCAGTCCCGCGAGCGCCGGGACGAGGGCGGCGAGCGGGCTGCGGAAGATCAGCAGCAGCATGAAGAAGAGGATCGGGATCGCGATCCGCTCGCCCTGGTCAAGCGAGTCGAGCGACGCCTGGTTGATCGCGCGCACGAGCGGCCCGAGGCCGGTCACCTCGGTCGTCATCGACGGCGGCACCACGCGGTCCAGGACGCGCTGCACCTCCGGCGTCGTCTTGTCGATGATGTCCTGCACCGGACGCTTGACCTGCAGCGTGAGCATCGCCTGGCCGCGCGGCTCGCGCAGCACGCGCGCGCCGCCGATCGCCCACGGGCTCAGCACCTGCACGCCGTCGATGTGCTCGAGCGCGGTCACGATCCCCGGTCCGCGCGCTTCGACGATCCGCGGCGGGCCCTTCAGCAGGATCGCCATCGCGACCGTGCCGCCGAACTCGTCGCGCGTGAGCTTGGCGGCGCGCGCGGAGGCGGTGCCGGGGATCTGCAGGTCGGTCGCCTGCAGGTGGTCGCGCGCGCCGGAGGCGAACACGAGCCCGACCGCGAACGCGATCGCCCACACGGCGAGCACCGGCCCGGGCCGCCGCGTCGCGAAGCGTGCAAGCCGCCTCATCCGGACCTCGCCTCCTGCGTCATCCGATTTGCTTATACAGGCGCACGGGCGCGCTCCGCGCCGCTTTGGGGTTCGTCAGGCGTCAGGACGCAAACCTGCGAGCAGGCGCAGCGCTCCGGCGCCGTACTCCCGCCGCGCGGTCTGCACGTCCTCGGCGCGCGCCATCGCCAGCGCCGCCTCGTTGAGCGCGCCGAGCAGCAGGTGGGCGAGCGGCTCGAGCGGCTGGCGCTCGATCGTGCCCTGCTCCATCGCCCCAGCGAGCGCAGCCTGCACCAGCCCGAGGCCGTAGACCTGGTTGAGCTCGTGCCACTGGTCCCAGCCGAGCACGGAGGGCGCGTCGAGCAGCACGATCTGCTGGACCGCGGGGTCGAGGCAGGCGTCGAGGAAGGCGTCGACGCCCGTCGCGAGCTGGCGCGCCGGCTGCGGCTCCGCGGCGACCGCCCCGGCGACGCGGTCGACGAGCTCCCGCTCGACGTCCTCGTAGACGGCCCGGAAGACGTCCTGTTTGCCGGCGAAGTGGTGGTAGAGCGCGCCGCGTGTCACGTGCGCGAGGCGCGCGATCTCCTCCAGCGGCGTGGCGGCGTAGCCGCGCGCGGCGAACAGGCGCCGTGCGACGTCGACGAGCGCCCGCCGCGTCGCCTCGGCCTGCTCGGACTTCCGCGTCGCCGCCACACGCGGATGCTAGCCCCGCTGCGGGCGGGCGGGTCAGAGGAACTTCGGGCAGGCCAGCTCGAACAGCTTCGTCTGATCGGCCGTCGGCGGGTTGTAGTCGTAGAACGCCTGGAAGCTGAGTCTGCCCGAGGCTGGGCACTTCGGTGTCGTGAACCAGAAGAGCGTCTTCTTCTGGCGCTTGGCGCAGCGGCCGTGCCGGCCCTGCTTGAGGCACTCGCCCTTCAGCAGCGTCAGGCCGGTCGTCTTCACCTGCAGCACGGCGATGCTGACGGTTATGGTGTTGACGGTGTTCGGCGGCAGGACCAGCTTGTAGCCGTAGAGCCCGTCCGGCGTCGGGTCGTTGTAGAAGTTCGCGGGCAGGACCGCGTGCACGCCGGCGATGATCGGGTTCTGCTTCACCTCCGGGCTTGTCTCGCGCGCGGCGCCGAGGACCGTGAAGCCGCCGACCGCGCCGTGTGCGGGCTTGGCGAAGAAGATCGAGAAGTCGGCCGGTATCAGGTCCTTGAGTTCCGGGAAGTTCTCGCGCGCGTCGATCTGCGCGGTGCCGCCGCCGATGCGGGCGCGGTTGCAGGTCTGCGCGTTCTTGAGCTGCGTGCGCCCGCGCTTGGACTTGTCCTTCGAGAGCTCCTTGATCACCGGCGCGAGGTTCGCGACGAGCTTCGTGAACGGCCGGTAGGACAGCGTGCGGCGAGTGTCGATCGAGTCGCGCAGCATCGGGCCGTTGCACCAGAACCGCTTGTTGAGGAACTGCGGCCGCAGCGTCGCGCCGGCGGGCAGCCGTATGAAGCTCTGGACCGGGTTCGGCGGCGGGGCGCCGGTCGTGTCGAACGTGCGCGCGGTGAAGAACAGCGTGAAGCGCCCGTCGGGCTTGATGTTCTTGACCTCGAACTTGAACTGCTCCACCGGAGTCGCAAGGGCGACGACCGACATGACCAGCACGGCAAGTCCTGCGGCGGCGATGATCAGCCTCGTCTTCACGACTCTCTCCTTCCCGCTTTCGACGGATGCTAGGCGCAGGTCGGGCACGACGCGCCGGTTCTGTGAGTCTAGGAACACGGCAGGGGTGCGAAGGGAGCGGTGGGGTGGGGCGGCGGCGGGCGTTGCGGGGCGCGGTCGGTCTCGGCGTGGGCGCGGGAGGCTCTTCACCACGGACGGGCTCGAGACGCCGTTGTCCCGAGCCCGTCAGGTTACGGCTCTTCAGGTGCTCATACTAGTTTGACGGTACGTGTTCTTTCGAGTCTCATTGTTCCGCTGGGAGAGCCTTCTCTCGGGCATTCTCTCGTGCTGCCTTCTCGGAGTCTGATTTTCGGTTCGGCGAGCGCCGATTTTTCCACGTAAGTCAATTCACCTCTTGCTTCTCTCGTGACCGGGGTTAGGGAGGCTGTTCTGCCTTCGTATCTGCACGTTCTTCCGGCGGCCACTATCGTAAATCTCACGCCTTCGGTGAGCATTTGCATCCCGGTTATGACCGGTAGCGTGCCTAGTATCGCGTTGTACGTCACTCTCCACGGTGATCTTGCTTCGGCTTCCACGGTGACCGTGGCAGCGAAGAGCCCAAATGCTCTGCAGCCTGTCGTTTCACCTCTCGTGATCGTGCCGACGACGGCACCAGATCCCTTGGCTATTCTTTCGTTGCCTTCTCCGCTAAGCGTAAGCCCTTCGCAGACGGTTCTCAGGAATCCCCCTCCTTCTTCGAAGCTGATTCTCGACCCGGTGCCTGTCTGGGGGCCGGGGTTTGAGGCCTGGAGGCTTCTTAGCGCGAGTGCGGGACCAGCGATCATCGCCAGCGCGATGACCGCCACGCACGTTCCGACTGGCAGGCGAGCAAATTTCATTAGAGTCTAGCTCCTATGATTAATATCTCTGCCGCAAAGGGCGGCCTCTTGCGACCGCGAAGGCGCATGCATCTTGCAATCGCGGTCGTGTCCTCAGCACAGCGGGGCTCGGAGCCACTGGCCCCGAGCCCCGAAGTAAACTGAGCTAGTTGCTCAGACTAGTTTGATCGTACGCACTCTTTCGAGTCTCACGGTGCCTCTGAGTTCGCCTTCTCTGGGGCATTCTCTGGTGCTGCCTTCCTGAACTATTGCTCTTGGGTTTGCTAGGAAATTCGCTTCTTGTATTGTGAGTTCCCCTCTTGCTTCTCTCGTGACGGGCCATAGCGCGCCCGCTTCACCTGCGTATCTGCAGGTTCTTCCGGCAGCTTCTATGGTGAATTTTACACCTGACGTCAGCGCTAGTCTACCGGTTATTATCGGTAGCGTTCCTAGTATCGATTCATATTTAACTGTGAACGGGGCTTCTCTTGTGGCTTCAACTCTAACTGTCGCCGCGAAGAGCCCGAATGCTCTGCACCCTGCCGTTGTGCCACTGGTGATAAGGCCTAGGGTGGCGCCTTTTCTCTTGGGTATTCTTTCGTTGCCTTCTCCGTTGAGCGTGAGTCCTTCGCAGACGGTTCTCAGGAATCCGCCACCTTCTTCAAAGCTGACTCTCACCCCAGTGCCTGACTGGGCTCCTGGATTCGAGATTTGTATGCTTCTTAGCGCGAGTGCCGGACCGGCGACCATTGCGAGCGCGACGACCGCGACGCACGCACCGATCAGCAGGCGAGTAAACTTTGCCATGGATATTTATCTCCTCATAAGTGATATTTGAACCCCGCGCAGACGCACGCGATGCGGCGATGCGTCGTGGTGCGCGTGGACGAGTGGAGCTGTCTTGCAACCTCCTTTCGGGCTCACCGCTCGGGCCTAAGGCCGGACGTCAAGTTCCCGGTGCTCGGCGCGGCTCAGCGGTGCCGCCCCTCGGGTAAGTGCATCTCGCGCTTTCCCCTGGCGCGACGATGAGCAATATATAGGGCGATCTGCTTACAGTCAAGCCGCCCAAGCCCGACATCGCCTGACGTGGACCTGTCGGGGGTGTGTTGCTTTGAGAGCCGTGAGCGTTTATGATCCGTTTGTCGGGTTTCCGTGGTGTCGGTCTGTGTCGGAGGAGGAGTTGTGGAACGTTCGTTCGCGAGTGGACGCCTGGATTTGAGGCGACTGCTGGTCGGCTGTTTGGTGTGTGCCGCCATGGTCGGGGCGGCCTCGGGTGCTGCTTCTGCGTTGGCTCCGGGTTGGGGGTATGAGCTCGTCTCGCCCGCTGACTCGCCCGGGGCCGATGTCGACTTCGGCGCCGGGTCCGCCGACGGGAACCATGCGTGGGTTGCCGCGACGATCCCCCTGATACCCAACAGCCATACCGGGAACATCTCCTCGCTGGCGGCGACGCGCACTGCGACCGGCTGGAAGCTGCGTGACCTCGCCGACGCGTCCGTTGCGAACAACAACTCCTTCCAGGTGCTCGCCCGCTCCGCTGACAGTTCGCGGACAGTCGTGCAGACCTGTCCCGCGACGCTGATCGGCTGTAACGGCTACGTCGACTTCCAACGGATCGACAGCGACGGATCACGCTCCACCGTCCTGCATGTGACCCCGTTCACCCTCGACGAAGGGCCACCAAACCTCGCGGCGGCCTCTGATGATCTCTCGACGCTGTTCATGCAGTCCTTCCCAGGTCAGCCCCCGTTGCTGGCCGAAGACACCCACATCCAAGGCCGAGGGCTCTACGTCTCGCATGATGGCCTGCTCGAGTTCATCGGCTATGACCAGAACGACACCGTGATCGACTGTGGAGCGGTGCTCGCAAACGGCACGCGGGGAACGGGGTTCGAGCAGAGCGGGATCTCCGCCAACGGGGATACTGCGATCTACGAGGGCCCCGACCCTGCTGTGCACTGCCCGGACCCTGTCGACGTGTACGTGCGGCGGGGCGGTCATTCGGTCAACGTGTCCACCCCGCCCAGCGGCCATCCCCATCACGACGCGACCTTTCTCGGCAACAGCCGCGACGGCAACACCGTCTACTTCATGACGACCTCACAGCTCGTAGCCTCCGACACCGACACCTTCGCTGACATCTACGCCTACGACGTCCCCACCGATACGCTCACCGCCATCACGACCGGCGCCGACGTGCGCGAAGTTGTCGTCTCCCCCCAAGGCGACTACGTCTACTTCAAGGCGTTTAACCAGATCGACGGCCAGGGTCAGTCAGGGCACCCTAACCTCTACCTGTACCACAACACCACTACCCAACTTCTCGCCACCCCCACCAGCGGCAACTACAAGCTCGGCGGCTCGATCGGCAGCACAGGCACAGCCGCCTCTCCGCTGACCCCCGATGGCACGCACCTTCTGTTCCTCTCCACGGCCGAGCTCACCAGCCAACCACTGAACGGCACAGAGCAACTTTTCCAGTACGACCTGGCCGCCAACACGTTCACGTGCATCTCCTGCCCATCGGACGGATCGCTGCCAACCTTCGATGCCTTCCTCCCCGCTGCCAACCCGACGGGCAACGCGGACCAGCGCTTCCAAAGCGACGACGGGCACACGATCGCGTTCGAGACCCGAGGCCGACTTCTCCCGTCAGACGTCAACGACGTATCCGATGTCTACATGTGGCGTGACGGAGTGCTCTCGCTCGTCTCAAGCGGCCACAGTGGACAAGGCTCAGATCTCATGAGCACCGATGCGGCCGGTCACAACGTGTTCTTCACGACCAACGCGCGGCTCGCGCCCCAGGACGACGAGGACACGAGCAAGCTTTACGACGCCCGTCTCGGCGGGGGGTTCCCACTCAACCCGCCCCCTGCCCCCTGCGCTGACGACTCCTGCCAGCCACCCTTGACGAACAACCCCGCCTACACCCCCGGCGGCAGCGAGACCTTCACCGGACCCGGCAACCAAACCGCACACACCGGCCACCCGGCCAGGCTTGCGATCGTCGCGCTCACCTCGGCCGCCCGCCGCCAACTCCTGCACACCGGCCACGTCACGCTCAAGGTCCGGGCCAACAAACGCGGCAAGCTGCGCATCCGCGTCACCTCAACCCGGCGGGGCCATCGCACGACGCTCGCGACCCTCACACGCACCATCCACAAAGCCGGCACCATTCGCATCAACATCCACCTCACGCGACCCGCACGCACCGCCCTCCACGCCGGCGCGACCGTCCGCTTCGCGATCACACTCGACGGCCACACCGCCAACCGCACAGCAAAGCTCCCTTAGCACGTTCGGACATCCCCGTCACCGGACCGGCCGAAGCGCGCCGGTCCGGTCGCGCGTGCGCCCCATCGCCGCACGCAGCGCCGTACGCGATCACGGTGACAGCAGGCTCCGCGCTGCGGCGGCCACGACGCCGGGGTGCACATAGGGGGCCATGTGCCCGCCGCTCACCATCACGAGCCGGGCGTGTGAGAGCAGCGCTGCGATCCGCCGGCCGTGCGCGGGCTTGACGAACTTGTCGTGGTCGCCCTGGATCACGACCGAGGGCGTCGCGATCGAGGAGAGGCGACGGTCCAACGCCGTGATCACCCCGTCGGCGCGGAGCTGCTCGCCCGCGAACGCGTCGAGGTCCTCGTGGCGCATGTTGATCGCGAGCACGCGGTGCTCGTGGGCGGGGTCGACCGGGTTCGGGTCGAAGGCGGCTGTGTCGGCCTGCTTGGCGGAGGCGCTGCGCACGAGCTGTGAGAACGTCGCGTCGGCGAGCGGCTGCACGACCGGCCACGAGAGGAGTTGGACGAAGCGCGACTGCGCGCGCTGAAACCAGCCGGACCGCTCCCCGCCGGCCGCGGCGTCGACGAGCACGAGCCCGCGCACGTCGCTCGGGTAGCGGTCGGCGAACTCGAGCGCGATCGTCCCGCCGTAGGAGTGGCCGACGACGATCGGCCGCGCGATGCCGCGCGCGTCGAGCAGGCCCTTCAGCAGCGTGAGCTGCCGGTCCATCGAGTGGTAGCCGCCGTCGGAGTAGCCGAAGCCCGGTCGGTCGAGCGCGATCGTGTGGCGTCCGGGCAGCAGCGCGACGACCTTGTCGAAGTCGTTCGCGGTCCCCGGCAGCCCGTGCACGAGCACGATCGCCGGATCGGCACCGGCGTGCTCGAGATAGCGGATGCGGACGCCGTCGATCGTGGCGAAGCGACCCGTCGGGGTCGGCTCGCCGGGCAGGCGACCCCATGTCCAGTTCAGGACGACGACGAGACCTGCGAGCGCGAGCAGCGCGAGGAGGACGATCCGGCGCATGATGCGCGCGACGCTATTCAATCGGTGCTGGGCTCGCGCTGGTCGGCGGTGAGCGATCGGCGAGCGGCGTCTGGGGAGGGGAAAGGGAGGCGGGTCGGTGCCCTGGCGCCGCCGCGGATCCCACACGACTCCTTGCACCGGATCTAAGACTGCAGGTCTATGGGCGCTATGGGCCCATAGACCTGCTGACTTGAAACCGGTGCAAGGAACGGTGTGGGACCCACAGCGCGGCTGGGACCCCCACCCCCGCTCACCCCCTCCCCAGACGCCGTTCGCCGAGGCTCAGCTACGTGATGACAGGCGCCGCGGCCGGTGCCACGGCTCGCGCGCGCGCCGGCACCCCCGCCGCCAACGCCGTCCCCACCCCGAGCAGCGCCCACGTCATCGGGTCCTCCAGGAACGCCGCGTAGACGAGCGTGTGGAACAGCAGCGCGAGGAAGGCGGCGGCGATCGCCGCGCGGGCGGGGGACGCAGCCGCGCCGCGCAGCAGCCGCGCGAGCGCCGCCGCGAGCAGGGCGAGGTAGGCGAGCACGCCGATCACGCCCTGCTCGGCGGCGATCGTGATCGGGATCGTGTGCGAGGCGGTCGCCGCGTCGGGGGCCACGTGGTGCTCGTGGTGGCGGTACTCGTGCACGAACGAGCCGCTGCCGTGGCCGGCGATCGGCCGCTGCGCGAAGAGCTCGGCGCCGCCGCGAACCAGCGGCGTGCGCCCGCCGGAGGAGCTGTCGAGGTTGTGCAGGTTCACGCCGAACGTGCTCGGCGTGAGCAGCACCGCCGCCACTCCCGCCACCGCGACGGCCGCCGCCGACACGAGCGTGCGCCGCGGCCCCCACTGCAGCACCGCCAGCGTGCCGAGCCCGACGAGCAGCGCGCCGAGGCTCGACTGCGAGAGCGTCAGCACCAGCCCGCCCCACAGCGCGGCGAGCACGACCGCCCCGACGCCAACCGTCCGCGTGCGCGAGGAGCGCACGAGCGTCGCCGCCACCGCGAGCATCGCGACGACGAGGAAGCGGCCGTAGATGTTCGGGTCGAAGAAGACCGAGTTCGTGCGGAAGTACGAGTGCAGGTCGTTGGAGGCGAGCAGCTTCGGGTTGAGGAAGATGTGCTTCGTCGCGTACTCGACGTAGCCGATCGCCGAGAACGCGAGCGCGAGCCCGACGAGCAGGCCGAAGCAGAGTCGCAGCAGCCGTGGCGTCCACTCCACGCGCGCAAGCAGCAGGAACAGCAGCGCGAACGGCACGACGAAGAAGGCGATCTGCTGCAGCGCCTTGTCGAAGTCGCTCGAGTAGGTCGCCTGGACCCCGTACAGCGCGACCGACAGCGCGAGCAGGCGCTCGAGCCAGCCGACCTCCCGCTCGCCGGCCGCGACCCGCGGCGTCTGCTCGCGCAGCACCGGCACCACGAACGCGAGCGTGCCGGCCGCGACGACGAGGTAGAGCGGCACGAGCAGGTTCGACGTCGTGCCGCCGACCTGGATCGGGACGCGGAAGGGCAGCGCGGCAAGCGCGAGCAGCGGCAGCAGCAGCGGCCGCCGGTCCATCCCCGCCGCGAGCAGCGCGAGCGCGCCGAGCGCTGCGAAGGCCGCGACGGCGGCGGGGAGCGGATGGTCGCGCACGACCGCGAGCTGCGGCGAGTCCCAGATGTCCGCCAGCAGCAGCACCGGCGCCAGCAGCAGCGCGCCGGCCATCGCCAGCGCGCGGCTCCGTGGCTCGCGCGCGAGCAGCGCGCCCGCGACGAGCAGGACGGCGACGACGGCGCCGGCCTTCGGCAGGGGACCGGCGAGCGCGAGGATCGGGGACATCCGCGGCCCGAGTCTAGATGGTGACGCCGCCACGATCCTCTAGCCTGTAGACCCGATGCGGTCTCGCCTCCTCCAGGCCCTTGCGCTCCTGCCTGCGCTCGTCGTGATCGGGTGCGGCAGCGGCGGAACCACCGTCGGCGGCGGCAACGAGACCGCCGCCGGCGGCACGCGCCCGGCCGCGTTCGATCCGCGCGACGCACCGCTCGGCTGCATCCAGGGCAAGGGGATCGGCGTCGAGAAGGACCTCCACCAGACCGACAAGCTCGTGATCCTGCCCGCCACGAGCGGCGCATATATCGAGTTCGCCGCCACCGCACCGGAAGCGCAGGGACGTCAGATCCGCAACGAGGCGCCCGGCGCGGAGGTGATCGGCCCGCACCTCTTCACCGTCGGAGACCTCTCCGACGACGCGCTGACGAAGGTCGAGACCTGTCTGCAGGCGCAGGGGTCGAAGTACTGATGCCGCAGCTCTCGTCGCGCACGAAGCGGCTGCTGCTGCTGATTGTCTGGATCGTGCCGATCGCCGGCGTCGTCTGGTGGGCGACCAAGCAGCAGGCGCCGACGTTCCCGAGCGACTCGTCCGGCATCCTCGCGCTCGTCGGGGCGATCGGCCTCTATGCGGTCGCGACGCTGATGCGCGCCGAGCGCTGGGAGCGGATCCTGCGCCGCGCCGACGTGCGGGCCAGGCGCGCCGACGTCTACGCGCTGATCCCGGTCGGCTACATGGGCAACAACGTGCTGCCGGCGCGCGGCGGCGAGCTGCTGCGCACCTTCCTGCTCGACGCGCGCACCACCACGACGAAGCGCACGATCCTCGGGACGATCCTCGCCGAGCGGGTGCTCGACGCGGTTGCGCTCGGCGTGATCCTCGTCGTGCTCGCCTCCAGCCTGCTCGGCCATCTGTGGCCGCCGAACGAGACGGTGCTGCTCGCGGGCGCCGGCCTCCTGCTGCTGCTCGCCGCTGCGCTCGCGCTCGCGTTGCTGCGCTACCGCGAGCGGCTCGTGTTCGTGCTGCGCGCGCTCGCGCCGCTGGCGCAGCCGAGCCGCCAGATGCTGAGCGTGACGGGCGCGGTGCTGCTGCTGGTCTCGCTCGCGATCTGGCTCGTCGAGGCGAGCGTCTACATCGCCGTGGGGCACGCTGCCGGGATTCACCTCGGCTTGCAGGACGGGCTCGCCGTCGTCGCGTTCACGAACGCCGCCGCGCTGATCCCCGCCGCCCCCGGCTACATCGGCACCTACGACGCCGCCGTGATCTTCGCCGTACGCACGGTGACGACGGCGTCGAAGTCGGCCGCCCTCTCCTATCTGCTGCTGCTGCGGTTCGTCCTCTTCATCCCGATCACGCTCGTCGGCTTCGTCGTGCTCGTCGCCCGCTACGGCGGGCTCTCGCGCGTCCGTGCGGCGCGCGCCGCCGCGCAGGCCGAGGCGAGATCGAACACCGCGACGTCGGCCGCCTAGCTCCGTGTCGACGTCGACTTCCACGGCCCAGCTCCGTCCCTCCACGCGCCTCGAGACGCTGCGCATCCGCCTGACGCCGGCGCGCGCGTCCGATGCCGCGGTGACGAACGGGCGCGTCTACGCGCTGCTCGCCTCCGTCGCGCTCGCCCTCGGCGCGCTGTCGCTGCTCTACCCCTCGACGCCGACGTACGACCCGTGGGCATGGATCATCTGGGGACGGGAGATCGTCCACATCGACCTGCAGACGACCGGCGGCCCCTCCTGGAAGCCGCTGCCCGTGCTGTTCACGATGCTCTTCTCGCTGTTCGGCGGCGCCGCCCCCGACCTCTGGCTCGTGATCGCGCGCGGCGGCGCCGTGCTCGCGGTGCTGCTCGCCTTCCGCCTCGCCTGGCGCCTGACCGGCGGCCGCGGGGTCCCGGCTGCGACGGCCGGCGTCATCGGCGCCGTGGCGCTCGTGATCAGCTCGCAGTTCGTGCGCACGATGTCGCTCGGCAACTCCGAGGGCCTGCTCGTCGCATTCACGCTGTGGGGGATCGAGCGCCACCTCGACGGCCGCTACCGGCAGGCGTTCGTGCTGGGCTTCCTCGCCGCGCTGCTGCGCCCCGAGGTGTGGCCGTTCCTCGGCCTCTACGGGCTCTGGCTGCTGTTGATCGACCGGCGCGCGCTGCGGCTGGTCGCCGCCGGCTTCGTGCTGATCCCGGTGCTGTGGTTCCTGCCGGAGCTGTGGGGCTCGGGCGACATCTGGCGCGCGGCGGACCGCGCGCAGCAGCCGAACCCGAACAGCCCGGCGTTCGCGCAGCACCCGTTCGTGAAGGTGATCCAGGACACGTGGCCGCTCGTGATCACGCCGGTGAAGGCGGCGGCGGCGTTCGCGCTCGCGCTTGCGGCGTGGGACTGGATCCGCAACCGGCGCCAGGGCGCGGTGCTCGCGGTCGGGCTGCTCGCATTCGCGTGGATCGCCTTGATCGCGACGATGACCCAGGCCGGCTTCTCCGGCAACCCGCGCTACATCATCCTCGGCACGAGCATGCTCGCGGTGATCGGCGGCGTCGGCTTCGGCCGTGTCGTCGGCTTCGCCTCCGCCGCGATGGGTGCGCGCTTCGGCGCGCGCGGGCAGCTGCTCGCCGGCGGCGCCGTGTTCCTGCTGCTGGCCGCGGCGACGACGCACTGGGCCGCGCCGCGCTTCCGCAACTTCGCCAAGCTCGACCACGCGCTGCGCTACCAGGCCGAGCTGCGATTCGACCTCGGCGACGCGATCGCGAAGGCCGGCGGGGCGCAGGCGCTCGCCCGCTGCGGGCACACCACGGCGGGCAAGTTCTCCGTGCCGCTCGTCGCCTGGCACCTCGACAAGCACACGCTCGACGTCGGCCTCACCCCCGCGCCGCAGGGCGTCATCTTCGCCGCGCGCACGACGAACAAGCAGAGCCTGCTGCCGCAGCCGCAGCAGCCGTACCCGCCCGGCTACGCGCCGGTCGCGACGGCGCGCACGACGACCGTGTTCTCGACCTGTCCGGCGTCCCACGCCGGGCAGCCAGGCTAATCTTCGGCCGCGCAATGGCCACCGTCGCTGTCCCCCGCAGCAGGCGCCTGACCGAGGCCCGCCCATCGAGCGCGGTGCTCGCCGCGGTCACGCTCGTCGCGCTGATCCTGATCTCGATCTACGTCCGCACGCGGGCGATCTCGGGCTCCTTCTGGATGGACGAGGGGCTCTCGGTCGGGATCTCCTCCTATCCGCTCACGGACATCCCGCACGTGCTGCGCCAGGACGGCTCGCCGCCGCTCTACTACATGCTGCTGCACGTCTGGATGGACCTCGCCGGGCGCGACGAGACCGCCGTCCACTGGCTCTCGCTGATCGGCTCGCTGCTGACGATCCCGGCGGCGATGTGGGCCGGCTGGAGCCTGTGGGGCAAGCGCGCCGGCTACCTCGGCGCGGTCGTCTGCACGCTGATCCCGTTCCTCACCGCCTACGGCGAGGAGGCGCGGATGTACTCGCTGATGACGCTGTTCGCGCTGCTGGCGGCGGCCTGCTACCTGCATGCGTTCGTCTATCGACGGCGCGCCTACCTGCCGGCGTTCGCGATCTTCCAGGCGCTGATGCTCTACACGCACAGCTGGGGGATCTTCTTCGGCATCGGCGCGGCCGTCGCGCTGATCCCGATCTGGCGCGCGAGCGACGATCGGCGACGCCTGCTGCTCGACGCGCTGCTCGCCTTCGGCGGGGCCGCGCTGCTCTACCTGCCGTGGGTGCCGACGCTGCTCTACCAGGCCAAGCACACGGCCGCCCCGTGGGCGAACAAGCCGCGCTTCGGGGTCCCGGTCCAGATCTCGCGCGACGTGCTCGGCGGCGATCGCGCATCGGTTGCGCTGCTGCTCGGCGCCGGCTTCGGCCTGGCCGCGCTGCTGCAGATGCGCAAGGAGCGCGGCGACCGCGAGCGGCTCTCGCTGTGGGTGCTGCTGCTGGTCCCGATCGTCACGCTCGCGCTCGCCTGGCTGCTGTCGCAGGTCTCGCCCGCGTGGGCCTCGCGCTACTTCGCCGCGATGGTCGGCCCGCTCGTGCTGCTGATCGCGCTCGGTCTCGCGCGTGCCCGCACGCTCGGCCTCGTCGCGGTCGCGTTCGCGAGCATCTTCTGGATCAGCCCGACGCAGTACGTCGACGGCTACAAGAGCGACGTGCGCGACATCGGCGCAGAGGTCGGCTCGCAGATGAAGCCCGGCGACCTGGTGCTCGTCGGGCAGCCGGAGCAGGCGCCGCTCGTCTGGTACTACATGCCCGGCGGCCTGCGGTACGCGAACACGATCGGGCCCGTCGCCGACCCGCGCCACATGAACTGGGTCGACGCGCTCGACAGGCTGCGCGCCGCCGATCCCCAGCGGGTGCTGCCGCCGCTGCTTGCTAAGCTGCGGCCCGGCCAGCAGGTCCTGTTCGTGCGTCCGCTCACCGAGGGCGTGCAGAACTGGAAGGCCCCCTGGACGCAGCTCGTACGGCGCCGCTCGGCGCAATGGGGTGCGATCCTGGCGCACGACCCGACCTTGCGACAGATCGATGTCGCACCGCAGTTCTACCGCGGCGCCTCGACGGTCGGCAACAGCGCCGTGCAGTACGAGAAGGTCAAGTCCCCCGCCCAAGCCCCCTGAGCGAGCCCCCATGCCCGAGAACGAGACCCCCGCCGCATCGGACCCCCGCCCCTTCGTCGTGATCGGCGGCGGCCCGGCCGGCCTCACGGCCGGCTACCTGCTGGCAAAGCGCGGCGAGAAGGTGGTCGTGCTCGAGAGCACCGACATGGTCGGCGGCATCGCGCGTACCGAGGTGCGCGACGGCTATCGCTTCGACCTCGGCGGCCACCGCTTCTTCACGAAGGTCAAGGAGGTGGACGACCTCTGGCACGAGATCATGAAGGAGGAGTTCCTCCTGCGGCCGCGGCTTTCCCGGATCTACTGGCACCGCAAGTACCTCAACTACCCGCTCGAGGGCATGGACGTCGTCAAGAAGCTCGGGCCGGTGGACCTGACGAAGGCCGTCTGCTCCTACCTCTGGGCCGCGACGAAGATGCGGCTGCGCCCCAACCAGCGCGAGGACACGCTCGAGCAGTGGGTCTCCAACCGCTTCGGCAAGTGGCTCTTCAACCAGTTCTTCAAGACCTACACCGAGAAGGTGTGGGGCGTCTCGACGTCGGAGCTGCGCGCCGACTGGGCGGCGCAGCGGATCAAGGGGCTGTCCTTCTTCTCCGCCGCGAAGTCGGCCTTCTTCGGCAACAAGGGCAACAAGATCAAGAGCCTGATCGACCAGTTCCACTACCCGCGCTTCGGCCCGGGGCAGATGTGGGAGCAGATGCAGAGCGACATCGAGGAGCGCGGCGGCGAGGTGCGCATGAACGCGCCCGCCACGAAGATCGTCTTCCAGGACGGCCGCGCGACCGCCGTCGTCGCCGGCGGCGAGACGATCGAGGCGCGCGCGGTCGTCTCCTCGCTGCCGCTGTCGGTCACGACGAAGATCGCCGACCCCGAGCTGCCGGTCGAGGTGCGCGACGCCGGCCGCGGCCTGCGCTATCGCGACTTCCTCACCGTCTCGCTCGTGATCGACGGCGAGGACCTCTTCCCCGACAACTGGATCTACATCCACGAGCCCGACGTCGAAGTCGGCCGCATCCAGAACTTCCGCTCGTGGAGCCCGTGGATGGTGCCCAACGACCACGAGGCGAGCGTCGGCATGGAGTACTTCTGCTTCGCCGGCGACGAGCTGTGGAACATGGAGGACGAGAAGCTCGTCGAGCTCGCCACGCGCGAGCTCGCGCAGATCGGCCTCTGCGAGCCGTCGAAGGTCAAGCGCGGCTTCGCGGTGCGCGTCAACAAGGCCTACCCGGTCTACGACGCCGACTACGCCGAGAACATCGAGACGATCCGCGGCTGGCTCGACCCGATCGAGAACTTCATCCAGGTCGGGCGCAACGGGCTGCACCGCTACAACAACTCCGACCACTCGATGCTCACCGCCATGCGGGCCGTCGAGAACCTGTGCGACGGCGCCACGCACGACATCTGGGCCGTCAACGCGGACAGCGTCTACCACGAGGAGGACCACGGGGACGAGGAGCAGAACCCGTACCCGTACAAGGACGCCCCGCCGAAGACGGAGTCCGAGGCGCTCGCGTCCGAGCGGTAACCGGGATCTGTCACGCGGGCGCGCCGCGCCCGCTACGCTCGGCCCATGGCTCGCCTCACCGCGCTGATCGTCGTCCTGACGCTTGCGGCGGCGCCCGCGGCGATCGCCGCCGCGCCGCAGCCGAACCCGTTCCTGCCGCAGCAGGAAGCGCCGCAGGGCGCGCAGGAACCGGTGGCGCCCCAGCAGGCACCCGTCCAGCAGGCACCCACCACCTCGGCCGACACCGGTATCGGCGGCGGGACCGTCATGCTCGTCGTGATAGGGCTGATCGCGCTGATAAGCGGCATCTGGGTCGTGATCGTGCGCGATGCCCGCCGCGCGACCGAGGGTCGCGTCCGCGTGCGCACGTCGCGCACGGACGACCCCGACATCGGACGCCGCAGCGGCTCGCGTCCGCCGCCGCGCAGCCGCAAGCAGAGCCCGGCCGAGCGCCGGCGCCGCAAGCGCGGTCGCGCCCGCTGAGGACCTGCTCCAAGCCCGGCCGCGGAGTCGCGTCCGCGCGTGGCAGACTCCTGTGCAGACAATGAACAGGAGAAACCCATGTCCCTCAACAGCTTCGACGCGAAGGCGTCGCTGGCGGCCGCGGGCCGCAGCTTCGAGATCTTCCGACTCGACGCATTGCAGGCGCGCTTCGACGTCGCACGCCTGCCGTTCTCACTGAAGGTCCTGCTCGAGAACCTGCTGCGCAACGAGGACGGCGAGACGATCCGCGCGCAGGACATCGAGGCGCTTGCGCGCTGGGATGCGACGGCGCAGCCGAGTCAGGAGATCGCGTTCACGCCCGCGCGCGTCGTGATGCAGGACTTCACCGGCGTGCCCGCGATCGTCGACCTCGCGGCGATGCGCGACGCGATGGCGGCGATGGGCGGCGACCCGGCGAAGATCAACCCGCTCGTGCCGGCCGAGCTCGTGATCGACCACTCCGTCCAAGTCGACGAGTTCGGCACGCGCTACGCGTTCGACGCGAACGCGAAGCTGGAGTTCGAGCGCAACCAGGAGCGCTACGCGTTCCTGCGCTGGGGACAGGGCGCCTTCGAGGGCTTCAAGGTCGTTCCGCCCGACACCGGGATCGTCCACCAGGTGAACCTGGAGTACCTGGCGCGCGTGGTCTTCGTCGACGACGCGAGCGGCCAGGCGTACCCGGACACGCTCGTCGGCACCGACTCGCACACGACGATGGTCAACGGCCTCGGCGTGCTCGGCTGGGGCGTCGGCGGGATCGAGGCCGAGGCGGCGATGCTCGGCCAGCCGATGTCGATGCTGATCCCGCAGGTGCTCGGCTTCAGGCTGACGGGCGAGCTGCGCGAGGGCGCGACTGCGACCGACCTCGTGCTCACCGTCACCGAGCAGCTGCGCGCGCACGGCGTCGTCGGCAAGTTCGTCGAGTTCTACGGTGCCGGCGTCGGGCGCCTGCCGCTCGCCGACCGCGCGACGATCGGCAACATGTCGCCGGAGTTCGGCTCGACCTGCGCGATGTTCCCGATCGATGCCGAGACGCTGCGCTACCTCGCCTTCACCGGCCGTCCGCCGGAGCAGATCGAGCTCGTCGAGGCCTACGCGAAGGCGCAGGGCCTCTGGCACGACGAGGACAGCGAGGAGCCGACCTACAGCGAGACGCTCACGCTCGACCTCGGCGAGGTGGTGCCGAGCATCGCCGGTCCCAAGCGTCCGCAGGACCGCATCGCGCTGACCGACGCGCAGGACGCCTTCCGCAAGGTGCTGGCCGGCTACGTGCCCGAGCACGACGGTGACGACGACGCGGTCGAGGCCACCTTCCCGGCAAGCGACCCGACCGCCTCGCAGGACCCCTCGAACGGCGTGGCGCTGGGGCATGCGCACGTGCACGGCGAGGGCGCGGTCGCGACACCGGCGCGGCAGCGCACCGAGGTGCCCGTCACGCTTTCCGACGGGACCGAGACGACGCTCGGCCACGGTCGCGTCGTGATCGCGGCGATCACGAGCTGCACGAACACGTCGAATCCGTCCGTCATGCTGGCTGCCGGCCTGCTTGCGCGCAACGCGGTGGCGCGCGGGCTGAAGGCGAAGCCGTGGGTCAAGACGTCGCTGGCGCCCGGCTCGAAGGTCGTCACCGAGTACTACGACCGCGCCGGCCTGACCGAGCCGCTGGAGGCGCTCGGCTTCAACCTCGTCGGCTACGGCTGCACCACGTGCATCGGCAACTCCGGTCCGCTGCCGCCGGAGATCTCGCAGGCGGTGAACGCCGCCGACCTGGCGGTCTGCTCGGTGCTCTCGGGCAACCGCAACTTCGAGGGGCGCATCAACCCCGACGTCAAGATGAACTACCTGGCCTCGCCGCCGCTGGTGGTCGCCTACGCGCTCGCGGGGACGATGGACGTCGACCTGCAGAACGACCCGCTGGGGGAGGATGCCGACGGCCAGCCGGTCTACCTGCGCGAGCTGTGGCCCTCGGCCGAGGAGGTCGCGCGGACGATCGAGCACGCCGTCCAGTCCGACATGTTCCGCAAGAGCTACGACGGCGTCTACGCGGGCGACGAGCGCTGGCGGGGCCTCGCAGTTCCGACCGGCGAGCGCTTCGCGTGGGACGACGGCTCGACGTACGTGCGCAATCCGCCGTACTTCGAGCAGCTGCCGCGCGAGCCGCGGCCGGTCACCGACATCGAGGGCGCGCGCGTGCTCGCGCTGCTCGGCGACAGCGTCACGACGGACCACATCTCGCCGGCGGGCTCGATCAAGCGGGACGGCCCGGCCGGCGCATATCTGCGGGAGCGGGGCGTCGATCCGAAGGACTTCAACTCCTACGGCGCGCGGCGCGGCAACCACGAGGTGATGATGCGCGGCACGTTCGCGAACATCCGCCTGCGGAATCTGCTGGAGGCGGATCCCGCGCTCCCCGAGGGCGGCGTGACGCTGCACCTCGGCCCGGAGGGCGAGGAGCAGATGTCGATCTACGACGCGGCGATGCGCTACCAGCAGGAGGGCGTCCCGCTCGTCGTGCTCGCCGGCAAGGAGTACGGCTCCGGCTCCTCGCGCGACTGGGCCGCGAAGGGCACCAACCTGCTCGGCGTGCGCGCCGTGATCGCCGAGAGCTTCGAGCGCATCCACCGCTCGAACCTCGTCGGCATGGGCGTGCTGCCGCTGCAGTTCAAGGACGGCGACTCGATCGCCTCGCTCGGCCTCACCGGCCGCGAGACGTTCGCGGTCGCCGGCATCGCGTCCGACGCCGGCGACGCCGTGCCGCGCGAGCTGACCGTGCGCGCCGACGAGCGGCAGTTCACCGTGACGGTGCGGATCGACACGCCCAAGGAGCAGCGCTACTACCGCCACGGCGGGATCCTGCCGTATGTGCTGCGAGAGCTGCTGTGACGGGCCCGTTCAGAGCAACAAAGCACGGGACGGCCTGACCGGTCAGACTCCCTCCATGCGAGGAGATCGGTTGCGCCGTCTCGGCGTCGTCGTGGCGGTGGCCGCGGGTCTGCTCGCAGCCGCGGCGGCTGCCGGCGCCGCGCCGCTGGGACCTTGCTCGAGCACCGCAGGCGACCGCTCGCTGTGCGAGCGCGTGACGGTGCCGCTGGATCGCACGGGCCATGTCCCCGGCACGGTCAGCCTGAGCGTGCGCGTGCTTCCGCCCGCGCACGGCGTCCCCGCGACGGGCACGATCCTCGCGCTTGCGGGCGGTCCCGGGCAGGCGGCCGATCCGCTGCTCGAAAGCTTCGTTGCGGTGCTGACGCCGGCTTTGCGCACGCGCCGGCTCGTGACGTTCGATCAGCGCGGCACGGGCGCCTCGGGTCAGCTGACGTGCCCGGCGCTCGCGCACGAAGGCACGCTCTCATCCGTGGTCTCGCAGTGCGCGGACGAGCTCGGCCCGGGGCGCATCGCCTACACCACGGCCGAGTCGGTCGCCGACATCGAGTCCGTGCGCACCTCGCTGGGGATCGACAAGCTGATCCTCTACGGGACCTCGTATGGGACGAAGGTCGCGCTCGACTACGCGGCGGCGTATCCGCAGCACGTCGAGCGGCTCGTGCTCGACTCGGTCGTCGCGCCCGAGGGCGTCGACCCGTTCGAGCGCACGACGATCGCCTCGATCCCACGCGTCCTGCGCACGCTCTGCGCCGCCGACTGCCGCTTCACGCGCGACCCCGCCGCCGAGCTCGGGACGCTCGTGCGCCGGCTCGCGCGCGCGCCGCTGCGCGGCACGGCGCTCGACGGCTCCGGACGGCCCCACCGCGTCTCGCTCACGCGCCTGGATCTGCTCGGGATGCTGCTCGGCGGCGACTTCGACGAGTACCTGCGCGCCGCGCTCCCGGCGGCGGTGCACGCTGCGCTTCACGGCGACCCCGCGCCGCTGCTGCGACTCGCCGCAGGCGGCGGGGTCGACGTCGGCGGCGCAGCCGACGACAGCGACGCGGTGTTCGTCGCGACGACGTGCGAGGACGGCGGCGTCCCGTGGCCGGTCGGCACCCCGCCCGCGCAGCGCCGCGCGGCGGTGAACGCCGTCGCGGACGCGCTGCCCGCCGCGACGTTCGCTCCGTTCGACCGTGCGACCGTGCGCGCGTTCGGCACCGTCGACCTCTGCCGCGGCTGGCCCGAGTCGCCGATCGCGCAGCCGCTGCCCGCGCTGCCCTCCACGCCCACGCTGATCCTCTCCGGCGACGACGACCTGCGCACGCCGCGCGCCGATGCCGTGGCGCTCGCTGCGCGACTCTCGGGGGCGCAGCTGCTGCACGTCCCCGAGGCCGGCCACGGCGCGCTCTTCTCCGATCCGACCGACTGCTCCCAGCAGGCGGTCACGGTCTTCCTCGACGGCGGCGCAGCCGGGACGTGCCGTCCGCATCGACGGCTCCTGCCGCCGCTGCTGCTGGCACCGGAGCGCCTCGGCGACGTGGCGCCCGTGCACGGGATGGATCGCCTCGCAGGACGAACGGTGCGCGCGCTGGTCCTCACCCTCGGCGACGCGACCGACCAGGTGCTCGCCGAGCTGATCTCAGGCGGTAGCCAGCACCCGTTCGGCGGGTTGCGCAGCGGCAGCGGGGCGCGCAGCCCCAAAGGGCTGCGGCTGCGCGGCTACGGCTACGTTCCGGGCGTCACCGTGACCGGGCTGATCGCAACGGGCGCCAAGCGCGTCACGCTGCGCATCGGCGGCTCCGCCGCCCCGCATGGTCGTTTGACGGTCTCGCGCACGGGGATCGCGGGCGTGCTCGACGGCGTGCGCGTGAAGGCGAGCGCGCGAGCGCTCGGGTGGGGGCGGGCACGCGCCGCCGCAGTCGACATCCCGCGGCTGCCTGTGCCGTATCCGCGGCGGCCGCACTGACGCGCCCGCCGGCAGTAGGCTTCCGCGCCATGCCCGTACCCGACGTCCTGCGCAAGCTGCTCACGGCTCCCGGCCCGTCCGGCTACGAGACCGCGGCTGCGACCGTGTTCCGCGAGGCGGCGGGCGCCTTCGCCGAGGTCGGCGTCGACAGCGTCGGCTCGTCCGTCGCGCGCGTGAAGGGCACGTCCGACGGGCCGCTGCTGGCGATCGTCGGCCACATCGACGAGATCGGTGTGATCGTCTCGCACGTCGACGACGACGGCTTCCTGCGCTTCGCTGGCGTCGGCGGCTGGGACCCGATCATCCTCGTCGGTCAGCGCGTGACGCTGCTGACGCGGGAGGGCCCGCTCGACGGCGTGATCGGCAAGAAGCCGATCCACCTGATGAAGGACGAGGATCGCAAGCGCGTCCCCGAGCTGAAGGACCTGCACATCGACATCGGCGCCAAGGACGGCGACGACGCCCGCGCGCGCGTGCGGATCGGCGACGTCGCGGTGATCGCCGGGGAGCCGATCGAGCTGCCGAACGACCGCGTCGTCTCGCGCTCGATGGACAACCGCATCGGCTGCTACGTCGCCTACGAGGCGGCGCGGCTCGTCGCCGAGGCCGGCGGCGCGCCCGGCGACGTCGCCGCGGTCGCCGCCGTGCAGGAGGAGATCACGTTCGCCGGCTCCAGAACGACCGCCTTCTCGCTCGAGCCCGACGTCGCGATCGCCGTCGACGTCACGTTCGCGACCGACCAGCCGGGGATCGAGCTGGGCGAGCTGACGAAGCACCCGTTCGGCTCCGGCCCCGTCATCACGCGTGGCTCGACGATCCACCCGCACGTCTTCGAGCTCTTGTACGAGACGGCCGAGGCGGAGGGGATCCCGTTCACCGTCGAGACCTCCACGCGCGCCACCGGCACCGACGCGGACGCCGTTCACGTCAGCCGCGGCGGCGTGCCGACCGGCCTCGTCTCCGTCCCGCTGCGCTACATGCACTCGCCCGTCGAGATGGCCCAGCTCGACGACGTCGCGAGCGCCGCCCGCCTGATCGCCGCCTTCGCGCAGCGGCTCGGGTCGGACACGTCGTTCGTGCGCTGAGCGCTACTTCGGCGTCGGGAACTGCGCGCGCATGAGCGCGTCCCAGGCGCGGTCCGGCATCAGCCGGCGTGTCGGGATGGTGAACTTGGCCGACGGTGTGATCGTGACGCGCGTCGGGGCGCGGCGGCGGCGGATCGAGCGCTCGATCACCTTCGCGACGTGGTCGGGCCCCGCGCCGAGCAGGCGCATCGGGCCGTCGTACGCGCCCTTCGTGACCGACCCGACGGTCGCGTTGAAGTGCGCATACGGGTCTGCGCCATCGGCGGGCACGTCGGCCATGCTCGCTGCGGCCGCCTCGCCGAACTCGGTCGTGATCAGGCCCGGCTCGAGCAGGATCACGTCGACGCCGAAGCCGCGCACCTCGAAGCGCAGCGCGTCGCTGATCGCCTCGAGCGCGTGCTTCGTCGCGTGGTAATGCCCGCCGCCGGGGAAGACGAGCTTTCCGCCCATCGAGCCGAGGTTGACGATCTTGCCCCAGCGCTGGTCGCGCATCTTCGGCAGCACGAGCTGCGTCAGGCGCACGAGCCCGAAGACGTTCGTCTCGAACTGACGCCGCACCGCCTCGAGCGGGACGGTCTCGATCGCGCCGCTCTGGGAGTAGCCGGCGTTGTTGATCAGCACGCCGACCGCACCATGGGTGTCCTCGACCTCCTTCACCGCCGCGACCATCGAGGCCTCGTCGGTCACGTCCAGCGCGAGCGTGCGGCAGCCGGCGGCCTCGAGGTCGGCGATCGCCTCCGGCTTGCGTGCGGTGGCGTAGACGGTCCAGCCGTGCGAGGCGAGTCGTCGCGCGGTGGCGCGGCCGATGCCCGACGAGCAGCCCGTGATCAGCACCGCCTTCGAGACGTCTCCCATGCACCGGACCCTAGCGCGGCGCGGGACCGCTCGCGTCAGCTGCGAACGAGCTTCTTGTACTGGATGCGGTGCGGGCGGTCGGCCTCGGCGCCGAGGCGCTCGTGGCGCTCCGCCTCGTAGGCCTCGAAGTTGCCCTCGAACCAGCGGACCTGGGAATTCCCCTCGAACGCGAGCACATGTGTCGAGATGCGATCGAGGAACCAGCGATCGTGGGAGATCACGACTGCACATCCGGCGAACGACAGCAGGGCGTCCTCCAGCGCACGCAGGGTGTCCGTGTCGAGGTCGTTCGTCGGCTCGTCGAGCAGCAGCAGGTTGCCGCCGCTGCGCAGCAGCTTCGCGAGATGGACGCGGTTGCGCTCGCCGCCGGAGAGCACGCCGACCTTGCGCTGCTGGTCGGTGCCCTTGAAGTTGAAGCCCGACGTGTAGGCGCGTGAGCTCATCTTCTGCTCGCCGACCGCGATCACGTCCTCGCCGCCGGAGATCTCCTCCCACACCGACTTCTCGGGATCGAGCGCGTCGCGCGACTGGTCGACGTAGGCCAGCTCGACCGTCTCGCCGACTCGCAGCGTGCCGGCGTCCGGCTGCTCCTGTCCGGTGATCATGCGGAAGAGGGTGGTCTTGCCGGCGCCGTTGGCGCCGATCACGCCGACGATCCCGCCGCGCGGCAGCTTGAACGAGAGGTCCTCGATCAGCAGGCGGTCGCCGTAGCCCTTGCGCAGTCCCTCGGCCTCCACGACCACGTCGCCGAGGCGCGGGCCGGCGGGGATGTGGATCTGCACCTCGTCGAGCTTGACGTTGCGATCCTCGGCGAGCAGCGCCTCGTAGTTGTTCAGGCGCGCCTTCGGCTTCGCGCGGCGCGCGCTCGCGTTCATGCGCACCCACTCGAGCTCCTTGGCGATCGTGCGGGCGCGCGTCTTGTCCGCGCGCTCCTCCTGCTCCAGGCGCTGCTGCTTCTGCTCGAGCCAGCCGGAGTAGTTGCCCTCGTAGGGGATCCCGCGCGAGCGGTCGAGCTCGAGGATCCAGCCGGCGAGGTTGTCGAGGAAGTAGCGATCGTGGGTGATCGCCACGATCGTGCCCTTGTAGTCGCGCAGATGCGCCTCCAGCCACGCGACCGACTCGGCGTCGAGATGGTTCGTCGGCTCGTCGAGGAGCAGCAGGTCGGGTGCGCGCAACAGCAGCCGGCAGAGCGCCACGCGGCGGCGCTCGCCGCCGGAGAGCTTCGTCACGTCGGCGTCGCCGGGCGGCAGGCGCAGCGCGTCCATCGCCGTGTCGAGCATCGTGTCGAGGTTCCACGCGTCGGCGGCGTCGATCTGCTCCTGCAGGCGCGCGAACTCGTTGGCGGTCTCGTCGGAGTAGTTGGCGGCCAGCTCGTTGAAGCGGTCGAGCAGGCCGCGCAGCTCGGCGACGCCGTCCTCGACGTTGCCGCGGACGTCCTTGGCCTCGTCGAGCTGCGGCTCCTGCTCGAGCATGCCGACGGAGGCGCCCGGCGCGAGCTGCGCGGTGCCGGTGAACTCCGTGTCCGTGCCGGCCATGATCCGCAGCAGCGTCGACTTGCCGGCGCCGTTGTAGCCGAGCACGCCGATCTTCGCCCCGGGGTAGAACGAGAGCGAGACGTCCTTGAGCACGTCCTTGTCGGGCGGGAAGGACCGCGACAGGCGGTGCATCGTGAAGATGTACTGGGCCGACATCGAGCGGTGGAGGATAGTCAGGCCGCCGGGACGGCGACCGCATGCGCTGCGTGGCGGCGGGCGCGTTCGCTGCGCGCGAGCAGCGCCGCCGGGACGATCGCGACGAGCGACATCGCGATCGACCACCAGAACGTGTTGGCGAACGCGCTCGCGAGCGGCGTCGCGACGTGTGCGCGGACGGCCGGCGGGATCGGCTGCAGCGTCGACGCCCCGGAGCCGCCGCCGAGCGCGATGCGGATCTCGTGCTGCAGCACGACCGCCAGCAACGCGGTGCCGACCGAGCCGCCGACGCGCTGCAGCGCGTTGAGCGCCGCCGTCGCGCGCGGCACCGCCGCCCGCTCCAGGCACGCGTACGCGGCGGCCAGCGTCGGCATCATCGCGCAGCCGAGGCCGACCCCCCGCACGACGAGCGTCGCGCCCAGCAGCCCGTACGACGTGTCGGCGCCGACGAACGCCAGCGGCAGCGTGCCGAGCGTCATGATCGTGAGCCCCGTCACGGCGACCAGGCCGCCGCCGACGCGGTCGGTGAGGCGCCCGGCGAACGGCATCGCGCACGCCGCGCCGAGCCCCTGCGGCGCCATCAGCAGGCCGGCGGTCAGCGCGCTCTGACCGCGCGCCACCTGGTAGTAGAGCGGCAGCACGAGCATCGTCCCGAACAGCGCGCCGCCGATCAGGAAGACCGACGCCGACGCCGCGCTGAAGCTGCCGAAGCGGAACAGGCGCACGTCGACGAGCGGCCGCTGGGCGCGCCAGGCGTGGCGGGCGAACGCGGCCACGAGCAGGATCCCGGCGAGGATCGGGCCGAACGCGATCGGCGCGCCGATGCCGCCGTGCGACTCGACCTCGGAGAGACCGAAGACGATCCCCGCCAGTCCGGGCGAGAGCAGCGCGACGCCGACCAGGTCGAGGCGTCCGGCGTCGGCACGGCCCTGGTCGCTCTGCAGCAGCCGTCCCGCCAGCACGAGCGCGAGCGCGACGATCGGCACGTTGACGTAGAAGATCCAGCGCCACGAGGTGTTGTCGACGATCAGCCCGCCGAGCACGGGCCCGAGGATCGGGCCGAGCAGCATCGGGAAGCCGATCAGCGCCATCACGCGGCCGAGCCGGCTGGGCCCCGCGGTCTGCGCGAGGATGCTCATCCCGACCGGCATGATCATGCCGCCGCCGAAGCCCTGCAGGACGCGGAACGCGATCAGCGAGTCGGCTGACCAAGCAAGCCCGCACAGCACCGAGCCGAGGCCGAAGACCGCCACGGAGGTCATCCACACGCGCTTGGTGCCGAAGCGCTCCGAGCACCAGCCGCTGAGCGGGATCACCATCGCGAGCGACAGCAGGTAGCCGGTCGAGACCCACTGGATCGTGTCCAGCGGGGCGTGCAGCTCGCGCGAGAGCGTGTCGAGCGCGACGTTGACGATCGTCGTGTCGAGGATCGACATGACCGCTCCGAGCACGACGACCGCGGCGACGATCCGCACCTCGCGCCCGAGCGGCTCCTGTTTCGACGCCATCGAATCGAGGCTACCAGCGCCGCCGAGGCGCTCTCGGACCGCGCGTCGTCGCTACCCTCGGAGCTTCATGCCCAGCGTCTTCGACATCGAGCAGGCGATCCTGCTTCTCGAGCTCGAGGTCCCGTTCGACAAGCGGGCGGTGCAGCTCGCACGGCGGCGGATGGCGAAGCAGTGGCACCCGGACATCGCCCCGCCGGGACGCCAGCACGAGCACCAGCGCCACCTGCAGGCGATCAACGAGGCGGCCGACCAGCTCGAGCAGCTCGCCGAGGGCTCCCGCGGCGGCAAGATCTCGCGCAATGCGGTGAAGGTCAACGCGGCCGCCGCCCGTGCCGCGCGCGCGGAGGCGGGTCGCCGCGCCTACGAGGAGCAGCAGCGCGCCGAGGCCGCCGAGGAGGAGCGCACCAAGCACGACCCCTTCGGCGCGCGCGTGCCCGACCACTCGGTCGTCCACCGCTACGCGCGCTGTCTCTCCTATCCCGAGTGGGGCGTCGGCACCGTGACCGGGATCTACTTCTCCGGCGAGGGCGACGACGTCCAGCAATGGGCGCGAATGAAGTTCCAGCACGGGGTCCGCACGGTCCCCGCCGGCTCGCTGCAGTTCGTCGACTTCTCCAAGCCGGACCCCGCCGCCGAGCGCGTCGAGCGCTTCATGATCGCCGCGCGCCATGCGCTCGCCGAGGGCGATCCGGTGCTGGCCGCGCAGCGGCTCGTCTACGCGCGCGACGCCGATCCGCGCAACCCGATCGTGTTGCGCCAGCTCACCGTCGCCTTCTGGCAGGCGGGCAACCTCCCGGCCGCCGGACGCGCCGTGCGCGACTGGGCGCGCGCGGACCCCGACCGTCCGACCGCACACCGCTTCGCCGCGCGCATCTACGAGGACATGGGCGCGTTCGACCTCGCGCGCGACGCCGCCCTGCGCGAGACCGACCGCGCGCCCGCCGACGGCTCGGCGTGGGAGCGGCTCGGACGGCTGCGGCTGCGGCTCGGCGATCGCCGCGGAGCGCAGGAGGCGCTCGAGCGCGCACGCGAGCTCGAGCCGTCGGTGGACGGCCTGCTCGATCTCGCGCTCGTGCACCAGCTGATGGGCGACGTCGGCGCCGAGGTGACGGCCTGCGAGGCGGCGACGCTGCTCGCGCCCGAGCTGCCGCGCGCGTGGTCGCGCTACGCCCACGCGCTCGCGCGCACCGACCGCGTCAGCGACGCGATCGAGGCCTCCGAGCATGCGCTCGGGTTCGGTCCCGACGCCGAGGTCGAGGCGCTGCTCGAGCAGCTGCGCCGGGCGGTGCCGCGCGTGCTGCCGGCCGAGACCGCCGCCTGACGCGTGCGCTTGCATCGGCCCCGCGGCCTTCGGTAAGCTCACTCTCGTATGGGGGATCGGCGCGAGGGGCGCCGACCAGGTCCCAAACGGGCACCTGTAAGTTAATTGGCTAGACGAGCGGACTTCTAATCCGCGGGTGCGGGTTCGAGCCCCGTCAGGTGCACTAGCTCATCGAGCGGCAAGCGGAGGCCGCAGCATGCTCAAGGGGGAGGTGAGCATGCCACGGCCTCGCTGCTCGGGGGACGATCGGGGCGATGAGAGGCCGGGGCGCGTTGGCCGCAGCGCGCCGGTTTCTTGGGGGACATCGAGGGGGCGGACGCTACTCATAGGTCTGTAGACTGTCAAGTAGCAAGTGGGCAGCGTGCCCGTGCGTGGAGGGAGAGCTTCAGCGCATCGTCGGACGCAACCTGCGGGCCCACCGCGAGCGCCAGGGACTCAGCCAAGAGGCCTTTGCCGAAGCGGTCGGCGTGCATCGCACCTACATGGGCGGCTTGGAGCGTGGCGAGCGCAACCTGACGCTGAAGAGCGTGGAGCGGATCGCCGAGAAGATCGGGGTCGATCCGGTGGCGCTGATGCGTCCCTAGTCCCGCGACCGGCTCAGCGGTAGGCGAGCGCCGTCGGCACCGCGGCCAGGCGCCGCATCAGCGACTCGGCCGTTCGCGCGGCGGCCGTGTCCTCGCCCCACGCGTACTCGTCCAGGAAGGCCTCGGCCAGGCGCGTCTCGTCGGCGGCGATGATCGCCTGCGCCAGCACGCGCGCGTGCGCCGCCGTGCCCTCCACGAGGCGGTCGACGTCCCAGCTGATGCGCCCGAGCTCGTCGATGTCGACGAAGCCGTTGCGCTCGAGGAAGTTGAGCTCCATGTAGGCGGCGCCGGCGTCGCCCCAGCGCGCCGGGCCGCGGCGCATGTACTGGAGCATCTCGGCGAGGTATATCGCCGCCACGTCGCTCACGCTCGCGCGCTGGCGCTCGAGCCACGGCGGCGTGATCGCGAGCAGCAGGCCGTAGACGTTCGCGGTCACCTCATGCAGCGCCATCAGCGGTTCCCGGCCGACGCCGGCGGCGTGCTCGTGCTCGTCGCCCGGCAGCGTGAGGCCGTGCGCGACGTCGTGCGCGCGCAGCCAGCCGAGCAGCGGCGCGATCGGCGGCACGTCGGCGCGCAGCTCGGGCCCGTCGAGCAGCGCCTCGGCGAGGCGGCTGCTCATGTGCTCGTAGCGGAGGTCGTAGACGTTGCGGAAGAGGATCGTCTTGCGCTCGGCCGGGTCGCCGTCGACGAGCCCCTCGTCGACCGGCAGGAAGTAGGCGAAGTGCTTCGGGAACGCGCTCGCCTCCCCGCCGGCGGCGATCAGGTCGGTGATCTGCATCGGCAGCAGCGCGTGGACGCCGAGATCGGGCAGGCCGACCTGCGTGCGCACCGCGGCGAGCGCGTCCTCCCGGGAGGCGTCGAGGTCGGCGATCAGGCGGTCGCCGGCGGCGTGGCTCGTCGTCGCGACGACCGTGTGCAGCCCGGCGTCCGTCTTTGCGCGCCACGTGCAGAGCGGGCCGCAGAAGACGGTGAGCGGCTGCGGCTCGGCGAGCGCGGCCTCACGGCGCGCGGCCTCCTCGCTCGACGCTCCGTCCAGCAGCGCGTCGGCGCGCAGGCGCATGATCGCGGCCGCCTCCGGCGTGACGGGGTCGGCGTCGGCCAGCTCCCGCAGCAACTGTGCGGAGTCGGCGCCGAGCGCCGCGGCGGTCTCCGGGCGCAGCAGCGTGCCGTCGACCGACTGCAGGCTGCGCAGCGCGTCGCCGAGCGCCGCCAGCTCGCGCAGGCGCGGCACGAGCGGCTCGACGCTCGCCGGCACGGCAGGCTCCAGCTCGACCGACTCGATCGTGTGCGTGGCGTCTTCGGGCCACAGCATCTGGCTGGCGAGCGTGTGCTTCGTGACGGTCTGCGGGACCGCGTTCATCGTGTCTTCCCCCGAGTCGGCCGCGCAACCTCCCCCGGTTGCGTCGCGTCGAGCATAGTCGGGCGCTGCGCAGCGGCGCAAGGCTCAGGGTCGCCATCCGGCTCGCGACGTAGCTTGCCGGTCATGCGCCTCATCGTCGCCCGCTGCGAGGTCCGGTACTCGGGCCGGCTGAATGCGCTGCTGCCGGAGGCGCTGCGGCTGATCATGCTGAAGTCGGACGGGTCGGTGATGGTGCATGCCGACACCGGCGGCTTCAAGCCGCAGAACTGGATGACGCCGCCGACGGCGATCGAGGAGGAGGACGGGCTGATCGTCGTGCGCAAGCACGCCGGCGGGACCGAGGACCGGCTCGACATCCGCATCGCCGAGGTGCTCTCCGACGTGGTGCACGACATGGGGGAGGCGGCGGCGCTGGAGAAGGACGGCGTCGAGGCGCACCTGCAGGAGCTGCTCGCCGAGCAGCCGCACTGGTGCGGCGAGGGCTTCCGGCTCGTGCGGCGCGAGTGGCCGACCGACGTCGGGCCGGTCGATCTGATGTGCCGCGACGACGAGGACGGCTGGATCGCGGTCGAGATCAAGCGCGTCGGCACGATCGACGCCGTCGAGCAGCTCACCCGGTACCTCGACCGCATCCGCCTCGACCCGGCGATGGCGGCGTGCCGCGGCGTGCTCGCAGCGCAGAGCATCAAGCCGCAGGCGCGCGTGCTCGCCGAGAGCCGCGGGATCGCCTGCGTCGAGGTCGACCTCGACGTGCTGCGCGGCGAGCGCGAGCCGGATCTGACGCTGTTCGCCTAGGACGGAGATAGGCTCCCGCAGATGTCCGACGACGCGGCAGTCCTGACCGAGCGGCGCGACGGCGTCCTGCTCGTCACGCTCAACCGCCCCGACCAGCGCAACGCCGTCAACGCGGCCGTCGCGAGCGGGATCGCCGCCGCGCTCGACGAGCTCGACGGGACGCCGGAGCTGCGCGTCGGGATCCTGACCGGCGCGGGCAAGGGCTTCTGCGCGGGCATGGACCTGAAGGTGTTCGTGACGGGGGAGCGCCCTCACGTCGGCGATCGCGGCTTCGCGGGCATCGTCCAGCGCCCGCCGGAGAAGCCGCTGATCGCCGCGATCGAGGGCTTCGCCGTCGCCGGCGGACTCGAGATCGCGCTCGCCTGCGACCTGATCGTCGCCGCGCGCGGCGCGCGGCTCGGGATCCCGGAGGTCAAGCGCGGCCTCGTCGCCGCGGCCGGCGCGCTGCTGCGCCTGCCGCGTCGCATGCCGTACCACCTGGCGATGGAGCTCGCGCTCACCGGAGAGCCGATCGACGCCGAGCGCGCAGCCGCGGTCGGGCTCGTGAACCGGCTCGCCGAGCCGGGGGAGGCGGTCGCGGTCGCGCTCGAGCTGGCGGCGCAGATCGCCGCGAACGCGCCGCTGGCGCTTGCGGCCTCCAAGCGCATCGTCGTCGAGGCGCCCGGCTGGCCGCTCGCCGAGCAGTGGACGCGGCAGGGCGAGATCGCGCTGACCGCGATCGGCTCCGAGGACGCGCGCGAGGGCTCGCTCGCGTTCGCCGAGAAGCGCGCGCCGCGCTGGTCCGGGCGCTGAGGCGCCCGTCCCGCCGGCGCGGTCGGCAGCCGCTACTCCGGCAGCCGCGCTACGCGCATGTCGACCCGCGCGCCGCGGAAGGGGACGCCCTCGTCCTCGAGCAGCGCGCGCTGGCGGTCGCCCTGGGCGAGCGAGCCGTCGGCGCGCACGATGCGATGCCACGGCACCGTGCGGTCCGTGCACGCGGCGAGCACCGCGCCGCCGACGCGGGGCGCGCCCGGCGAGACGTCGCCGTAGGTGCGCACGAACCCTGGCGGGGTCGCGCGCACGCGCGTGAGGATGCGGTCGACGGTGTCCTGACTGCTTGCCATCGAGCCGCAGGATACGCACGCGGAGATATTCCCGACCAAATCGCTTGAGATGCGCTACGATGCTCCCATGGCAATCAACGTAAACCCGATCGACAAACTGAAGTTTCGGTCGCCGGCGCGCCGGCGCCGCCGCGCGGCCACCCGAACCGACCGCGCGACCGCTCCCCCGCGGCGCGCCGTCGTCGCGGCCGAGCCCCTCACGCTCACGATCGGCCGCGATCCGATCCCCACCGCGACTGGCATCGCGCACCGGCTCGGATGGCTCGAGCGCGAGGCGGCGCTCGACCGGCTGCCGCTCGCCGTCCACGGGGACTCGCTCGCGGCGCCGCTGCACGACCCTCTCCTCCGTGCGGCGGCGCCGTCGAGCCGCCTGTACGAGGGCGAATCGGGCCGCGCACTGTGGGATCGCAGCCGCGGCGCGCAGACGCGCGTGATCGGCCTGACCTGGGTCGACACGTTCCAGGGCGTCGTGGCGCTCGCCGGCTCCGGCATCTCCGAACCGGGACAGCTCGCAGGTCGCCGGCTCGGGATCCCGCTCGACGAGGCGGCGCGCTTCGATCCCCGCCGGGCTGCCGCCCGTCGCGCCCTGCACGCCGCGCTCGCGCTCGCGGGCGCCTTTCCCGACGAAGCGGCCGAGCTGGACATCCCGCTCGACCCGCGCGCCACCGAGCCCTACGGCGCCGAGCTCGCGGCCCTGCAGCGCGGCGAGGTCGACGCGGTCTTCCTCGCGGGCGCGGCCGGGATGGCCGCTGCGGCGCAGATCGGCACGGTGCTGGTCGCCGACCTCGGATCGCATCTCGACCCGATGGTGCGAGCCGGCGCGAGCACGCCGACGCTGCTCACCGCCGACGCCGGGCTGCTCGAGCAGCGGCCGCACGTCGTCGTGCGCATGCTCGCCGTGCTGCTGCGCACCGCCGCCTGGGCACAGACGCACCAGGCGGAGGCGACGCGCCATGTCGCGGCGGAGACCGGCACCACCGTCGCGGACGTGCTCGCCGCCCACGGCGACGGCTGGCACGAGCGCCTGCACCTCGACCTCTCCCACCACAAGCTCGCCGCGCTCGCAGCCCAGCGCGACTTCCTGCGCACCCACGGCTTCCTCGAGGCCGACGTCGACCTCGGCGCCTGGATCGACCCCCGCCCGCTCGCGATGGCGCGCGAGCTACTGGCGGCGGAGCGGACCCTCTGGATCTGACTGACCTTCTCGATCCGCAATGAATGACCTGCGGGGCTCGAGGCCGACGGCTCCGAGCCCCGCATGTGTAACTGACTAACTGCTCACATTAGTCTCACGGTGCGCTGTCTTTCGAATCTCAGTCTGCCTCTGAGGGATCCTTCTCTTGGGCATTCTCTCGTGCTGCCAGCGAGGAGGTGCGCTTTCGGTTCGGCTAGGAAGTCGCCGTTTTCGTAGGTGCCTCTGGTGACGGGGAATAGGAAGCCTGCTATGCCTTCGTATCTGCAGGTTCTGCCGCCGGCCACTATCGTGAATTTCACGTTTTCAGTGAGCGTTAGTATTCCGGTTATTTCCGGTAGGGTCCCTAGTATCGAGTTGTACTCCATTCTGAACGGCGCTTCTCTCGTGGCTTCGACGGTGACCGTCGCCGCAGCAAAGCCAAATGCTCTACAGTTGACCGTTCTACCTTCGGTAATTAACCCTACTACAGCTTCTGGTCTCTTACCTATTCTTTCGTTACCTTCTCCTCTGAGCGTGAGTCCTTCGCACACGGTTCTCAGGAATCCTGCGCCTTCTTCGAAGCTGACGTTTGCCCCGGTGCCTTCCTGGACTCCGGGATTCGAGGTCTGAATGCTTCTTAGCGCGAGCGCTGGACCGGCGAGCATCGCGAGCGCGACAACCGCCACGCACGCACCGATCAGCAGCCGAGTGAACTTGGCCATTAGATATCGATCTCCCAACAGGTGAGAATTGACAGTGATTCTCTCGCGAACGTCACATACAACCCTTGCGATGAGACGCACCAGGGCGGGTCGCGAGAGGTCCCAGCTCTTTTCAAAGTGCCTTCAGATCGATGACAACACCCCCTTCTTCATGCATGGGCATCAGCCCAAGGATTGGGGTCGCGCCAAGTCCTCGCGTTATGTGCGCTGCATGACCATGTCGGACCGTCGCGCTACAGAGTCCTCGCGCTTCCCCAAGGCCGATGATGGCCAATATAGAGGTCAGTCATCCGACAGTCAACCCGGATGAGGAAGCGCTCCTGCTCCAAGGCTCCGCGACGCGGCACCTCCGGACGGTCGTACCAAGAGCCAGCCGCGTCTATCGACGATCGTCAGCGCTCGCCCGGCAGCTTCACCGGGTACATCCCGACGGGGCGGGAAAGGTCCAAAGCCGTCTCGACGATGCGGCGCTGCTCCTGCGCGTGCGCGGCCGGGTAGCCCTCGGCGGTGCTCGCGCGCTCGGGGCGGCCGATGTAGCCGAACTTCAGGTCGCGCGGGAGGATCTGCATCAGGCGCGGCGACATGTATGCGCGCGCGCCCATGTTGCGCGGCTCCTCCTGCAGCCACAGGACCTCCTGCAGGTTCGGGTAGCTGCCGACCAGCTCGAGGATCTGCTCCTGCGGGAACGGGTAGAGCAGCTCGACGCGGCCGATCGCGACGCCCGGATTGTCCGCGCGCGCCTCGCTGCCGACGAGGTCGTAGTAGACCTTGCCGGTGCAGAGGATCAGGCGCGTGACCTGCTCGACGTCCACGCGCGGCTCTGCGAGCACGGGGTAGAACTGCGTGTCGGCGAGGTGCTCGATGCGGTTCGTCGCCTGCGGCAGGCGCAGCAGGCTCTTCGGCGTCATCACGACGAGCGGACGCTGCTTGGCGATCTTCGCCTGGCGGCGCAGCAGGTGGAAGTACTGCGCCGGCGTCGTGGGATAGGCGACGCGGATGTTGCCCTCCGCGGCGAGCTGGAGCCAGCGCTCCAAGCGCGCGGAGGAGTGCTCGGGCCCGGAGCCCTCGTACGCATGCGGCAGCAGCAGCGTGAGGCGGGTCGACTGACCCCACTTCGCGAGTCCGGAGACGATGAACTGGTCGATGATGACCTGCGCGCTGTTGACGAAGTCGCCGAACTGCGCCTCCCACAGCACGAGCGTCTCCGGTCCCTCCTGCGAGTAGCCGTACTCGAAGCCGAGCGCCGCCATCTCCGACAGCGGGCTGTTGTGCAGCTCCATCGGCGCGAGCGCGTGCTGCAGGTGCTGGATCGGGCAGTACTCCTGGCCCGTGCTCGGATCGTGCAGCACGAGGTGGCGCTGGCTGAAGGTGCCGCGCTCGGCGTCCTGGCCGGTGAGTCGGATCGGCGTGCCCTCCGTCAGCAGCGAGGCGAACGCGAGCTGCTCGGCGTGCGCCCAGTTGATGCCGCCCTCGGCGCCCATCGCCTCGCGCCGCTGCTCCAGCGTCTTGACGAGCTTCGGATGGACGTCGAAGCCCTCGGGCACCTTCAGCAGCGCCTCGTTCAGCTCGCGCAGGCGTTCGGCGTCGACGGCCGTCGGCACTTCGGGCGAGGGCGTGCGGTCGAGCTGGTACTCGCCGGTGCCTTGCTCCACGCGCACGGAGGCCTTCAGGCGCGCCTTCAGCTGCTGGTGCTGCTCGGTGAGGCGCTGCCAGACCTCGTCGTTGAGCGCGTCGACCTCGTCCTGGGTCACGGTGCCGGCCTCGACGAGCTGGCGCGCGAACAGCGTCGCGACCGTCGCGTGGGACTTGATCCGTGCGGCCATCTCCGGCTGCGTGTACGCGGGCTCGTCGGCCTCGTTGTGGCCGAAGCGGCGGTAGCCGATCAGGTCGATCACGACGTCGTGGCCGAACTCCTGCCGGTAGGCGAACGCGAGCCGCGCCGCGGTGATGCAGGCCGCGACGTCGTCGGCGTTGACGTGGACGATCGGCACGTCGAAGCCCTTCGCGAGGTCCGAGGCCCAGCGCGTCGAGCGGGCGTCGTCCGGGTCCGTCGTGAAGCCGACCTGGTTGTTCTGGATCAGGTGGAAGGTGCCGCCGACGGTGTAGCCGTCGAGCGCCTGCAGGTTGAACGTCTCCGCCACGACGCCCTGGCCGGGGAAGGCGGCGTCGCCGTGCAGGACGATCGGGACCGCCGCGTTCGTGTCCTGCACGGGCCGCGGCCCGTCGCGCCCGGTCTGCGCGGCGCGCGTCGCCCCGGTCGCGACCGGGGCGACGTACTCGAGGTGGCTCGGGTTCGACTCCAGCCGCACGATCAGCGAGCCGCCGCCGGGCAGCTCGTAGCTGCCGCGCGCGCCGTGGTGGTACTTCACGTCGCCGGTGCCGCCCTGCGGGATCGAGGTGATCACGTCGAGCGTCGAGACGCCCTCGAACTCGGCGAAGATCGAGCCGTAGGAGCGGCCGAGGTTGTGCGCGAGCACGTTGAGGCGCCCGCGGTGCGCCATCCCGATCACGACCTCGCGCGCGCCCTGCGTGCCCGAGAGGCGCGTCAGCTCGTCGAGCAGCGGCACCGTCATGTCGAGCCCCTCGATCGAGAACTGCTTCTGCCCGAGGTAGGCCTTGTGCATGAAGCGCTCGAGCGCGTCGACCTCGATCAGGCGCTTGAGCAGCGCCTTGCCCTCTTCGATCGTGAGCGGCGTGCGGAACTCGCCCGTCTCGATCTTCCCGCGCAGCCAGACGCGCTGGCGGTGGCTGGAGATGTGCTCGATCTCGTAGGCGATCGTGCCGCAGTAGGTCTCGCGCAGGTGCGGGAGCGCATCGGCGAACGTCGCGCCGGGGACGCCCACGCGCAGGATCCGCGCCGGGATCTGCGCCATCAGCTCGGGCGTGAGGCCGAGCGGCTCGGGGTCGAGCGCGGGATCGCCGACGGGCTCGGCGCCGAGCGGGTCGAGCCGGGCGGCGAGGTGGCCGTGCGTGCGGTAGGCCTTGATCAGCGAGACGGCGGCCTGCACGGCCTGCAGCAGCTCCTCGCTCGGCGTGGCGGCGGCCGGCACGGGTGCGGCGGCGGCGGTCGGCGCCGTGGCCGTGGCCACCGGCGGCAGCGCCGGCAGGGTGGCGCCGAGCGCTTCGAAGACCTGCTCGTAGAAGGCGTCCTCGCCCTGCAGGTAGCGCTCGATCCGCTGCAGGAAGCGACCCGACTCGGCCCCCTGGATGATGCGATGGTCGTAGGTCGAGGTCATCGTCATCGCCTTCTCGGCGCCGATCGCCTCGCCGACGGATCCGAGCCCGACCGGGTAGGCGATCGAGCCGGTCGCGACGATCGTCCCCTGCCCGCCCATCAGCCGCGGGACGGATGCGACCGTGCCGATGCCGCCCGGGTTCGTGAGCGTGATGTTGCCGCCCGTCAAGTCGTCGGCGGTGAGCGCGTTCGTGCGCGCCTTCTCGACGAGCGCGTCGTAGGCGTCGAGGAAGCCCCTGAAGTCGAGCGTGTCGGCGCCGCGGATGACCGGCACCATCAGCGTGCGCGAGCCGTCCTTCTTCTCGACGTCGACGGCGAGCCCGAGGTTGACGGTGCCGTCGTCGATGCGATGGGGCTTGCCGTCGAGCTCGGCGAAATGGTGCGCCATCACGGGCATCTCGGCTGCCGCCCGCGCGATCGCGTAGGCGATCAGATGCGTGAAGGAGACCTTCAGCCCGGCGGCCTTCAGCTGTGCGCGGCGGGCGGCGAGCGTCGTGACGGTGAGCGTGCGGAACGAGGTCGCGGTCGGAATCGAGCGGCTCTCGTCCATGTACTTCGCGAGCATCGCCGCGCCGCCCTTGAGCTGCGTCGCGCCGGCGGGCTTGGTCGCGGGCGCGGCGGCCGCCCCGCCGTTTGCGGCGGCGAGCACGTCGCCCTTGACGATCCGCCCGCCCGGGCCGCTGCCGTGGACGCGTTCGAGCGGGACGCCGTGCACGGCCGCGGCGCGACGGGCGACGGGGGAGGCGTGCTCGTCGCCGTCGGGGGCGGCTGCCGGCGTGGCGGGGGCCGGTGGCGCCTCAGCAGCCGAGGCGCCGGGTGCTTGCTCCTGCGTCGGGGCCGGCGGCGCGCCGCCGTTGGAGCCGGCGGCGCCCTCCTCGCTCGGCGCGATCTCGGCGAGCACTGCGCCGACGGTGACCGTCTCGCCCTCGGGGGCGAGGATCCGTACGACGGTGCCGGAGGCCGGGGAGGGAACCTCCGCGTCGACCTTGTCGGTCGAGATCTCGACGATCGTCTCGTCGGCGGCGACGGTGTCGCCCTCGGCCTTGTGCCACTCCAAGATCGTGCCCTCGGCGACCGAGTCGCCCATCTGGGGCATCACGACCTGGATCGTCGTGTCTACTGACATCCTGTCGTCTGACAATAGCGATTTGCGTTCTCGCCGGACTTGTGCATTCGCACAGTCCGACATGGTCTCTCAGACAGTCATCGGCTTGGCGCGGCGGCGCTCTTCAACGATGAAACCGATCGTGCCGGCGAACGGGCCGACGCCGCCCACCACGGCGACCACGACGGCGAGCCGGAAGGGGATCGTGCGGCGTCGCGCGGCGACGATCACGAGCAGCGACATCGCGATCCACAGCAGGCCGTGGGTCCATCCGAGCGCCATCGTCAGCGCGGGCGCGTGCGGGCCGAGCCAGAAGATCAGCAGCGCGGCGAAGACCGCCGAGTGCACGAACGAGACGGTGCGCAGGAACGGGAACGAGGTCAGGCGGCTCATGCCAGCAGCGTCGCCATCCGGCGCACGACCTCGTCGGCCTCCGCGGGCCACTCCCCGACGTCGGCCGGCCACCACGCGTGCGCGTCGTGCTCGTCGTCGGGCACGACCTCCGCGCCGGCCGGCAGCCACGCCAGCCCGACCAGGAACACGAGCCCGTTCGGCGTGCCGGCGAGCGCCTCGACGGTGAGCCGCTCCGGCGCGACCGACCACTCCTCCGCGAGCTCGCGCGTCATCGCCGCGACCGGCTGCTCGCCGACCTCGACCGCGCCCGCCGCGCCGAGCGTCCAGCGCCCGGTCCAGGATGCGAGCCACGGTGCGCGCCGCCCGGCGAGCCAGCGGCCCTCCGCGTCGCGCACGACGCACAGGACCGAGACGCTGCGGGTCGCCTCGTTGCCGACGAGCCGCAGCGCCCAGCGCGCCGGCTGCAGCTCGAGGTGCAGTCCGTCGGCGTGCTGCTGGAAGGCCGCCATCCGCGCGGCGAGCCCGTCGTGGCTCGGCGATCCGCGCTCGCGCAGCTTCGCGAGCGCGGCGTCGGCGGCTGCCGTGTCGGCCTCGGCCGGCTCGAACTCCTCGTCATGCCACGCGGCCGTGACGCGCGGCGGCTCCCAGGGGCCGCGGGCGAGCAGGAGGCCTTGCGTCGAGGACACACCGACAATCTAGAGGAGGTGGCGTGCCGGCCGTTTCGCCCTCATACACTCGCGCGATGGCTGGCCGTCTGCGCAACCACTGGGGCTGGGGCTGGGAGGACGAGCAGCCCTCGCACGAGGAGGTTCGGGCCGCCGCCGGCGGGCTCGCGCAGCACCTCGGCTTCGGCTCGGCCGAGCCGCGGCGGCCGGTCGCATTGGAGGCGATCGAGCTGCCCGCGCCGCGGATCGAGGCGCCGGCCGCGCTCGCGGCGATCTGCTCGACCGATCATGGCGAGCGCGTGCGCCACGCCTACGGTCGCGCCTACCGCGACGTCGCGCGCGGGTTCCATGGCCGGATCGACAATCCGCCGGACGTCGTGGCGCGCCCGCGCAAGGAGGCCGACGTCGAGCGCGTGCTCGAATGGGCGGCCGGCGCGAACGTGGCGGTGATCCCGTTCGGCGGCGGCACGAGCGTCGTCGGCGGCGTCGAGCCGCGCGTCGGCGCCGGCTACGACGGCGTCGTCACGCTCGACCTCGCCGCGCTGAGCCGCGTGCTGGAGGTCGACACCGTCTCCGGTGCCGCGCGCATCCAGGCGGGCGCGCTCGGCCCCGACCTGGAGGCGCAGCTCGCGCCGCACGGGCTGACGTTGCGCCACTTCCCGCAGTCGTTCCAGCTCTCGACGCTCGGCGGCTGGATCGCGACGCGCGCCGGCGGACACTTCGCGACCGGGCCGACGCACATCGACGACCTCGTCGAGTCGGTCCGCGCGATCGCGCCCACGGGCGCGTGGGAGTCGCGGCGGCTGCCCGGCTCCGGCGCCGGCCCGAGCCCCGACCGGCTGCTGCTCGGCTCCGAGGGGACGCTCGGCGTCATCACCGAGGCATGGGTGCGCGTGCGGCGCAAGCCCGTCCATCGTGCCGGGCGCGCGGTGCGCTTCGCGGACTTCGTCGCCGGCGCGCAGGCGCTGCGCGCGCTCGCCCAATCCGGGCTGCAGCCGGCGAACTGCCGCCTGCTCGACGCGCGCGAGGCGGCGCTCACGTTCGCCGGCGACGGCTCGGCGGCGCTGCTCGTGCTCGGCTTCGAGTCGGCCGAGCTGCCGGTCGACCAGCAGATGGCCGCGGCGCTTGCGATCTGCGCAGCCCATGGCGGAGCATGGGAGGAGCGCGCCGAGGGTTCGCGCGGCGGCGCGTCGGGCAATTGGCGCGAGGCGTTCGTGCGCGCGCCGTACGTGCGCGACACGTTCGTCGCGATGGGCGTGCTGTCGGAGACGTTCGAGACCGCGATCACATGGGATCGCTTCGAGGGCTTCCACGACGCCGTGATCGACGCGACGCGCGCCGCCGTCCACGAGGTCTGCGGCGAGGGGATCGTCACGTGCCGCATCACGCACGCCTACCCCGACGGCGCCGCCCCTTACTTCACCGTCCTGGCCCCGGTCTCACACGGCGGCGAGGTCGAGGCGTGGGACGCGATCAAGCGCGTCGCGGCCGACGCGGTCCTCGCCGCCGGCGGCACGATCACGCATCACCACGCCGTCGGGCGCGACCACCGTCCGTGGTACGACCGCCAGCGCCCCGACGCGTTCGCGGCGGCGCTGCGCGGCGCGAAGGCGGCGCTCGATCCGGCCGGGATCCTGAATCCCGGTGTGCTGATCGATCCGCGCTGAACGCGCTCCTAGCCCGTCTCGACCTTCGAGCCCGGCACGATGTCGTCCGAGCCGTCAGGCCATCGGACCCAGGCCTTGTGGCCGCCGTCGTAGTCGTCGCCGAGCAGGATCAGCGTCGCGGGCTCGCCGAGCGCCGTGCAGGGATCGCTCCCCTCGGGGTCGAGGCCGCGCCAGATGCGCACGAAGCGGTTCTGCTCGAGCTCGTCGCCGACGGTCGTCGGATCGGTGTGCCCGGGATGGACCGGGGTGTTCGGCGGCAGCGCCAGCAGCTTGTCCATGATCGAGGACTTGAGGTCCTCATAGGTCGTGTGCCCGGGCGCGCGCACGCCGCCGACGGAGCCCTTGAAGAGCGTGTCGCCGGTGAAGACGGCCTGCTCGCTGCCGTGGCGGACGAGCAGCGAGACCATCCCCGCGGTGTGGCCGGGCGTGTGCAGCGGCTCGATCCGCAGACCGCCGGAGAAGATCGGCTCGCCCGGGACGATCTCGCCCGTCGCGCCGGGCACGAGCTCGCGCTCCAGCACGTGGATCAGCACCGGCGTGTCGGGATGGCGGGCCAGCACCTGCTCGAGCTCGACGACGTGGTCGTAGTGGTGATGCGTCAGCAGCACGTGTGTGAGCGTCAGCTGCTCGCGCTCGAGCGCGTCGAGCAGCGGCGCGACGGGGCCGCCGGCGTCGATCAGCACGGCCGAGCCGCCGGGCTGGTCGGCGACGAGGTAGGTGTTCGTGAGGAAGCCGTCTGACATGGAGCGTTCGAGGATCATGCGCCCGAGGTTACCCCGCCGTGCGAAGATCGGGGCATGGCGTGGCGCGGCAGGGCGACCATCTGGCTGGCGGCGGTCTGCGGCGCCGCCTTCGCGAGCGCGCCCGTCGCGGCGACGGCCGCCGTCTCCGGCGACTCCGCGCTCGCGCAGCGCTTTCGCCCGCGGCTGCTGTTCGACGCGAAGGAGCGCTGGCGTCCGCTCGACGTCGAACGCTTCCTCGCCGAGCCCGGGCACGCCGCCTGCCCGGCGCCGGGCGCGGGCGCATGCGCGCCGCTCACGAGCCTCGCGCAGTTGACGCCGGCGATCGCCTATCTGGACCTGCGCGGCACGCGCGGCGACGGCTCCGACGCGACGGCGCCCGAGCTCGCCACCTGCGCCAAGTCCGATCCGAGCCTGCGCGACTGCGACGAGGACGGGCGCTCCGTGATCTACGCGCACGTGGTGCGCGCCCGCGCGCGCGTGGCGATCGACTACTGGTGGTTCCTGCGCTACAACGCCTTCACGCTCGACCGCCACGAGGGCGACTGGGAGGGCGTGACGGTGATCGTCGACCGCCTCGGCACGCGCGTGCTCGACGTGCACTTCGCGGCTCACGCCGACGTCTGGCGCTACGACGCGAGCGTGCCGCGGATCGTCGGCAACCGCGTCAAGGTCTACGTCGCGCGCGGCGACCACGCCGCCTATCCGCGGCCCTGCCGCAGCTTCTGCCGCGAGACGGGCGGCACGCTCCCCGAGGCGCATTTCGGCGGCGAGCGCTCGTGGGTCGGCAACTCGGCCGCGGGCTGCCGCCGGCGCTGCGTGCGGCTGATGCCGACGGACGCGGCCGGCGCGCCCGCGTCGTGGGACGCGTGGGACGGGCGCTGGGGCGTCCCGCGCTCCAAGGTGTTCGCGCCTCCGCTGACGCCGGCCTTCCAGCGCCGCTACCTTCATCCGTTCGCCGCAAGCCACAGCGGCCGCCACCTCTTCTGAAGCCCAGACGTCAGGAGCACCGATGCCCCTCATCCACACCTGCTACCGCATCCTCGAGATCGAGCGTTCGGTCGCGTTCTACGAAGCGCTCGGCTTCGCGGAGACCGGCCGTCTGCCGATCCGCGACGAGGCGATCAACGTCTTCATGAACATGCCCGGCGACGGCGACATGCCGCGGCTGGAGCTGACCTACAACGTCGGGCGCACCGAGCCGTACGAGATCGGCACCGGCTATGGCCACATCGCGATCGCGGCCGACGACCTCGACGCCACGCTCGCGCGCCTCGCCGCGCAGGGGATCGAGCCCGAGCGCCCGCCCTACTCGGTGCGCGAGGGCGGCTCGCGGCTCTGCTTCGTGCGCGACCCCGACGGCTACCGGATCGAGATCATCGAGCGAGCGGCGTAATCTCCCAGGCGGGCATGGCCGACACGACCAAGATCGCGAAGAACCTCGAGCGCTTCGCCCAGGCGATCGCGGCGCACGACCGCGAGAACCCGACGCACACGGCGTTCGGCATCGGCCTGTCGCCGTTCGACATCGAGCGGCTCGGCCTGGAGGTCGGGGAGGAGATCCTCCCCGGCATCACGATTCAGGCCGACGACGGCGTCACCGGCAACTTCCGCGTGCTCTGCGACGGTCAGCACGACGAGGAGCGGGAGGCTGCCGAGGCCGAGGTCGTGGAGGCGGTCGCCCACACGACGGTCGGCGGGGAGCGGGACGCGGAGGCAGCGCCCGTCCGCCCCGCATTCAACTGACGTCGCGATCGAGCCCGTCGGCGTCGAACACCAGCACGACGGCGGTGCGGGCGATCGCGCCCGTGCGGGAGGCCGCGAGCCGCTGCGCACTCGCCTGCTCGATCCGCTCGATCGCGGACAGCAGATCGTCCACGGCGGCCGCGAGCTGCACGCGGCCCGGTGCATCGATCGCGATCATGCGTCGATCGCTGCGGGTGGCGACGGCGTCGAAGCCGCCGCGCGCCACGGCCTCCTGCGCCTCCCGCACGATCGCGTTCGCCCGCACGGCGTGCTCGGCGCTCGCGCCGGGCGCGGCCGCGGGCACGGGATGGAGCGGGTCGAGCTCGGCACAGGCGCGATAGTGGTGCTCGACGGCGCCGCGGCGCTGTGTCTGCTTGGCCAGCTCGATGAAGCCGAGCGTCTCGAGCCGGCGCACGTGATAGCCGACGGTGCCGAGCGCGAGCCCGAGCTCGTCGGCGAGCTCGACCGGGCTGACGAGCTCACGGTCGCGCAGCACGTCGAGGATGCGCACGCGCGTCGGATGCGCGAGCGCCTTGACGACGCGGACGTCGACTGCCTCCGCGTCGGACTGCTCAGCCAGTGCCACGGATCTCCTCCCCCTCGTGCGATCGGCTCACGGCGATGAGCGGCCCTGGCGAGAACTGGCCCCGCCAGGGCCGCTGTCCAGCTTGCACGCGACCTCCTGCCCGTCGCTAGCGATAGTTGGTCAACGCGGGGGGCGTGACCATGCCAGCACGTCCGTGCACCGGGATGGGGGCGCGCACGGGGTCACCCGGCAGGCATCGGGGGATTGACGTATGCCGGGTCGGGGGTGGGCAGAGGGGCGCTGACGGCGAAGCTGTCATCGCGCGCCATCCTTGGCGCAACGGCATGCATGGTCAAGGCTATGACCAAACGTTCAGAACTGAATAGGGCTCAGCGATCGCCATATAACCAGTGCGATCTGCGACCGGCGCCGGGCGCGTGCTCAGCGGCCGAGGACCGGGACCGGCACCCCCGCACGCGCGGCGACCCGCTCGGCGAGCGCGGCGATCGTGGGACAGGGCACGCCGTGCCGCGCCCCCGCGCGCAGCACCGCGCCGGCGATCGCGTCGAGCTCGGGCGCGCGTCCGGCGGCGATGTCGCGCTGCATCGAGCTGCCGAACTCGGCGTGCACGCGCTCGAGCTCGCCGCGCACTCTGTCCGGATCGATCTCGGCCCCTTCGGCGCGCGCGACGGCAGCCCCCTCCTCGACGCACGCGTCGAGCTGCGCATGCAGCGCCGGGTCCGCACGGATGGCGCCGAGCCGCAGGTCGTATGCGCTCGTCATGCATGCGAGCGTGTTGAGGCGCACGAGCTTGCCCCACAGCACCTGCGCCTCGCCCGCTCCGACGCGGGTCGGGACGCCCGCGGCGCTCAGGCGCGCCGCCAGCGCGTCGAGCCGCGGAAGCAGCGCCGCGTCGTCGGAGGCCAGCTCGACGTGCATGAAGCGGCTCGTGTGGACGACCCGGCCGGGCGCCGTGCGGTCGGCCTCGATGCGGATCGTGCCGACGACGACGCGCGCGCCGAAGCGCTCGCGCAGGAGCGCCATGTGATCGAGGCCGTTGAGCAGCGGCACGACGAGCTGCGGCTCGGCGTCGATCCGCTCCAGCGCCTGCTCGAGCGCCGCCGCCTTCGTGGCGACGAGCAGCGTCGCGACCGGCTCCACGAGCCGTGCGGTCGTCGCCGGGCGCGCCGTGAAGTCGCCCAGCTCGGTGCTCTGGACGTGCACACCGTCGCGCGCGATCGCCGCGGCCGTGCGCTCGCGTGCCACGACCACGACGTCCTCGTCCGCGCGTGCGAGGGCGCCCGCGAGGAAGCCGCCGACGCCGCCGGGGCCGAGGATCGCGAACGGGCGCATGTGCGGCAGGCTACCTTCCGCAACACATCGGTAGCTCGGCTCCCAGCACGGGGGCCTAGGATCTATCGGCGATGGCGCGCGACAAGATCCCAACGTCCCGCGTGCGCCGCACGGCGAAGATCGGCAGCCTCGCGGCGGGCCAGGCAGTGCGGCAGGCCGGCACGCGGGCCGCGAACGTGACGCGCTCGGACGAGGATGCGCAGGCGGCGCTCGAGCGCCGCCACCTCGAGTCCGCCGAGCAGATCGTCGCCGCGCTGGGCACGATGAAGGGCGCCGCGATGAAGCTCGGCCAGGTGCTGTCGTTCCTCGACATCGGGCTCGTGCCGGAGGAGCATCGGGAGGAGTTCCAGGCGAAGCTCGCGGCGCTGCGCGACGCGGCGCCGAAGGTCTCCTTCAAGCAGATGCGCGCGGTGATCGAGCGGGAGCTCGAGGACGACCTCGGCGAGATCTTCGCGAGCTTCGACGAGGAGCCGATCGCCGCGGCCTCGATCGGACAGGTCTACCGCGCGACGCTGCACGACGGCCGCGACGTCGCGGTGAAGGTCCAATACCCGGGCGTCGCAGCGGCGGTGCGCGCGGACATGCAGAACCTCGGCCTGATCATGCGGCTCGCGAAGCGGCTCACCCCCGGGCTCGACGCGAAAGCGGTCACCGAGGAGATCCGGCTGCGGATCGACGAGGAGCTCGACTACGAGCTGGAGGCGCAGAACCAGCGCTCGCTCGCGCGGATCTTCCGCGGGCACCCGTTCATCGTCGTGCCGGACGTCGTCACCCGACTGTCCCGTGAGCGCGTGCTCGTGAGCGAGTTCGTCGAGGGGACCGGCTTCGAGCAGCTCAAGGGCTATCCGCAGGCGGAGCGCGACCGCATCGGCGAGATCGTCTTCCGCTTCTTCATGGGCTGCCTCTACCGCCACCACCAGTTCTCGGGGGACCCGCACCCCGGGAACTTCCTGCTGCAGGCCGACGGACGCGTCGCGTTCGTCGACTTCGGCCTCTTCAAGCGGATGAGCGCGGTAGACGTCGAGAGCGAGCTGGCCGTCGGGCGCGCGGTCGTGGAGGGCGACGCGCCGACGCTCCACGCGCTGCTCGGCAGCAACGGGTTCCTGCCGCAGCCGGAGCGCATCGACCCCGAGGCGCTGATGGCCTACATGCGCGACGTGATCGGCTGGTATGCCCACGACGAGGACCTCCACCTGACGCCCGAGATCGCGACCCGCGTGGCGATCGAGTCGGCCGACATGCGCTCGAGCCACTTCAGCCAGATGCGCCACCAGGACGCGCCCCCGGAGCACCTGTTCCCGCTGCGGATGCAGCTGCTGACGCTCGCGGTCCTCGGCCAGCTGCGCGCCCGCGCCAACTGGCACCGGATCGCGCGCGAGTGGATGTACGGGGATCCCGCGGTGACCGAGCTCGGCCGCCTCGAGGAGGAGTTCTACGGGCATGTCGCCGCATGAGCGTCGCGCCGCGCTGCGCCTCGCCGCGCTCGCGGTGGCGGTCGGCGCGCTGTTCGCGCTCGTCGCGCTGACGGGCGGGCTCTCCTCCGAGCGCGTGCGCGACGCGCTCGACGGCGCCGGCTGGGTCGGGCCGCTCGCGTTCATCCTCGTCTCGTCGGCGTTGACGGTCGCGATGTTCCCCGGCCCGCTGCTGGCCGGGGCGAGCGGACTGCTGTTCGGCACCGCGGTCGGCGCGCCGACGGCGATCGTCGCCGCGACCGCCGGGGCGTGCGCGGCGTTCCTCCTCTCGCGTCACGTCGGCGCGCGCGCCGTCCACCAGCTCTCGGGCCGGCGCGTGAGCGCGTTGCAGGACTGGATCGCCGCCCGCGGCTTCCTCGCCGTGCTCTACGCGCGGATCCTGCCGCTGACGCCGTACAACTTCGTCAACTACGCCGCCGGCCTCACGCGCGTGCCGTTCATCGCCTTCGCCGGGGCGACGCTGATCGGCTGCGCGCCGCGCGCGGTCGCCTACAGCGCGCTCGGCGGGAACCTGAACGACCTCGGCTCGCCGGCTGCGCTGGCCGCCTTCGGGTTGCTGAGCGTGATGGCGCTCGGCAGCGTGCCGTTCGTCGTGCGCGACGTCAGACGGTCTGGATCTGGAGCAGGCTCGTCGTCCCCGGACGCCCGCTCGGCAGCCCCGCGGTGATGCCGACACGCTCGCCCGGCTTGACCCAGCCGAGCTCCAGCGCGCGCGCTGCGGCGTCGCGGATCAGCTCCTCGGTGATCTCCTGGCGGCGCATCGAGGCGGCCTGCACGCCCCACATCAGCCCGCAGCGGCGGACCGTCTCGCGACCGGGCGAGAGCGCGTAGATCGGGACGTTCGGGCGGTTCGCGGAGATCAGGCGCGCCGAGCGGCCCGACAGCGTCGGGACGATCAGCGCGGCGAGGTCGAGCTCGCGCGCCGCCTCGCAGGCGCTGTGGGCGACGGTGTAGGCGGGGTCGCGCGCGTCGCGGCGCACGCGCTCCTGGTTCCAGCGCTCATACGGCAGCTCGCGCTCGGTGCGCAGCGCGATCGCGGCCATCATCTCCACCGCGCCGACCGGGTGCGCGCCGACCGCGGTCTCCTGGGAGAGCATCAGCGCGTCGGTGCCGTCGAGGATCGCGTTCGCGACGTCGGTCACCTCGGCGCGCGTCGGTCGCGAGGAGGTGACCATCGAGTCGAGCATCTGCGTCGCCGTGATCGACGGTCGCGCGAGCTGGCCCGCGAGCCGCAGCAGCTGCTTCTGCACGACCGGCACGTCCTCGATCGGCAGCTCGATGCCGAGGTCGCCGCGCGCGACCATCACGCAGTCGGCGGCGCGCACGATCTCCTCCGCGTGCTCGACCGCCTGCGGCTTCTCGATCTTCGCGATCAGCGGGATGCGCGTGTGCTTGCGCACCTCCAGGATGTCATCGGCCTCACGCACGAACGAGAGCGCGACCAGGTCGACGCCGATCGACTCGCCGAAGCGCAGCAGCTCGAGGTCCTCATGCGGCACCGCCGGCAGGCCGCGCGTCGAGCCCGGGATGTTGAGCCCCTGCCGCGAGGCGAGCGCGCCGCCAATCTCGATGTTCGTCTCGACCTCGTCGCCGCGCACCGCGCTCACGCGCAGGCGGATGCGGCCGTCGGCGAGATAGAGGATGTCGTTCGCCGCGACGGCCTGCGCGAGCCCCTGCCAGCCGATCGACAGCCGCGTCTCGTCGCCCGGCTCGTCGCTGCCGCAGCAGAGCGTGAGCTGGTCGCCCGGCCGCAGGTCGACGAGGTCCTCGCGCAGCGGGCCGATCCGCAGCTTCGGCCCCGGCAGGTCCTGCAGGATCGCGACCGGCCGCCCGGCGCGACCCGCCGCGTCGCGGACGCGGGCCACGTTCTCCTGGTGCTCCTCGCGGGTGCCGTGGGAGAAGTTCAGCCGCGCGACGTCGAGCCCGGCCTCGACCATGCGCGCGAGCACCTCGGGCTCGCGGCAGGCGGGCCCGATCGTCGCGACGATCTTGGTGCGACGCATGGGCGCCACGGTACTCAGTCGCCCCACTCGACGACGAGGGGCGCGTGGTCGGAGGGCTTGGCGCCCTTGCGGTAGGGGCGCTCGATGCCGCAGCGCGTCAGGCGCTCGGCGACGTCCGCGCTGACGAGCGCGAGGTCGATGCGCAGGCCGAGGCCCTTGTGGAAGTGACCTGCGCGGTAGTCCCACCACGTGAACTGCTGCTCGTCGGGGTGCAGGCGGCGGAAGGCGTCGACGAGCGGGCCGGCCTCCTGGAGCGCTTCGAGCGCGTCGCGTTCAGGCGCCGTGACGTGCGTCGAGCCGACGAACGCGGCCGGGTCGTAGACGTCGAGGTCGGCGGGCGCGACGTTCATGTCGCCGGCGACGACGAGCGGCGTGCCGGCCAGCGCCTCGACCCGCGCGGCGGCTGCGGCGAGGAACGCCAGCTTCGCCGCATACCACTCGCTGTCGACCTCGCGGCCGTTCGGGACGTAGACGCTCACGAGGCGCACGGGTGGGTGGGATCCGATTGTCGCCTCGATCCAGCGCGACTCGTCCTGCACGGGCTCGCCGGGCAGGCCGCTGCGCGGATCCTCCAGCGCCAGGTCCGCGCGCGCCAGCAGCGCGACGCCCGCCCAGCGTCCGCCGCTGTGGTCGACGGCGCGGTATCCGGCCGCCGCCAGCTCGTCGTGCGGGAACGCGCTCGCCGCGCACTTCGTCTCCTGCAGGCAGAGCACGTCGGGCGCATGCTCCTCGAGCAGCTCCAGCACGCGCGGCAGGCGCATCTTCAGCGAGTTGACGTTCCACGTGACTAGGCGCACTGGACGGCAGGCTAGTACGCGGTGCAGCGGGCACGGGGCCGGGGGACGGCCTTGTAGCGCGCGCCGCCGCCCCTCGTCCACAGCAGCTGGTCGACCTGCTGCGGCGTCAGGTCGGGGCGTGCGCGGCAGATCAGCTCGGCGGCGTGGACGGCGCCGGCGCGCATCTCGACCTCCTCGGCGCTGTCGTGCTCGAGCAGCTCGCCTGCCTCGATCCGCGCCACGAGCTCCGGCTCGAAGCGCAGGATCCCGTCGAGGCGCAAGACGTGGGGGACGAGGTTGTCGGCGAACAGCGTGAGGCGTTCGAGGTCTGCGAAGTCCGCGACCCCGGCGAGGTGGAGGTCGGCGGCGGCGATCTGCGCGCGCTTGTAGAAGGGGACGCGACGGTCGGCGTAGGTCGAGACGTCGGCGAAGCAGTCCCAGCGTGCGAGCTCCTCCGCGAATGCGACCGCCGAGCCCCCGGCTCGCTCGATGGGCGCGCGGAAGTCGTCGCCGACGCGCGCGCCGAGGTCGGTGAGCGAGCGCGCGAACAGCCCCATCAGCTCATGGCGCGGATCCTGTCCGAGCACCGCGGCGATCTCGCGCGCGTCGAGCGTGCGCAGCTCGGCCGCGCTCCATGCGCCGTGTGCGCGGAAGCGGTCGCGCAGCGCGAGCGCGATCGTGAAGTAGCCCGACCGCCCCTCGCGCTTGCGCAGCGTCGGGAACCAGCCGGAGCCGAAGTTGATCGCGTCGAGCGTCAGGAAGAACGCCGCCCGCTCTTCGACCGAGCCGTCGAGCGGATACACGTCCGGGTCGAGGCCCGGGAGCTCCTCTGCCGCCGGCAGCGAGGCCGCATAGGCCGGGATCGCCTCCTCCACGACGCGCACGTGCGTCGCCTGCGCGGCGACCCACGCGCAGCCGTCGCGGATCTCGTCGACGGCGCTCACGCGGCGGTCGCGGCGGCCTGGGCCTCGTGCCCCAGCAGCCACCGCTTCACGCCGAGCCCGTACGCGAAGCCGCCGAGGCCTCCGCCGGTGCGCACGACCCGGTGGCAGGGGACGAACAGCGCGGTCGGGTTGCGGGCGCAGGCCGAGCCGGCGGCGCGCACCGCGCGCGGGTTGCCGCTGCGCGCGGCGAGCTGGGCGTACGTCTCGGGCGCCCCGGCGGGGATCCGCCGCAGCTCCGCCCAGGCGCGCTCGAGGAACGGGCTCGCCGCCTGCGCGACGGGCACCGCGTCGATCGCCCCGACGTCGCCGGCGACGTAGTCGCGCACGGCGCGGGTGAGCGGGCCGAGGTCCCTGCGGTGCGTGAGCGACGTGGGGCGCAGCGGCGCACCGATCAGCGGCAGCAGCGTCTCGGGCTCGTCGGTCCAGCCGCTCGCGAGCACCTCCTCGTCGGAGGCGACGATCGCGAACGGGCCAGGCGGGGTCTTGATCGTGGTGGCGTACATCGCGGGTCCTTTCAGTTGAGGCTCGCCCACAGGTGCTGGACGGCGTAGGCGCGCCACGGCCGCCAGCGCTCCGCGAGCGCCGTGACGGCCGGGCCGTCGTCGTGGTGGCCGAGCTGCTCGACGGCCTTGCGGATGCCGAGGTCGGTGGCGGGGAAGGCGTCGGGGTCGCCGAGCGCGCGCATCGCGACGTACTCGATCGTCCACGGTCCGATCCCCGGCAGCGTGAGCAGCCGCTCGCGCGTCGCCGCGCGGTCGGCGCCCGGATCGAGCGTGAGGTCGCCGCCCGCGAGCGCGCCGCAGAGCGTCACGAGCGAGAACGCGCGTGCACGCGTCAGCGGCAGCGCCGTGGGGTCGGCGGCCGCGAGCGCCGCGGCGGTCGGGAAGGCGTGCGTGAGCGTCCCGTCGGGCGCGGGGAGCGGCTCGCCGAGCGCCGTCGTCAGCCGGCCCGCGAGCGTGCGCGCGCCGGCGACGGAGATCTGCTGTCCGAGGACGGCCCGCACGGCCAGCTCGGCGCCGTCGACCGCGCCCGGGACGCGGAGACCCCATCCCGCCCGCCCGTGCGCCACGAGCGCCGCGAGCAACGGGTCGGCCCCGAGCACCTCGGCCACGGCGACCGGGTCGGCGTCGAGATCGAGCAGCCGGCGGCAGCGCTGCACGGCGGCGGCGAGGTCGCGCAGGTCGGCGAGACGCAGCGTGCAGCGGATGTGATCGCCGTCGGTCGCGGGGGCGAGCTCGGCGATCCCGAGTCCGTGGGGGAGCGTCAGCACGCGCCGGTAGGCGTCCCCGTCGATCGCCTCGACGCCCGGCACCGCACGCGTGCCGAGGAAGCCGAGCAGGCCGGGAGCGTCGAGCGGTGCGCGATAGCGCAGGCGCAGCGAGAGCACGGTCGCACCGGGAGCGGAGCCGTTGGCGCTCGCGCCGTTCGTGCGGCGTCCGTCGCGGCCCGCGGCGGCGCGACGCAACTCGGTCGGGGTCGTCGCGAAGACTTCGCGGACCGTCTCGTTGAACTGGCGAATGCTCGGGAAGCCGGCCGCGAACGCGAGCTCGGTGAACGGCAGCGTCGTCGTCTCGATCAGCAGCCGCGCCGTCTGCGCGCGCTGCGCGCGGGCGAGCGCGAGCGGGCCGGCGCCGAGCTCGGCGACGAGCTGGCGGTTGAGGTGGCGCTCGCTGTAGCCGAGGCGCCTGGCGAGCCCGGCGACGCCCTCGCGCTCGACGCAGCCGTCGGCGACGAGCCGCATCGCGCGCCCGACGACGTCGGCGCGCACGTTCCACTCCGGCGAGCCGGGCGACGCGTCGGGACGGCAGCGCTTGCAGGCGCGGAAGCCGGCGCGCTGCGCGGCCGCGGCACTCGGCAGGAAGCGCACGTTCGCCGGCTTCGGCGTCATCGCCGGGCAGCTCGGCCGGCAGTAGATCCCGGTCGAGGTGACGGCGGTCACGAACCACCCGTCAAAGCGCGCATCCTTGGAGCGCACGGCGCGATAGCACTGCTCGAAGTCCTCGATCACGCCATGGATGATGGCGCGCCCGGCGGTCGATGACTAGAGGAAATCGGACATCGACGTCAGCTATCAGGCCGCTCGCGCGCGTGGACGTGCGACACGCGCCTCGAGTGGATGGTCCAACAACTCACTTGCGTCGGGGAGCATGCGCTCGAGCTGTCCCAAGGAGGGGGCGTTGTGGATCGTCGTCGTGAGCGCTTCGGCGAGTGGCGAGTCGCCGATCTGGGCCAGTTGTCTCGGCAGCTCGGCACGCGACAGGGGAAACGCTCCGGAGGACAGCAGCCGCCAGCGGGCGATGAGCGTCAGTGCCGTACGCACCTGGTCAAGCGCCGCATCGCGGTCTTGGCTGGCCACCATCGCCTCGGCCGTGCGCAACGATCGGCGCGCCTGCTCCCGCTTGCGCTCGACGTCTGGCCACAAGCGGTCCTCGGCGATCCGGCGCATGGACTCGCGGACGATGCCGTCGTCCAACACGACGAGCCCAAAGCGCAGCGACCACTGGGTGAAGTCGTCGCCGTTCGACAGTCTCCGCTGAAGCTCGTCCGACGACACGACGTGCATGTCGACCTCCTCGGGGAGATCGCCGGTCTCGATCCGTTCGCCGATGAGGTGATAGTCGAGGTCACTGATCGCTGTGCGTCGCCGACGAGCCGTGGAGCCGGTGAGCAGCAGTGCCATCGCGTGCAGGTGGGCACGGTCGACGACGCGCTGGTGCACCTCCGCCAGGCGTGCGGGAAGCACCGACCGAATTCGCTCGGCGTCCCGTGCGAGCCGCCGCTCCCAAGTGGCATCCGTCCTCCACGGCGAGCGAGCGCTCATACCAAAGGTTCCTCTGCGAGGTCCACGGCATGTTCGACTTCCATGGCAATGTCCTCCAGCGACCAATCTCCGAGATCAGGCTCGTCGCCGTCGTAGATCGCCGCCTTGCGGGCACTGTTCAACGCTCGCAGCGGCGCGGAGAAGTCTGATGACACCTGGCCGCTCGCATACAACCCGCTGCCACCTCTGCCTTCTTGAAGTGATTCGGCGGGACATCGATGTCGTGCTGCTCGGCCAGCGCCATGACTGCTGCCTCCAACGACGCGAACAACCACGTCACGGCTTCAGGGTAGTCGTCGGCGGTGACCGCCGGAAGCGCCCGCTCGAGGTGCTCGCGTGCGAGCTGGCGCTTGGGTTTCGGGGGACACGATCGCTGATCGTACGCTGGCCGGACGACGGCGCAACCGCGTGTCGTGTGGCTACGCGAGCTGCACGACCTCACCGTCCGCTGACAGCCGCCCGCCGTCGCGTAGGTCGCAGATCAGGTCCCAGTGGACGGCGCTGTCGTTGCGGCCGCCGGTCTCGGGGTAGGAGCGGCCGAGAGCGAGGTGGACGGTGCCGCCGATCTTCTCGTCGAACAGGATCGTGCCGATCGGGCGGTCGATGCCGCGGTTGGTGCCGATGCCGATCTCGCCGAGGCGGCGGGCTCCGGGGTCGGTCGCGAGCGTGCGCTCGAGGTAGTCCTGGCCGCGGCCGGCGCGCGCCGCCACGACCTCGCCGTCACGGAACGTCAGCTCGACGTCCTCGACCGCGACGCCGCGCGGGCTCGACGGGACGGTGAAGCGGATCGTGCCGTTCGCGGAGTCCTCGATCGGCCCCGTGAAGACCTCGCCGCTGGGCATGTTGCGCCGCCCGTCGGAGTTGACCCATGTGCGGCCCTCGACGCGCAGCGTCAGGTCGGTTCCCTCCGCCTCGATCCGCAGCTCGCGCGCGCTGGCGAGGCGCTCGATCAGCGTGGCCTGCGTCTCACGCAGCTCGCGCCAGGCGGCGGCGGGATCGGGACGGTCGAGGAACAGCGCGCCGCGCACGAACGCGGCGAAGCGCTCGTCGCTCATGCCCGCCTGCTGTGCGCTCGCCGGCGTCGGCCAGAGCGTCCCGCACCAGCGCTTCGCGAGCCGCAGCTCGCCCAGCGGCGCGCGCGAGCGGGTCACGCGGGCGATCCGCTCCGGATCGGCGTCCGCGAGCGCGCGCGTGTTCGCCAGCGCCTGGATCGTCAGGAACGCGTCCGCCTGCGCGACCTCGGCGTGGGCGACCGACGGGAAGTCGTCGAGGTGCAGGTCGTGCGCGTACGCGTAGAAGTCCTCCTCGATCCCCGGCAGCTCGGTGCGCAGCAGCGGCCACGCCTCGCGCTCCAGCAGCGCGTGGTGCAGCGCGCGCAGCAGCGGGGCGGCGAGCGTGGTGGAGCGCACGAGCACCTGCTGACCGGGCCGCACCTCCAGGCAGTAGTCGCACAGCAGCGCCGCAAAGGCGTCGGGATCCAGCTCGCTCACGGCGCCTCGAGCTCCGGGAAGCACTCCGCCAGGTGCTCGCGCAGCACGTCGCGGATCCATGCGCGCTCCGCCTGCGAGGCGACGCGGAAGCGCGCCAGCAGCTCCTTCGGGCGCTCGACCGGCACGTCCGCCACGACCCACCGCACCGCGAGGCGCTCGAACAGGAACTCGACGGCGCGGTGCCACGCGTCCTCCTGATTGGACCCCGCCCGCCCCGACCCGCCCTGCACGGCCGCGTACTCGCGCCGCGTCGCGGGCGTCAGGGCGCCGCGCAGTGTCAGCACGTTTCCGTCGGCGTCGCGGTAATCCGTCGTCGGTGCGCTGAGCTTCTCGCGCTGATCGCGCTGGCGGCTGCGGCGGCCCATGACCGCACAGTCTGGCGCTACGTCGTCGCAGCCGCCTGCTCGAGCTGCGCCGCCACGTCGCCGCGCAGCGGCTCGGCATGGCCGGCCCAGGCCGCGGCGGGCGCGAGCGCGGCGAGCTTGCGCATGCTCGCGCGCGCCTGCTCGGTGTCGAGGTTGAACGCGCGGTGCGGGACCCGCGCGGCGCCGGGCGTGCCCGTCTGCGGGTCGAGCGTGTAGAAGCAGTCGCTCACGAGCGCGAGACGGTCCGACTCGCGCCACAGGCCGATCAGGCCGGGGGCGTGGCCGGGCAGGTGGACGACGCGGAAGCCGGCGACCTCGTCGCCCTCCTCGACGGTGCCTGCGATCTCGACCGGCCCGCCGTCCCACACCGGCAGCAGCCGCTTGAGCAGGACCCGGCCGTGCGGGGCGAGCTGGGAGAAGTCGAAGTAGTGGGCGCCGCCGTCGCCCTCGGCGTCGGCGCGCTCCGCCGGATGGCACCACACCGGTGCACCGAGGCCGGGCGCCGCGCCGCGATGGTCCGCGTGGCCGTGGCCGAGCACGACGCGCGTGATCCCGCCCATGCGCGCGCCGGCCGCCGCGAGCGCAGGCGCCATCGTCGCGATGCCCGCGTCGAAGACGCAGACGCCGTCGCCGTCGCGCAGCAGGTAGACGTTCATCACCTTGCGCGGGAAGCCGCCGCGCACGACCCACACGCCGTCGGCGATCGGCTCTGGCTCGGAGGCGGCGAGGCGGCGCATGAGTCGCGTGCGCAGGTTAGTCGCGGCCGTCAGGCCGCGCTCGGCACCCGAGTCGCGCGGCGGCAGCGCGCCGATCTGTCGCGCGATCGTCATCCCGTCCGTGTAGGCGTTGTTGCCGACGACCAGCCCGTCGGCGACCTGCACCACGTCGCAGCCCTCCACGTCGATCCGCGCGCCCGTCGGCTCGAAGCCCTGAAAGGAGCCGGGCCCGGCGAAGGTGCCGCGCATGCGCCAGCGCACGGCGCAGCGATCGTCCTCGGTCGTCGTCTCGAGCACCTCGAACTGCGCGTCCGGCAGCGCGGCGAACAGCTCCGTGAACCAGCTCCGGATCCCGTCGGGCGCGACGAAGTCCGCCTGGCCGTGAAGGCGGTCGAGCGCGCCGGGGAGCCAACAGGCGACCATCGCCTCGACGTCGCGCGCGGCGACGGCGTCGAAGTAGCGCCGGGCGACCTGCTCCGTCTCGCTGGACCTCGACATGAGCTTCCTCCTCGTCGGTTCCCCCGCAGCCTACGCCGCGCGGGTCACTATCGTCACCAGTCGATGTCAGAGCCGGGGCGCAAGCGTGAGCTGGGGCGCGGCGAGCGCGTGCTCGCCGGTCTCTGGCGCCTGCGCCTGCCGCTCCCGTGGCCAGGTGTGCCGCACTGCAACGCGTGGGCGATCTCCGCCCCCGACGGGGGGATCGTGCTCGTCGACACCGGCATGCACGGCGACGACTCGATGGAGCAGTTGGAACGCGCGATGGCGATGGTCGGCCTGCACGTCGAGGACGTCCGCCTGCTCGTCTGCACCCACGCGCACTCCGACCACTACGGCCAGGCGGGACCGATCGTCGACCGCGCCGGCTGCGAGCTGTGGATGCACCCCAACCACCAGCATGCGACGCGCAGCCTCGAAGATCCCGAGCAGGCGCTGCAGCGGCGGCTCGAGGTCGCGCGCACGAGCGGCGTGCCCGAGCTGGTGCTGCGCCGCTACGCGGAGCTCGCAAAGCAGCGTCCCGCGATCGCACGCGTCGTCGACCCCGACCTCGCGCTGCTGCCCGGCGTCGAGATCGCGACCGCGCTCGGCGACTGGGGCGTGATCGAGACGCCGGGCCACGCCCCGTCGCACGTCTGCCTGTACCAGCCGGAGCGCCGGATCCTGATCTCCGGCGACCACCTGCTCGGCCGCATCTCGCTCTACTACGACTACGGCTGGACGCCCGATCCGGTCGGCGAATTCCTGCGCTCGCTCGACGCGATCGAGGCGCTGAAGCCCTCGCCGCGGCTCTGTCTCGCCGGCCACGCGCGGCCGTTCACCGACGTGCAGGCGCACATCGAGGCCAACCGCGAGCTGGTCGCGCAGCGCGTCGCCGCGACCGCGGTCGCGATCGAGGAGCACCCGCTGACCGCCTACGAGGTCGTCCCGCACGTGCACGGCTCCGACGCCGTCCATGCCGCCGCCTGGCTGCTGACCGAAACGCTCTGCTATCTCGGGCACCTGGAGGCGATCGGCGCCGCACGCCGCGAGCCTGGCGACCCGGAGCGATGGGTGGCCGTCTAGACTCGATCGGACCATGCGGATCGACGAGATCATCGCGGCGGGCGGGGATCCGGTCTTCTCGTTCGAGTTCTTCCCGCCCAAGACCGAGGAGGGCGAGCGCAACCTGTTCGAGGCGCTCGAAGCGCTGCGCCCGCTCGAGCCGTCGTTCGTCTCCGTCACCTGGGGCGCGGGCGGCTCCACGCGCGAGAAGACGATCGGGATCGTCTCGCGCATCCGTGAGAACCACGGCCTGGAGGCGATGGCGCACTTCACCTGCGTCGGCGCGACGACGGAGGACCTGCACGCCGCGCTGGGTCAGATGCGCGACGCCGGCATCGACAACGTGCTCGCGCTGCGCGGCGACCCGCCGCGCGGGGAGGAGCGCTTCGTCGCCACCGAGGGTGGGCTCGCCTACGCGACCGAGCTGACGCGCCTCGCCGCCGCCGCGTACGACTTCTGCCTCGTCGGCGCCTGCTACCCGGAGGTCCATCCGGAGGCGCCCGACCGCGCGACCGACCTCGCGCGCCTGCGCGAGAAGGTCGACGCCGGCGCACGCGTGCTGGTCACGCAGCTGTTCTTCGACAACGAGGCCTACTTCCGCTTCGTCGAGGAGGCGCGCGCGGCCGGCATCGAGGTCCCGATCGTCGCGGGCATCATGCCGATCACGAACGCCGAGCAGATCAAGCGCTTCACGTCGATCTGCGGCGCCACGATCCCCGAGCCGCTGCTCGACGCGCTCGAGCAGCGCCGCGACGACCCCGACGCCGTCGCCGACCTCGGCGTCGCCTACGCGACGCTGCAGTGCGCCGAGCTGCTCGCGCGCGGCGCGCCCGGCATCCACTTCTACACGCTCAACCGCTCCCCCGCGACACGCGCGATCCTCTCGGCGCTGCGGCTGCAGCGGCCGTGGGAGCGGCGTGCCGGCGGCGAGCCTGCGCTCGGCGCGATCGCCGGCGTCTAGCCCGTCGGCGGCGGCTCGGCCGTGAGGCCGTGGGCGACCATCGGACGGCCGTCGAGCTCGTAGCGGACGTCGATCGTGTCGTTGCGGCGGTAGGTGCCGATGCCCCAGGCGCCGAGGAACCAGCGCCAGAAGCCGAGCTTGCCCTCCTGCACGAGCTCGCGCTTGAACAGCAGCGCGCCCTCACGGATGTCGTAGTCGACGCCCGGCTGTTGCGGAACGCCGTTGACGAAGACCTCGAAGGGCGGCCGGATGCCGGGGGGGAGCTGTACGCGCCAGCGCTCCATGCGCCGGGATCATCCCGCCGCGGCCAGCACCGCCGGCGCGCCCGCGGCCACCAGGGGCGCGGGCAGCACGATCGAGCCGTCGTCCTGCTGGCTGTTCTCCAGCAGCGCGATCAGCGTGCGGCCGACGGCGACGGCGGTGCCGTTGAGCGTGTGCGGCGTCGCCGGCTTCTTCTCGCCCTCGGCGCGGTAGCGGATGTCGAGGCGGCGCGCCTGGTAGTCGGTCGTGTTCGAGCACGAGGTCAGCTCGCGGTAGCGGCCCTGGCCCGGCAGCCATGCCTCGCAGTCGTACTTCTTCGCGGCCGAGGCGCCGAGGTCGCCCACCGCGATGTTCACGACGCGGTACGGGATCTCGAGCGCCTGCAGGATCTCCTCCTCCAGCGCGAGGATCCGCTCGTGCTCGTCCGCCGAGTCCTCCGGTGCGACGAAGCTGAACATCTCGACCTTGTCGAACTGGTGCACGCGGAAGATCCCGCGCGTGTCGCGCCCGGCGGCGCCAGCCTCGCGGCGGAAGCAGGACGAGAAGCCGGCGTAGCGGCGCGGCAGCTCGTCGAGGATCTCGCCCGCGTGCAGCGAGGCGAGCGCGACCTCCGAGGTGCCGGCGAGGTAGAGGTCGTCCTCGGGCAGGCGGTAGATCTGCTGCTCGGTGTCCGGCAGCATGCCGGTGCCGTAGAGCGCCTGCTCGCGCACGAGCACCGGCGGGATCACGGGCTCGAAGCCCTCGCCGCGCAACAGCTCCAGCGCCCAGCGCACGAGCGCCAGCTCGACGAGCACGAGGTCGCCGCGCAGGTAGGCGAAGCGACTGCCCGAGAGGCGCGCGCCGCGCTCCATGTCGATCCGCTCGCCGGCGAGCTCGAGGTGGTCGCGGCCGGTCCTGGTCGCGTCGCCGACCTCGCGCACGACCGTGTCCTCCGGCGCGGCGTCCGCGGCGGGCAGGTTCGGCAGCGCGGCGAGCAGCTCGTCGCGCTCGCGCCCGAGCGCGGTCTGCTCGTCGGAGAGCGTGCGGCCGCGCTCGGCGAGCGCGCGCATCTGCGCGCGCTCCTCCTCGCTCGGTGCGCCCTTGCGCCCGCGGCTGGCCTCGTTCTGCTCGGCCTGCAGCGTCTCCAGCTGCTGCGTCAGCTCGCGCCAGCGCGCGTCGAGGTCGAGCAGCCGCTCGATGCCCTCGGCGTCGGCGGCGCTACGGCGCGCGAGCGCCGTGCGGACGGCGTCCGGATCGCGGCGGATGAGCCTGAGGTCGAGCACGCCCCGGCCTCCGCCGAGCTAGCCCGCGCTGCCGCTGGCGCCCGTGACGGACGTGCAGTGGAAGCTGTTCGCCTCGTCACCGGTGCCCGCGGGCCGTGCGCCGCTGGCCTTCGCGCCGGCGTACTCGGCGACGAACTCCGCGACCTGCCTGGCGTCGTCGCCGACGACGATGTTCTGCGGCATGATCGCGCCGGAGAAGCCGCCGTTCTCGATCGCGTAGAGGACGCGTTCGACGCACTCGCGGCGCACGTTGAAGTTCGGCCCGTCGGTGCGCTCGCGCGTGCGGATGTTGGATGCCGAGCCGTGCGTGCCGGCCGTGGTGAAGGTGTGGCAGCCGGCGCAGCGCTGCTGGAACAGCTCCGCGCCATGATGCGCAGGGTCGTTCTGGGCGACCGCGATCTTCTCCTCGCCGCAGGCGGCGAACGGGAGCGTGAGCGCGAGTGCGGCGACGGGAATCAGGAGCGACTTCATGCGGCGCGACATGCGGCCGCGCATCATACGGAACTGGGCCGTCGCACCGCTGCGGGGCGCCATGCGCAGGAACTCGCGCGTGTATGGCGAACCTGACGCACAGCCCCGGCGCTGGCCGAGACGATCTTCATTGCGATCGTCCTCACGGCGGCAACCAGAGGGTCGGCGCCGGGGCCCTTCTGCTGGTAGAACCACGGGCATGACGCCCGCCCTCGAGCCCGAGCGGTACCGCACCGTCTTCGGCCACTTCGCCACCGGCGTCGCCGTCATCACGTCCGCCGGGCCGACCGGCGCCACCGGCGGGATGACCGCCAACGCGGTCTGCTCGGTCTCGCTCGACCCGCTGCTGCTGCTCGTCTGCTTCGAGCAGAGCGCGCGCACGCTCCCGCTCGTGCGCGAGGCCGGGCGCTTCGCGGTCAACGTGCTGCGCGCCGGATCCGAGGACGTCGCGCGCGTGTTTGCCTCGAAGGTGCCCGAGGGGGAGAAGGTGCAGGGCGTCGGCCACCGTCTCGAGGAGAGGATGCCGGTGCTGGACGCGGCCCTTGCCTGGGTCGTCTGCGACGTGACTCAGCTGATCCCCGCCGGCGACCATGAGATCGCGATCGGCGAGGTGGTGGCGATGGACGTGGCGGAGGGTGAGCCGCTGCTGTGGTACCGCGGCGCGTACCGCGGGCTGCGATCGCACGGCGAGGCGACGTAGCGTTCAGAGGCGCAGGGTCGCGACGCAATCCTCGTCGCGCCAGACGTGGGGATCGTGCGAGTCGCAGTGATGCCAGAACCAACGCGGGAGATGGTGTTCCTCGACGTTTTCCGTGAAGCGCTGCCGGCGGCGCGCCGCCAGGAGGACCAGATCCATGTGAATGCGCAGCGACGTCGCCCTGCCGACATTCCGCCATTCCACCGGGATTGCCTCGACCGGCGCACTGAGGAGCACCAGGTCGTTGATCACGAGTCCGTACGCGGTCGCATGCAACGCGACAGCCCCGCCATAGCTGTGCGCGAACACCGCGTTGAGCGATCCACCGACCGTGTCCTGGGCCCAGCCCGCGAGCCGCTCCGCCGCGACGTGCCGATCGCGACCCTTGTACGCGCCGCTCCACGAGAACGCATTGCGGCCCGAGAACACGTCGGGGCGAACGTGTGAGCGGATGTAGGTGTGGAAGTCGCCGCCGACGAACCACCACGCACCCGGCCATGCATGGGTGCCGTGGACGATGAGCGAGGTCGTAGAGGCCTTCCCAACGTCGTACGGCGGAATGATGCCCTTCGCGAGGCTGCCGATGCGTCCCGTCTCGCGATAGCTCCCGCGGGCCGCTCGGGCGATCTGCCGCGCGCCCGCCACCTGCGAGCCCGCATGCACGTAGACGAGTCTGCGGGCACCTTCGAGTGTGGCGGGCACGGAGACCTCCCGCTTGCGCTTCCAATGCGCGAGCGCGGCGGCCGCCGCAGCGGCCGCGGTCGGCTCCCGGTCCGTCATGAGCACGCGCAGCCATGCGATCGCAGTCGCCCGCGAGGCGTCGGCGGCGACCGATTGCCAAAGCGCCACGCGCGCGCTTTCATCGTGTGCCGGCGGCACATCCCGTGTGAACATCCAATCCGCGCGCTCGCGCTCCTGGACGGCATCGAGGATTCCGAAACCGGCGAGCACGTTGCTGGATCGCTTCAGGAACTCAGTGCGGCGTTCCCATCCGCCCCATGGCTTGGGGAGCTCCGCGAGCCCGATCGCCGCGAGATCGTCCCGTATCCCGTGGAGAGCGGCCGGCGTCGCGAGCGCAGCGCCGAGCGCGAGCGCGCGCGCCGCCGTCGTGGCGACCGCTGAGGATGAGTCCTCGACGACGGCTTCCGCGTCGGCGCGAGGCTCGGCTTCGTGCGATGGCTCTGCCATGGGACGTCTTCTCGCGTGTCGGGGGCTGGTGGTGCGGGAGGCGGCTCCCGGCGGCCCGGCGCATGCATCCTAAAAGTCGCGTCCGGGCTGCGCGCCGCTCTGCGCCCGCGCTCAGAACGCCCCCGACGTCGTCGCCGCCCGCAGCGCCAGCGCCACGACGATGAAGCACGACAGCGCCATCACGCCCATCTCACGCCGGACGATCGAGAGGACGACGATGCGCTGGTCCTCGGCGGGCAGGTCGCCGACCTCCTGGGCGGAGTCGAGGCCGCGCCCGGCGAGGATCGCGTCGGCGGAGCCGATGCGCAACTGCTCGGCGATGAAGGAGACGGCGAGCGGCAGCACGCCGTAGAGGATGTGGAGGCTGTCGGCCGGCTGGTGGCCGAGCGCCAGCAGCAGCGCGCCGAGCAGCACCTGCAGTGCGATCGCGCTCTGCGCGGCGCGCAGCAGCGGCCAGAAGACGGCGCTGGGGATCGCCTGGCGCCAGCACCAGGCGCCGAGCGCGCCGGCCGCCAGGTTGAGGGCGATCAGGAGGCCGCCGACGACGATGTGGACCGTGGTCATGTGAACGCTTCCGTACCGGCAGATCGAGGCGTTTCGCACTAAGTAACACGTTGTTACAAAGTGCCCTGTTCCGGTGATATAACCACGCGGCTGTGCTGACCAGCTACGGGCCCGCCATCGTCTTCCTCGCCATCGGTGTGATCGTCGCCGCGGTCTTCGGCACCGCACCCCGTTTCCTGGGCCCGCGCCGCGCCGCCGCCTCGCGCCAGACGCAGCTCACGCCGTACGAGTGCGGCCTCCCGTCGGAGGTCTCGCGCAGCTTCCGCTTCGGGATCAGCTTCTACCTGATCGCGATGCTCTTCATCCTGTTCGACATCGAGGTCGTCTTCCTCTACCCGATCGCCGTCCAGCTGCGCGCGTTCGGGACCTTCGCGATGGTCGAGACGGTCGTCTTCATCGCGCTGCTGGCCGTCGCCTTCCTCTACGTCTGGCGCCGCGGGGCACTCGAATGGAAGTGACGCGCGCAAAGCTTGACGACGACTTCCGCATCCGCCAGCTGCGCGCGCGCGACATGCTGCGCGGCGACATCCCCGACGAGGAGCTGGAGCAGTACGTCGAGGAGCGCGTGCTCACGACGACGCTCGACAAGGCGGTCGCGTGGGCGCGCGGCAACTCGCTCTTCCCCGCCACGTTCGGCCTCGCCTGCTGCGCGATAGAGATGATGTCCGTCGTCGGCGCGCGGCTCGACATCGCGCGCTTCGGCTTCGAGGCCTTCCGCGCCTCCCCGCGCCAGGCCGACCTGCTCATCCTCTCCGGCCGCGTCTCGATCAAGATGGCGCCGGTCGTGCGCCGCATCTACGACCAGATGCTCGAGCCCCGCTGGGCGATCGCGATGGGCGCCTGCTGCTCCTCGATGGGCGTCTTCAACAACTACGCGATCGTGCCGGCCGACAAGTTCATGCCGATCGACGTGCACGTGCCCGGCTGCCCGCCGCGGCCCGAGGCGCTGATGCACGGGATCCTCAAGCTGCGCTCGCAGATCCAGGGCGACCCGCCCGCCGGCTGGCGCGAGCGCTACGGCGCCCACGGCACCGAGGAGGTGCTCGGCGACGCCGACCTGCCGGGCGTCAACGCCGTCAACGTCTTCCAGAGCGGGGAGACCGGGAGTGCCTGACGCGACCGGTCTCGAGCTGATCGCTCAGGACCTGCGCGAGAGCAATCCCGACGCGGTCCTCGGCACCGGCTACTTCCGCGGGGAGGCGACCGTCGAGGTCGCGCCCGCGGCCCTGCGCACCGCCGCGGAGCAGCTGCGCGCGCGCGGGTACTCGTTCATGGCGAGCTGCCACGGGGTCGACTACTACCCTGAGGAGCCGCGCCTCGGCGTCCACTACCAGCTGCTCGACATGCCGAGCGTCGACCGCATCTGCCTCAAGGTGCGGGTGCCGCTCGACCATCCGCACGTCCCGTCGCTGTGCGCGATCTGGCCGGGGGCGAACCACCCCGAGCGCGAGGTCTTCGACATGTTCGGCGTGATCTTCGACGAGCACCCCGACCTGCGCCGCATCCTCATGCCCGAGGACTACGAGGGTCATCCGCAGCGGCGCGACTTCCCCGTCGGCGGCGAGCCGGTCCTCTTCACCTACAACGAGGACAAGGTCCCGGGGTGGTCGCGATGACGAGCGGCATCAGCGACTACCGCAAGCAGGAGGAGTCGATCACGCTCTCCTCCTCGCCGGCAGGCGAGGGGCTCCAGCAGGAGCTGATGACGATCAACATGGGCCCGCACCACCCTTCCACGCACGGGGTGCTGCGCCTGATCGTCACGCTCGAGGGCGAGATCGTGCGCGACGTCAAGCCGATCATCGGCTACGTCCACACCGGCATCGAGAAGACCGCCGAGGACAAGGCCTACTGGAAGGTGATCCCCGTCGTCGAACGGATGGACTACCTCTCCTACTACTTCAACGCGATGGCCTACTGCGGCGCGGTCGAGAAGCTGCTGGAGGTCGAGGTGCCGGCGCGCGCTCAGTACCTGCGCGTGATCCACCTCGAGCTCAACCGCATCGTCTCCCACCTCGTGTGGCTCGGGACGAGCGCGCTGGACCTCGGCGCGATCTCGGTCTGGTGGTACTGCTTCAGCGAGCGCGAGGCGATCCTCGACCTGTTCGAGATGTCCTCGGGTCAGCGCATGCACACGCGCTACTTCCAGATCGGCGGCGTGATCGAGGACGTCCCGCGCGGCTGGATCGAGCGGGTGCGCGCGTTCACGAAGACGATGCGCACGCGCGCCGACCAGTACGCCGCGCTGCTGGACAAGAACGAGATCGTGCTGCAGCGCCTGCGCGGCATCTGCCCGCTCGACGAGCAGACGCTGCTCGGCCTCGGCGTCACCGGACCGCTGCTGCGCGCCGCCGGCAACCCGTGGGACCTGCGCAAGGCGGCGCCGTACTGCTCCTACGACCACTTCGACTTCAAGATCCCGGTCGGGACGCAGGGCGACAACTACGACCGCTACCGCGTCCGCCACGCCGAGCTCTACGAGTCCTGCGACATCATCGACCAGGCGTGCGACGGGCTGCCCGAGGGGCCGTTCATCACGACCGATCGCAAGGTCGCGCTGCCGCCGCGCCACGAGCTGGCGACGTCGATGGAGGCGCTGATCCACCACTTCAAGCTCGTGACCGAGGGCATGCGCGTGCCGCCGGGCGAGGTCTACAACCCGATCGAGTCCCCGCGCGGCGAGCTGGGCTGTTACGTGCGCTCCGACGGCTCCTCCAAGCCCGCGCGCGTGCACATGCGCGACCCCTCGTTCGTGAACCTGCAGGCGACCGCGCCGATGACGCGCAACTCCTACATCGCCGACCTCGTCGCGACGCTCGCGATGCTGGATCCGGTGCTCGGGGGGGTCGACCGATGACCCAGCAGGTCTCCCGTTACGAGCACGGCTCGCGCATCCCCGGCTGGGACGACGCCGTCGACCTGACGAAGGACGCGGCGGTCGTGCCCGATCCGGCGACGACGCCGGTGCCGGCCGCGCTGCGCGCCCAGATCGAGGCGGCGATGGCCCGCTACCCGGACGCGCGCTCGGCGGCGATCCCGGCGCTGCACGCCGCGCAGGAGCTGCACGGCTGGTGCTCGCCCGAGGCGATCGAGCAGGCCGCGTGCGTGATGCGCCTGACCCCGGCGTACCTGACCGCGGTCGCGACCTTCTACGACATGCTCGAGACGAAGCCCGTCGGCCGCCACGCGGTCTACGTCTGCACGAACATCTCGTGCTCGCTGCGCGGCGCCGACGCGCTCTACGACGCCGTGCGCGAGGCGGCGGGCGACGATCCGGACTTCAACGTGCGCGCGTTCGAGTGCCTCGGCGCGTGCGACATCGCGCCGATGGCGTCGGTGAACGGCGAGTACGTCGGCCCGCTGGAGCTGGCGGACGCGGCGACGCTCGTCGAGCAGCTGCGTGCGGGCGACGAGGTGCTGCCGGAGAAGCAGCTGTCGAGGCGCGCGTGCGCGGACCCGGGGGCGGCGTCGTGAGCCAGAAGCTGTTGTTCGACCGCATCGACGATCCGGGCCTCAACACGCTGCCCGTCTACGAGGCGCGCGGCGGCTACGAGTCGCTCAAGCGCGCGCTGGCGATGCCGCGCGAGGCGGTCCTGCAGGAGCTGCTCGACTCCGGCCTGCGCGGCCGCGGCGGCGCGGGCTTCGCGATGGGCAAGAAGGCGTCGTTCCTGCCGAAGGGGACGATGGACAAGTACCTCGTGTGCAACGCGGACGAGTCCGAGCCGGGCACGTTCAAGGACCGCGAGCTGATGCAGAAGTCCCCGCACATGCTGATCGAGGGGATGATCGTCGCCGCGTACGCCGCCGACATCAATCGTTCGTTCATCTACATCCGCGGCGAGTACCAGCAGCAGGCGGCGATCCTCGAGGCGGCGATCGAGGAAGCGCGCGCGGCCGGCTACCTCGGCGAGCGGATCCTCGACTCCGAGCACTCGCTCGACCTCGTCCTGCACCGCGGCGCCGGCGCCTACATCTGCGGCGAGGAGACGGGCCTGCTCGACTCGCTGGAGGGCAAGCGCGGCAACCCGCGCCTGAAGCCGCCGTTCCCGGCCAACCAGGGCCTCTACCAGGGCCCGACGCTGATCAACAACGTCGAGACGCTCGCGACCGTGCCGCACATCATCGCGATGGGCGGGGCCGAGTACGCGAAGCTCGGCACCGAGACCTCGACCGGCACGAAGCTCGTCTCCGTCTCGGGCAACGTCCAGCGGCCCGGCAACTACGAGATCGAGCTGGGGATGCCGTCGCGGGAGATCGTCTATGGCCTTGCAGGAGGGCCGGAGCCCGGCCGCGAGGTCAAGTTCTGGTTCCCCGGCGGCTCCTCCTCGCCGGTGCTGCTGCCCGAGGACCTCGACCTGCCCTACGACTTCGACGCGATGGCGAAGGCCGGCTCGATGCTCGGCTCCGGCGCGATCATCGTCGTCGACGACTCGGTGCCCGTGATCGACGTCGCGCTGAAGCTCGCGAAGTTCTACCGCCACGAGTCGTGCGGCAAGTGCACGCCCTGTCGCGAGGGCACGAACTGGACCGTGAAGATGCTCGAGCGGATCGATGCCGGCGAGGCGACGCCGATGGACCTCGACATCATCGCCTCCGTCCAGCAGCAGATCATGGGCAACTGCCTGTGCGTGCTCGGCGACGCGATGGCGATGCCGCTCGGCTCGATGGTCGCGAAGTTCCGCGGCGAGTTCGAGGCGCACATCGAGCTGCGGCGCGGGCAGGCCGGGCTCGGCGCGCCGGTGGAGGTGCTGGCCTGATGCCGCGCCCCGAGGTCCGCATGGTCACGTTCTCGATCGACGGCAGGGAAGTCGAGGCGCCGGAGGGTGCGATGCTCGTCGACGGCGCGAAGTACGGCGACGTCGAGATCCCCGTCTTCTGCTACGAGCCGAAGCTCGGCCAGCCGGTCGGCGCCTGCCGCATGTGCCTCGTCGAGATCGAGGGCATCCCGAAGCTCCAGACGGCCTGCTCGACGCCGGTCAAGGACGGCATGGTCGTCCACACGCAGACCGAGCGCGTGCAGGAGGCGCAGAACAGCGTCGTGGAGTTCCTGCTCGTCAACCACCCGCTCGACTGCCCCGTCTGCGACAAGGGCGGCGAGTGTCCGTTGCAGGACATCACGTTCGGCTGGGGCCGCGGGATCTCGCGGATGGTCGAGCCGAAGCGACACTTCAAGAAGCCGCTCGAACTGTCGCCGCTGATCGCGATCGACCGTGAGCGCTGCATCCTCTGCTACCGCTGCGTGCGCTTCTCGCAGGAGGTCAGCGAGGACTACCAGCTGATCCTGCACGAGCGCGGCGCGCACTCCTACGTCGGCACGTTCGACGCGCATCCGTACGTGGCGCCGTTCTCCGGCAACATCATCGAGCTGTGCCCCGTGGGCGCGCTCACCTCCCGCCCCTACCGCTTCCGCGCGCGCCCGTGGGACGTCGAGGGCTCCGGGTCGGTCTGCACGCTCTGTCCCTCGCAGTGCAACGTCGAGCTGACGGTGCGCGACGAGCGCGTGCTGCGCGTGCTCGCGCGCGAGCACGCGGGCGTCGACGACGGCTGGCTGTGCGACAAGGGCCGCTTCGCCTACCAGTCGATCCACAGCGAGGAGCGGATCGTGCAGCCGCTGATGCGCGACGGCGACGAGCTGCGGCCCGTCTCGTGGGAGCGCGCGCTCGACGCCGCGGCCGCCGCGCTCGGCCGTGCGCGCGGCTCGGTCGGCGCGATCGTCGGCGGGCAGGCGACGAACGAGGAGGGCTTCCTGCTCGCGCGGATGCTGCGCGAGCAGTTGGACAGCGCCGACGTCGACTCACGCGCGAGTGGGCCCCTGCCGCTGGAGCTGCAGCGTGCGCTCGCGACGCCGGCGCTGCAGGCGACCGTTCCCGATCTCGAGTTCGCCCACACGGTCTTTCTGCTCGGCTGCGAGCCGGTCGACGACGCGCCGATCCTCGACCTGCGGATCCGCAAGGGCGTGCGCCGCAACGGCGTCCAGCTCGCGGTCGCGAGCGCACGGCCCAGCTCGCTGGACCCGAACGCGGCGCTGTCGGTGCGCTACGCACCCGGTGGCGAGCACGCGTTCGTCGCGGCGCTCGCGGCCGCGCTCGACGGCGGCATCGGCTGCGAGCAGCTCGCGCGCGACGCCGGCGCCGACGGCAGCGAGATCCAGGAGCTGGCCCGCCTGTTGCGCGAGGGTGGCGAGGACGTCGTGATCCTGTGGGGCGAGCGGATCGGCGCCGCCGCCGTGCCCGCGCTGCTCGCCGTCGCCGACCGCCTCGGCCTCGCCGCGCGCGACGGCGCCGGGCTGCTCGAGATCCCTGCCGGCGCGAACGGACGCGGCTTGCGCGAGGCGGGCGTGCTGCCGAACGCCGGCGCGGGCCTCGCCGAGCCGGTGAACCCATCCCGCCCGCCCCGCGACGCACGCGGCATCGCCGAGGCTGCCGCCGCCGGCGAGCTGGCCGCGCTCTACCTGCTCGGCCCCGACCCCGTCCGCGAGCTGCCCGACGCCGGCCTCTGGCGCCGCGCGCTCGCGCGCGCGAGCACCGTGATCGTGCATGCCGCGACGCTGACGGAGGCGATCCGCGACCACGCGACCGTCGTCTTCCCCGCCGAGTCCTACGCCGAGAAGGAGGGCACGGTCGTCCATCCGGACGGTCGCGTCCAGCGGCTGCGCCCGGCGATCGGCCACCCCGGCGCGGTGCGCGCCGAGTGGCAGGTGATCGCGGAGCTCGCGCAGCGCCTCGGCGCCGATCCGATCCTGACCGGCTCGATGGCGAGCGCGCAGCTGTTCGAGGCCGTTCCCTTCTACGCCGGCCTCACGCTGGAGGAGCTCGGCGGGCGCGGCGTGCGTTGGCAGGAGCGCGACGCGGCCGCCGCGGCCCCCGCCGGGCCCGCCGCGCCGTACGAGACCGGGACCCCGCTCGCCGCGCTGACTTCGCAGGCCAACGGCACGCTGCGGCTCGGCACGTTCCGCTCGATCTGGGCTGCTCGGGAGGTCGAGATGTCGCCGGCGCTGAGGTTCGCGGCCGCCCGCCAGCAGGCCGAGCTCTCACCCGCCGACGCCGAGCGGCTCGGCCTCTCGCCGGGGGAGCGCGTCGAGGTCTCGGCCGGCGAGACGAGCGTCAGCGCGACGGTCGTCGTGCGCGGCAACGTCCCCGAAGGGACGGTCTTCCTCGGCGAGGCGACGGAGACCGACTCCGCGACCGCGCTGACCGGCGGGCTCGTCGAGGTCCGTCCCGCGCGGGTGGAGGTCCCGGCATGAGCACCCTGCTCGCGACCGTCGGCTACTCCGAGGCCTGGTGGATCCAGATCCTCAAGTCGCTCGTGATCTTCATCGTCGGCTTCTCGATGGTCCCGCTCGCACTGATGATGGATCGCAAGCTGCTCGGTCGCTTCCAGGGCCGCTACGGCCCCAACCGCGTCGGTCCGTTCGGCGCGATGCAGCCGATGGCGGACATCTTCAAGCTGATCGCGAAGGAGCAGTTCCGCCCGCGCACGTCGGTCGGCTTCCTGTTCGCGCTCGCGCCGGGGATCTCGATCCTGACCGCGTGCGTCTCGTTCGCGATCGTGCCGTTCGGCAACACGGTCGACATCTTCGGCACGCAGGTCGGCCTCTACGGGATCGACCCGTCGATCGGCGTGCTGTTCGCGTTCGCCTTCAGCGCCATCTCCGTCTACGGGCTGATGCTCGGCGGCTGGGCGTCGGGCTCGAAGTACAGCTTCCTCGGCGCGATGCGCTCGGCGGCGCAGCTGATCTCCTACGAGGTCTCGATGGGGCTCTCGCTGGTCGGCGTGATCATCACCGCCGGCACGCTCTCGCTCACCGGGATCGTCGAGGCGCAGGCCGGCAGCGGCATCTGGTACTTCATCCCGCAGCTCGCCGGCTTCATCGTCTTCATGGTCGCCGCGTTCGCCGAGACGAGCCGCCCGCCGTTCGACCTGCCGGAGGCCGACGCCGAGCTGGTCGCCGGCTACAACACCGAGTACGGCGGCGGGCGCTTCGCCTCCTACTACGCGGCCGAGTACTTCCACATGATCATCGCCTCCGGCATCGCCGTGACGATGTTCTTCGGCGGCTGGCTGCTGCCGTTCGGGATCGATCCGCCCACGTGGGTGGACCCGATCGTCGTGCTCGTGAAGATCACGCTCGTCGTCGCCATCTTCGTGTGGGTGCGCGCGACGCTCCCGCGGCTGCGCTACGACCAGCTGATGTCGCTCGGCTGGAAGGTGCTGCTGCCGGTCGCGACGATCAACATCCTCGTCACGGCGATCCTGGTGGTCTCCACATGAACGTCGAGCGCTGGGATCCGGGCGCAGACGTGGTCACCGTGCAGCGCGGGCCGGAGCCCGGCGGCGCCGGCGGGCTCTACCGCGCGTTCGGCGAGACGCTGCGCGGCCTGCGCACGACGTTCGGCCGCCTCGTCGAGGGACCGATCACGATCCAGTACCCGGAGGAGAAAGTGCCCGTCTACCCGCGCTTCCGCGGGCGGCACAAGCTCCACCGCTTCGAGGACACCGGCCTGGAGAAGTGCGTCGGCTGCTCGCTGTGCGCGGCGGCCTGCCCGGCCGACTGCATCCGCGTCGTCGCCGCGGAGAACACGCCCGAGGAGCGGGTGTCGGCCGGCGAGCGCTACGCGGCGGTCTACGAGATCAACATGTCGCGCTGCATCTTCTGCGGCTACTGCGAGGTCGCGTGCCCGTTCGACGCGATCACGATGGGCCACGACTTCGAGCTCTCCGACTACAACCGCACCGACCTCATCTTCACGAAGGAGATGCTGCTCGCCGAGCCGCTGGAGCGCACCCCGCTCCGCACCGAGGACGAGTAGCGCGCGCATGTCCTCCGTCGTCTTCTTCATCGCGGCGATCGGCGCCATCGCGGGCGCGATCGGGGTCGTCGCGCTGCGCAACCCCTTCTACAGCGTGCTGGCGCTCGTCGGTCACCTGCTGTCGCTCGCGGCGCTGTTCCTGCTGCTGCGCGCCGAGTTCATCGCCGCCGCGCAGGTCGTCGTCTACGCCGGCGCGGTGATGGTGCTCTACCTGTTCGTCGTCTCCTACATCGGCGGCGGGACGCAGGCGCTGACGCCCGGCGGCAACGGCTTGCGCGCGGTCGCGGCGGGCGCCGTCGGCGCGCTGTTCGTCGAGCTGGCGATCGCCGTGCTCGGCTCTGGCCTGGAGGCGATCTCCGGCGACGGCGCGCCGTACGTCCCCGGCTTCGGCTCGCCCGAAGCGCTCGGCTCGGCGCTGCTGACGAAGTTCCTCTTCCCGTTCGAGGTCGCCTCGCTGCTGCTGCTGGTGGCGGCGATCGGCGCGGTCACGCTCGCGCGCCGCCGGCAGGGCGTGACGCTCGGCGACGAGCCCGAGGACGCCGCGCGCTACCTGACCCCGCGCGCGCTCTTCACCGGCACGATGGCCGAGGGCGTCGGGATCGTGCGCGGGCCGAACCTCGAGGAGCGCGAGCCCCAGGTGAAGCGCTGATGGCGCTCTCCTGGTACCTCGTCGTCTCGGCGCTGATCTTCTCGATCGGCGCGGGCGGCGTGCTCGTGCGGCGCAACCCGCTCGTGATCCTGCTCTGCCTCGAGCTGATGCTGAACGCCGCGAACCTCGCGCTGATCGCGTTCGCGCGCATGCACGGCAACGCCGACGGCCAGATCTTCGCGCTGATCGTGCTGGTCGTCGCCGCCTGCGAGGTGACCGTCGGGCTCGGTCTGATCGTCGCGATCTTCCGCCGCCGGCTGCCGATCGACGTCGACGAGCTGCGGGAGCTCCAAGGATGAGCCCGACGACGTACGGCTGGCTCGTGCTCGCGTTCCCGCTTGCGGGCGCGATCGTCAACGGGCTCTTCTACAAGCGCCTCGGCCGCGGCGCGGCCGGCTGGATCGCGACCACCGCGATCGGCGCCGCGTTCATCTCGGCGCTCGGTGCGCTGGTCCGTCTTCAGCATCACGCCCCGGACCACCGCCAGCTCGTCTCCTCGCTGTGGGACTACGCGGTGACCGGCGACGTCGACGCGAAGCTCTCGATCCTCGTCGACCCGCTGTCGGTCTACATGATCCTCGTGGTGACGGGGGTCTCGACGCTGATCCACCTCTACTCCGTCACGTACCTGAAGGGCGACCGCGGCTACGCGCGCTACTTCGCCTACCTCAACTTCTTCGTCTTCTCGATGCTCGTGCTGGTCCTGGCGGGCAACTTCCTCCTGCTGATCGTCGGCTGGGCGTTCGTCGGCGCCGCCTCCTATCTGCTGATCTCGTTCTGGTACCGGCGCGAGACGGCGACGAAGGCCGGCATCAAGGCGTTCGTGATCAACGTCGTCGGCGACGTCGGGCTCGTGCTCGGCACGTTCTTCATCCTGCGCCACAGCGGCACGCTCGACTTCCTCGCCACGTTCAAGGCGGTCGACGGCGGCGCGTTCGCGACCCACCACGGCGCGCTCGTCGCCGGCTGCCTGCTGCTGCTCGTCGGCGCGTTCGCGAAGTCGGCGCAGATCCCGCTCCACACCTGGCTCCCGGACGCGATGGAGGGCCCGACGCCCGTCTCCGCGCTGATCCACGCCGCCACGATGGTGACGGCCGGCGTGTACCTGATCGCGCGCATGCACCCGCTGTTCGAGCACGCCTCCGCGGCGGCCGACGTCGGTGCGGTCGTCGGCTGCGCGACGCTGCTCGTCGCCGGCACGATCGGGCTCGTGATGACCGACATCAAGCGCGTGATCGCGTACTCGACGATGTCGCAGATCGGCTACATGATCATGGCCGTCTCCGCGGGCGGCTACGCGGCCGGGCTCTTCCACCTGATGACGCACGCCTTCTTCAAGGCGCTGCTGTTCATGGCGGCCGGCTCGCTGATCGGCGCGATGGCGGGCGCGCAGTCGCTCGAGAGGATGTCCGGCTTCCGCCGCTCGATGCCGTTCACGTTCGGCTGCTTCGTCGTCGGCGGGCTCGCGCTCTCGGGCGTGCCGCCGTTCTCGGGCTTCTTCTCGAAGGACGAGATCCTCGCGTGGGTCGGCGGGCGCGGCGGCTGGTTCGTCGCGCTCTACGTCGTCGGCTACGTCGGCGCGTTCCTGACCGCCGTCTACACGTGGCGGATGATCTTCCGCGCCTTCTTCGGCGACCCCTGCCCGGAGGCGCGCGAGCTCGAGCGCGGCCATCTCGCGCACGCCGAGGTGCACACGAATCCGGCGACGGGCGAGGAGGAGGACACCGACGTCGGCTTCCCCGGCCCCGAGCACTTCATCGCCGAGCGCGCGGCCCCGATGAAGATCGCGATGAGCGTGCTCGCCGTGCTCGCGACCGTCGGCGGGCTGATCCAGGTGCCGCACGTGGATCACGTCGTGACGACGTTCCTCGAGCCGACGTTCGCCGACTCGAAGTATGCGGGCGTCGAGCCGTCGAATTCGCTCGTGAACTTCGGGCTCGTGCTCGGGACCGTGGTCGCGCTCGCGGGCATCGCGCTCGCCTACCGCATCTGGGTGTCGAGGCCCGGCTCGGCCGCGGCGTGGCAGGAGCGCTTCGCGCCGGCATACAGGCTGTTCGCGAGCAAGTGGTGGTTCGACGAGCTGATCGACGTCGCCGTCGTGCGGCCGTTCGCAGCCTTCGGCACGTTCGCGCAGCGGACGTTCGAGCGCGTCTTCGTCGAGGGCGTGCTCGTCGACGGCACGACGAGCGTCGTACGCGCCGGCTCGGCCGCCGTGCGCGCGCTGCAGACCGGCTTCCTGCGCTACTACGCCGCACTGCTGCTGCTCGGCGGCGCCGCGGTGATCCTCTACTTCCTGATCGCGAGCTCATGACCCTCTCGATCCTGATCTGGCTCCCGCTCGTCGTCGCCGTGCTCGGCGCGATCTGGGGCCCCGCCGCCCCGCGCGTCGCGCCCCGGCTCGCCGTGCTCGGCTCGCTCGCCGCGCTCGGGATCGCGATCTCGTTCGTCGTGCGCTGGAAGACCGGCGGCGGGCTGCAGTTCGTCACCGACCGCGCCTGGATCTCCGAGCTGGGGATCAGCTACAAGCTCGGGCTCGACGGGCTCAACGTCGTGCTCGTGCTGCTGACGACGTTCCTGTTCGCCGCCGCGACGATCGGCGCGAGCCTGCGCGAGTGGGAGCGCCCCGGCCAGTTCTACCTGTGGCTCGGCCTCGCCGAGACGGCCGTGCTCGGCGCCTTCTGCGCGCAGGACCTGATCCTGTTCGTCGGCTTCTTCGACCTGATGCTGATCCCGTTCTACTTCCTGACGGGGATCTGGGGCTCCGGGGATCGTCAGGCGCGCGTGCGCGCGACGACGAAGCTCGTGATCTACACGATGGTCGGCTCGCTGCTGATGCTCGCGGCCGCCGTCGCGACGGGCGTGCTCGCCGCGAGCCAGAGCGACGCCGCGCTCAGCTTCGCGTTCTCCGATCTCGTCGGCAAGCTGTCGACCGGCTCGCAGGAGTGGATCTTCCTCTGCTTCGCGGCGGCGTTCCTCGTCAAGATGCCGGCCTTCCCGCTGCACGGCTGGCTGCCCGACGGGTACCGCGCGATGCCGCTGCCCGCGCTCGCCGTCTTCTCCGGGATCCTCTCGAAGGTCGCCGCCTATGGCTTCCTGCGGATCGTGCTGCCGATCTTCCCGGCGGCCTCGGTCCACTTCCAGACGCTGCTGCTGCTGATCGCGCTCGCCTCGATCCTCTACGGCTCGGCGATGGCGTTTACGACGACGAACGCGCGTCTCGTCGTCGCCTACTCGTCGGTCGCGCAGATGGGCTTCATCACGTTCGGGATCTTTGCGTTGAACGAGGACGGGGTGCAGGGCGCGCTGCTGCAGATGGTCAACCACGGGCTGGTGACGCTGCCGCTGTTCTTCCTCGTCGGCCTGCTCGCCGCGCGCGCCGGCGGCTCGGCGGACCTGCGCGACATGGGTGGGATCGCCTTCCGCGCGCCCGTGCTCGCGGCGCTGCTGCTGATCGTCGCGCTCGCGACGCTCGCGATGCCCGGCTCGGCGAACTTCGTCGGCGAGTTCCTGATCCTGCTCGGCGTCTTCAAGACGAAGATCGTCTTCGCGTTCGTCGCCTCCGTCGGCGTCGTGCTCGCGAGCGTCTACGTGCTGCGGATGTTCATCCGCGCGCTGCACAACCGCGTCGGGCCGCAGGTCGACTCGCGCGAGCTCTCGCTCGGCGACCTGGCTGCGATCGCGCCGGTCGTGCTGGTGGTGCTCGCGCTCGCGCTCTATCCGCAATTCGGGCTCAAGCGCTCCGAGCCGGCGGCGAAGGCGAGCGTCGCGGCGGTCACCCCGCAGGTGAACGTCATCGCCGACGGCTCGACCCCCTACGCGCCGATCGCGGACGAGGCGCCATGAGCGCGCTGCTCGCCGCCGTCAAGGCGCCGCACATCGACTACGCCGCGCTCTCGCCCTTCATCGCGCTCGCCGCCGGCGCGCTGCTCGTGCTCATGATCGGTCTGCTGCCCGGCGCCCGGGTGCGCCACGCGGCGGCGCTCGGGGCGCTCGCCACGCTCTGCGCCGCGCTCGGGCTCGGGATCTGGCAGTTCGGCGACGGGCCGACGCCGCTCGTCTCCGGCGCGCTCGTGCTCGACGACCTCAGCCTGGTCCTGCTGTTCGCGTTCTGCGCCGCCGGCTGCGGCGCGGTGCTGCTCGCCTGGCGCGACCGCGCCGCCGAGCAGGCCGGTCACGGCGAGCTCTACGCGCTGCTGCTGTTCTCGATCCTCGGGATGGCGGTCCTGGTCGCCGCGCAGAACCTCGTGACGTTGTTCCTCGGCTTCGAGCTGCTGTCGATCCCGCTCTACGTCCTGTGCGCGACCGACCTGCGTCAGGAGCGCTCGCTCGAGTCCGGGCTCAAGTACCTGATCGTCGGCTCGGTCGGCTCGGCGACGCTCGTCTACGGGCTCGCGCTGATCTACGGCGCGACCGGCTCGACCGACTTCGCGGGCATCGCGAAGGGGGTCTCCGGCAGCGTCGGCAGCGACGTGCTGCTGCTGACGGGCCTCGCGCTGACGCTCGTCGGGCTCGCCTTCAAGGCTTCCGTCGCGCCGTTTCACCAGTGGACGCCCGACGTCTACGAGGGCGCGCCGACGCCGGTCACCGCGTTCATGGCGGTCGCGACGAAGGCGGCGGCGCTCGGCGTGCTGCTGCGCCTCTTCGACGTCGCGCTGATCGGCGCGCAGGCGAGCTGGGCGCCGGCCGTCGCGGCGCTCGCGGCGGTCACGATCGTCGTCGGCAACGTCGGCGCGCTCGGGCAGTCCTCGCTCAAGCGGCTGCTCGCCTACTCGAGCGTCGCGCAGGCGGGCTACATGCTCGCGGGCGTCGTCGTCGCCTCGCAGCTCGGCGCGAAGGCGACCGTCTTCTACCTCGTCGTCTACCTCGCGATGAACCTCGCCGCGTTCGCCGTGATCGTCGCCCGCGAGCGCGTCGACGCCCACGGCGACGACCTCGCGGCGTTCGCGGGGCTCGGGCGCACGCAGCCGCTGCTGGCCTGGCCGCTGACGATCGCGATGCTCGCGCTCGCCGGCATCCCCGCCACAGCCGGCTTCATCGGCAAGGTCTACCTGATCGACGCGCTCGTGAACGGCGACTACGCCTGGCTCGCGATCGTGCTCGTCGTCGGCTCGATGATCTCGCTCGGCTACTACCTGCGGGTGGTGGCGGTGCTGTGGATGCGCGACGCACCCGAGGCGGTGCCGACCGTGAACGGCGTGCCGGCGATGGCCGGCGGCTCTCAGGAGGCCGACCGCGTCCAGCCCGAGGTCCTGCTCGTCGCCTGGCTCGCCGCCGCTGCGACGATCGTGCTCGGCATCGTCCCCTCCCCGCTGTTCCACCTCGCGGCCGACGCCGGCCGCGCGCTGAGCGGGATCTTCTAGCCGCGCGGGGTCTGGCAGACTGCGCGCGATGCGGTCGCTCAGGAACCAGCTCACCTACGCGAACGTCGTCGCGACGCTCGCCCTGTTCGTCGCGCTCTCGACCGGCGGCGCCTGGGCGGCGCATCAGGTCCTGATCGGCGGCAAGCAGATCAAGAACGGCTCGATCACCGGCAAGGACGTCAAGCGGCGCTCGCTGACCGGCGCGCAGATCAAGCCCGAGAGCATCACGGGGCGCCAGGTCGCGGAGTCGAAGCTCGGGAAGGTTCCCAGCGCGGCGCACGCCGACACGGCGGACACCGCCGCGCGCGCCGTCAGCGCCGACGCGCTGCAGGGGGTCGGGCTCTCCGGGCTGCTGCGCACCAGCCACGTGCTGGTCGGCAGCGCGTCGACCGCGACGGTGGGGACGCTCCTGCTCCGCGATCCCCGCACCGGCCTGGAGGTGCGCACCGGCAACGACGGCGGCGTGCGGATCGTGAACCCGGCCGGCAACACGGCCACGATCGACGGTCACTCCGCCGGCTTCTTCGACCAGATCGACCTCAGCCACAACGAGATCAAGGTCGCGCCCGGCGAGCAGGTCGACGTCACGTTCTTAAGCGGCGGCTTCGCCTACGGTCAGTTCCTCTTCCAGCAGCGCTCGAGCGCCCCGGCGGCCGCCGTGTTGCTGCTCACCTGCACCGAGCGCAGCCCCGAGCTCTCCTGCATCGGGATCGGCTGAGGCGCGCTGGCGGACTGAGCATCGATCGCCCGCTGCTACGTTCAGTGGACGATCGCATGGACGGGCTCTCGGGGACATCTGACGCCGTGCCGACGCGGCGCCAGACGCTGCTGCTGCTCGTCGGGCTCGTGCTCGTCTCGCTGAACCTGCGCTCGGCGCTCACGACCGTCGGTCCGCTGATCGGCGACATCCGCTCCGACCTGGGCCTCTCCGGCGCCGCGGTCGGCCTGCTCACGACCGCGCCCCTGCTCGCCTTCGGGCTGGTCGCACCGCTCGCGCCCGCGGTCGCCGCGCGCGTCGGCGTCGAGCGCGCGCTCGTCGGCGCGATGCTGCTGCTCGGCGTCGCGCTCGCGCTGCGGCCGCTGCCGCCGGTCGCGCTGCTGTTCCTCGGCACGATCGCAGCCGGCTGCGGGATCGCGATCGCGAACGTGCTGCTGCCGGCGCTGGTGAAGCGACGCTTCGGCGCGCGTGCGACGTTCATGACCGGCGTCTACTCGTTCGCGCTCGGCACGGGCGCGGCGATCGGCGCCGGGTTCGCGGTGCCGAGCGCCGACTGGCTCGGCTCCTGGCGCGGCGCGCTCGCGATCTGGGCGCTGCCGGCGTTCGCCGCCGCCGCGCTGTGGGCGACGCAGCTGCGGGGGACCTCGGCGACCGCGCGCGGCGTCGGCGTGCGCCCGGCGCGCGTGCATCTGTGGCGCGACCGGATCGCGCAGCGGGTCAGCGCGTTCATGGCGATCCAGTCGGTGCTGTTCTACGCGATGGTCGCGTGGCTGCCGGAGATCTACCGCCACCAGGGACTGAGCAAGGGTCACGCTGGCGTGCTGCTGTCGATCGCGCTGACCGTGGGCATCCCGCTCGGGCTCGCGGTCGCGGTCCTCGCGGGCCGGCTGCACGACCAGCGCCCGCTCGCGGTCCTCGCCGTCGCGCTGCAGGCAGCGGGCTGGCTGGTGGTGCTCGCGCTGCCGGCCTCGCTCGGCTGGCTGTGCGCCACGCTGCTCGGGCTCGGCTTCGGCACCGGCTTCACGCTCGTGCTCGCGCTGATGGTGCTGCGTGCCCACGACGCGCGCCACGCCGCCGAGCTGTCGGGGATGGCGCAGACGTTCGGCTACGCGATCGGCGCGCTCGGGCCGGTGCTGATCGGCGTCGTGCACGACCTCAGCGGCGGCTGGACGCTGCCGCTGATCGTGCTGGTGGGGCTCACGGTGCCGGAGCTGATCGTCGCGCTCGGCGGCAGTCGGCCGGGGTTCGTGAGCGGGCCGGCTGAGCCGGCGCTCGCGGCCGCCGAGCCGGCCCCGGCCCCCGCCGGGTAGGACACTTCCCGCATGCTCGCGCGCCTGCCCGACGGCGAACCGGCACCGGCCGACGGCACGCTGCCGCAGGCGGCGCTCGCCGAGCTTGGCGAGCGACCGCTGGGGGTCTACGTGCACGTGCCGTTCTGCGCGACGCGCTGCGGCTACTGCGACTTCAACACCTACACCGCCGCGGATCTCCCCGGCGGCGGCTCACGCGCCGCCTTCGCGGCGGCGGCGATCGCGGAGCTGCGGCTTGCGCGTCGGGTGCTCGGCGGCGATGCGCCGCCGGTCGCGACGGTCTTCTTCGGCGGCGGGACGCCGACGCTGCTGCCGGCGGGCGACCTCGCGGCGATCCTGCGGGCGATCGACGACGAGCTGGGGCTTGCGCCCGGCGCGGAGGTGACGACAGAGGCGAACCCGGAGAGCGTCGGGCCCGCAGCGCTCGGCGAGCTGCGCGCGGCCGGCTTCACGCGGGTCTCGCTCGGGATGCAGAGCGCCGCGGAGCACGTGCTCGCGACGCTCGACCGCACCCACACGCCCGGTCGCGCGGGCGAGGCCGCCGCCGAGGCGCGCGCCGCCGGCTTCGAGCACGTCAGCCTCGACCTGATCTACGGCACGCCGGGCGAGCGCGACGAGGACTGGCGCGCCTCGCTCGACGCCGCTCTGGCCGCGGGACCGGATCACGTCAGCGCCTACGGGCTGATCGTCGAGCCGGGCACGCGCCTCGCGGCGCAGGTGCGGCGCGGCGAGCTGCCGGCCCCCGACCAGGACGTGCTCGCCGAGCGCTACGAGGTCGCTGAGGAGACGCTCGGCGCCGCCGGGCTGTCGTGGTATGAGATCTCGAACTGGGCCGCCGCGCCTGAGGCGCGCTGCCGTCACAACCTCGGCTACTGGCGCGGGAGCGACTGGTGGGGGATCGGCCCCGGCGCGCACAGCCACGTCGGCGGCGTGCGCTGGTGGAACGTCCTGCACCCCTCGACGTACGCGGAGCGGCTCGCCGCCGGCAACTCGCCTGCCCACGCCCGCGAGCTGCTCGACCCCGCCGCGCGGCGCTTCGAGCGGATCATGCTCGAGACGTGCCTTGCGGAGGGGCTGGACACCGCGCTGCTCGACGCCGCCGGCTGCGCCGCCGCCGCGCGCGCCGCCTCCGACGGTCTCGCCGATCCGGCCGCGCTCGCAACCGGCCGCATCCGCCTCACCCTCCGCGGCCGGCTGATCGCGGACACGGTGGTGCAGCAGCTTGTCGGTTGAATTACCATCGGTGTGAAATCGAAGCGGGGGATCGCGATGCAGAAGCGTGGGGGCTGGGCGGCCGCTGCCGTCTTCGTCACGCTCGGGCCAGGCGACGGTTCCCTACAGCGGCGACGCCGAGACGACGGCCGAGGGGATGGCGCAGAGCGTGATCGACAGCGGCTACCACGAGTTTCCGCTCGCGCCCGAGATCGGGCTCGAGGAGCTGTCGGTCTCGGAGAGCGTGGGGTTGTTGCCCGCGCTCGCGGAGATGGCTCCGGTCGCCGTGGTGGTTGGCGGAACGGCCGTGGTGGGCGTCGCCGTCGGCACGGGCATCCGAAAGGTGTTCATGAAATTGACCGGTCCGGATGAATCGGCGACCGGAGGGACATGGTCGTGGAACGAATTGACCTGGGAGCCCTACGGGACTGAAATCTTCTTTGGCGCGACTGTGCAGCAGAGACCGGGCGCCTATGTGTACAACGCCGGCTATGCCGGCTCCAGCTTCCCGATCGCGCGCTGGTTCGAGTCGCCGTGCGACTTCTCGGGCTTCTCCGCGCCCGGCGGGGGTCGACTCCAGACGCACGTCGCCTCCCTAGCCCTATGCAACGAGTACAGCGAAGTCGACAGAGAATTCCATCTCTACCCGGTCTACGTCGACTACCCCTACCTGCTCGTGAGCGACCTCTACCCGACCGGGCCGTTCCTCCCGTTCGACGCCGAAAACGACGTGCCCGACTACACGACAGAAAGACCGCCGGACCCGGGCGCGGAAGCGGTTGAAGGACAGCTTGGCACGGCGATGGACGCGGACGGCAGCGAATTGATGCGGGAAGAGATCGACTGGGCCGAGACACCGGGGTCGCAAGCGGCCGAGGAGCCGATCAAGGTTGGGGCTCCGCCGACCACCAGACCCAGAGAGGACAGAGAATGCAAGGCGTACTTTGGCGACGCGCCCGGAGAAGATCCGGGTGAGCGTGCGGCGGGAGCCGAAGAAGGCGCGGAAGACTGGGACTATGACGTCGACTCCTTCGAAGGAGTTTTCAACCCGCTCATCAGCGGAACGCAGACGGTCAAGTTGCGCTGGGGGACGAAAGCCTGGGGCTACCGTCATATCGTCATCAGACACGGCTGGAACGCCGGCTCCGCCAGACGGACAAGGCTCGCGCTGCAGACCGACGTAGCACCGACGCTCGACACGGCCCACGACAACTCGGGTAAGTCATTCGTCTACTTCTACGAGATACCGGGCGCTCCCGAAGGTCTGCACTGCCGTCAGCTCGTCGCCGTCAGCTACCGTACTGACGCGGCAGTTCCCATCGGGCGCCACGTCATCACGTCTTACGTAGAGGCGTACTAGAAGTTGGATCGAGCAGCCATCCTCAACGCACTCGGACTGGCCGGCGATCTGAGCGACGCTCAGGTCGCCGAGGGCTTGCGCTCGCTGGGAGGCATGCCGCCGCAGGGCACCACCGACGCGTCGTTGTGGGGGCGCTTCCTCGAAGGGATCGTGCTTGCGCGGCATGGCGCTGGTGGCGCCCGCGGCGATCTGGCGATCCTGGCGGATCGGGTCGTCAGCTGGGCGATCGTCCCGCCAGGGCTCCCCGGCGAGCAGCGATGGGGCGCTGCCGCATGGGATCGGGAGCTCGGCTTGGCCCGCGCCCAGTCCGACGACCGGCTGAGGATGTTCGTGATCGACGAGATAGCCCCTCGGCTGTGGGACGCCGGTCTCTTTTACGTGATCGACTACGTGTAGCGCACGCGGTGGGGCGCCCGCTCAGCCCGTGCCGACCAACCCCAGCGCCGGCGTCTTCGCCGCCTGCTCGCCGATCGGCCGCACGTCGACGGCGACGACCTTGTACTCCGGGCACGAGGTGTTGACGTCGGCGGATTGGCCGATCAGCAGGTTCGTGCCCGTCTCGGGGAAGTGGAAGGTGGTGAAGACGTTGCCGCGCTCGATCCGCTCCGTCACGTGCGCGTGCACCTCGGTGCGCCCGACGCGGCTGCGCACGGAGACGACGTCGCCGTCGGAGATCCACAGGCGCGCGGCGTCGTCGGGGTGGATCTCAAGCACGTCGCGGTCGTTCAGCTCGACGTTGCCGGTGCGGCGCGTCATCGTGCCCGCGTTGTAGTGCTGCAGCCGGCGCCCGGTCACGAGGATCAGCGGGAACTCCTCGTCGACGTGGTCGCCGGGCTCGCGGTAGGGCAGCGCGGCGAAGCGCGCCCGGCCGCCCGGCAGCTCGAACTCGCGCTCGTAGAGGATCGGCGCGTCCGTCCCGTCGGGCGCGACCGGCCAGCACAGCCCCGCGCGGCCGAGCCGCGCGTAGGTGACGCCCGCGAAGTGGGGCGTCAGCGCGGCGATCTCGCGCATCGCGTCCTCCGGGTCCTGCCAGCCGAAGTCGTGGCCGAGTGCACGCGAGACCGTCGCGATGATGTCGAAGTCGGTGCGCGCGTCGCCCGGCGGCTCGATCGCCGGCTCGACGAGCTGGATGCGGCGCTCCGCGTTCGTGAACGTGCCGCGCTTCTCCAGGAACGCCGAGGCCGGCAGCACCACGTCGGCGAACCTCGTCGTCTCGTTCTCGAAGATCTCCTGCACGACGAGGAACTCGAGCGACTCCAGCGCATGCTGCACGTGCGCGGTGTCGGGGTCGGTCTGTGCGACGTCCTCGCCGAAGATGTACATCGCCTTCAGCGAACCGGCGACGGCCGCGTCGAACATCTCGGGGATCTTCATCCCGACCTTGCGCGAGAGCGCGACGCCCCACGCCGCTTCGAAGGACTGCGCGACGTCCTCGTCGGTCACCGAGCGGTACGCGGTGTAGGTGTCCGGCAGCGCGCCCATGTCGGAGGAGCCCTGCACGTTGTTCTGCCCGCGCAACGGGAGCAGCGCCGCGCCCGGGCGCCCGAGGTTGCCGGTCATCAGCGCGAGGTTGCAGATCAGCTGCGCGACCTCGGAGCCGTAGCGGTGCTCGGTGACGCCGAGGCCCCACGAGACGGACGCGCGCTCGGCCTCGCCGTAGATGTGCGCGGCCGTCTCGAGGTCGCCGGCGGGGATCCCCGCGATCCGCTCGACCTCATCCGGGTCGTAGTCGGCGAGCAGCGCCTCGACCACCTCGAAGCCCTGCGTGCGCGTGCGGATGAAGTCGTGGTCGAGCAGCCCGTCGCGCAGCACGACGTGCGCGAGCCCGAGCATCACGGCGGCGTTCGTTCCCGGCCGCGGGGAGAGATGCAGGACCCCGTAGTCCGCCAGCTCGATCCGCCGCGGGTCGATCGTCACGAGCTGCATCCCGCGCAGCGTCGCCTGCTTGATGCGCGCGCCGACGACCGGGTGGCCCTCGGTCGGGTTGGCGCCGATCAGGATCGTCGCGTCGGCGTGGTCGAAGTCGGCGAACGTGCCGGTCGCGCCGGAGAGCCCGAGCGACTTGCGCAGGGCGAACGACGTCGGCGAGTGGCACACGCGCGAGCAGTTGTCGATGTTGTTCGTGCCGACCGCGGCGCGCATCAGCCGCTGCATCGCGTAGCAGTCCTCGTTCGTCGCGCGCGAGGAGGCGAGCCCGGCGATCGCGTCCGGGCCGTGCGCGTCCTTGATGCGCGTGAGCTCGTTGACGATGCGCTCCAGCGCCTCCTCCCACGTCGCCGGCCGCAACTCGCCGTCCGTGCGGATCAGCGGGCTCGTCAGGCGCGCGCGGTGGCGGGAGAACTGGTGCGCGAAGCGGCCCTTGAGGCAGGTGTGGCCCGCGTTCGCCGGGCCGTCGAGCGCGGGCGAGATCGCGGCGACCCTGCCGCCGGCGACATGCGCCTCCAGACGGCAGCCGACGCCGCAGTAGCCGCAGGTGGTCGTGACGGTGGAGTCGAAGCGCTCGCTCATGAGCTGGCCAGGTCCAAGAGTGACATCTCCGCGATCGCCTCGGTAGGGCATGTGTCGGCGCAGGCGCCGCAGGAGACGCACGCCGAGTGGCGGAAGCCCTCCTCGATGCCGGCGGCGACGTTCGCGTCGAAGCCGCGGCCGACCGCGGTCAGCGCGAACGTGCCCTGCACCTCGTCGCACGCGCGCACGCAGCGCCCGCACGAGATGCACAGCTCGTGGCGGAAGGCGAGGTAGGGGTGGTCGTCCTCGTGCACGACCGCGTGCGTCGCGCCCGGCCAGCGCGGCTCGCCGACCTCGAGCGCGCGCGCGATGCCCGCCAGTTCGGTGTGCGCCGCCGGCGGCTCGGGCAGCTCGGAGAGCACGAGCTCGACGACGGCGGTCGCGACGCGGCGCGCGGTCGGGTCCTCGGTCCGCACCTCCATCCCCTCGCGGCACGGCGTCGTGCAGGCGGGCAGCGGAACCGCGGAGCCCTCGACGCCGACGAGGCAGACGCGGCAGGCCCCGAACGGCGCCTGGCGCGGGTCGAAGCACAGCGTCGGCACCCAGCGGCCGGCGGCTCGCGCCGCGTCGAGCAGCGTCGCCCCGTCGGCGACCTCGACCGCCCGGCCGTCGATCGTGACGTGCACGCTCATGCGAGCCCCAGCTCGTCGGGGAAGTGGGCGAGCAGGCTGCGGATCGGCGCCGGCATCCCGCCGCCGTGCGCGCACAGGCTGCCCAGCTCGAGCGTCTCCAGCAGCGCCTCCAGCCGCGCGCGATCGATCGCGTCGTCGGCTGCGAACAGCGCATGGGCGCGCTGCAGCCCGATGCGGCAGGGGAAGCACTTGCCGCAGCTCTCGGAGGCGCCGAAGTGCAGCAGGTGGCGTGCGACCGCGCGCATGTCCGTCGTGTCGTCGAAGGCGAGGATCCCGCCGTGGCCGACCATGCAGCCGACCGCGGCGAGCGCGTCGAAGTCGAACGGCGTGTCGAGCAGGCTCGCAGGCAGGATCCCGCCGAGCGGGCCGCCGATCTGCAGCGCCTTGATCGCGCGGCCGTCGCGCAGGCCGCCGCCCAGCCGCTCGCACAGCTCGCGCACGGACGTGCCGAAGCGGACCTCGTAGACGCCGGGCCGCGCGAACCGCTCGTTGAAGCAGACGAGCTTCGAGCCCGGCGTGGCGCCGGGACTCAGCGCGCGGTAGGCGGCGGCGCCCTCGCGCGCGATGAACGGCACGTTCGCGAGCGTCTCGACGTTGTTGACGACGGTCGGCAGGTTGAAGAGACCGCGCTGCGCCGGGAACGGCGGTCGCGCCGAGACGGTGCCGCGCAGCCCCTCGATGCACGCGATCAGCGCCGTCTCCTCGCCGACGACGTAGGAGCCGGCGCCCTCGACGATCGTCACGTCGAACGCGAACCCGCTGCCGCGGATGTCCTCCCCGAGCCAGCCCTCGGCGCGCGCGGCGGCGGCCGCGGCCTCGAGCGCCGGCTTGGACCGCGGGTACTCCGAGCGCACGAGCGCGAAGCCGTGCGCGGCGCCGACCGCGTAGCCGGCGAGCGCCATCCCCTCCAGCACGAGCGCGGGGCTGCGCTCCATCAGCAGCTTGTCGATGTAGGAGCCGGGGTCGCCCTCGTCCCCGTTGGCGACGATGAACTTCTGCTCGCCGGCCGCCGCGCGCGCGAACGCCCACTTCCGGCCGGCGGGGAAGCCCGCCCCGCCGCGCCCGCGCAGGTTCGCCTCCTCGACCGCCTCCAGCAGTTGCTCGGACGATCGCTCCAGCGCGATTGCGAGCCCGGACCAGTCGCCGGGGCGCGTCAGCACCGGCGCCTCGAGCAGGCTCACCGGCTCCGGCTCGGCGGCTGCGGCGGTTGTGCCGGCGAGCACGCGCTCCACGACACCGGGCCCGGCGTCGATCACCTCGCCGTCGCGCACGGCGGGCGAGCTGTGGCAGAAGCCGAGGCAGACGGTCTCCGCGAGCGAGCACGAGCCGTCGGCGGCGCGCTCGCCGAGCTCGAGCCCGAGGCCGGCGCGCAGCTGCTCGACGTGCGCGTCGCCGGTCGCCGCGAAGCAGGCGGTGCCCGTGCAGACGCGCACGTGCCGCCGCCCGCGCGGTGCCAGCAGGTCGTCGTAGAACGTCGAGACGCCGTGGACCGTCGCCTCCGGCAGGCCCGAGCGCTCGGCGGCGATGCGCCGGTCCGCGTCGGTGATCTCGCCGCGTGCGTCCATCGCCTCCTTCAGCACGGCGAGCGCCGTCGGCGCCTGCTCGCCGTGATGGCGGCGGACGAGCTCGACGAGGTTCTCAGACATGCGCGCGCGTATAGCTCACGCGCTGAAGGATATGTTTGCGGGGTAGGTACCCATCTTCAGACACCCGGCAAGGGAGACACTCGACATGGCGTATGAGGTTCCGGCACTGCCCTATGCATACGACGCGCTCGAGCCGCACATCGACGAGGCGACGATGCGCGTGCACCACGACAAGCACCACCAGGCCTACGTCGACAAGGCGAACGCGGCGCTCGAGGGCACGGAGTGGGCGGACAAACCGGTCGAGGAGGTGCTGCAGGCGCTCGGCAGCTTGCCCGCGGACAAGCAGGGCCCGGTGCGCAACAACGCGGGCGGCCACTACAACCACTCGCTCTTCTGGGAGAGCATGAGCCCGAACGGTGGCGGCGCCCCGTCCGGCGCGCTCGCCGACGCGATCGCCGCGGCGTTCGGCTCCTTCGACGACTTCAAGGCGAAGGTCAAGGACACCGGCGTGGGCCAGTTCGGCTCCGGCTGGTCGTGGCTCGTGCATGACGGCAGCGGCCTCGCGGTCGTCGGCTCGGCGAACCAGGACAACCCGATCTCGAACGGCTCGACGCCGCTGCTCGGCGTCGACGTGTGGGAGCACGCCTACTACCTCAAGTACCAGAACCGCCGTCCCGACTATCTCGACGCGTGGTGGAACGTCGTCGACTGGGACGTCGTCGCGCAGCGCTTCGGCGCCGTCGCGTAGCCTGGTCGAGCCGCACGCCGTCGCTCACAGCGGCGGCGTGCACTCCTCGTCGACCATCCGGCGCAGGCGCCGCAGGGCGCTGGCCATGCGCGACTTGACGGTCCCCAACGGCAGGCCCGTGCGCGCAGCGATCTGGCACTGGCTGAGCCCGACGTGGAAGTGCAGCAGCACGACCTCGGCCTCTGCGGCCGGCAGCTCGTGCAGCAGGTCCCTGATCGCCATCCGATCGACGAGCTCGAACGCCGGCTCGCGGGCATGCAGCCGCACCATGCTGGGGTCGATCGGCTCGGGCACACGCCGGCGCATGTGGTCGATCGCGCGCGAGCGGGCGATCGTCGCCATCCACGTGCGCAGCGACGCGCGCGCCGGGTCGTAGGTCGGCGAGCGCTGCCATGCCTCCAGCAGGACCTGCTGGTAGACGTCTTCGACGGCGTTCCCGTCCCTGAGCGCCCGGCGCAGGAGCGCGAGCGCGGGCTGCCCATATTCCGCACACATCGTGCGGACGGCGTCGGGGTCGCGACGACGGAGGCCGGCGACGACGCGGAGCTCTGCGTGCGAGGGGGCGCTTCGGCGCATCCGCGTTCCACTGTGGCACGGGCGCGTGGCCGCTCGTGTATGGCGACGGTAGGAGTTTTTCCCCGCTGGCGGGGGGATTCGTGGATGGCGTCGCGTTCGTCGGCCCAATCCGGCATGCGCTCAAACCCCTTTATAAAGGGGAATTCCTGAGTATTCAGACCTGCGCTGGAAAGGGTCCTGAAGCTACACATTCTTCTATTTTTCGGACGAGCGTTGACGCGCCCAGATTCGAACGCGCGGCACCGCTCAGCGTCGCGGGGACCGCTCCGGCGAGCGCTGAGGTGACGACGATCTGCTCTGCCGCGACGAGCCGGCTGAGCGACAGCGGCTCCTCGCGTGCCGTGAGGCCGGCCTCCGCAGCGGCCTCGAGCAGCGCCGCACGCGTGACGCCCGGCAGCAGGCGGCCGTCGGCCGGCGGCGTGATCAACGTCGTGCCCTCGAGCGCGAGCACGTTGCCCCAGGCGGCCTCGAGCACCGTGCCGTCGGCGTCGAGCAGCAGCGGCGTGGCGCCGTCGCCGGCGAGTGCGTCGAGCAGGCGACGATCGCGCCACTTGTGCGCGCCGAGCCCGCCTGGCAGCACAACCGGCGCGAGCGCGATCGGCAGCGGGCGCGTGCGCAGGACGCCCGGCTCCAGCGCGACGTCCACGACGCCACGGCGTCCTGGGCGGGCGAGGACGCGCAGCGCGGCGCGCCCGTCTGCGTCGGCCGCGGCGGCGAGCGCTGCTGCGAGGATCCGGTCTGCGAGCCCGGCGGGCAGCTCGGCGTCGTAGAGCACGCCGACGCTGGCGGCGAGGCGCGCGAGGTGCGCCTCTGCGCGCACCGGCGCTCCGTCGCGCACGAGCAGCGTCTCGAAGACGCCCTCAGCCGGGTCGGGACGCGCGCGCCCGCGCGCGAGCGCGCGCGGCACGTCGTGCAGCCGACTCGGCGGCGGCGCGGCGGGCTCCTCGATCCGGCCGCCGATCGCGGCGACGAGCGGGCGCGCCTTCACGAGGCACTCCTCCAGCTCGCCCGCCGGGTCGGAGTCGGCGACGATCCCGCCGCCGACGCCCAGCCACAGCCGGCCGCCCGCCGCCTCGAAGGTGCGGATCGCGACGCTCAGCTCCAGCCCGGCGAGCGGGCTCGCGAAGCCGATCGCACCGGTATAGGCCTCGCGCGCGGTCGCCTCCAGCGCCGCGATCACGTGCAGCGCCTGCACCTTCGGCGCTCCCGTCACCGACCCTGGCGGGAAGGTTGCGCGCAGCAGCGCGCCGTCGCCCGCGTCCTCGCGCAGCGTCCCGCGCACGTGGGAGACGAGGTGCCACAGGCCCGGGTGCGGCTCGACGCCCGGCTCCGGCTCGGCTGCGATCGAGCCGTACGCGCACACGCGCCCGAGGTCGTTGCGCATCAGGTCGACGATCATCACGTGCTCGGCGCGGTCCTTGGCGGAGGCGGCGAGCGCGGCCCGCGCAACGTCGGCGTCGCCCGCGCGCGGGATCGTGCCCTTGATCGGGGCGGTGACGACCGCGCGTCCGCGGCGGCGCAGGAACAGCTCGGGCGAGAGGCTCGCGACGCCGCCCCATGGTGCAGGGAAGGCGGCGCCGAAGGCGGGGCGCAGCAGCGCGCTGCCGCGTGCGAACAGCGCCGCGACGTCGTCGGGTCCGCTGCCGTCCCAGTCTGCCTCCAGTCGCAGGCAGACGTTCGCCTGGAAGATCTCGCCGGCCGCGATCCGCTCGCGGCAGTCGCGCACGGCCGCGAGGTGGCCGGCGGCGCCGGCGCCGGCGAGGCGAAACGCGCCGGGGGCGGATCGACTGCCGGCCGGAGCCCCGTCCTCGGCGGCGGCGAGCCGCGCGCGCAGGTGCTCCAGGCGCGCGGCGAGATCCGCCTCGCGCGCGGGCGTAGCAAGCGCCTCGAACCACCAGCGGCCGGCTGCGTCGAGGTGCAGGACATGGTCGTAGTAGGCGAGCTGGAACGGCGGCAGCGGCGCCGGTCGCGGCGGGCTGGGCACGAGCTGCTCCACGCGCGCGCCGAGCGCGTAGCCGAGCCAGCCGAACCAGCCGCCGCCGACGGCGCCCTCGGCGGCCGCTTCGCCGGCGTTCGCGACGGCCGGGAGGTCGTCCAGCAGCGCGAACGGATCCTCGTCCGGCCCGGCGAGTCGCAGCGGCCCGGCGCCGAGGATCGCGCCCCCACCGGCCCAGCTGCCCGTCAACGCGAACGGCCACGGCTCGCCGGCGAGCGCGTCCAGCAGGTCCGTCGGGGTCGGGGCGCCGTCGAGCGGCACGCGCAGCAGACGGGCGGCGGCGTCCATGCGCCGAGGATAGAGCGAGGCTGCTCAGCGCTCGCGCGCGGCCTCGAGTGCGTCGAGCACCTCGAGCATCATGCGGTGGTAGGCGGTGCCGGCGATCAGCGTGCGCTCGGCGCCGGTCGGCTCGTGCTCGTCTCCGCACTCGGCGCGCACCGCGTCGAGGTAGCCCTGCAGCTCCTCGAGCTTCATCGCGTGCCAGGCGCGGCGGGCGAGGAGGATCGGCTGCGGGTCGGCGCCGGCGAAGATCTTCAGCAGCGCCTCGTCGCGCAGCTGCGGCGGCGCGACGTCTGGCACGGCGGCCCACGCCCGCAGCGCCTCATGGCCCAGCGGGGTGAGCGCGTAGACCTTGCGGCGACGCCCGCCGGGCTCCTGGCGCGCGGACAGGTAGCCGCCCGCGGCGAGTCGCGCGGGCTCCTCGTAGGCGGTCGTGTGCGGCACCTGCCAGAAGTTCTCGATCGACCTGTCGAGCGCCTGCTTGAGGTCGTAGGGCGTCGCCTCGCCGAAGTGGTCGAGCAGCGCGAGCACGGCATACGAGGTCGAGGTGAGACGAATCGGCTTGCGTTTCATGATGCGTTACGTATAGTACGGCACGAACTGTGCAAGGTCCACGACACGGGGAGTCGCCATGCCGGATCACGACCACGTCAACGGAAGTCCCATCATCGCCGGTGCGCCGGACTACGACGCCGTGATCGTCGGCGCGAGCCTCGCCGGCTGCAGCACCGCCATCCTCCTCGGGCGCGCGGGCGCACGCGTGGCGCTCGTCGAGAAGAGCCCCGACCCGCAGGCGTTCAAGCGCATGTGCTCGCACTTCATCCAGTCCTCCGCGATCCCGACGCTGGAGCGACTCGACCTGCTCGACCCGATCATCGCCGCCGGCGGCCTGCGCACCGGCTTCCGCGCCTGGACGCAGTGGGGCTGGATCCAGGCGCCGCCGGAGCTGACCGTCGCATCCGTGAACCTGCGGCGCGAGCTGCTCGACCCGCTGCTGCGCGAGCGCGCCGGCGCGACGCCCGGCGTGGAGCTGCTGCTGGGGCAGAGCGCGCGCGAGCTGACGCGCGCCCCCGGCGGCGCGATCGACGGCGTCGTCGTGCGCGACGTGCAGGGCACCGAGACGCGCCTCGGCGCGCGGCTCGTGATCGGCGCCGACGGCCGCGACTCGCGCATCGCCGAGCTCGCGGGCGTGCCGGAGAAGAAGACGCCGCACGGTCGCTTCGCCTATGGCGGCTACTTCGAGGGCCCCGCGCCGGACTGCGCGCCGGACGCCACGATCTGGATGATGGATCCGCAGTGGGCGGCGGCCTTCCCCACCGACAACGACCTGACCTTCTACGCCGCGATGGGAACGCTCGATCGCGTCGGCGAGTTCAAGCGCGACCCGGAGGCGGCGCTGCGCAAGTGGATCTGCGATCTGCCCGGCGGCGTCCCGCCGATCCGCGAGTCGCGCCTCGTCGAGCCGGTGATGGGCAAGCTCGACATGACCAACCGGCTGCGCCGCCCGACCGCGCCCGGCCTTGCGCTCGTCGGCGACGCGGCGCTCGCGATCGACCCGCTGTGGGGCGTCGGCTGCGGCTTCGCCTTCCAGACGGCCGAGTGGCTCGCCGACAGCATCACGCCGGCGCTGGTGCGCGGCGAGGCGCTCGACGACGGGCTCGAGGCGTATCGCAAGCGCCACGCCCGCGGTCTCGGCGGGCACGCGCGGCTGATGGTCGCCTACGCGAACGGCCGGCGCCTGACCGCGTCCGAGAAGCTGCTGTTCTCCGCCACGACGCGCGACGACAAGCTCGCCGCGCGCTTCGACGCGTTCGGATCGCGCCGCATCGGACCGGGGCGGATGCTGGCGACGACGTTGCCGCGCGCGGTGGCGGTCAACGCGCGCCATGCGCTGCGGCGGCGCGCCGCCGCTCCGGTCCCGCCCGCGACGGTCGTGCGCGAGCAGCGCGAGCGGGAGACGGTGGGCGTATGAGCGGCGCGGCGGAGGTGCAGCGCACGCGCGTCGCCGTCGGCGGGACGCAGCCGCGCCTGGTGCAGGCCGGCCCCGCCGACGCGAGCGAGGCGGTCGTCTTCGTCCACGGCAACCCCGGCTCGTGCGACGACTGGGTGCGCTTCGTCGGCGCGGCCGGCGAGCACATGCGCGCCGTCGCGCTCGACCTGCCCGACTTCGGCGAGACCGACGCGCCGCCGGGTTTCTCCCACGACGTCGTCGGCTACGCGACGTTCCTCGGGCAGGCGCTCGAGACGCTCGGGATCGAGCAGGTCCATCTCGTGCTGCATGACTTCGGCGGCCCGATCGGCCTCGTGTGGGCGGCGATGCACGTCGAGCAGCTCGCGAGCGTCACGCTGATCGACACGGGCGTGCTGCCGGGCTATCGCTGGCACAGGCTCGCGCGCGTGTGGCGGACGCCGGTGCTCGGCGAGCTGTTCCACGCGTTGGCGACGCGGCGCGCGTTCCGCACGATGCTGCGCCGCAGCGAGCCGCGCGGCCTGCCGCGTGCGTTCGTCGACGAGATGTACGACCACTACGACCGTCGCACCCGCCGCGCGGTGCTGAAGCTCTACCGCGCAACCGACGATCCGGGCAGCGCGGCCGAGGGCTTCTCGGCGCTGATGGCGCCGCGCGACATCCCGGCGCTTGTGATCTGGGGCGAGCACGACGCCTACCTGCCGGCGAAGTACGCCGAGCGCCAGCGCGACGCGTTCCCCTCCGCCGACGTGCATGTCCTGCCGGCCAGCGGCCACTGGCCGTATGCCGACGCGCCGGAGACGGTGGAGCGGCTGCTGGTGGAGTTCGTGCGCGCGCGCGTGGGCGCGACCACGTGAGCGACTAAGCGGCGATCGCGGGCACGTCGGGCACGGCGGCCGGGAGGGGGACGATCGGCCACGCCGGCTCGACGTGCTCGTGGCGCCCCTGCCCGCGGAAGTACTCGGCGAGCGACGCGGCCTGCTCGGCGGCCCAGCCGATCTGCTGCGTGTGCAGCGCGCGCAGGTCGAGGTCCTGAAGCTCGGCGTACGCCTGTGCGATCCGCCACGCGAGGCGGGCGGCGGCGAGCGCGTCGGCGTTCGCGGCGTGGGCGTCCGTGAGCGGGACGCGGTAGTGCTCGCAGACGGCGCCGAGCGTGCGCCGGCCGCGGCGGAAGCGATCGAGGCGCTTGTCGAGTATGAACGGGTCGACGACGATCATCCCGGCCGCGCCGCCGACGCGCTCGACGAGCGGGACGATCCCGTGGCGGCGCGCCTCGCGGTCGAGGCAGGTGAGGTCGAAGCGCGCGTTGAACGCGATCACGGGGGTGCCGCCTTCCAGCTGCGCGGCCAGCGCGGCGACGATCTCCTCGATCGCCTCGGCGGCCGGGCGACCCTCGGCGCGCGCCTGCTCGGTCGTGATGCCGTGGACGTTCGTCGCACCGGCGGGAATCGGGACGCCCGGGTCAAGCAGCCAGGCGCCGCTCTCGGGCGGCAGCCCGCCGCCGACGACGCTGACCGCGGCCGTCACGATCCGGTCGGACTCCGGATCGATCCCCGTCGTCTCGACGTCGAACGCAGCGAGGCGGCCGTTGTGCCAGGACATGACCGGCAGCATGCCGGGGGGTCCGGACGGGTTCGGGCGGGCGAGCGGAGGGGGAGGGATTCGAACCCTCGGACGAGGTCGCCCCCGTCAACGGTTTTCAAGACCGCCGCATTCAACCGCTCTGCCACCCCTCCGGTGGTGCGGCAGGACGATGCTAGCCGGTGACCCCGCACCCGCGCGCACGAGCCTCTAGACTGGATTTCCCTCTGTGGAGAGGTGGCCGAGTGGCTGAAGGCACTCGCCTGCTAAGCGAGTATGGGGGTCAACTCCATCGCGGGTTCGAATCCCGCCCTCTCCGTTTCGCTCTCGGCTGCCCGTAGGCTGACTGAGCCGTCCGCGCGGCCACCCGTGGCGTAGGCTGAGGCGGAGATGGCCGCCGAGGACCCGTTCGATCGCGGAGGCGCGTTTCCGCGCCTCGACGAGGAGTTGCTCGCGGTGCTCGCCGAGGCCGGTGAGCGGCGCGCGCTGGCGGACGGCGAGATCCTGTTCCGCGCCGGTGACCCGTCGTCCGACTTCTTCGTCGTCGTGCGCGGCCGCGTCGCGATCGTCGACGGCTTCGGCTCCGCGGCCGAGCGCGTGATCGGCGTGCACGGCGAGGGCCGCTTCGCCGGCGAGCTGAGCCTGATGAGCGGCCAGCCGGCGTACAACACGGCCGTCGTGCGCGAGGCGGGGGAGGCGATCGTGCTCAGCCGCGCGGAGCTGCAACGCGTGATCGCCGCCAACCAGCAGCTCGGGGATCTGATCCTCACCGCGTTCATCGCGCGGCGGGCACTGCTGATCGGGCTCGGCTCGGGCGTGCGGCTGATCGGGTCGCACCTCTCGCCGGACAGCCGCCGCCTGCGCGAGTTCCTGACGCGCAATCGGATTCCCCACAGCTTCATGGACCTCGAGACCGACGCGCAGGCGGACGAGCTGCTCCGCGGGCTCTCGATCTCCCCGCGCGAGACGCCGCTCGTCCTGCGCGGGTCGCTCGCGCTGCGGAATCCGACGAACCGCGAAGTCGCCGACGCGCTGAGCCTGCGGGCCGCGAGCTCGCCCGAGCAGGTCTGCGACACGGTGGTCGTCGGGGCGGGGCCGGCCGGGCTGGGCGCCGCGGTCTACGCGGCGTCGGAGGGCCTGAGCACCGTGCTCGTCGACTCCGTGGCGGTCGGCGGGCAGGCGAGCACCTCGTCGCGGATCGAGAACTACCTCGGCTTCCCGGCCGGCATCTCGGGCTCCGAGCTCGCCGAACGGGCGATCGTGCAGGCGACCCGCTTCGGCGTGCGCAGCGCCGTCCCCGAGACGTGCAGCGCACTGGCGTTCGAGGACGGCTACCACGTCGTCGAGCTGGAAGGCGAGGAGCGGTTGCGCGCGCGCACGGTCGTGCTCGCCACGGGCGCGAGCTACCGCCGGCTGAGCGTCGCGCGCCTCGACGAGTTCGAGGGCGCGGGCGTCTACTACGCCGCCACCCAGGTCGAGGCGCAGATGTGCGCGGGCCAGCCCGTCGTCGTCGTGGGCGGCGCCAACTCGGCCGGTCAGGCCGCGGTGTTCCTCGCGCAACACGTCAGCCGCGTGCAGCTGCTGGTGCGCGGCGGCGACCTGGCCGCGGGCATGTCGCGCTACCTCGTCGATCAGATCGAGGCGACGCCGGGCATCGAGCTGCACTGCCGCACGGAGATCCGCGAGCTGCACGGCGACGGCGCGCTGGCGGCGGTCACGGTGGAGGAGACGAGCACCGGAGCGACCCGCACGCTGGACGCCGGGGCTGCGTTCGTGTTCATCGGCGCCGACCCCTGCACCGGCTGGCTCCGCGACGCGGTCGCCACCGACGACGACGGCTTCGTCCTCACCGGCAACGACCTCCAGCTCACGCATCTCGATCCCGCAGGCGACGGCCGCCAACGCGCGCCGTTCCCACTGGAGACGAGCCGCCCCGGCGTGTTCGCCGTCGGCGACGTGCGCTCAGGCTCGATCAAGCGGGTCGCCTCCGCGGTCGGCGAGGGCGCGATGGCGGTGCGCCTGATGCACCAGTACCTGGCGCTCCTGGACGGCGCGCGGCCGATCGAGCGCTGACCGGCCGCACACGACGCGCGAACCGCCGAGCACAGCTCCCGGCTACAATCCCCCGCTCGCACTGCGCCCGTAGCTCAGCTGGATAGAGCGTCGGTCTACGGAACCGAAGGTCAGAGGTTCGAATCCTCTCGGGCGCGTTGGTGGAAGCCCCGCGATGGCGGGGCTTCGCTCGGGACGCTCCCAGCGGGCGCTGCTGTGCATGTGCCCCGTGGACCGTCCGTCCGCTATGTGTTGCACGCTGTTCGCGTGACTCCACTCACGGCTATGCCGGCGCTCCCGCTCGGTCCGACCGTCCTGGCGTCTTTCGGTGCTCAATGGACGGCGAACGGTGGCGCGCTCAGTCGGACGCCGCCGAATTCCTCGATCCAACTCGGTGGTGCAATCGACGGCGCCGTCGCATCGTCGTTCGCGACGATGCTCGGAGGCGTCCCCGTCGTCCAGGCCAGCCAGAAGAAGGCGACTCGGCTCTACCCGCCGCAGCCGGATTGCGTCGAGACGGCTCCCGTCACCGTCGTCGGTGGGATTCGAAAGCAGAACTACGACGTCGTGTATCGACCCGACGGCGTTCGCTTCGCCTTCGATAGCAAGACGCTCAACGATTCGAAGAGCGTCGGCAAGAACTGGCAGAACATGGTCAACGACCTCGCCACCGAGGCCGCCACGATCCATACCCGCTTTCCGATGGCCGTCGTCGCCTTTCTGGTTCTGATTCCGCTGCCTGCCGTGGGCAATTCGCTCGATCCGATCACGTGGCGGCTCGACGGCCTCGGAGGGCGAAAGGACGAGCATGCCCCCGCTCACGTAGCCGAGGCGATGTGCTTCGCGACGTGGGATCCGCTCACAGGAGACATCTCACCTGCAACGCCGGATCCTGCCAGACATCCAAAGCTGCGAATTGAGCACTTCTCGTCACAGGTCGAGGAGGCGTATCGGCTGCGCTACGCCGGTTCGCCCCCTCACTGACGGAACGATCGGCTGCGAGCTAAACGGCGATCGCGTAAACGTTCCCACACGCCACGCAGCTGTTCGACCAGCTCGGATTCCACGTCCAGCTTGTCCACGAGAAGCACCTGGTCTACATAGTCGAGCGCCTCGGTGAGCTGACCGTTCCGCAGGTGGCGGTCGATCTTCTTGCAGTCGGCGCTCGTGAGGAGCCGTGGATCGGGGAACGGCAGCCCCTCTGCTTCGCGCGGCTCCAGCTCAAGCACGCCGCCGCCATAACTGCGCCCCATGACCTCCGAGAACGCGAACGTGACCGAGTTGATCGAGGCCGCCGCAAGCTTGATCGGGGGCGTTCCATTGGCCATTCGCACGCGATGGATCGTGTCGGTGGAGGTGGCACCGGTCTTGTTGGCGATGACGCGAGGGTGATCGTAGATCTGACGAAGCAGGAATGCATCGGGAGTCCAGACAGACGGCACCACCCACCACTGCCGCCGGATGGAGCATTTGAATCCCGTGTGGACGTTCTCGGCTTCACCCGCCAGCACATAGGTGCTCAGCTCCGTGTCGTCGTGCGGGTCCAGCGCGTCATCGATCGAAAGCAGCTCGCAGGCAGCGTCGGACTCCCTGAGAGCGTCCAGGTCGAGCTCCTTGAACTCGATCCCTTGAAGATGCGCCGACTTGCTGACGAGGGGGATGACGTGATCGGTCACGCCGTGGGCGATCGATCCCGAAGGCCGCAGGACGAAGAAGCGGTTGCGTCCGGTCACGACGCCGACGTCGACCTGGGCGATGGTGCCGAGGCGTGTGAGCGACTTCAGCTCGCGCGCCGTGCGCAGGGCCTCGATCTCGGCGAGATCGAGGAAGTACTTGGTCCACTTCTCCGTCTCGTGCCGAAGCGCGGGAGCATGGTCGAGCGCGGTGAGCGCCGCGGGCGTCGGGAGGCGCGATGCGTCCGCGACTTCGACGACTTTGATCCGTGCCGGCCCCTGGCCGCGCTCACCGAGAATCAGCACGACCTCCTGCAAGACGCCGTGGAAGACGAGTCGCCGAAACGTCACGACCGTGAGCTCTGAGAACTCGTCGACGAGGAATCCGCGCAGCTCGCTTGCGTAGTTGACCTGCATCACCTCGGCCGGCACGACGAGCCCGATGCGCCCGCCGCGGCGTACCGCCAGCGCGGAGGCGACGATGAACGGGACCCAGGCGTTGGTGAGCTTCGTCGGGCGCATGCCGACGCGGCGCATCACGTCGAGCGCAAGGCCCCGCGTCGGCTCCGTCCAGTTGCCGAAACGGATGAACGGAGGATTTCCCGCCACCCCGTCCCACGCCTCGTCCTGCTCCGGGGAGTACCACTCGAAGAAGTCGCTGACGATCACCTCCGCAGCGGGCGCCGCCACCTGCGCTTTGGCGGCCTCGGTCTCTTCCAGCTCGATCCCGACGACGCTGCCGGTCGTCGGCAGGGCCGACAGAATCGCTCCGTCCCCGCAGCTGGGCTCCAAGATCCGGGGACCGGCGCCGGCGACCCATTCCGCGAGGAACGCGGCGATCTCCCCGGGGGTGTAGTAGCCGCCGCGAAGCTTCTCGGCGGAGGCGGGCGGAGCAATCGGAAACGACATGGCCATGCGGCCCTATCTAACCCGCTGCGTCGGCGGACCGATTCGGCGATCGAATCAGCGTTCGCTCGCCGCATCCTCCGTCTGGTACTCCAGCAGCAGCATCCGCTCCTCATCCCGCTTCGGGAACAGGAAGAACACCAGCACCGCCCCCAGCAGGATCGCCGCGATCCCGGCGGTGTACGCCCACTGGTCGCCCTGCACGAACGACTCGCGTGCGGCGGCGATGATCTGCGTCGAGTACTGCGGGTACTGCGCGGCGACGTCGGATGCGCTCGCGAACGACTTCGTCAGCTCGTTCGCGACGTTGTCCGTCACCTTCGAGCCGTTCGGCGAGCTCGCGATCGCCGTGCCGACGGCCGCGGCGTAGCCGGCCGTCAGCAGCGCGCCGAGGATCGACTGCATGATCGCGCCGCCGAGGTCGCGCTGGAGATCGGCGGTGCCCGACGCCATCCCCGCCCGCTTCACCGGCACCGAGCCGGTGAGCGAGTGCGAGGCGGGCGTGCCGGCGAAGCCCACGCCGATCCCCATGAAGGCGTAGCCGAGGCCGACCTTCCAGTAGGCCGCGCCGTCCTTCCACAGCAGCAGCATCGTCAGGAACCCCAGCAGGCAGAACGCGTACCCCGTCAGCAGCGTGACGCGTGCCCCGCGCGCGTTCACGAGCTTCGCCGAGCGCGGGGCGATCAGCACCATCAGCAGCGCCGCCGGCAGGATCGCCGCGCCCGCGCCGAGCGTCGAGTAGCCGAGCACGTTCTGGAGGAACTGCTGCCCGACGAACATCGCGCCCATCAGCGCACCGAAGACGATGATCCCCGCGAGCGCCGCGACCCAGAAGACGCGCCGCCCCGCGACGTGCAGGTCGTAGAGCGGGTTCGCCGCACGCCGCTGGCGCAGCACGAACGCGCCCGCGGCCGCCAGCGCGATCGCCGCCAGCCCGAGCACGAGCGTCGTCTTGTCCGGCACCGGCACGAAGTTGATGCTCAGCACGAGCGCCGCGACCAGCAGCACGGAGAGGATCCCGCCGAGGTTGTCGACCGGGCTGCTCGTCTCGTTCACGTGCGCGGGTACATAACGGAGGGCCAGCAGGAGCGCGATCACCGCGAGCGGCAGCGTGACGAAGAAGACCGAGCCCCACTCGAACTGCTCGAGCAGCGCGCCGGAGACGAGCGGACCGAGCGCCGAGAGCGCGCCGCCGATGCCCGACCACAGCGCGATCGAGCGCGTACGCGCCGGTCCCGACCACAGCGCGGTGATCAGCGCGAGCGTCGTCGGGAACGCCATGCCCGCTGCGACCCCGCCCAGCAGCCGCCCGGCGAACAGCACGCCGATGCTGGGGGCGAGCGCGGCGACGAGGCTTGCGGGGATCGACAGCGCCATCCCGAGCACGAGCATCAGCTTGCGCCCGTAGCGGTCGCCGAGCGCGCCCAGGTAGAGAACGGACGCCGCGAGCCCGAGCGAGTAGCCGACGGCGACGAGGTCGAGCTGCACCTGGCCGGCGTCGAACGCCTTGCCGATGTCCGGCAGCGCGACGTTGGCCACCGCGAGGTTGAGGTTCGCGACCGCCGCGACGGCGATCAGCGCGGTGAGCACCAGCCGAGGCCGTGCGGGGGCAGCCTGCGGGTCGGAATCCGCTGTAGCCACGCGCGAGACACCTTCTCACCGCCGTGCAGCATTTGCATCGCTTTGGCACGTCGGCACGCGAAAAATCGCACGAATTGTGCTTAAAGCGATCCAAACCTCCCCAAAAGATGCAATGATGCTCAAGCTTCATTGACCGCAACGGGCCCTATGACCTTGGGCACGGTGGAACGTAAGGATGCGACCACACATGCCCAGGCCACTCGCTTCGTCGATCCCTTCCCGCTTCCCGACGCGGGTCACGCGCACGCTCCTGCTCGCCGTCTCGGCGCTGCTGCTCGCCGCCACCGTCGCACAGGCGGCGCCGACCGTCGTCACGCTCGGCTTCGACGAGGGTGCCTCGTCGCAGTACACGCACCGCTCGATCCTCGCCGCGCACAACGCGCACGCGACCTTCTTCGTCAACAGCGGGAAGGTCGGCACGTCGGGCTACGCGACATGGGCTCAGCTCGGCGAGCTGAGCGCCGCCGGCAACGAGATCGGCGGCAACACGATCAGTCACACGAACCTGACGACGCTCACGCAGGCCCAGATGACGACGCAGGTCTGCGACGACCGCACCGCAATCCAGTCGCACGGCCTCAACCCGACGAACTTCTCCTACCCCTCCGGCGGGTGGAACGCGACCGCGAAGACCGTCGTCCAAGGCTGCGGCTATGACAGCGCGCGCACCACGGGCGGCACCGACTTCCCCGACCCCTGCTGCGTCTTCGCGGAGACCTTGCCGCCGAAGAACGCCTACACGCTGCGCGCGTACTACCCGCGCCTCAGCACGCCGCTCGCCACCTACGAGGACCTCATCAACCGCGTGCGCCTCGCCGGCGGCGGCTGGGTCAACATCGTGCTCAGCGGCATCTGCGACGACCCCTGCACGGGTGCCAGCTCCTTCTCGATCAACGCCACGACGCTCGACCAGCTGCTCGGGTTCATCGACCCGCTGCCCGACGTCACGGTGCGCACGACCGCACAGGCGCTCGCGATGCCGACCGATCTCGCGCCACCCAGCGTGGCCCTGACGGGGCCGGCGGACGGCGCGAGCGTGACCGGCACCGCGACGCTCACTGCGGATGCGAGCGACGACAAGGGCGTCGGCCGCGTCGACTTCCTCGTCGACGGCGCCGTCGTCGGCAGCGACGCGACGGCGCCCTACAGCGCCGACTGGAACACCGCCTCGGCCGGCGACACGGCGACGATCGCCGCGCGCGTCACCGACAAGGCCGGCAACGTCGTCACCTCCGCCTCGCGCACGGTGACCGTGATCCACCCCGACGCGGTCCCCCCGACCGTCTCGCTGACCGCGCCCGCCAACGGCGACAGCGTTCTCGGCCCCGTCACGCTCACGGCCGACGCGAGCGACAACGTCGGCGTCGATCACGTCGACTTCCTCGTCGGCGGCGCGGTCGTCGGCAGCGACGCGACCGCGCCCTACAGCTTCGACTGGGACTCCTCGAGCGCCGGCAGCTCGGCGTCGATCGCCGCGCGCGCGGTCGACGTCGCCGGCAACGCGACGACCTCGCCGGCCGCGACCGTCACGGTCAAGCACGCCTCGCCGACGGTCGTCACGTTCGGCTTCGACGACGGGCTCGCCTCGCAGTACGCGCACCGCTCGATCCTGCAGGCGCACGGCATCAAGGCGACGTACTTCATCAACAGCGCCAACGTCGGCGGCGCGGGCTACGTGACGTGGTCGCAGATCGCCGACCTCGCCGCGGGCGGCAACGAGATCGCCGGGCACACGCTCGATCACGCGAACCTGCCGACGCTGTCGGCGGCCGATCAGCAGCGCGAGGTCTGCGACGACCGCCAGGCGCTGATCTCCCACGGCTTCGACGTGCGCAACTTCGCCTACCCGTTCGGCGCCTGGAACGCGGCCGTGAAGACCGTCGTCTCCGGCTGCGGCTACCTCAGCGCGCGCACGACGGGCGGCACCGACTACCCCGACGGCCCGGTCTACGCCGAGACCGTCCCGCCGAAGAACGCGCTCACGCTGCGCGCGTTCCAGCCGCGCCTGACGACGACGCTCGCGACCTTCCAGGACGTGATCGACAAGGCCCGCTTCAGCGGCGGCGGCTGGGTCAACCTCGTCATGCACGGCGTCTGCGACGACCCGTGCACCGGCGGCGGCGACTACGACACGAACGCGAACACGCTCGACCAGCTGCTGACGTGGATCGGCCAGCAGCCGGGCGTGACGGTCAAGACGACCGCGCAGACGCTCGGCCAGCCGGCCGACACGACGGCGCCCACGGCTGCGCTGACCACGCCCGCCGACGGCGCGACCGTGCAGGGCACGGTGACGCTGAGCGCCGACGCGAGCGACGACGTCGGCGTCTCGCGCGTGGACTTCCTCGTCGACGGCAGCGTCGTCGGCAGCGACACGACGGCGCCGTACAGCTTCGACTGGGCCTCCGGCTCCGCCGGCGACACGGCGACGATCGCCGCGCGCGCGGTCGATCCGTCGGGCAACGCCACGACCTCGGCCTCGCGCACCGTCACGGTCAACCATCCCGACGCCGTGCCGCCGACGGTCACGCTGACCGCGCCGAGCGACGGCGCCTCGCTGGAGGGCGTCTCGACGCTCACCGCCGACGCGGACGACAACGTCGGCGTCGACCACGTCGACTTCCTCGTCGGCGGCGCGGTCGTCGGCAGCGACGCGACCGCCCCCTACAGCTACGACTGGGACGCCTCGAGCGCGGGGGCATCCGCGACGATCGCGGCCCGCGCGGTCGACGTCGTCGGCAACGCGACGACCTCGCCGGTCGCCAACGTGACGGTCAAGCACGCCTCGCCGACGGTCGTGACGCTCGGCTTCGACGACGGGATCGCCTCGCAGTACGACCATCGCTCGATCCTGCAGGCGCACGGCGCCCACGCGACCTACTTCATCAACAGCGGCAACGTCGGCAAGGCCGGCTACGTGACGTGGGCGCAGCTCGGGGATCTGGCCGCGGGCGGCAACGAGATCGCCGGGCACACGCTCGATCACGCGAACCTGCCGACGCTCGCGGCCGTCGATCAGCAGCGCGAGGTCTGCGACGACCGGCAGGCGCTCATCCAGCACGGCTTCGACGTGCGCAACTTCGCCTACCCGTTCGGCGCCTGGGACGCGAACGTCAAGACGGTCGTCTCCGGTTGCGGCTACCTCAGCGCGCGCACGACGGGCGGCACGGACTACCCGGCTGGTCCGGTCTACGCCGAGACCGTCCCGCCGAAGAACGCGCTGACGCTGCGCGCCTACCAGCCGCGCATCACCTCGCCGCTGTCCGAGTACCAGGACGTGATCGACAAGGCGCGCTACTCCGGCGGCGGCTGGGTCAACTTCGTCCTCCACGGCGTCTGCGACGACCCGTGCCTCGGCGCCGACGACTACTCGATGAGCGCGACGACGCTCGACCAGCTGCTGACGTGGATCGACCAGCGGCCGGGCGTGACGATCAAGACCGAGGCGCAGGAGCTCGGCCAGCCCGCCGACACGACCGCGCCGAGCGCCGCGCTGACCGCGCCGTCCGACGGCTCGGCGGTGCAGGGCACGACGACGCTCACCGCGGACGCGAGCGACGACATCGGCGTCACCCGCGTCGACTTCCTCGTCGACGGCACCGTCGTCGGCAGCGATGCGACAGCTCCCTACAGCTACGACTGGGACGCCTCGACCGCCGGCGCCTCGGCGACGATCGCCGCGCGTGTGGTGGACCCCTCGGGCAACGTCACGACCTCGGCCTCGCGCACGGTCACCGTCAACCACCCGGACCTCACCGGTCCGACCGTGACGCTGACCGCGCCGGACGACGGCGCGAGCGTCGAGCACACGGTCACGCTGAGCGCCGACGCGAGCGACCCCTCCGGCGTCGACCACGTCGACTTCCTCGTCGACGGCAGCGTCGTCGGCACGGACGCCACCGCGCCCTACAGCTTCGACTGGGACTCCTCGAGCGCCGGCGCCTCGGCGTCGATCGCCGCCCGCGCGGTCGATGCGCTCGGCAACCCGGCGACGTCGGCGGCGCGCACACTGACGGTCAAGCACGCGTCCCCGACGGCTGTCGTGATCGGCTTCGACGACGGGCTCGCGTCGCAGTACCAGCATCGCTCGATCCTCACCGCGCACGGCGTCAAGGCGACCTACTTCATCAACAGCGACAAGGTCGGCACCTCCGGCTACGCGACGTGGGCGCAGCTCACCGACCTCGCCAACGCCGGCAACGAGATCGGCGGGCACACGCTCACGCACGCGAACCTGACGACCGTCAGCGCGGCCGAGCAGAAGCGCCAGGTCTGCGACGACCGGCTCGCGCTCACCGTCCACGGCTTCGACGTGCGCAACTTCGCGTACCCGTTCGGCGGTTGGAACGCCGGCGTCAAGAGCGTCGTCGCCGGCTGCGGCTACCTGACCGCGCGCACGACCGGCGGGCTCGACGAGCCGCCGTCCTGCTGCGACTTCGCCGAGACCGTCCCGCCGAAGGACGCGATGACGCTGCGGGCGTATGAGCCGCGCATCACCTCGCCGCTGTCCGAGTACCAGGACCTCATCAACCGCGCGCGCTACGGCGGCGGCGGCGTGGTGGACCTCGTCCTCCACGACGTCTGCGACGACCCCTGCACCGGCTTCGACGAATACGCGATCAAGTCCGACACGCTCGACGCGCTGCTGACGTGGATCGGCCAGCAGCCCGGCTTGAGCGTCAAGACGACCAAGGACGCATTCGGCCAGACGGGTCCGCCGCCCCCGCCGCCCGCCGACACCGTCGCTCCGACCACCGCGCTGACGGCGCCCGCCAGCGGCGCGACCGTCACCGGGACGACGACGATCACGGCGACCGCGAGCGACAACGTGGCGGTGACGAAGGTCGAGTTCCTCGTCAACGGGGCCGTCGTCGGCAGCGACACGACCGCGCCGTACAGCTTCGACTGGAACACGACGGGCGCGCCGGTCTCCTCGACGGTCGCGGTGCGCGCCAGCGACGCGGCCGGCAACAAGACGACCACCGCCGCGCGCACGGTCACCGTCAAGCCGCCGGACACGACCGCTCCGACGGTGGCGCTGAGCGCGCCCTCCAACGGCGCGACCGTCTCCGGCGCCACGACGATCTCGGCGACCGCGAGCGACAACGTCGCGGTGACGAAGGTCGAGTTCCTCGCGAACGGCGTCGTCGTCGGAACCGACACGACCTCGCCGTACAGCACGAGCTGGGACTCCTCGACCTCGCCCGCCTCGGTCACGCTGACCGCGAAGGCCTACGACGCGGCCGGCAACACGACGACGTCCTCCGCGCGCACGGTCACCGTCGCCGACGTGGTCGCGCCGACCGCGTCGCTGACGTCGCCGACCGCGGGCGCCAGCGTGACCGGGACGGTCGCGCTGCAGGGGACCGCGAGCGACAACCGGGCCGTCACGCGCGTGGACTTCCTCGTCGGCGGATCCGTCGTCGGGCAGGACACGACCGCCCCGTACAGCTTCAACTGGGACTCATCGTCGGCGGGCAGCTCCGCCTCGATCACGATGCGCGCGCGCGACGCCGCGGGCAACACGGTCACGACGCCGGCGCGCACCGTCACGGTCATCCATCCGGACACGACCGCGCCGGCGGTCTCGCTGACCTCGCCCGCGAACCTCGCGACGGTGAAGGGCAACGTGACGCTCACGGCGACGGCCAGCGACAACGTCGCCGTGACGCTCGTCGAGTTCCTCGTCGGCGGCAACGTCGTCGGCAGCGACGCCACCTCGCCGTACAGCTTCGTCTGGAACTCGGCCTCGGCCGGCTCCTCGGCGACGATCACGGCACGGGCGCGCGACGCCGCGGGCAACACGAAGACCTCCTCCTCGCACCTGGTGTTCGTCACCCACTGATCGCCGGCCGCACGATTCCGAGCGCCGTGCTAGGTTTTCGGGCGCCCTAAGCAGGGCACCCTAATAAACCTGGCCAGGAGGACGGCGTGACGGTACGGATCGGTATGACGGTGGCGGCGCTTGCGATCGGCGTGTTCGCCGCCGGCTGTGGGAGCAAGAGCGGCGACGCCGCGAAGGAGCAGGCCGCGCAGCAGGCGACGCCGCAGCAGGCGATCGCCCAGGTCGCAAAGGTGCGCACCGGGCTCGACGCGGCGCTGGCGACGTATCGCGCGGGCGATCGCGCCAAGGCCAGCGAGCAGGTCGGCGACGCCTACCTGGAGCACTTCGAGCTCGTCGAGCCGCCGCTGGACCGGGTCGATCACGGGCTGCGGGTGAAGGTCGAGCAGACCATTCGCCAGACGCTCCGTGATCGCATGAAGGCCGGAGCGCCCACGGCCGACGTCGCTCGGCTCGTACAGCGGGTCGACGGTCTGCTCGACCGGGTGACGGCCACGCTGCAGTAATGCCGAGCGCACCCCTTGCAAGAAGCCGTTCAGGGGTTGACGTGCACTTGTATACTAGTGCCCATGCGGATCCCCCTGAGCGATCGCCTCAACGGCGTCGCGACCCGCGACACCGTCTACCTCGCGTTGCGCGACGCGATCGTCAGCGCCGAGCTGGCGCCGGGGCGGCGGCTCTCGGAGAACGAGCTCGCCGAGCTGCTGGGCGTCAGCCGCACCCCGGTGCGCGAGGCGCTCGCGCGCCTGCGCGACGAGCGGCTGATCGCGATCGTCCCGCAGCTCGGGACGTTCGTCACGCTCATCAGCCCGCAGGCGGTCGCCGACGCGGCGTTCGTGCGCGAGGCGCTCGAGTGCAGCGCGATCCGCCTCGCGACCGCGCGCGCCGACGATGCCGGGCTCGCCGAGCTGCAAGCGAACCTCACCGCGCAGCAACGCGCCTGCGAGGCGGCCGACGCCGACGCCTTCGACCGGCTCGACGACGGCCTGCACCAGCAGCTCTGCGAGCTCAGCGGCCATGAGATCGCCTGGCGGCTGAGCCGCCGCGCCAACGGCCACCTCGACCGTGTCCGGCGCCTCAGCCTCCCCGACGCGGATTACCTCGAGGAGATGCTCGCCGAGCATCGCGAAGTCGTCGCGGCCGTCGCCGAGCGCGACGCCGAGCGCGCCGAGACGTCGCTGCGCCACCACCTGCGGATGGTGCTCTCGCACGTCCCGCAGATCCAGATCGCGCATCCCGACTACTTCGAGGAGGGCGCATGAGCGCCGCCGTCTCAGCTCCGCCGCCCGCGACGGATGCGATCGACGCGGCGATGCGCCGCGAGCTCTACGAGCGGATGGTGCTCATCCGCGTCTTCGAGACCGAGGCCGAGCGCCAGTACAAGGCCGCGCGCATCGGCGGCTACTGCCACCTCTCCTCCGGGCAGGAGGCCGCGACGGTCGGCGCCGTCCATGCCCTGCAAACCGACGACGTGCTCGTCACCGGCTACCGCTCGCACGGCTTCGCGCTCGCGCGCGGCGTCCCGCCCGAGGCCGTGATGGCCGAGCTGTTCGGCCGCGCCGACGGCTGTGCGCACGGCCGCGGCGGCTCGATGCACCTGCTCGACGTCGGCCGGGGCTACTACGGCGGCTGGGGCATCGTCGCCGGCCAGCTGCCCGTCGCGACCGGGTTGGCGCTTGCGCTTGTGCGCCAGGGCCGCCCGCAGGCGGTCCTCTGCGAGCTCGGCGACGGCGCGGTGAACATGGGCGCCTGGCACGAGTCGCTCAACCTCGCCGCGCTGTGGAAGCTGCCGATCGTCTATCTCGTGATCAACAACGAGTACGGCATGGGCACCCCTGTCGGGCGCGCCTCCGCCGAGCCGGAGCTCTACCGCCGCGCCGCCTCCTACCGCATGCACGGCGAGCGGGTCGACGGCGACGACCTCGACGCCGCGATCGAGGCGAGCGCGCGCCTGCTGCGTGCGGCGCGCGAGCAGCGCCAGCCGGCCGTCCTGGAGCTGATGACCTACCGATATCGCGGCCACTCCGTCGCCGACGCCGGGCTCGCCTACCGCACGAAGGAGGAGATCGCCGAGCACCTCGCGCGGGATCCGCTCGTGCGCGTGCGCACGCAGCTGCGCGGCGACGGCGTCACCGACGAGCAGCTCGACGCGATCGACGCGACGGCCGAGCAGCGCATCGCGGCTGCGGTGAGCTTCGCGACGGAGAGCCCGGAGCCGCGCGTCGACCAGCTCGCCGCCGGGATGCATGCCGCCGGCAGCGCCGAGCAGTTCGCGCGCATGCGGCCGGGCAGCGCCTACGGCGAGGAGCCGCTCACCTTCGACGCGGGGCTGGGCGCATGAGCGCGACCGCGAAGCAGGCCGAGGCCCCTGCGGCAGCCGGCGCGACCGAGGTGATGACCTACCGCGAGGCGCTGCGGATGGCGCTGCGCGAGGAGCTGGCGCGCGACGAGCGCGTCTTCCTGATGGGCGAGGAGGTCGGCACGTTCGAGGGCGCCTACAAGGTCAGCGCCGGCCTGCTCGACGAGTTCGGCCCCGATCGCGTGCGCGACACGCCGATCGCCGAGGAGGGCTTCGTCGGGGCGGGCGTTGGGGCGGCGATGCTCGGCGAGCGCCCGGTCGTGGAGATCATGACGATCAACTTCCTGCTCGTCGCGATGGACCAGGTCATCAACCACGCGGCGAAGATCGGCGCGATGTTCGGCGGGCAGGTGCGCTGCCCGCTCGTGATCCGCACGCCCAACGGCGCCGGCAACCAGTTGACCGCCCAGCACTCGCAGAGCTTCGACGGCTGGTTCGCCGGGACGCCTGGCCTCAAGGTCCTCGCGCCCGCGACCCCGGCCGACGCGAAGGGGCTGCTGAAGGCGGCGATCCGCGATGATGACCCGGTACTCGTGATCGAGAACCTGCCGATCTACAAGGAGAAGGGCCCGGTGCCGCTCGACCCCGAGCACGTCGTGCCGATCGGGCTCGCCGCCGTCGCGCGGGAGGGCTCGGACCTGACGGTCGTCTCGCACTCCTACGCGACCGTGCGCGCGCTGCACGTCGCCGAGCAGCTTGCGGGCGAGGGCGTCTCCGTCGAGGTCGTCGACCTGCGCTCGCTGCGCCCGCTCGACATGGAGACCGTCGCCGCCTCCGTCTCCAAGACCGGCCGCGCCGTCTGCGTTGAGGAGGGCTGGCCGAGCTACGGCGTCACCGCCGAGCTGGCCGCGCGCATCCAGAAGGCCTGCTTCGACGACCTCGACGCGCCGATCGAGCGCGTCGGGATGGCCGAGGTCCCGCTGCCGTACGCGAAGAACCTCGAGCTGGCGGCGATGCCGAACGAGGAGCGTCTCGCCGGCGCGATCCGCGCGACGCTGGGGCTTGCGGCGTGACCGAGATCGTGATGCCGCGCCTCTCCGACTCGATGGAGGAGGGGACGATCCTCAAGTGGCTGAAGGCCTCCGGCGAGGAGGTCGCGCGCGGCGAGGAGATCGTCGAGATCGAGACCGACAAGGCGAACATGACGTACGAGTCCGACGCCGACGGCTCGCTCGAGATCGTGGCGCAGGAGGGTGCGACGCTGCCGATCGGGGCCGTGATCGCGCGGGTCGGCGGCGAAGCAGCGCCCGCGGACGGGGCGCCCGCCGCGGCGCAAGTCGAAGCCGAGGCTCCGGCGGAAGCCGAAGCGCCCGCTGAAGCCGAAGCGCCAACCGCAGCTGAAGCGCCGCCGGAAGCCGAAGCGCCTGCCCCGGAGCCGGCGCGGCCGGCCGCCGCCGGCGCGGACGGAGAGCGTGTGAAGGCGTCGCCCGTCGCGCGCCGGCTCGCGCGCGAGCGCGGCGTGGACCTCGCCGGGATCCAGGGCTCGGGCCCCGGCGGACGGATCGTGAAGGCCGACGTGGAGGCCGCGGGGGCGGCTCCCGCCGCCGCCGCTCCTGCTTCGGGCCCCGGCGGCAGCGGCAAGGGCGAGACGCAGGTCGTCGAGCTCTCCAAGCTGCAGCAGGTGATCGCCCGCCGGATGGCGGAGTCGAAGGCGACGGTGCCGGAGTTCACGCTCACGAGCGAGATCGACATGGAGGCGTGCGTCGCGCTGCGCGGCGAGCTGAAGGCGCTCGAGCACGACCCGGTCCCCTCCTACAACGACATGGTCGTGAAGGCGTGCGCGCTCGCGCTGCGCGAGTACCCGCGCGCGAACGGCGCCTACAAGGACGGCCGCTTCGAGCTCTACTCGCGCGTGAACGTCGGCGTGGCGGTCGCCGCGACGGACGCGCTCGTCGTCCCGACGATCTTCGACGCCGACGCCAAGGCGCTCGGGCAGATCGCCGCCGAGGCGCGCACGCTCGCCGGGCGCGTGCGCGACGGGAAGATCACCCCGCCCGAGCTGAGCGGCGGCACCTTCACCGTCTCGAACCTCGGCATGTTCGGCGTCACCGACTTCGTCGCCGTCATCAACCCGCCCCAGGCGGCGATCCTTGCCGTCGGCGCGCTGGCGCCGAAGGCCGTCGTGCGCGACGGCGCGCTCGTCGCGCGCCACACGATGTCGGTGACGCTCACGTGCGACCACCGCATCCTCTACGGCGCCGACGCCGCCCAGTTCCTCGCGCGCATCCGCGCGCTGCTCGAGCACCCGCTCGCGCTGGTCGTCTGAGCTGACGCGCCGCGCGCGGAGCGCTCGCCCCATTCCCACCCGTGTGCTAGGTTTTCGGGCGCCCTAATGCCCCGGATCCGGTCGTTCATCCCGTTGCTCCTGGCCGTTGCGCTGACAGCGCTGGCGCTGCCCGGCGTCGCCGGGGCGAAGCAGAACGACCTCCAGCGCGGGCGCAGCGAGAACGCGATCGCGCGCAGCTTCGTCGACCGGGCGCTGGGCGTTGCCAAGGCGGGCGACTACGCCGGCGCCTACGAGCTCGCGCGCAGCGGCTACCTCGACCACTACGAGTACGTCGAGATCCCGCTGCGGCTGCGCGACCCGAACCTCGTGCTCGACACCGAGTTCAAGTTCGCCGACCTGCGCAACGACCTCAAGAGCCGCGCGCCGATCGACACGATCCGTGCCGACGTGCGCGACGTACGCGCCGGCATCCTCGCGACCGATCGCAAGCTCGCCGCCCACGGCGTCGCGGCGCCCGCGCTCGCCTTCGGCTTCAGCTTCTCGATCCTCTTCCGCGAGGGGATCGAGGCGGTGCTGCTGATCGCGATCCTGCTCGGCTCGCTCGCCGCCGGCCAGGCGAGCAACTACAAGCGGCCGCTGTCCTTCGGCGTGCTCGCCGCGTTCGCGGCGACGGCGATCACCTGGGTGCTCGCGACGGTCGTGCTCGACGTCGCGCCGGTGAACCGCGAGCTGCTGGAGGCGGCCACCGCGCTCCTTGCGGTGCTCGTGCTCGTCGTCGTGAGCTTCTGGCTCGTGGCGCGGATCGAGCAGCGGCGGCGGATGGAGTTCATGCGCGCGCGCGTGGCGACCGCGATCGCCGCCGGCAGCGCGACCGCGTTCATGATGCTCGGCTTCACCGCCGTCTACCGCGAGGGCTTCGAGACGGTGCTCTTCTATCAGGCGCTGTTGCTGTTCGCCGACGGGCTGGGCCTGTGGGTCGCGCTCGGTGCGGCAGCCGCTGCCGTCGCGCTCGGCGCCGTCGCATACGCGATCCTGCGCCTCGGGCGCACGCTGCCGCTCAAGCCGATGCTCGTCACCGGCGCCTCGCTGCTGCTGCTGCTGTCCGTCGCCTTCTCCGGCAACGCGGTCCGCTCGCTGCAGGAGGCCGACATCGTCTCGGCGACCCCGGTGCACGCCGCGTGGGCGCGCCCGCCCGTGTTCGTCTCCGAGCTGACGGGGATCCATCCGACGCGCGAGTCGCTGCTCGTGCAGGCGGTCCTGCTCGTGATCTTCGCCGCCGGGGCGGCGTGGGTGTTCGCGTGGGCGCCGGCGCGGCGGCGTCGCCGCGAGCGTCTGGCCGCCGTGGCGTCGGCGCCGGTCGCCTCTCCGCCACAGGACCCCGCGCGCGAGGGCTCGCAGCCGCCGGTCGAGGCGGGCGTCTCATGAGCACGCTGCGCGTCGGCGTCGACGTCGGCGGGACGTTCACGAAGGCAGTCGCCGTCGAGCCGCACCCGTTCGCGCTGCGCGCGCACGCCGTCGTCCCGACGACCCATCACGCGCCCGACGGCGTCACCGAGGGCGTCGCGCGCGCGCTGCACGAGCTGCTGGCGACGCTCGGACCGGACGCGAGCGCGGTGGAGCTCGTCGCCTTCTCCACCACGCAGGCGATGAACGCGCTGCTCGAGGGCGACGTCGCGAAGGTCGGCGTGATCGGCGTCGGCCGCGAACCGGACCTGCGCCCCGCGCGCAAGCGCACCGCCGTCGGCGACGTCGCGCTCGCGCCCGGCCGCGCGTTGCGCACCGAGCACGTCTTCCTCGACGCGACCGGCGGGCTCTCCGTCGCCGACGTGGACGCCGCGCTCGACCGGCTCGTCGCGGCCGGCTGCGGGGCGATCGCCGCCTCGGGCGCGTTCGCCGTCGACGCGCCGGAGGCCGAGCGGCTGATCGCGCTGCGCGCGCGCGAGCGCGGGCTGCCGACGTGCGCCGGCCACGAGCTCTCGGGCGCCTACGGCCTCGAGCTGCGCACCGTCAGCGCGGCCGTCAACGCCTCGATCCTGCCGCTGATGGAGCGCACGGCGCACATCGTGCAGGAGGTCCTGCACCGCGCCGAGATCGACGTGCCGCTGCTCGTGCTGCGCGGCGACGGCGGCGCGATGAGCCTGGAGGCGTTCGCGAGCGCGCCGTCGCTGTCCGTCGGCGCCGGGCCCGCGGCGGGCGTCGCGGCGGCGCTGCACCAGCTCGAGCTGACGCAGGGGATCGTGCTCGAGTGCGGCGGCACCTCCTCGAACGTGTCCGTCGTCGCGGGCGGGCGCACGGTGCTGCGCACGCTGAAGGTGATGGGGCGCCCGACGGCGATCCGCTCGGTCGACTCGTGGGTCGTCGGCGCCGCCGGCGGCAGCATGGCGCGGCTGCGCAAGCGCAAGCTCGTGGAGGTCGGCCCGCGCAGCGCGCACGTCGCCGGGCTCGCCTACGCCTCGTTCGCCGCGCCCGCGGAGCTGGAGGGCGCGGCGTTGACGCTCGTCGCCCCGCGCGCCGGCGACCCGGAGGCCTATGCGGCCGTGCGCACGCGCGCCGGCGACGTGCTCGCGCTGACCGCGACCTGCGCGGCGAACGCGCTCGGGCTCGTGGAGGAGGGGACGCACGCGGCGGGCTCGCAGGCGGCGGCCCTGGCCGCGTTCGCGCCGCTCGCCGCGCATCTGCGCACGAGCCCGGAGCGCGCCGCGCGCGCGCTGCTCGACGCGGCGGTCGCGAAGATCGCCGGCGCCGTCGCGGAGGCCGCGAAGGCGCACGACTTCGGTCCCGACGTGCCGATCGTCGCGCTCGGCGGCGCCGGGCCCGCGCTCGCCGGCGAGGTCGCGCGCGCGCTCGGGCGCCCGCTGCTCGCACCGGACCATCCCGAGGTGCTGTCCTCGATCGGCGCGGCGCTCTCGCTCGTGCGCGTCGAGGTCGTGCGCAGCGCGACCGGCGACGGCACCGGCGCCGCGCTCGCCGCCCACGCGGCGGAGCGCGCCTGCGTCGCCGCCGGCGCCGCGCCCGACACGGTCCGCGTCGAGTGCGTCTACGAGCCGCGCGAGGGGCAGCTGCGGGCGGTCGCGACGGGCGCGGTCGCGCTCGAACGCGGCGCCGCCGGCCGCGCCCCGGTCGGCGAGCCGGCGCAGCAGCGCGCCGCTGCGCTTGCGCTCGGCGTGGCCGCGGACGGGCTGCGGCTCGTCACCTCGACGGAGTACTACCGCGTCTACGGCGAGAACGGCGGGGAGAGCCTCACGGGACCCGCCTCCGGCAGCCATCTGGCTGCCTTCGGCACCCGCGGGCCGATCGCGGTCGTCGACCCGCTCGGCTCGGTCCCGCTGGCCGAGCGCGCGCGCCAGGTGCTGACGGGGGAGAAGCACGAGGTGCTCGCTGCGCTCGACGACGCCGTCAGCGCGGCGACGGTGCAGCTCGGCGTCGCGTCGATGCTCCCGCGTGTGGCGCTCGTCTGCGGCGCGCGCATCATCGACACGTCCGAGGCGCGCCGGCCGGAGGACATCCTGCTCGCGGCGCGCTCGGCGCTCGCCGACCACGACGGGCCGGCGGTCGCGGTCCTCTGGCGGTGAGCTGCGCATGTCGCTGTACCGCCAGCCCGGCCGCGCGCGGCCGCTCCTGATCGCCGCCGTCGCGCTCGTCGCGCTGCTGGTCGGCGGCGCGATCGGCTTCGGCATCGGGCGCTCGAGCAGCCCGGACCCCTCCGCGCAGGACGTCGTGGCCCAGCTCCGCACGCGCCTGCGGCCGCTCAGCGCCGGGCTCGAGCTGCTGCCGACCGAGTATCCGCAGGCACTGCGCTCCAGCGGCGACGAGGCGGCCGCCGTGAGCGGCGACCTCGGACGGATCCGCGGCGCGCTCACGGCCGCCTCGGCGGACCTGCGCGTGCTCGACCCGATTGGCGCACAGGCGCTGGGCACGCGCGTCGCGGCGCTTGCCACGGCGGTGCACGCGCAGGCGCCGCCGGCGCAGGTCACGCGCCTGGCCGCACAGGCGCAGACCGCGCTCGCGCAGGTGCCGGGCGGGCGCTGAGCGGCGCTGCGCCGCAATGGCGCAGGCAGATGCACAAGGTGCGCCGCCTAGGTCGTGCGCAGGTCGCGATCCCTTGCACAGCGGCGAATCGCGCCTGAGGGGGTCGGCAGCCGCCTCGTCCAACTCTGCGGAGAGCTACGGAGGCATGAAGTGGGGGCAACCCGGGAACATGTGGCTCGTGCACAAAGCTCTCGAAGTCTCTTTAACCGCAGAACAAGCCTCCTCAGCCACCGACCGCCGCCGGCGCACGCGCAGCGCGCGCTCGCTCGGCAGCCAGCTCGAGCGCGATCGCCTCGAGAAGCGCGCCCGCCGCGTGCGCCAGGTCATCGACGCGCTGCGCGAGCGCGCCTCTGCCCGCGAGGGCGGAGCGCCCCGGCCGCTCAGAGCCGCGATCGAGGACTTCGGCCGCGAGCTCGCGGACCTCGAGCGCCAGCTGCGGCGCGCCGGCTGACGGCTTGCGGCGGCCCGCCGCGGTCGCGAAGCAGGTGAAGTCCTCCCCGCACCGATGACCGGAAAGCATTCGGACCGCGATCTTTGCTAGAACGGACCCGGTGACGAGCCTCACCCGCTGGGTCCTCCGCCATCGCCGCCTGGTCGTCGCCTTCTGGGTCGTGCTGACGCTGATCGGCATCGTCACCTCCGGCGCCGCGACGAAGGCGATGAACCAGAAGTTCTCGGTCCCCGGCCGTGAGGGCTGGGAGACGAACGTCACGATCGCGAAGCTCTACCACGGGACGGGCGGCAACTCCGCTCCGCTCATCCCGGTCGTGTCGCTCCCGGACGGAAGGACCGTGCGGGACGCCGGCGTGCGCGGCGAGCTGCGCACCGTCGAGCAGAAGCTCACCGCGGCGCTGCCGGGCGCGCGCGTCGCCGGCTACGGCTCCACGGGCGACGCGGCCTTCACGTCGAGGGACGGACGCACGGCGTTCGTGGTCGCGTTCCCGGTGCCCGATCCCGACCAGCCGTTCGGCGACAACCCGAAGGCCGAGAAGAAGGCGCGTGCGGCGCTTCAGGGCGTGACCGTCGCGGGCGCTCCGGTGCACCTCTCCGGCTACGACGCGCTCAACGCGCAGAGCGGCGACTCGAACGGCCCCGGCGTCCTGCTCGAGGCGCTGCTCGGCGGCCTCGGCGCGCTGATCGTGCTCGGGTTCGTGTTCGGCTCGCTGTGCGCCTTCGTGCCGCTGATGATGGCCGTCCCGGCGATCATGACCTCGTTCCTGGCCGTCTACGGCCTCACCCAGATCACCGGCGTCTCGCCGATCGTGCAGTTCCTGATCGCGCTGGTCGGCCTGGGGGTCGCGATCGACTTCTCGCTGCTGATCGTCATGCGCTGGCGCGAGGAGCGCGCGCACGGGCTCGAGGGCGACGAGGCGATCGTGCGCGCGATGGAGACAGCCGGGCGCGCCGTCGTCTTCTCGGGCACGACCGTCGCGATCGGCCTGCTCGCGCTGATCGCGCTGCCGCTGCCGTTCCTGCGCAGCATGGGCTACGGCGGGATGCTGATCCCGATCATGAGCGTCGCCGTCGCGTTGACGCTGCTGCCGGTCGTGCTGCACTCCGCCGGCGGGCGTCTGGACTGGCCGCACCGCCGCACCGACGACCTCGCCTCGCCGGGCTGGACGCGCTGGGCACGCGGCATCGTCAAGCACCGCGTGATCGCCGCCGGCGCCGCGCTGCTGGTCCTCGGCGCGCTCGTGATCGCCGCCACGACGCTGCACCCGGGCCTTTCAGACCTCAACACGATCGCCAAGAAGGGCGACGCGAAGGAGGGCCTCGTCGCGCTGCAGGACTCCGGCATCGGCGGTGGCGCGCTGCTGCCCAACGAAGTCCTCGTACGCGGCGGCACCTCGCCGGACGCGGTCGCGACCGCGCTGGCAGGCGTCGACGGCATTCACGGCGCGGCGGCTCCGGACAATCCGTCCTGGCGCGCGCACGGCAGCGCGATCGTGCTCGCCTTCTCCACCCCGGACGGCTCCTCGGCGACCGGTCGCAGCCTGGTCAACGACGTGCGTGCCACGGCGCATGCGCAGGGCGGCGACGTGCGCGTCGGCGGCCAGCCGTCGCAGAACAAGGACTTCATCGACGCCGTCTACGGCAACTTCACGCTGATGCTCGCGCTGGTGGGGATCATCACGTTCCTGCTGCTCGCGCGAGCGTTCCGCTCGCTGCTGCTGCCGGCGAAGGCGGTGCTGCTGAACATCATCAGCGTCGCCGCGGCCTGGGGCGTGCTCGTGCTCGTCTGGCAGCAGGGCTACGGCTCGGAGGCGATCTGGGGGATCCCCGCCACGGGCTCGGTCAGCTCCTGGATCCCGTTGATCGTCTTCGCGTTCCTGTTCGGCCTGTCGATGGACTACGAGGTCTTCATCCTCGCGCGCATGCGGGAGGAGTACGACAAGACCGGGGACACGAACGAGGCCGTCGTGCGCGGCATCGGCCGCACCGGCCGGCTCGTCACGAGCGCGGCGTTGATCCTCTTCCTCGCGTTCATGTCGCTCGCCTCGAGCCCCGGCACCGACGTGAAGGTGCTCGCGACCGGCCTCGCCGCCGGCATCCTGCTCGACGCGACCGTGATCCGCGCGCTGCTCGTGCCCGCCGTCGTGTCGCTGTTCGGCCGCTGGAACTGGGTCCTGCCCGCCTGGCCGGCGCGCGTGCTGCGTGTCGAGCCCTCCTCGCCGGCGCGCGGCCGGCGGCCGGTCACTGAGAGCGAGTAGCCGCAGCTCGCAGCGCGTCGCTCGGCTCATAGCGCGTCGCGGGTCCGCGACCGCGCTGGATGAGCAGCCCCGCTTCGACCATGCGCCGCAGGTCGGAGCTCGCGGTCGCGAAGGAGACGTCGGCTTCGCGGGCGTAGCCGGTCCGACCGCACACGCCGAACAGGCTCTGCTCAAGCGCGATGACGAAGCGATCGGGCCAGCCGCGCCGCTCTGCGAGCCGTTCGAGGCGCTCCCAGCGCGTGGCCGCAGCGTCCACCTGGCGCAGCAGCCGGCGCGCCTGATCCAGGTGCGCGCGGATGCAGAACGCGACCCATGGGCGAGCATCGCGCGTGGGAGCGTAGGTGCGTCCGTGGGTGCGCTGGAGGATCTCGTAGTAGGCGGGCGTGTGCTCGCCGAGGTACTCCTCGATCGAGCCGAACTCGGGCGCGAGCAGGCCGCTGCGCGCGAGCACGAGCGACTGGACGATGCGGGAGATGCGGCCGTTGCCGTCGCGGAACGGATGGACCGAGACCACGTGCAGGTGCGCCATCGCGGCGCGAACGACCGGGTGCACGTCCAGGTCGCCGCCAGCAAGCCACTCGACGACGTCGAACATGAGCCCGGGGACGGCGCCGGCATCGGGGGCCTGATAGACGATCCGGCTCCGGCTGTCCACGATGCCGACCGGCCCTCGCCGCCACAGGCCCGGATCGTGGCCGCGCTGGAAGGCGCACGTGTCGTAGTGCAGGTCGAGGATCACTCGATCCAGCCAGGTGAACTCCGGATCGCGCGCGAGCACGCCGACATGGTCCATCGCCCGCGCGTAGCACTCGACCGCCTGCCGATCGGTCTCGCCGGCGTCTGCGCGTGCCTCGCCGCTGACGAGCGCGACGGCGTCGTGCTCGGAGACGTGGAACCCCTCGATCCCAGTGGACTGCGTGATCGACGTCGCGCGGACGACGCGCCGAAGCGTGCCCATCCACGGAGCCGCTCGATCCGTCTCGCGGGTGAGCTTTCCACGCAGGCCGTCGAGCTCATGCAGGTTGCGCTCCAGCGTTGACGTGAGCGGTGGGGTGGCGAAGAGCATGACAGAAGGCTAGACGATCAGACGATCAATCGCCTAATCATGAAGATTGTTCCGAACACCGATACACTGCTCGCCTCGTGCCGCCCGTCGAGCCCCCGCTCTCCCGCACCTCCGTTCCCGACCAGGTCTTCGCGCGCCTGTGCGAGGCGATCCTCGGTGGGCGCTACGAGCCGGGTGAGCGGCTGCCGACGCAGCGGGCACTCGCGGCCGACCTGCAGGTCAACGTCGCCTCCGTGCGCGAGGCGGTCAAGCGGTTGGAGCAGCTGCGGCTCGTCGAGGTCCGCCACGGGGACGCGATGCGCGTGCTCGACTGGCGGCGCTCCGGCGGCCTCGACGCGCTCGCGCTGCTCGGCAGCGTCGACGAGGGCGTCGTGCGCTCGCTGTTCGAGGCGCGTCGGCTGCTGCTGTCCGAGGCGGCGCGGCTGGCGGGGACCCGTCGCACGCCCGCGCAGGCCGAGGCGATCGCCGAGCTGGCCGGCACCGTTGCGACCGCCGCCGACGACCACGGCGCGCTGCTCGCCGACTGGCACTTCATGGCCGCTGTCGTGGAGGCGGCCGGCAACCTCGTCTTCCAGCTGATTATGAACTCGGTGCGCGAGCTCTACCTGCCGCGCATCGGCGCCTTCGGCAACATCGTCGCGCACCGCGACGCGTGGGCGCCGCTCTACGCGCGCACCGCACAGGCGATCCGCGACCACGACGGCGACGCGGCCGCCGCCGCGATCGCCAAGCTCGCCGGCGCCCAGGAGCGGGAGATGCTCGGATGAGCACGGCGCCGCCGCAGACCCCGCTCGACGCCTGGGTCGCCGCCGTGCCTCAGCCGCAGCGCACCGGCCTGCGGATCCTGCGCGCGCTCGCCAAGCGCCCCGGCGGCGTGCGGCTGCTGCACCGCCTCGCGCCGGCCGACCAGCTCGCCTACGGGATCACCGCGATGGAGCACTTCGAGGACCCGGCGAACGCCGCGGCGCTGGGCTGGGACGCCGCGGCGGTCGCCGCCCGCGGCCGTGCGCTGCGGCGCGAGGAGGGCCGTCCGTGAGCCGCTTGCGCAAGCCGCGCCGGATCGAGGCGGACGTGTGCATCGTCGGCGCCGGCGCCGGGGGAGCGGTCGCGGCGGCGGAGCTCGCCGAAGGCGGCAAGCGCGTCGTCGTGCTCGAGCAGGGCCCGCGCCACGACGCCGACCGCTTCTCCGCCCGGCCGATGGAGATGATGGCGCGCCTCTACCGCGATGGCGGCCAGGGGATGACGCTCGGCTCACCGCCGATCCTGCTGCCGCTCGGGCGAGGCCTCGGCGGCACGACGCTCGTGAACTCCGGCACCTGCTTCCGCACCCCGCCGCAGGTGCTCGAGCGCTGGCAGCGTGAGTTCGGCCTCGAGCAGCTCACGCCCGAGGCGCTCGCGCCCTGCTTTCAGCGCGTCGAGGAGGCGCTCTCCGTCGGCGAGGTCACGCCCGAGCTGGCCGGCAGGAACGCCGCCGTCGCGCGGCGCGGGGCGGAGGCGCTCGGCTGGTCACATGGCTACCTGAAGCGGAACGCGAAGGGCTGCGTCGGCTCGGGAGTGTGCGCGTTCGGCTGTCCGACGTCGGCCAAGCAGCACACCGGCATCACCTACGTGCCGCGCGCCGAGGCCGCGGGCGCGCAGATCGTCACCGGCGCCGACGTGCGCGGGATCCTCGTCGAGCGCGACTGCGCCCAGGGCGTCGAGGCGCGGCTTGCCGGCGGCGGGCGGCTGGAGGTGCGCGCGGCGGACGTGATCGTCGCGGCGGGCACGATCCACACGCCGCTGCTGCTGGCGCGCAGCGGGCTGGGGCGGGCCTCGGGGCAGCTCGGGCGCAACCTCGCGCTGCACCCGGCGACGGGCGTCTTCGCGCTGATGGACGAGGTCGTCGACATGGCGAAGGGCGTCCCGCAGAGCTTCTACGTCGACGAGTTCGCCGCGGAGGGAATCATCTTCGAGGGGGTCGCGGGGCCGCCGTCGTACGTGGCGATGTCGCTGCCGCTCTCGGGCAAGCGCCACGCCGAGGCGATGGGGCGCTACCCCAACCTCGCGATGTTCGGGCTGATGGTGAGCGACAGCTCGCGCGGCAGCGTCCGCTCGCTCGGCGGCAGACCGCTGATCCGCTACGACCTCGGCGACGAGGATCTCGGGCGCTTCCGCACGGGGCTGATGCGGATGGAGGAGCTGTTCCGCGCGGCCGGCGCGCGCGAGGTCTATCTGCCGCTGCCGACGGGCGTGCGGCCGGCCGATGCGGGCGTGCGCGACCTGAAGCTGATGGCGTTCCACCCGCTGGGGACGGCGCGCGCGGACGCGCGGCCCGACCACGGCGTCGTCGACGGCGACCTGGCGTTGCATGGCGTGCATGGCGTGCACGTGGCCGACGGCTCGGTCGTCCCGAGCTCGCTGGGCGTCAATCCCCAGCTGACGATCATGGCGCTCGCCACGCGGCTGGCGTATTCGCTGCTCGGCCGCGAGGTGCCGGGTGCCACCACCGAAGAGGAGATCCCATGTCCTTCCTGATCGATCCGGCGCTGCTCTACGCGGGCGGGCGCTCCTACGCCGCCACGACCCCGCCCGAAGAGCGCACGCTCGCGAACGATCTGAAGGTCGGCGCGCAGACGATGGCCTTCTTCTACGCGGTCAGCGTCGGGCTCTACCTCGACGCGAAGTGGACGAAACCGATGTGGCGCGCGATGCGCGCCGAGTCCGGTCGCGACTGGATGATCAACTCGGGCGTGACGCGCTTCGACTGGCGCAAGGCCGGGCCGCGGACGCACCGGGTGTCCGCCGCGATCTTTGCGACGTATCCGGTGTGGCTTTGGCTGGGAATGCGCAAGCGCCGCAATGTGTGAGTGATCGCACACTACATGGTGGCGCTGACCTGAGAAGGTCGACTGGCTACGCAGCCAGACCCTGAGGAGGGCGCCACGTGCAGACCGTCATGCTCCGCCTCGATGCGCTGATCCGCCGCCGTCGCGGCGTGGTCCTGATCGTATGGGCGCTCGTCGTGCTCGCGGCACTCCCGCTTGCCGCGCACCAGTCCGATCACCTCACGGGCGGGGGCTTTGACGTTCCCGGTTCGCAGTCGGTCGCGGTGCAGCGCTCGATCGAGCACGACTTCGACCATGCGCAGGAGGCGACGCTGGCGGCGGTCCTCGTTCCCCGCAAGGACGCGACCGTCGCCCAGGAGCGCGCCGCGCTGACGCGCGTCGGCGCCGGCGCGAGGGCCGCGGGTCGCGTCTCGCTCCCCGCTGCGGCGCGCGCCCGGGCGCTGCGCCAGCTCGCGCACGGGCCGCGGCCCGTGATCGTCCAGCTCCATGTCACCGCTGCCGACAGCGCCTCGATCGACATCGCGACGGACCTGCGCAAGCAGCTCGGGCTCGCGACGGCCGACCCCAACGCGCCCGTCGCCACCCACCTCGTCGGGCAGGGCGCGCTGTGGGCCGGGATGCAGGACCTCAGCAAGGAAGATCTGATGGTCGCCGAGCGCGCCGGCTTCCCGATCGTGCTGCTGATCCTGCTCGCCGTCTTCGGCTCGCTCGCCGCGGCGCTGCTGCCGCTGGCGCTCGGCGCGGTCGCGGTGATCGTCACCGGTGCGCTGATCTACCTGCTCTCGCTCACGACCGGGATGAGCGTCTTCGTCACGAACCTCGCCTCGATGGTCGGGATCGGCGTCGCGGTCGACTACTCGCTGTTCGTCCTGTCGCGCTACCGCGAGGAGATCGCCGGCGGGCGGACGCCTGAGGACGCCCGCGCGATCTCGCTCGCGACCTCCGGCGTCGCCGTCACCTTCTCCGGTCTGACCGTGATCGTCTCGCTCGCGGGCCTGTTCATCGTCGACACGATGTCGGTGCGCTCGATGGCGCTCGGGGCGATTCTCGTCGTCGCCGTCTCCGTGCTCGCGGCGATGACGCTGCTGCCCGCGCTGATCTCGCTTGCCGGCCGGCGCGCCTACACCCCCGGCCGTGTCGCCGGCCTCACCGCATGGATCTCGCACAGCGTAAGGCGCCGGCGCCGCCACGCCGAGCCGCGCGCGTCCTTCTGGGAGCGCTGGACGGGCGCGATCATGCGCCGCCCGATCCGCGCCGCCGCCGGCTCGGCCGCGATCCTGCTCGTGCTCGCGATCCCCGCGCTGCACCTGACGATCCGCAACGGCGCGCTCGAGCAGTTCCCGCGCGACCACGAGGTCCGCGTCGGCGCCGAAGCGGCCGCGCGGCTCGTCGGCGCGGGCGCGATGAGCCCGATCGAGGTCGTCGCGCCGCGGGCGCAGTTCGCGCGCGTTACCGCGGTGCTGCGCGCCGACCCGGAGATCGCGCGGATCGAGCCGGCGATGCAGATCTCGCGCGACGGGCGCAGCGTGCTCGTCAAGGCCGACGCGCGCCACCACGGCGAGTCGCCGCAGGCCAACGACCTCGTCGCGCGGCTGCACCGCACGCTGCCGCAGGGCGCGCTGCTCGGCGGCTCGCCCGCGTTCACGAAGGACTTCATCGACCGCATCGCCGGCTCGATGGGGCTGATCGCGCTGTTCGTGCTTGCGCTCTCCTACGTCGTCCTGCTGCTGCTCCTGCGCTCGGTCGTGCTGCCGCTGAAAGCGGTCGTGATGAACCTGCTGTCGGTCGGCGCCGCCTACGGCGTCCTGGTCGCGGTCTTCCAGAACGGCTGGCTCGACGGCCTGCTCGGCTACCACTCGCCCGGCTACGTCGACGCGCTCACGCCCCCGCTCGTGCTGGCGATCGTCTTCGGCCTCTCGATGGACTACGAGGTGTTCCTGCTCTCGCGCATCCGCGAGCGCTGGGCGGCGACCGGCGACCCGCGCGGCTCGGTCGCCGAGGGCCTGCAGGCAAGCGCGCGCACGATCACGAGCGCGGCGCTGATCATGGCCTCGGTCTTCGCCGTCTTCGTCGGGACCGGCGTCCCGTCGATCCAGGAGATCGGCGTCGGCTGCTCGGTCGCGATCCTGCTTGACGCGACGCTGGTGCGCCTCGTGCTCGTCCCCGCCGCGATGGAGCTGCTCGGCGCCTGGAACTGGTGGCTGCCAAGGCCGCTGGCGCGTGCGCTGCCGAACGTGGCGGTGGAGGAGGCGCCTGCCCTGGGAGCTTGATCTTGGGGTTATCATTAACTCGCCAGGAAGCGGGATTGAACCCGCGGATGCCCGCATGGCATTTGGTGGCGAGCGCGGGAGAGGGGGTGAACAGATGCGAACCGTCGCGAGGGTGACGGTTCGGGCATGCACCATCGTGCCATCCGACCAGGCGGCACGACATCGATGCGAGGAGCTATGTACAGGTACAGCAAGGTGCTGTTAGCGGCGCTTACCGCCGCGCTGCTGATCGGCCTCACGAGCCAGGCGGCGTTCGCCCTAAGATCGTTGCAGGTGGAAAGAGAAACGACCCTCCAGGCCGAAGGCACCGTGACCTTTGGCGACAGAGGGCTAGAAAGAATGACGAAGATCGTCTGCAGAGTTCGGATCTTCATCATGCTCGAAAGAGCGATACCGAAGAGAAGAGGGGCAAAGGTCGGCAAACTCACCCGCTGGGAAACGGACGTGGCGGGCGTGAGATGCACATGGGGCGAACTCATCAGATCGGTCGAAGGCGTCAGAGCCCTACTGGAATCGGGCAGAAGACTAGAACAGAACTCCGATTGCAGACTTAATATGGGGTATCTAGAATGCAGAACCACTGGCGGCAGACCTGAACTATGGAATCTGAACTACGAATCGATACTAGGCACCCTACCGGACATAACAGGCGTCCTAGTTCAGATCGAAAAGGCGCTATTCAAGATTGAAGCCAGAGAAATCTTCGGAGCGCAGATCGTCTGCCTATACGAAGGCAATATCTTTACGCTAATATCTATCGATGAAAGAGATGAAATCTCAGCGCTCAGAATCCTACTATCGCTGAGCGCCCTGAGAGTCAGAAGACTACTTGGCATTTGCCCCGAATCGGGCAAAATCGGCGGCGAATTCAATCCAAATACCGTAAACCAGGTTTTCCTAATCTAAGGCTGTCGTCCGCGTCCGCGCGGGGCCGCCGCTGGCCTCGCGCGGACCGGCGGTCGCGGATGCGATAGCGTCACGACCGTACGAGGGGGAGGAATGAGCGGTAGCGCGGCACGGCGAATGCTCGCGAAGATCCGGGCGAGCGGATCCCGGAGGGCCGGCGATGGCCGGCCGTGAGACACCCGCCCCGCGCGCGATTCGCGCCGCCGGCGTGGAGCATGCCGTGCACGAGTACGCGCACGACCCGGCAGCCGACTCCTACGCGCTGGAGGCGGCAAGCGCGCTCGGGCTCGATCCCGCGCGCGTGTACAAGACGCTCGTCGTCACGCTCGAAGAGCAGCTCGTCGTCTGCATCGTCCCCTCCGGCGCGACGCTCGACCTGCGCTCGCTCGGCAAGCGCGCGCAGCTTGCGCCGACCGACCGCGCCGAGCGCGTGACCGGCTACGTCGCCGGGGGCATCAGCCCGCTTGGACAGCGCCGCGCGCTGCCCACCTTCCTGGACGACAGCGCGCTCGCGCATCCGACGATCTTCGTCAGCGCCGGCCGTCGCGGGCTGGAGCTGGAGCTCGCGCCGGCGGACCTCGTCGCGCTCACGCGGGCGCAGGTGCGGACGCTGCGGCGCGCCTGACGCGCGGGCTGGTAGGCTCGCCCGAGCCGCCGGGGAAGCGGCGATGGACCAAGGGGGATGGCTCGATGGGGGACGGTATGACGCGTGCGATGCTCGGCTGCGCCGTGGCGGCCCTCCTCGCGCTGGGCGTCGCGGGGTGCGGTGACAAGAAGTCGGCCGCCACGAGCACCACGACGACGCGCACGCACACGACCGCCATCGACCCCGCGCGGCAGGCGAAGCTGCTGGCGACCGGCGGGAAGGTCTTCGCCAAGCACTGCAACAGCTGTCATTCGCTGCTGGAAAGACGTCGCACCGCGCCGACGTTCGAGGTGCCGCCGCCGAACTTCAACGAGGTCAGACCGACGTTCGCCTACGTGAAGTACCGCGTCAAAAACGGCGGGATAGACATGCAGTCGTTCAACGGCGAACTGACGCCGTTCCAGGTGGACGCCGTCGCGACCTACGTCTCACAGAACGCCGGCCATCGGGTCGACGACGCAGGCGCCGACGCCAGCCCCGATCTTGCCACCGGCAAGCAGATCTTCGCCGACCACTGCGCCCGCTGCCACGGCATCGCCGGCGCCCAGCGCCTCGGCAGACCGACATGGGGCGGGACGGACTTCAACGTCGTCAAGCCGAGCCAGAAGTGGATCCTGCACATGCTCGAAATCGGCGTCGAACAGGCGATGCCGAAGTTCGGCAAGCGCCTGCCGCCCGAGGAACTGCGCGCGGTCGCCCAATACGTCGAGTCGGTCGGCGGCGAGAACCCCGAGCTGACGCCCGAAAAGGAACCGACGAACTGAGGCTCAGATCGCGAGCTTCGGCGCGGGGGCGACGAAGACCGCGTAGCCGTTGCGCCCGGCGCGCTTGGCCTCGTACATCGCCAGGTCCGCGGCGGCGATGATCGCCGCGGTGCTCGGCGCCGGATGCTCGTCGAGCATCGCCACGCCGACGCTGATCGTGATCGGCCCGCCGGTGTCCCCGTCCGTGCCGGCCTCTGCGCGCACCGTCTCCACGAGGCTGTGTGCGACCGCCTCCGCGCCGGCGCGGTCGGCCTTCGGGAGCAGGATCGCGAACTCGTCGCCGCCGAGGCGGGCGATCGCGTCGGTCGTGCGCAGGCGGGCGCGCACGAGCTCGGCGACCCGCACGATCAGGCGGTCGCCGGCGCCATGGCCGTAGGTGTCGTTGACCGGCTTGAAGCGGTCGACGTCGAGCACGATCGCGGCGCCCTCGGCGCCATAGCGGCGCATGTGCGCGATGTGGCGCTCGAGCTCGCGCTCGAAGCTGCGCCGGTTCAGCAGCCCGGTGAGCGGGTCGTGATCGGCCATGTGCTGGAGCTGGGCCTCGGCGCGCTTGCGCTCGGTCGCGTCGAGGACCTGCAGCAGCACGCGGCGCGGGCCGCGGCCGCCAGGCTCGAGCACCGCGGCATGAACGGCGACGGGGACCGGGTCCCTGCGCACCGCGAGCGGACGCAGGCGGATCTCGGTCTCCAGCGTCGCGCACACGTCATGGCGCAGCTCGGCGAGCACGATCCGCAGCAGCGGCAGGTCCTCGGGATGGACGAGCGCGTCGAGCGAGCAGCTGGTGAGCATGTGCCGCGGGGCGCCGACGATGCGTTCGAGCGCGGGGTTCGCGAGCACGATCCGATCCTCGCAGTCGAGCACGAGATGCCCGATCGGCGCCGTCTCGAAGATCGCGCGCAGCTCCGCGTCCGCTCGCCGTGCTCCACGGCCCCGCGCGCGGCGTGCGAGCGGCAGGCTGGCCATGAGCGGCAGAGCGATCAGGGCGGAGGAGAGCACGTCCCGGTGATCGGCCTGGTGGGATGGGACTTGACGGGCGGCGGGGCGATGACAGGCGGCTGTCAGCCGTGCGAGAGCAGCTCGCTCGGCTGCGCGCGCTACGGTTCGCCGCGCGATGGCGCAAGCGCTCCAACTCCTCGGCGCGGTGCTGATCCTCATCCCGTTCGCGTGGGTGCAGCTGCGGGGGCTGAGCGTCGAGTCGGTCACCTACCTCGGCTTCAATCTGGCCGGGTCGGCACTGCTCGCGGCCGCCGCGCTCGACGCACGGCAATGGGGCTTCGTGCTGCTGGAGACGGTCTGGGGCGTCGTCTCGGCGTGGGGGCTCGCGCAGCAGCTGCGCCGCGCCGGATCCTGAGCGACCGACGGTGGGGTTCCGTCTCGCGCGCGGGATAGGGTTGCTCGCGTGCTGGCGACCCTCGAGCAAGCTCCACCGATGAGCGCTGCGGCCGAACTGCTGCGGATGAACGCCGGGCTCGTCGGCGCGTCGACCGGCTACATGGCCGGCGCCCGCGGCGACTGGCCGCGGCTCGTGGCGGCGGCGGAGTCCTGTTCGCTCGACGTCGTCGAGCTGTCCGCGCTGGCCGCGCCGGAGCTGCCGGGCCTGCTCAGGTTCCTGGCCGAAGAGGCGGGGGACCTTCCCTTCGCGCACGTCTCCGTCCACGGCCCGTCGAAGGGTTGGCAGGCGACGCCCGCGGCGCTGGCCGCGGCGCTTGCGGGCCTGCCCGCCCAGATCGACGGCATCGTCATGCACCCCGAGACGCTCGGCGACGCCGCCCCGTTCGCGCAGCTCGGCGAGCGGCTGCGGCTGGAGAACATGGACACGCGCAAGGACGACGCGCGCACCGTCGAAGAGCTCGCCCGCCACTTCGCCGCGTTGCCCGCCGCGCGCTTCTGCTTCGACGTCGCCCACGCGCAGCTGCACGACCCCACGATGGGGCTCGCGCACGCGCTGCTCGACGCGTTCGGCGAGCGCCTCGTCGAGGTCCACGTCAGCTCGATCCGCGCCGACGGCGAGCACATCGCCCTGCGCGCCGAGGACGCCGACGCGTTCGCGCCTGTCTTGGAGCGCTGCATCGGCGTGCCATGGGTGCTCGAGGCACCGCTTCCGACGGGCTAGAAGACGGCGTAGCTTTGGGTGACCGGCGCTAAGTCGGAGCCAAACAGCAGCGCCAGCAGCCCGCGCTCGATCCGCGCGCCGAGCGCGGCGACCTCACGGAAGCGGGGGGAGGCGTCGGCGGCGCTGCGGCGGCCGATCGCGTGCAGCTCCGCGCGCACGTCGGCGTCGTCGACGAGCGCGAGGAAGGCGTCGTAGGCGGCGAGCACCTCGGCGCCCTCGGCGGCTGCGCCGTAGCGCAGGAACGCATCGGCGACGCGGTCGGCGGGCGGCAGCGCGAACTGCTCGGCGAGGAACGGCCCGATCGCCTCGGCCGCATGCTCGTGGCAGCGCAGCACCGGCAGCAGGCCGCTGGCGAACAGCAGCTTGCGCGAGGTGCGCAGCTTCGCGTTGCGCAACCCCCAGCCGCGCCCGTCGCGCTCGCGGTCCTTCGCGACGAAGTCGACGCCGATCGTGCGCCAGTAGCGCACCAGGTCGTTGAGCAGGAAGCGCGGCGGGCGGCGATCCTTCAGCGCGTCGCTGAGGTAGTCGTGGATCACGTCGCGCCGCACCCCGGCCAGCACGTCCTCGTTGCAGGCCGCGACCGACTCCAGCACGAGCAGCATGCGTCGCGTCAGGTTCGTGTTCGTGTCGTCGTCCAGGCCCACCTTGAGCAGGTCGCTCGAGTAGACGACCTCCGCGAAGACCCCCTGCCGACCCGGCGCGCCGAAGCCGCCGGGGTCGCGTGCGAAGCGCTCCGCGATCGCGGCCGCGGTGTCGTGCGCCGCTCCCCAGCCGTCGGCGGGCGCGATGCCGCGCACGAGCACGACGTAGTCGTCGTCGGAGCCGCCCGTCAGCTCGCGACGGCCCCACGAGCCCATCAGCGCGACGGTCGCGTCACGCGCGAGCGGCAGGTCCTCCAGCAGCGCCGCCCGCGCGCCGAGGCGCTGCGCCGTGCGTGCGCGGGCGGCCGTGAGCGCGCTGAACGCTTGGCCGGTCTCCTGCTGCAGGCGCTCGAGCGGGCTGCTCACGCGCGCGGATGCTATGGGCCCTCGCCGCTCCCGCGCGGCACGACCACGACCGGGCAGCTCGCCCTGCGCAGCAGGCGGGTGGAGATCGAGCCGAGCAGGACGCGGCGGAAGGGGCCGTGGGCGCGCGAGCCGGTGACGAGCAGGCCCTCGGTGGCGGAGTCCTCGATCAGCACCTCGACGGGGTCGCCCTCCAGCACGACGCCATCGGCCGCGACGCCGTCCAGGCCGGCGACCGCCGCGTCGAGCTGCTGTCGCGCCCGCTCGCGCGCAAGCTCGCCGATCTGCTCATAGGAGGTCACGTCGAGCGGTGGGTAGAGCCCGACCCCGGCCGCGTTGACGACGCTCACGAGCCGCAGCTGCGCGCCCGTCGCGCGCGCCAGGCCGGCGGCGACGGCGAGCGCGTGATCGGCCTCCGGCGAGCCGTCGTACGCGACGCCGATCTGCTGCGGCACCCCGGCGCTCCGGCCGGCGAAGCCCGCGGGCGCGACCGCGACCGGGCACGGCGCGTGGTCGAGCACGTGCTCGGGCGTGCTGCCCGTCAGCAGCCGGAGCGCCGTGCCGTGGTGGCTGGCGCCGACGACGATCGCCGCCGCCTCCAGCTGCTCGCCGAGCTCGTGCAGGACACGCGCGGGGGTCGCGCCGGCGACGGCGCGGTACTCGACGCGCTGCTCGTCCGCGCACAGCTCGCGCGCCCGCTCCAGCTTCGCCTCAGCGTCCTGCTGCATCCCCTTCGCGATCTCGACGGCGGTCGCGCTCTCGCCGAGCGGGTCGTCCGGGTAGGCGCACACGACGGCGAGCTCGCCGTCGAGCAGCTCGCGCAGCAGCCGGCCGAGCGCGAGCGCGTCGGACCCATGGTCGGAGCCGTCGTAGCCGACGACGATCGTGCCTGGCATTGCGGCCTTCCTCCTCGGGGACGCGGGCCCCGAACCATACGCGGGCGCCCACCGCACAGGTTCCTTGGCAAGCGCTCGTGCAGAACTTGTGCGCATGTGCCAAGACGACGAACGGATGAAGTACTTTGAGCCATTCCCGTGATCACGGGGAGCCGACGGCTGTGCGCGCATCCGACGACCAAGATCCCACAGCCGCCTCGGCGCTTGCCACCGCTCGCCGTGCCGAGCGCCTGCTCGCCGGCCAACAGGCGCTCGCCGACCATCTCGCGGTTCCCCAGCTGACGCCGGAGGATCTGCTGCGCGAGGCGCTCAACGCGCTCGCGGTCCTCTTCGACGCTGCCGGCGGGGTCGCCTGGGAGCTCGCATCCGACGGCGTCCTGCACGCGCGCGCGACGCACGGCGGGACCCCGCAGCCGGCCCAGCTCAAGCCCGCCGAGGGCGAGCAGCAGCTCGCGCAGCGTGCCGTCGCCGCCGCGGCGGTCGTGGCCGCCGACGGCCGGGTCGCGGTCCCGCTGCTCGCCGGCGGCGTCTGCGAGGGCGTGCTGGAGCTGCAGATGGCGCCGGACGTCGAGCCCGACCCCGGCCTGCTCGACGGCGTCGCGGCGCTCGCCGGCCAGGTCGCGCTGCATCTGCGCCAGCGGCGCGGCGCGGCGCTGCTCGACCTCCATGAGCGCGCGCTCGCGGCGACGAACAACGGCATCGTGATCGCCGACGCGTGCGAGCGCGGCTGGGCGGTCAGCTACGTCAACGAGGCGTTCGAGCAGCTCACGGGACACCGCTCCGAGGCGGTGATCGGCAAGAGCCTTGCGCTGTTGCAGGGGCCGGAGACCGATCCCGACGCGATCGCCGAGATGGCCAGCGCGCTGCGCACCGGCGAGGAGTGCTGGGTCACGCTGCGCAACTACCGTCGCGACGGCTCGCCGTTCTGGAACGAGGTCTTCCTCACGCCGGTGACCGACGGCGACGGCGTCACGCGGCGCTACATCGGGGTCCTGCACGACGTCACCGCGCGCGTGAACTCCGCGGTCGAGCTGGCCGAGGCGGAGGCGCGCTACCGCACGCTGATCGAGACGATCCCCGCCGTCGCCTACATCGCCAGCTGGGACGAGGTCGGCTCCTTCCTCTACGTCAGCCCGCAGATCGAGGAGCTGCTCGGCTACCCGGCCGAGCGCTGGCTCGGCGACTCGGGCATCTGGGAGCAGCACATCCACCCCGACGACATCGAGCGCGTCGTCGCCGAGACGCGCTACGCGTTCCGCGAGCAGAAGGCGTTCGACTGCGAGTACCGCATGCTCGCCGCCGACGGCAGCGTCGTGTGGGTGTGGGAGCGCGACACCGTGATCCGCGACGAGCAGGGTGAGCCGCGCATGTCGCAGGGGATCATCATGGACGTCACCGCGACGCGCATCGCCGAGGCGGCGCTCGCGACGAGCGAGGAGCGCAACCGCGGGGTGATCCACGCGCTCGAGGAGGGGCTGCTGATCTACGGCGCCGACCTGCGGGCGATCAGCTGCAACGCGGCGGCCGCACGGATCCTCGGCCTGCCGGAGTCCGAGCTGCTCGGCAAGCCCGCCGCCGCTTGGCCGATCACGATGACCTATGAGGACGGCACACCGGTGCTGCCGGAGAACTCGCCCTCGCGCCGCGCGTTCGAGACCGGCGTGCCGCAGCGCGACGTCGTCATGCACATCGTGCATCGCGACGGCTCGGACCTGTGGGCGTCGCTCAGCAGCCACCCGCTGATGCGCGAGGGCGAGTCGCAGCCCTACGGCGTCGTCTCCGCCTTCTCCGACATCACCGAGCGGCGCAAGGCGCAGGAGCAGATCGCCTTCCTCGCCTATCACGACAGCCTCACGAAGCTGCCGAACCGCGCGCTGCTCGACGAGCATCTCGCGCTGGCGCTTGCGCGTGCGCGCCGCGGCGGGCACGCGGTCGCGCTGCTCTACGTCGACCTCGATGACTTCAAGGCGGTCAACGACAGCCTCGGCCACGCGGCCGGCGACGAGCTGCTGCGGCGGATCGCGGTGCGCCTGCGCGGTGTCGTGCGCACGACCGACCTGCTCGCGCGCCAGGGCGGGGACGAGTTCCTGATCCTGCTGACCGATCTCACGAGCGACCCGCGCCTGAGCGCGGAGGCGGTCGCCAAGCAGGTCGAGGCGGCGCTGCTGGAGCCGTTCTCGATCGCCGACGCGGAGTTCGAGATCGGCTCGTCGATCGGCATCAGCATCTACCCGCACGACGCCTCCGACGCGGACACGCTGCTGCGCCATGCGGACGCGGCGATGTACGAGGTCAAGCAGGCCGGGCGCGGCGGGATCGCCAGCTACGGCGGGGACTCCCGCCACACGCTCGCGCGGCTGTCGCTGACGAGCAAGCTGCGCCGGGCGCTGCAGCGCGACGACTTCGTCGTGCACTACCAGCCGATCGTGGAGCCGGAGAGCGGGGAGCTGGCGGCGTTCGAGGCGCTGGTGCGCTGGCAGGACGCGGAGCGCGGGATGGTGGGGCCGAACGAGTTCATCCCCCTCGCGGAGGACGCCGGGCTGATCGAGGCGATCGGCGGCTGGGTGCTGCACGCCGTCTGCTCGCAGCTGCGCTACTGGGCCGACGACGGCCTCGACGCGCACGTGCACGTGAACGTCTCGCCGCGCCAGCTGCGCCGACCCGACTTCCCGACGACCGTGCGCGGCTCGCTCGAGGCCGAGCGCCTCACCCCGAGCGCGCTGACGCTCGAGATCACCGAGTCGGCCGCGATGCACGACTCCGAGCGCGCGAACCCGATCGTCCGCGCCCTGCACGACCAGGGCCTGCGCCTCGCGATCGACGACTTCGGCTCCGGGCACTCATCGTTGGCGCGCCTGCGCGACGTGCCCGTGCAGATGCTGAAGATCGACCAGTCCTTCCTGCGCGGGGTCCCCGACGACGCCCAGGCCGCCGCAATGACGACCGCGATCATCGAGCTCGGCGCGGCTTTGGGGATGGTCACGGTCGCGGAGGGCGTTACGAGCGAGGCACAGCGCCGCTTCCTGATCGAGCGCGGCTGCCCGTTGGCGCAGGGCTTCCATTTTGCGAAGCCGTTGACGGCGGAGGATGCGACGGTGCTGCTGCGGGCGGCGGTGGCGGCGGGCTAGAGTAGGGTCCTCGTCCATTCGTCTTGACAGCCCGGCCAGGGTCTGGTTGGGTCCCGCATGATGAGCCAGGAAGAGGCGAACCGGATCGCGCGAGCGGTCCAGCGCGTGCGGCGCACGCGCAATGCCGGGCTCAAGTTTGCGCTGCCGACTGCCGCCGTGCTCGGCGCCGGGGCGGCGGTCGCGATCGGCTCGATCCCCGGAGGGAATGGGACGATCACGGGGTGCTACCTCACCGACGTCGCCAACGCGCCGGGCCTGCGCTACGGCCAGCTGCGCGTGATCGACACGAGCCAGCCTGCGGCTCTGCCGGGCGGCGGGCCGAACCCGCAGGGCGCCTGCCTTCCCGACGAGCAGACGATCACCTGGAACCAGCGCGGACCCCAGGGCCCCCAGGGCGTCGCCGGCGCGCGCGGCCTGCAGGGCGCGCCGTTGATCGGCGAGACGACGTTCGGCCTCAAGAACGACGGCGGTGGCACGTTCCTCGAGATCCAGGGCATCAAGGGCGAGTCGACGGACCACAAGCACAAGGGTGAGATCGTCGTCGAGTCGTTCTCGCTCGTCGGTGGCGGCGGGACGTCGGCCCACGGCTCCGGCGGTGGCGCCGGCAAGACGATCTCCAGCTTCGAGATCACGAAGAAGCTCGACAAGGCCTCGCCGCTGCTGTTCAAGGCCGCCGCGACTGGGCAGCACTACAAGGAGGTCACGCTGTCCTTTGCGCACAGGCACCACGGTGCCCAGCAGGACTACCTTCAGTTCAAGTTCTTCGACGTGCTGATCTCAGGCGTCCAGCAGGGCGTCGGGCACAGCCAGTCGCCGCAAGAGGCGATCACCTTCAACTTCGCGAAGGTCAACGAGACGTTCCTCAGCGGCAGCGGCAAGCCGATCCAGAAGATCAGCATCAACGTCGGCATCGACAAGAAGGCGTGAGCTGACCGAGCGCGACGGCGCCCTGGTCGAGCCGGCGGCGGCCAGCGCCTACGAGCAGCTCACCTATCCGGGCTACGCCTACGCTGCCACGCACCCGTCGCGGCTGGAGGCGGTCGGCCGGCTGTTCGGTTTGGACGTTGCGCCCGCGGCGGACTGCCGGGTGCTCGAGCTGGGCTGCGGCGACGGCGGCAACGCGCTGTCGATCGCGCAGACGCTGCCGGACGCGCGCGTGCTGGGCGTCGACGCGGCGGCGGGCGCCGTCGCGCGCGGGACGACGCTCGCGCGCGCGGCGGGGCTGGAGAACGTCGAGCTGCGCGTGGGCGCGTTCGAGCGGCTGCCCGAGCAGCTCGGCGAGTTCGACTACATCGTGGCGCACGGCGTCTACTCGTGGATCCCGCCGGCCGCCCGCGCCGCGCTGCTGGCGTGCGCGCGGCGCTGCCTCGCACCGGCGGGGATCGCGTTCGTCAGCTACAACGCCTACCCCGGCAGCTACCTGCGCGACATGGCGGGGGAGATGCTGCGCTTCCACCTGCGCGACGTGACCGACCCGCAGGCGCGTCTCGCGGGCGCGCATGAGCTGATGGCGACGATCGTCGCGATCGAGGAGCCGTCGCCCTACGCGCGCGTGCTGCGCGAGCAGCTCGAGCGGATGCTGCGCTACAGCGACGCACTGCTGTTCCACGACGACCTGGCCGAGATCAGCACGCCGTTCTACTTCCACGAGTTCGTCGAGCACGCGGCCGGCCACGGGCTGCGGTTCCTCGCGGAGGCCGACCTGTTCGAGAGCCAGATGCGCGACGTGCCCGACAGCGCCGCGGCGCTGATGGAGGCGCTCGGCGACGACGTCGTCGCGCGCGAGCAGTACCTCGATTTCTTCAGGAACCGCATGTTCCGCCAGACGCTGCTCTGCCACGCCGAGGCGGCGCCGCTGCGAGCGCTCGACGACCGCGTGCTGGAGCGCTTCGCGGTGTCCTCCTCCGTGTGCGCGGAGGGCGCGACGTTGGAGGGCGAGGAGACGTTCGCGACGCCGGACGGCTTCTCGATGACGACCTCGGAGCCGCACGTGCGCGCGGCGATGCACGCGCTGGCAGGCGCGTGGCCGGCGGCGCTGGGATTCGACGAGCTGCTCGCGGCCGCGCGCGCGGCGGTCGACCCGGGGCTTCCCGCGGGGGACGTCGGGGCGCGGCTGCGCGAGGTGCTCCTGCGGGCGTACCTGGCGCGAGTGGTGCTGCTGCACGGGAGCGCGCCGCCGGTCGGGCCGGCGGCGGAGCGCGGCGGCGAGCGCCCGCTGGCGAGCGCGCTCGCGCGGGCGCAGTGCGCGGCCGGCTCCACGTTCGTCAGCTCGCTGCTGCACGCGAATGTGCGCCTCGAAGAGGAGCTCGACGCGGCACTGCTGCCGTTGCTCGACGGGACCCGCGACCGCGACGCGCTCGCCGCGGCGCTCGGCCGTCCGCAGAGCGAGGTCGAGGCGGGGCTGGCGCGGCTCGCCGCGGTCGGGTTGCTGGAGCGGTGACCGTCGGCCGGCAGGCTTGTCGCGGCGCGCCGCCGACCGCTCTGGAAACCTCCGGCCGGTGTCCGATCCGCTGAGCTTCGACCCGATCGAGGAGGCAGCGCGCCAGTGGCGCAAGCACTGGGGCGCCGCGCCGGCGCCGTCGATGGCGGCGGTGACGTCCATCATGCGCGCGCAGCAGATCCTCGTGGCGCGGCTCAACGAGGCGCTCGCGCCGTTCGAGCTGTCGTTCGCGCGCTATGAAGCGCTGATGCTGCTGTTCCTGAGCCGCCGCGGCTCGCTGCCGCTGGGGAAGATGGGTGCGCGGCTGCAGGTGCATCCGGCGAGCGTCACCAACCTGATCGACGGGCTGGAGCGGCTCGGCTATGCGACGCGGACGCCGCATCCGAGCGATCGCCGCACGACGCTGGCCGCGATCAGCGAACGCGGCCGTGAGGTCGCCGCGCAGGCGACCGAGGTGCTCAACGCGATCCGCTTCGGCACCGAGCCGCTGCGGCGCTCCGACGTCGTCGCGCTCACCGACATGCTGCGGTGCCTGCGCGCCGGGGCCGGCGACTTCTCGTCGTAGCCGCTCGGCAAGATAGTTGGACCTCCAACTATCTCATGAATACACTACGTGCCATGACATCCCTCGGCATCCCCACGACGTACGACGAGTGGCGCGCCGCCTACGCGACGACGCCGGAGCGCGACACCGGCTTCACGACGCTGTCGGGTGCGTCGGTGCGCCCGTTGTACACGGAGGCGGACCTGCCCGATCCCGAGCAGATCGGCATGCCGGGTGCGTACCCGTTCACGCGCGGCGTCTATGACTCGATGTATCGGGGCCGGTTGTGGACGATGCGGCAGTTCGCGGGGTTCGGGACCGCGGAGGAGACGAACGAGCGCTTTCGCTATCTGATCGATCACGGCCAGACGGGGCTCTCGACGGCGTTCGACATGCCGTCGTTGATGGGGCACGACTCCGATCATCCGCGCAGCTTGGGCGAGGTGGGGCGCGAGGGGGTCGCGGTCGACACCGTCGAGGACGTCGAGACGTTGTTCGGCGGGATCGACCTCGGCGAGGTGACCGTGTCGATGACGATCAACGCGCCGGCGCCGATCGTGATGGCGTTCTACGTCGTCGCCGCGGAGGAGAACGGCGTGCCCGCGGAGCGGTTGGGCGGCACGATCCAGGCGGACATCCTGAAGGAGTACATCGCTCAGAAGGAGTGGTGCTTCCCGATCGATCCGGCGATGCGCTTCCTGGGGGACATGATCGAGTGGTGCTCCTCGGCGATGCCGCGCTGGCATCCGGTGAGCATCAGCGGCTACCACATCCGTGAGGCGGGGGCGACGGCGGCGCAGGAGCTGGCGTTCACGTTGAAAGACGGTCTCACCTATGTGGAGGAGGCGGTTGCGCGTGGGTTGGACGTGGACGACTTCGCGCCGCGCCTGTCGTTCTTCTTCAACGCGCAGATCGACTTCTTCGAGGAGATCGCGAAGTATCGTGCGGCACGTCGGATCTGGGCGCGCGAGCTGCGCGAGACGTTCGGCGCGAAGGATCCGAAGAGCTGGTTGATGCGCTTCCACACGCAGACGGCCGGGGTGTCGTTGACGGCGCAGCAGCCGTTGAACAACATCGTGCGCACCACGGTCGAGGCGCTCGCGGGGGTGCTGGGCGGCACGCAGTCGCTGCACACCAACTCCTACGACGAGGCGCTTGCGCTGCCGACCGAGGAGGCGGTGCGGATCGCGCTGCGCACCCAGCAGATCATCGCGCACGAGACGGGCGTGACGAACACGATCGACCCGTTGGGCGGCAGCTACTTCGTCGAGGCGCTCACCGACGAGATCGAGGCGCAGGCCTACGAGTACTTCCGCAAGATCGACGAGCTGGGCGGGATGGTCGCCGCGGTCAAGGAGAACTACCCCCAGCGCGAGATCGCCGATGCGAGCTTCGAGCTGCAGGGGGAGATCGACGCGGGCCGCCGGATCGTCGTCGGCGTCAACGCCTTCACCGAGGGCGACGACGCGCAGACGCCGATCCTCAAGATCGACGCCGCATTGGAGCGCAAGCAGATCGACCGCCTCCAGGGCGTCCGCGCACGCCGCGACAGCGCCGCGGTCGAGACGGCGCTCGCGACGATCCGCGCGCAGGCAGCCGGCGGCGCGAACCTGATGCCCGCGCTTCTCGACGCCGCTCGCGCCCGCGCGAGCGAGGGCGAGATCGTCCACGCGCTGCAGCAGGTGTGGGGCTCCTACAGCGAGACCCCGGTCTACTGACGTTCCCGCGCCGGGCCCGCACGCGCCCGACAGCAGTGCGGCCGGCGGCGGGGGCGACGCGACAGCCGTCGCGCGAAGCGCGGCGGAGGGCGCGCTAGAGTCGCGCCATGCGCGCAGCGGCGACTCGCATCGCTCGCTTCATTCCCCGCTAAGGGGATCGTTCGTCAGCGTCCAGGCACGCCTCACCCTCCTCCGCCCGTCACCGGGGCCCGTCCCGGTGCACGCCCACTCGCGACGATCGGACCTTCAATGACGCTGCACCGTGCGAGCGCGACCGCGGCGGTCGCGCCACCATCGATCGACTCTCCCCAGCGCATGCTCGGCGCCGACGCGATCCTGCGCGCCTTCGAGGCCGAAGGCGTCGAGGTCTGCTTCGGGATCCCCGGCGGCGCGATCCTGCCGCTCTACGACGCGATCGCGCGCGGGACGACGGTGCGGCACGTGCTCGCGCGCCACGAGCAGGGCGCGGGCCACATGGCCGAGGGCTACGCGCGCGCCTCCGGCAAGGTCGGCGTCGTGGTCGCGACCTCCGGGCCGGGCGCGACGAACCTCGTGACGCCGATCGCGAACGCGATGATGGACTCGACGCCGCTGGTGTGCGTGACGGGGCAGGTGCGCAGCCACCTGATCGGCAGCGACGCCTTCCAGGAGTGCGACATCGTCGGCGTGACCGTGCCGCTCGTGAAGCACTCGTGGCTGGTGCTCGACGTCGAGGAGCTGGCCGGCGTCCTGCGCGACGCGTTCCACGTCGCGCGCAGCGGGCGCCCGGGTCCGGTGCTCGTCGACGTGCCGCGCGACGTGCAGGAGGCGGAGGTCGACTTCGCGCTGCCGGCGCCGCGCGACCTGCCCGGCTGGAGCCCACCGGCCGCAGTCGACGAGGCCGCCGTCGCGGCCGTCGCGCGTGCCGTCGAGGGGGCGGAGCGGCCTGTGCTCTACGCCGGCGGCGGGGTCGTCAACGCGGACGCGAGCGGCGAGCTGGTCGCGCTCGCCGAGCGGGCGGGGATCCCCGTCGTGACGACGCTGATGGCGAAGGGGGCGATCCCGGAGTCGCACGCGCTGTTCCTCGGCTGGCCGGGGATGCACGGCGCGCGCTGGGCCAACCTCGCGCTCAACCGCGCCGACCTCGTGCTCGCGGTCGGCGCGCGCTTCGACGATCGCGTGACCGGGCGGCTCGCCGACTTCGCCCCGGGCGCGACCGTGGCGCACTTCGACATCGACGCCTACGAGATCGACAAGGTCCGCCACGCCGATCTGTCCGTGCTCGGCCCGCTGCGCGAGGCGCTGGCGCAGACGCGCCTGCGCCTGCGTGCCGCGCCGCGCACCGAGCCGTGGCTCGCACAGCTGCGCGCCTGGCGCGAGCAGCACCCGCTGCGCTACGACACGCGCGCGCAGACGCTCAAGCCCCAGCGCGTGCTGGAGCGGCTCGACGAGGTGATGCGCCGGCGCGCCGGCGACGTGATCTGGGCGACCGGCGTCGGGCAGCACCAGATGTGGGCGATGCAGTATCTGGGCTGCGAGCGGCCGCGCTCGTTCCTCACCTCCGGGGGGCACGGGACGATGGGGTACGGCGTGCCGGCCGCGATCGGCGCACGCGCCGCGCGGCCGGGCGCGACCGTCGTCTGCGTCGACGGCGACGGCTCGTTCCAGATGACGCCGCAGGAGCTTGCGACCGCCGTCGCGGAGCGCCTTCCCGTGATCGTCGTGATCCTGAACAATGGCGGCTTGGGCATGGTCCACCAATGGCAGACGATGTTCTACGAGCAGCGCCTCTCGCATGTCGACTTGTCCGAGCCGACCGACTGCGCGCTCGTCGCGCGCGGCTTCGGGGCCGCCGGCTTCACGGTGCGCACCGAGGCCGAGCTCGACGCCGCGCTCGCGGAGGCGCTCGGCTGCGGGCGCGCGGCGGTGCTCGACGTGCACGTCGAGCGGGGCGAGGTGCTGTTCCCGATGATCCCGCCCGGCGCCGCGGCGGTCGACATGGTGGAGTGGAGTGGCGAATGAACGAGCTGCAGGGACTCGTCGACGCGCTGGCCGCGGAGCTCGACCGGCCGGTGAACGTCGACGACCGGCGCTTCCGGGCGCTGGCGTACAGCTCGCACACCGACGGCATCGACCGCGTGCGGCTCGCCTCGATCCTGCAGCGCGAGGCGCCGCGCGAGGTGACGACGTGGCTCGAGTCGCTCGGGATCGCCGAGGCGCAGGGGTACGTGCGCGTGCCCGCCAACGCAGACTTCGGGATGGCGGCGCGCGTCTGCGTCCCGGTCCGCTTCGACGGCACGCTGCTCGGCTACCTGTGGCTGATCGACGAGCCTGCGCCGCTGTCGCAGGCGGAGGTGCGCGAGGCGCTGCAGTGCGCGGCGGAGGTCGCGGTCGAGCTCTATCGCCTGCGCCAGCTCGAGCATCAGGACCGCGAGCGCGAGCGCGAGCTGCTGCGCCGGCTCGTCGGGCGCGGCGACGGCGAGCCCGCCGGGGCGGGCAGCGAGCTGCTGCGCGACGGCTTCCTCGCGTCGGCGCCGGCCTACGCGGTCGCCGTCCTGCAGGCGTTCCACGCCGACGGCCACGAGCCCCCCGACGCGGTGCGGGTGCGGCTCGTCGCGGCCGCCGAGCAGGTGCGGCGCGGCGTCGCCCCGCACCATCTGCTCGCGCTCGTGGCGGGCGAGCAGGTGATCGTCGTGCTCGCGTGCGCCGATCAGGACGAGGCCGAGCGGCGCGGGCAGGCGCTTGCCGCCGCGGCCGAGCGCGACCTCGCCGGGACCCCGGGGTGGTCGGCGATCGTCGGGCTCGGCGACGAGCGCGCCTCCGTGCGGGAGCTCGATCGCGCGCACGAGGAGGCGCAGCGGGCGGTGCGCGTCGGGCGCGCGGTCGACGGGCTCGGCCCGCTCGTGCGCTGGTCGGCGCTCGGCGCCTACCGGACGCTTGCGAGCCTTTTGGGGACGGCCGATCCGCTGGCGCTGCTGCCGGCGTCGCTCACGCGGCTGCGCGCCTGCGCCGACGCGGCGACGCTCGTGCCGACGCTCGAGTGCTACCTCGACCGCGGCGGCGACGCGCGCGCGGCCGCCGCGGCGCTGTTCGTCCATCGCAGCAGCCTCTACGGGCGCCTGCGCCGGATCGAGGAGATCGCCGGCGTCGACCTGCACGCCGGGGAGGACCGGCTCGACCTGCACATCGGGCTGCGGCTGTGGCGACTGGGCGGTGGAGCGCTCGGGGACTGACGCGACAATTGTCGCGTCCGGCGCTTGCAGCGCCCGACTGCCGAGCGTGGATCGAGCCGAGAGCTCGTCCTAGGCTGCGGTCATGGCGATCGCGGCTGAGCTTTCCCAGCTGCTGAGCGACGAGGACCGTCGCGGCCTGCTGCGGCACATGCTGCTGATGCGCGCCGTCGAGGAGCGCGGCCTCAGCCTCTACAAGCAGGGCAAGGTCCCCGGCTCCTTCTACGACGGCCGCGGGCAGGAGGCGGTGAGCGTGGGGGCGACGTGGGCGCTCGCGGCCGCGGACCCGGTCTGCTCGCCATTGATCCGCGACCTCGGCTCCCACCTCGTGAAGGGCACCGACCTCGCCGACCTCTTCCGGCACTACATGGGCCGCGAGAACCCGCTCAGCCGCGGGCGCGAGGGCAACGTGCACTTCGGCGATCGCCGGCGCGGCGTCGTCGGGATGGTCTCGATGCTGCCCGACATGATGGTGGTCGCGGTCGGCTTGGCGATGGCGTTCCGGATGCGCGGCGAGGAGCGCTGCGCGCTGACGTTCTTCGGCGACGGCGCGACCTCGCGCGGCGACTGGCACGAGGCGATGAACTGGGCCGGGCTCGACCGGCTGCCGGTGATCTTCGTGCTGGAGAACAACCAGCTCGCGTATTCGACGCCCACGCAGCGGCAGTTCGCGGTCAACCCCGCCGAGCGCGCCGCGGGCTACGGGATCGCGGCGGTGACGGTCGACGGCAACGACGTCGAGGCCGTCTTCGCGGCGACGCACGCCGCGCGCGAGCGGGCGCTCGCGGGCGAGGGGCCGACGCTGATCGAGGCGGTGACGATGCGGATGCACGGCCACGGCGCGCACGACGACATGCGCTACGTGCCCACCGAGCTCGTCGCAGCGTGGGCCGAGCGCGACCCGATCGTGCGCTTCGCCGCCGCCCAGGAGGCGCACGGGCTGGACGTCGGCGCGCTGCGCGAGGAGGTCGACGCGGCCGTCGAGGCGGCGGTCGCCGCGGCGCTGGCGACGCCGATGCCGGATCCGGCGCACGCGGCCGAGGGCGTCTTCTGCGTCGGCGAGCCCGAGCCGCTCGGCAACGGCCTCGCGCCGTGGAGCGGCTTCGCGCCGGTGGAGGCGGGGGTCGCCTGATGGCCGTGCGCACCTACCTGCAGGCGATCTCCGACGGCCTGCGCGAGGAGATGCGCGCCGACGAGCGGGTGTTCGTGATGGGCGAGGACGTCGGCGCGTTCGGCGGGGCGTTCAAGGTCACCGACGGCCTGCTCGACGAGTTCGGTCCCGAGCGCGTGCGCGACACGCCGATCGCCGAGGCCGGGATCGTCGGGACCGCGGTCGGCGCGGCGATCGCCGGGCTGCGGCCGGTGTGCGAGATGCAGTTCGCCGACTTCGTCGCCTGCGGCTTCGACCAGCTCGTGAACGTCGCGGGCAAGATGCACTACCGGCTCGGGCTCGCCGCCCCGCTGACGGTGCGCCTGCCGTCCGGCGGCGGCTTCTCCGGCGGTCCGTTCCACTCGCAGAACCCGGAGGCGTGGTTCATGCACGCGCCCGGCCTGAAGGTCGTCGCGCCTTCGACGCCGCAGGACGCAAAGGGCCTGCTGATCGCGGCGATCCGCGACCCCAACCCCGTCGTGTTCCTCGAGCACAAGCACCTCTACCGCCGCGTCAAGGGCGAGGTCGCAGAGCAGTCGGAGCCGACTCCGCTCACCGCCCGCGTCGCGCGCGCCGGCTCCGACCTGACGGTGATCGCCTACGGCGCGATGGTGCACGTCGCGCTGGAGGCGACGGAGGACCTCGACGGCGCCTCGATCGAGGTGCTCGACCTGCGCTCGCTCGTGCCGCTCGACGAGCAGGCGATCCTGGCCTCGGTCGCCAAGACCTCGAAGGTCGTGATCCTCGACGAGGCGAACGCGACCTGCGCCGCCGGCGCGCAGGTCGCGGCGCTGATCGCCGAGCACGCGTTCGAGGACCTCGACGGTCCGGTGCGGCGGCTCGCCACCCCGGACGTCCCGATCCCGTTCAGCCCACCGCTGGAAGACGCGCTGCTGCCGAACGTCGCGCGCGTGAAGGAGGCGTGCCGTGAGCTCCTCGCCTACTGACGTCCAGCTCGTCGACGTGCTGATGCCGCAGATGGGCACCTCGATGACCGAGGGCACGATCGTCGCGTGGAGCAAGGCGGTCGGCGACGCGCTCGCCGTCGAGGAGACCGTCTGCGAGATCTCCACCGACAAGATCGACACCGAGTGCCCCGCCCCCGTCGCCGGCACACTCGCCGAGATCCTCGTCGCGGTCGGGGAGACGGTCGACGTCGGCACCGTGCTCGCGCGCATCGCCGCGGGCGCCGCCGCGCCGCCGCGCCGCTACTCGCCGGTCGTCCAGCGCATCGCCGCCCAGCACGCCGTCGACCTCGCCCGCGTACCGGGGACCGGGCGCGGCGGACGCGTCACCAAGCAGGACGTGCTCGCATGGATCGAGCAGGGCGGCAACGGCGCCGCACCGCCCGCCGACGAGCGCCCGCTGCACAGCGAGTCGCCCTACCGACCCGAGCCCGTCGCCGCGCCGCCGCCGGCCGCGCCGGACGACCTCGGCGGCGTCGCCGCGCCGCTGTCGCGCATGCGCCGGTCCGTCGGCGCGGCGATGCGCCGCTCGCTGGAGACCGCGGCGACGTGCACGACGGTCGTCGAATGCGACGTGACGCACGTCGAGCGCCGCCGTCGCGAGCTGGGCCTGACCGCGCTGCCGCTGATCGCCCGCGCGGCGATCGAGACGCTGCGCGACTTCCCCGAGCTGAACGCGACGCTCGAGGGCGACACGCTCACCCGCTACGAGCGGGTCCATCTCGGGATCGCCGTCTCGCTCGGCGCCGACGGGCTGATCGTGCCCGTGATCCACGACGCGCAGGAGCTCGCGGTCGAGGGGCTCGGTGCGCGCATCAAGGAGCTCGCCCGCCGCGCCCGCGCCCGGCAGCTGACGCCCGACGACGTCCGCGGCGCCACGTTCACGATCACGAACCCGGGCCAGTACGGCGCGCTGATCGCGACGCCCGTCATCAACCAGCCGCAGGTCGCGATCCTCGACCTCGAGGCGATCGTCAAGCGGCCCGTCGTCGTGACCGCTCCCGACGGGAGCGACGCCATCGCGATCCGCCCGCTCGTGAACCTCTGCATGTCGTGGGATCACCGCGCGCTCGACGGCGCGTATGCGGCCCAGTTCCTCACGGCCCTGCGCCGACGACTGGAGACCCCATGATCAAGCTCACCGACGCCTTCGAGCACGAGCAGCTCGAGCTGTTCCGCGACCCCGCGACGGGCCTCACCGGCGCGGTCGCGATCCACTCGACGGCGCTCGGCCCGTCGATGGGCGGGCTGCGGATCCGCCGCTACGCGGACGTCGAGGCGGCCGCGGTCGACGCGCTGCGGCTCGCGCGCGCGATGACGCTGAAGAACTCCGCCGCCGGCCTGCGCCTCGGCGGCGGCAAGGCGGTGCTGATCGACGACGGGCGGTGGGAGGATCGCGAGGCGCGGATGCTCGCGTTCGCCGACGTCGTCGAGCGCCTCGGCGGGCGCTACGTGACCGCCGAGGACGTCGGCACGAGCCCGGCGGACATGGACCTGATCGCGACCCGCACCGCCTGGGTCGTCGGCCGCTCGCCGGCGAACGGCGGCGGCGGGGATCCCTCGCCCGCGACCGCGCGCACCGTCTTCGGCGCGATCGAGGCGGCCGTGCGCCTGCAGCTCGACGACGCCTCGCTTGCGGGCGTCCACGTTGGCGTGCTCGGCGCCGGGAAAGTCGGCGCCGCGCTCGTCGCGCTGCTCGCCGAGGCCGGCGCGCGCGTGACGGTCGCGGACGTCGAGCGTACGCGCGCCGAGGCGTGCGCCGCGGCGGCGCCGGGCCAGGTTGGCGCGGTCGCGGTCGACGGCTTTCTCGCGCGCGATCTCGACGTGCTCGCGCCCTGCGCGCTCGGCGAGCTGATCGCGGCCGCGGACGTCGCCGGCCTGCGCTGCCGGATCATCGCTGGCGCCGCGAACAACCCGCTCGTCGACCGCGCGACGGCCGTTGCGCTGCACGACGCCGGGATCCTCTACGTGCCCGACTTCGTCGCCAACAACGGCGGCATCGTCCACGTCGCCGCCGAGTTCGAGCAGCTCAGCGCCGAGGCGCTCGCGGCCCAGCTCGACACGTGCGTCGCGCAGGTTGGCGTGCTGCTGGCCGAGGCGCGCGAGCGCGATGCGCTGCCGATCGACGTCGCGGTGGAGCAGGCGCTCGCCCGCGTGGCGGCCGCACGCGCCGTCCCCGCGGCCGAGACGACGATTTGAGCCCCTCGCCCGGAGTCTGACGCCACTGGTGTCGCGCCACAATCCTGAAGGTCGCACGTTGTCGGCTCAGATGACGCGACGGTGCACCCGAGCTTCTAGCTTCGGGCAGTACCCATGGCGGCTCCCCCCGGCCGCCGCGGAAGGAGAGGCTCGATGAGGCATTGGCTTTGGCGCGCCGGCGCGCTCGTGGCGATCGCAGCGACGGTCACGGCGTGCGGCAGCAGCTCGACCGGCGGCGGCACGCAGACGCAGGCGCAGGGCCATCGCGGCGGCACGCTCGTCGGCGAGGCGACGGACGGTCCCGACTCGCTCGACCCCGCGCAGGCGAACATCAACCTCTCCCAGGCCTTCCTGCGGATGACGAACGACGGCCTCACGGCGCTGCAGAAGGCGGACGGGAAGGCCGGCACGACGCTCGTCGCCGACCTCGCGACGACGCTGCCGACGCCGACTGATGGCGGCCGCACCTATGTCTTCCAGCTGCGCAAGGGAATCCGCTACTCGACCGGCGCGCCGGTGCGCGCGAGCGACGTCAGGTTCTCGCTCGAGCGCCTGTGGAAGTCCGGCAGCCCGGACATCTTCTTCCGCGGCACCGGCAGCATCGTCGGCTCCGCCGCGTGCGACAAGCAGCCGACGAGCTGCGACCTCTCGAAGGGGATCGTCGCCGACGACGCCGCGGGTACCGTGACGTTTCACCTGACGGCGCCCCAGTCCGACTTCCTGCTGCGGCTCGCGAGCACCTTCGCGTCGGTGTTGCCGCCCAGCACCGCGGTCAAGCCGCCCGCCACGGAGCCGCTGCCGAGCACCGGTCCCTACGTGCTCGCGAGCTTCGTGCCGCACCGGCAGGTCACGTGGGTGCGCAACCCCAAGTTCCGCCAGTGGTCCGCCCAGGCGCAGCCGGATGGCTCGCCGGACAAGATCGTGCTGCGGCTGGGCGTCACCGGCGAGGCGATCGCGACCGACCTCGAGCACGGCTCGGCCGACTTCTACGGCAACGACTCGCTGCCGGCCGACCGCCTCGGCGAGCTTGCGACGCGCTACGCGAAGCAGGTCCGCGTCGTGCCGACGCCGGCGACGTACTGGTTCGACCTCAACACGGCGATCCCGCCGTTCAGCGACCCGAACGTGCGCAGGGCGCTCAACTTCGCGACCGACCGGGCCGCGATCGTGAAGCTGTGGGGCGGTCCGGCCGCGGCGCACGCGAGCTGCCAGATCCTGCCGCCGAACTTCCCGGCGTATGAGGAGTACTGCCCCTACACCGCCAACCCCGCGCCCGACGGCAACGGCCCCTGGTCGGCGCCCGACATGGCGCAGGCGCGCGCGCTGATCGCGAAGTCGCGCTTCCGCGGCACGAGCGTCAAGGTGTGGGCCGAGCAGGCCGACCCGCAGCGCCAGGTCGCGCTCTACATGGTCGGGCTGCTGAACCAGCTCGGCTTCAAGGCGAGCGTGAAGACGCTCTCCACGAGCGCCTACTACGGCTACATCGACAACTCCTCGCACAAGATCCAGGCCGACTTCAGCGGCTGGACGGGCAGCTATCCGGCGGCCAGCAACTTCATGGTCACGAACTTCAAGTGCAGCGCGTTCATCCCGAACGACCCGGGGAGCTACAACCTCGGCGAGTACTGCGACCATGGCGTCGACGCGCAGATGGCGCAGGCGCAGAAGCTGGAGCTGACCGACCAGCAGGCGGCGAACGCGCTGTGGACGAAGATCGACCGCGAGATCACCGACGCGGCGCCGTTCGTGATCGCCTTCAACCCGAACAACATCGTCGTGTCCTCCTCGCGTGTCGCCCGCACCGTCTACAGCTCGGCGGGCTACTCGCTGTGGTACCTGTGGCAGCTGCGCTGATTCGGCGTCGCAGCGTGCTCGCGGGGCTCGTGGTGCTCGCCCTCGTGGTCGCGCTGAGCCTCGCGGCACCGCTGTACGCCCACTGGATCGCGCACACCGACGCGTTCGCGCCGAACCCGAACGGGACGATCGTCGTGCACGGCCAGCGCGTGAGCGTGCTGCAGCCCGGCGCCACGGGCCTCGGCGAGACGCCGATCGGGCCGACGTGGACGTCGCGGTATCTGCTCGGCGCCGACGGGCAGGGCCGCGACGCGTTTGCGCGCGTGCTGTACGGCGGGCGCATCTCGCTCACGATCGGCTTCCTGGCGGCGGGGATCACGTGCCTGATAGCGCTTGCGCTCGGGCTCGCGATGGGCTTCTTCCGCGGCTGGTTCGACGCGATCCTCGCGCGCGTGCTCGACCTCGTGTGGGCGTTCCCCGTCTACCTGCTCGCGATCGCGCTCGCCTCCGCGACGCTCGCGCACGGGATCCCGCTCGGTCCGCTCACGATCGACTCGAGCAGCATCCTGCTGCCGACGCTGATCATCGCGCTCGTCAGCATCCCCTACGTCGCGCGACCGGTGCGCGCGGAGGCGATGGCGGTGCGCAGCAGCGAGTTCGTCGAGGCGGCGACGGCGAGCGGCGCCTCGACGTGGCGGCTGATCGTCGGCGAGCTGCTGCCCAACGTGCTGGACGTCGTGCTCGTGCTCGCGCCGTTCATCGTCGCGAGCAACATCATCTACGAGTCGACGCTCTCCTATCTCTCGATCGGCGTCCAGCCGCCGCAGGCGAGCTGGGGGTCGCTCGTCAGCGACGGGCAGGACCTGCTCTACACGCGCCCGCTCGTCTCGATCCTGCCCGGCGTGATGATCGTGCTGACGCTGATGGCGCTCTACCTCGTCGGCGACGGCGTGCGCGACGCGCTCAAGCCCGGCCAGCGCGAGGAGCTGCCGCGATGACGCGCTTCATCGTCGGCCGGCTCGCCTGGACGCTCGCCGTCGTGGTGGCGATCACGATCCTGACGTTCCTGATCTTCTTCGCCGCGCCGGGCGTCGACCCGGCCCACCAGCTCGCCGGCCGCGGCGCGACGCCGGCGGCGGTCGCGACGATCAAGCACGACTTCGGGCTCGACCGCTCGCTGCCGGTGCGCTACGCGCTGATGATGAAGCACCTCGTGATCGACCGCGATCTCACGTCCTACTCGCAGGGCCGTGTCAAGGTGCTGCCGCAGCTCGTCGACGCGGCGCCGGTGACGTTCTCGCTCGTGCTCGGCGCGACGCTGCTGTGGCTGGTCGCCGGGGTGCTGATCGGCGTGCTCGCGGCGTCCGGCCGGCGCCTGCTGGACCCGCTCCTGATGGGCGCCGGGCTGATCGCGATCTCGATCCCGACCTTCCTGCTCGGCGACCTGCTCAACCTGATCACGCAGGACCGGCTGCACGGCTTCTTCCTCTTCAGCTGGATCCCGCCGCTGGGCTATGTGCCCTTCGCGCAGAGCCCGTGGGGCTGGTTCTCGCACCTCGTCGTGCCGTGGATCACGCTCTCCGTCGCCTACGTCGGGATCTACAGCCGCGTGCTGCGCTCGAAGCTGCAGGAGGTCTCCGAGGCGGACTTCGTGCGCACCGCGCGCGCGAAGGGCCTCTCGCCGCGGCGGATCCTCGTCGCGCACACGCTGCGCAACTCGCTGCTGACGCTCGTGAGCATCTTCGGGCTCGACTTCGCCGGCCTCGTCGCCGGCGGCGCGCTCGTGACCGAGGTCGTCTTCGGACTGCCGGGGATCGGCGCGCTGACGTTCCACGCCTTCCAGGACCTCGACCTGCCGGTGATCATGGCGACCGTGATCTACGGCGCCATCTTCGTCGTGCTCGCGAACACCGCCGTGGACATCCTCTACGCCTGGCTCGACCCGCGTACGCGCAGCTCGGGCTTCGATCCCGCCACATGAGCGCGACCGCCCCGCCCCTGCTCGAGGTCGAGGACCTGACGATCGAGGTGCGCGGCGCCGACGGCACGGCGCTGCCGATCGTGCGCGGCGTCTCCTTCACCGTCGCCGACGGGGAGGTGCTCGGGATCGTCGGCGAGTCCGGCTCGGGCAAGACGATGACGCTGCTCGCGCTGCTCGGGCTGCTGCCGCCGCGCGTGCGCGTGCGCGGAGCGGTGCGCTTCCGCGGCCGCGACCTGCTGACGCTGTCCGAGCCCGAGCTGCGCAAGCTGCGGGGCGCCGAGATCGCGGTGGTCTTCCAGGACCCGATGAGCTCGCTGAACCCGGTCCAGCGCGTCGGCGACCAGGTCGCCGAGCAGCTGCGCGCGCACCGCGGGCTGGACCGCGGCGCGGCCGCCACGCGTGCGGTCGAGCTGCTGGAGCGCGTCGGCATCCCGAACGCCGCGAGCCGCGCGCGCAGCTACCCGCACGAGCTCTCCGGCGGCATGCGCCAGCGCGTGATGATCGCGGCGGCGCTCTCGTGCGAGCCGGCGCTGCTGCTCGCCGACGAGCCGACGACCGCGCTCGACGTGACGATCCAGGCGGAGATCCTGGCGCTGCTGCGCGAGCTCGCCGACCAGCTCGGCGCGGCCGTCGTGCTGATCTCGCACGACCTCGGCGTGATCTCTGAGATGGCGAGCCAGATCGCCGTCATGTATGCCGGCGACGTCGTCGAGCAGGGCGCGAGCGCGGCGGTCTTCGCGAATCCTCAGCATCCCTACACGTGGGGGCTGCTCGGCTCGATCCCGCTGCTGGAGGGCTGGCCGCCGAAGCCGCTGCATGCGATCCCGGGCCAGCCGCCGACGGTCGCCGCGCGGCCGAGCGGCTGTCCCTTCCGGATCCGCTGCGCGCACGCGTTCGAAGCCTGCACGGAGCGGCCCGAGCTGCTGGGGCGCGTCGCCGCCGACCATCGCGATCGCTGCCACCTCGAGCCCGCCGCCAAGGCGGCTGCGCGGCAGGCGGCGCCGCTCGACGCGGGAGCCGCATCGTGAGCGCGCCAGTGGGCGAGCCGCTGCTCGCGCTCACCGACGTCGTGAAGGAGTTCCGCGTCGGCGGTGGCCCGTTCGGCGGCAGCTCCGGCCAGCGCCTGCGCGCCGTCGACGGCGTCTCGCTCGAGGTGCGGGCGGGGGAGACGCTCGGGCTCGTCGGCGAGTCCGGTTGCGGCAAGTCGACGCTCGGGCGCTGCATCCTGCGCCTGCTCGCGCCCACGTCGGGGACGATCCGCTTCGACGGGGACGACATCTCGACGCTCTCCGGCCGCCGGCTGCGGCCGCTGCGCGGCAGCCTCCAGATGATCTTCCAGAACCCCTACGGCTCGCTGAACCCGCGCAAGCCCGTCGAGGCGCTGATCGGGGCGCCGCTGCGCTACCACGGCTGGCCGCGCGCCGACGTCGAGCAGCGGCTGCTCGAGCTGCTCGACGACGTCGGCCTCGCGCGGGCGCTGCGCACGAGCTATCCGCACGAGCTCTCCGGCGGCCAGCGCCAGCGCGTCGGCATCGCGCGCGCGCTCGCGCTGCGCCCCAAGCTCGTCGTGCTCGACGAGCCCGTCTCCGCGCTCGACGTCTCGATCCAGGCGCAGATCGTCAACCTGCTGCAGGAGATCCAGCGCGCGCACGGGCTCACCTACGTCTTCATCTCGCACGACCTCGGCGTCGTGCGCCAGCTGAGCGAGCGCGTCGCCGTGATGTGCGGCGGCAGGATCGTCGAGACCGGCCCGGTGCGCGAGGTCTTCGAGTCGCCGCGCGACGCCTACACGCGTCAGCTGCTCGACGCGATCCCGCGGCTGCGCGCCTGATCCGCGCCTGAGGCGGGTTCGGGTGCTGCGGCGCGGTGCGTCGCGACGCCGGCGACCGCGACGAGCTCCTCGCCGACCGTCGCGCTCTCGGGCCACTTGAAGCCGGCCTGCGCCTGGCGCAGCGTGAACGCGATGTCCATGTGCGCGATCAGCGTCTGCACGGCGTGCTCCTCGTCGCCGGACTCGATCGCCGCGATGAGCGGCTCGTGCTCGGCGGCGATCGTCGTCACGTCGCCGTAGGCGGCGTACTCGCCGACGAACGCGAGTCGCGCGAGCCCGGAGATCGAGTGGAACGTCGCTGCGAGGTGCGCGTTGCCGGACAGCGCGCAGAGCTCCTCGTGGAAGGCGAACTCGCGGTCGCTGACGCTGAACAGGTCGCCGCGGCTCGCGCACGCGCGCATCTCCTCGATCAGCTCGCGCAACGTCGCGGTCGGGCGCCGCAGGCGCGCGCAGATGCGGATCGCGACGCCCTCGATCCCGACGCGGACGTTGTAGAGGTCGATCACGTCGTCGAGCGTGAGCTCGCGCACGAAGATCCCGCGGTTCGGCGCGCCGATCGCGAGGCCCTCGTCGCGCAGGCGCCGCAGCGCCTCGCGGGCCGTGCCGCGGCTGACGCCGAGTTGCTCGGCGACCCGCGTCTCGATGAGCTGCTCGCCGGGCGCGAAGACGCCGCTGACCACCGCGCTGCGCACCGTCTCATAGGCGGCGTCCGCGACCGATTGGCGCGTGATGCGCGGCAGTCCTGGGGCCACGTCGCTCATTGCGACCAGCCTACCGAGCCGAGCGGCGGGTGTCCAAAAAATAATTGTTGACAATCCTACAAACCGACGTTACGCTCGGCCCAATGAGCACTCTGATCGCCGACTACGAACGCAGGACACCCTTCTCACGCGCCCTGTCCGAGCGCGCGCGGCACGCGATGCCCGGCGGCAACACGCGCACCTGCGCGCACTTCGACCCCTACCCCCTCGCGCTCGTGCGCGGCAGCGGCCCCTATGTCTGGGACGGCGACGACAACCGCTACATCGACCTCAACTGCAACGGCATGGCGATCATCCACGGCCAGGCGTTCCCGCCGGTGGTCGAGGCGCTCACCCGCGCCGCCGGGCAGGGGACCGCGTGGGGCGGGCCGAGCGAGCAGCAGGTCGAGCTCGCCGAGATCCTCTGCGAGCGCATCGCGAGCGCCGAGGAGGTCCGCTTCGTCGCCTCCGGCACGGAGGCCGGCATGCTCGCCACCAAGGTCGCGCGCCGCGCCACCGGCCGCACGCTGCTCGTCAAGGCGATCTGGGGCTACCACGGCGGCTTCGACGACCTCGAGGCCGGCCTGCACCACAACGGCGAGCTGCCGGGGCGGGTGCGGCTGGCGCGCTACGGCGACGCCGCCGACTTCGAGCGCGTGATCGCCGAGGAGGGCGAGCGCGTCGCCGCGATCGTGATCGAGCCGGCGTCGGTGACCGGGGCCGTGCTCCCGCCGCCCGACTTCCTGCCGCGCCTGCGCGCCGCCGCGGATCGCGTCGGCGCGCTGCTGATCCTCGACGAGTGCATCACCTACCGCACCGCGCTCGGCGGGCTGCAGTCGCGCATCGGAGTCGACCCGGACCTGACGATGCTCGGCAAGTTCATCGGCGGGGGACTGCCGCTCGGCGTCGTCGCCGGCAAGCGCGCCGTGCTCGACCACCTCGACCCGACGCGCCCCGACCACCTCTACCACTCGGGCTCCTACAACGGCAGCCGGCTTGCGACCGCCACCGGCGTGGCGACGCTGCGGCACCTCACCGCCGAGGCGACCGAGCAGATGAACGCGAACGCGCAGACGCTCGAGCGCGCGGTGACCGAGGCGGCCACGGCGAGCGGCGTGCCGCTGACCGTCTCGTGCGTCGGCTCGATGGTCGGCTTCCACTTCTTCACCGACGAGCCCAAGCTCGACGACGGGCCGCTGCAGGCCCGCGCCCGCGCGGAGTTCCACCTCGCGGCCGTCAACGCGGGCGTGTTCCTCGTGCCCTGGGACGGCGTCTGCTGCGTGAGCACGGCCGTCGACGCCGCCGTGATCGCGGAGGCGGGCGAGCGGCTGGGCGCGGCGCTGGCGACATGTGCCGACGAGCTGAAGCGGCTTGGCGAAACCCAACAGGAGGTCGTGCAGCGATGAGTGACACGAACGCGATCGAACGGCATCTGGCCCCGGGAGCGCCGTTCAGCGACCCCGCGGTCGTGAGCGGCCCCGGACGCTGGATCGCGGTCTCCGGGCAGATCGGATTCGACGAGGACGGCAAGGTGCCGGCCGACTTCCGGCGCGAGGCGGAGCTGTGCTTCGAGCACGTCCGGCGCTCGCTCGCGCGCGCCGGCGCCTCCTTCGGCGACGTGCTGCGCATGCGCGCCTACCTGACAAACCTCGAGCAGTACCCGATCTTTGCGCAAGTCCGTGCCGAGACCTTCGACGGTGCACCACCGGCGAGCACCGCGGTCGGCGTGAGCGCCCTGCTGCTCGGCGGGTCGCTCGAGATCGAGGCCACGGCGTACCTCAGCGAGCGCTGAGCGAAGCCCGCCCGAGCAGGAGGAGGGACCCATGACTGCCCACAGTGTCATCCGACGGTCGGCTCCCAGCCACGCCCCCGGCGCCGGCTCGCCGATCCCGCTGCGCCCGACCGGCCAGGGATGGTCGGCGACGCTCGAGGCGCTCTACGGCACGATCGGGGCGGACCTGCTGCGCGTGGTGATCGCTCCGCGCGGCGTCGACGTCGCCGTCGGCGGGGCGCGGCTGTTCGACCCGCTCGACGAGCGGCAGCTGCGTCGCGACGAGCTGCTGCTCGGGGTCGGGCTCGACGGCAGCTCGCGCGAGACGCTGCGTGCGGTCGAGGCGGTCGCCGCGGCGCGCGGCGCCGGGATCGTGCTGCGCGGCCCGCGCGGCGTTGCGCACGAGGTGCTCGCCGACGCCGAGCGGCTCGGGGTCGCGGTGCTCGTCGCCGCGACGGGCATCGACTGGGGCTCGCTGCACGCGCTCGTCACCGCGGCGACGATCCGTCCGCCGCAGGATCTCGGCGGCGCCGACGCGCTCGGCGCCGGCAGCGACGACCTGTCGGCGCTCGCCGACGCGACGGCAGCGCTGGCGGGCGGCCCGGTGACGATCGAGGACGCGCAGCTGCGCGTGCTCGCGTTCTCGCGCTGCGACGGCGACGCCGAGGTCGACGACGAGCGCGCCGCGAGCATCCTCGGCCGCCGCACCCCCGAGCGGGTCGCCAAGCAGCTGCGTGCCGACGGCATCGTCGCGCGCGTCGGCGCGACGGAGGACGTCGTCCCGTTCGTCTGCGCCGAGATGCGCCCACGGCGCGTGATCGCGATCCGCGCCGGCGGCCTCGTGCTCGGCTACGTGTGCGTCGCCGAGGCCGGCGAGGGGCTGAGCGAGCACGCCGACGCCGCGCTGCGCGAGGCGGCTCGCCTCGCCGCGCCGCTGCTGCTGCGCCGCCGCGTCGTGACCGATCTCGAACGACGCATGCGCGGCGAGCTGCTGCGCTCGCTGCTGCACGCGCGCGGGCCGGCAGACGCGCTCGCGGCCGAGCTCGAGCTGCGCAGCCCGGCGCAGTACACCGTGGTCGCCTACGACCTCGCCTGCGCCGACCGCGACGAGGCGGCGCTGCTGGAGACGCGCACCGTCGACTTCATCGCGATGTACTTCCGTTCCTACCGGCGCGAGGCGCTCGTGGTCGGTGACGGCGCGCGCGTGTACGCGCTCGTCGTCGATGACGGAGACCATCCGCGCGAGGCGCTCACGCTCGTCGTGCGCGACAGTGTCGCGAGCACGCGCCAGGCGCTCAAGCTCCACCTCCACGCGGGCATCGGGACGACTGTCGCGACGCTCGCGGAGATCCCCGAGTCGCGCCTCGGCGCCGAACGGGCGCTGCGTGTCGGCGCCGACGACGACGAGCAGCGGCTCGCCGTCGACCTCGAGGAGGCGCGTGGCGAATGCTTCCTGCTCGAGCTGGCCGAGTACATCGCCGCGCATCCGCGCCCGCTCGCCAAGCCGCTCGCGCAGCTCTACGAGCACGACCGCCTCAACGGCACCGACTACGTCGCGACGCTGACCGTGTACCTCGACTCGCCCGGCAACAGCGCGCTCGCCGCCGAGCAGCTCAACATCCACCCGAACACGCTGCGCTACCGCATCAGACGCCTGATGGAGCTGGCCGGGGTCGACCTCGACCAGCCGCTGGAGCGCTTCGCGCTCGAGGCGCAGCTGCGCCTGATCGCGCCGGCCGAGCTCGCGCGCGGTTGACGCCGGTGACCGCCGCACCAACCCACTCCCGATCGACGCCCGTCGCCGCAGCCGCGCCGGCGGGAGGAAGGACGCGCAGCTCGTGAGCACGCACACCCATCTTCGGACCGAGCCCTACGAGCGACTCGGCGTCGCACCGGTCATCAACGCCTGCGGCATCTACACGGACCTCGGCGGCTCGTGCCTGTCCGAGAGCGTGTGGGAGGCGCTGACCGAGGTCAACGCGTCGTGGGCGTCGATCCCCGCGCTGCTCGACGCCACCGGCCGGCGCATCGCGGAGCTCGTCGGCGCCGAGGCGGCGCGCGTCGTCCCCGGCGCCTCCGCCGCGATCGCGCTGTCTGCCGCAGCCTGCATCGCCGGCCGCGACGGCGAGCTCAACGAGCAGCTCCCGCATGGCACCGCGCCGCGCCGCGACCTGCTGATGCAGCGCGGGCACCGCTACAAGTACGGGCGCTGCGCGCTGCTGTCCGGCGCCTCGATCGTCGAGGCGGGCGACGCGGAGCAGACGACCGCCGACCAGCTCGAGGCGGCGATCGGCCCGCACACCGCGGGGATCCTGCTGCCGGCGCACCTCGACGGCGCCCACGGCACCGTCCCGTTGCGCACGGTCTCCGAGATCGCTCGGCGCCATCGCGTCCCTGTGATCGTGGACGCGGCGTACCTCAGCTATCCGCTCGAGCTGCTCCCGAGCTTCACGCAGGCGGGCGCCGACCTCGTCTGCTTCAGCGCGAAGTACTTCTGGGGGCCGAACGGGGGCGGCTTCGTCGCCGGCCGCGCGGACCTCGTCGCGGCGATCGTCGAGCTCGACTTCACGCGCTACGAGTCCGGGCCGCGGCTCACCTTCGGCCGGCCCTTCAAGCTCGACCGCACGACGATCGTCGGCACGCTGCTCGCGCTCGAGGAGTGGCTCGCGATGGATCACGAGGCGCGCTGGGCGAGCTATGCGCAGCGCGTCGCGGCGCTGCGGGAGGCGCTCGCCGACGTGCCCGGCGTCGGCACGCTCGCGCGCCAGTTCACGCTCGACGAGCGGCTCGTCGAAGCGGCGCCGAACGCGCTCGTCGTCGAGCCGGAGCGCGCGGGCGCGGCCGCTCAGATCGAGCGGACGCTCGCCGACGGCGAGCCGAGCATCCTCTGCGTGCGCGAGGGCGAGCAGCTCGTGTTCGCCGTCGAGACGATCCGCGAGCACCACGACGTGCTCGTCGGCGAGCGCATCCGCGCCGCCGTGGAGGCGATCGCGTGAAGCGGATCATCGACACCCACGACGCCCCGCGCCCGCAGGGCGCCTACTCGCAGGCGGTCGTCGTCGAGGGCACGGTGTACGTCGCGGGCCAGGGGCCGTACCACCCGCAGACCGGCGTGCCGGTCGGCGAGACGATCGCCGAGCAGACGCGTCAGACGCTGCGCAACCTCGAGGCGATCCTGCGCGCGGCCGGCATGGGGCTCACCGACGTCGTGCGCGTCGGCGCGCACATCGACTCGTTCGACCTGTTCGACGACTACGACGCCGTCTACAGCGAGTTCTTCGCCGACGTGTGTCCCGCGCGCACGACGGTCGCGAGCGAGCTGGGCGGCATCCTCGTCGAGATCGACGCGGTCGCGATCAAGGGCGCGGGGCAGGCCGCCGCGTGAGCGAAGCGCCGGAGGGCGACCGCTGCGTTCGCGTCGTCGGCGAGCGGGAGGTGCGCGAGCTCGTGAGCCCCGCGGAGGCGCTCGCCGCTGTGCGCGACGCCTTCGTGCGCCTCGCCGCGGGGACGGTGTCGCTGCCGGCGATCCTCGACTTCGACTTCCCCGACCACGACGGGGACGCCCACATCAAGGGCGCGTTCCTGCACGGCAGCCCGACGTGGTCGCTGAAGGCCTCCACGGGCTTCCATCGCAACCCCGCGCTCGGCCTGCCGGTCGCCGGCGGCCTCTCGCTCGTCTTCTCGGCCGCGACCGGCCAGCTCGAGACGCTGCTGTTCGACAACGGCTACCTCAGCGAGCTGCGCACCGGCGCGGCCGGAGCGCTCGGCGCCGAGCTGCTCGCGCGCCCGCAGATCGAGGAGCTGCTGTTCGTCGGCGCCGGCGGTCAGGCGCGCTTCCAGCTCGAGGCGCTGCTCGGCGTGCGCCAGCCTGCGCGCGTGCGCGTCCACAGCCGCACGCCGGCGAGCGCGGAGGCGTTCGCCGCGGAGGCCGCCGAGCGCTTCGGCCTGCACGTCGAGCGCGCCGACGACCTCGCCTCCGCGGTCCAGCGCGCCGACCTGATCGTGACCTCGACGACGGCCCGCGCGCCGATCATCCGCGCCGAGTGGCTGCGTCCGGGCGTGCATGTGACCGCGCTCGGATCCGACCTCGCCGACAAGCAGGAGCTCGACGTCGCCGCGCTGGCGCGCGCCGACGTCGTCGTCGCCGACCATCCGGCGAGCGCCAACCTGCACGGCGAGGTCCATCACGCGGTCGCCGCCGGGGCGATCGCGCTCGCCGACGTCGTCGCGATCGGCGACGTCGCGGCGGGCAGGGCGGCGGGCCGCACCGACGCGGACCAGATCACGATCCTCGACCTCGTCGGCATCGGCGTGCAGGACGCGGCGATGGCGAACCTCGTCGCGCGGGCGGCCGCCGAGCGCGGCGTCGGGCGCACGCTCGCGCTCTGATCGCCCTCGGCGCGCCGCTCAGGCGGGCGGCGCGGGCTGCCGCGGCGGGGCGCTGCGGTAGCGGGCCGGCGTGGCCGAGAGGCGGATCGGGTTGCGCGGCAGGCGGGTCGAGGTCCCGTCCTCGCCCGGCAGCTCGACGATCGGCTGCAGGCCGAGCCGCTCGGCGAGGTCGAACGCCTGCGCGACGTCGTTGACGCAGCCCGCCGGCACGCCGACCTCGGCGAGCAGCTCCGCCCATGCGGCGGCCGGGCGCAGCGCGAGGCGCTGCTCGAGCAGCGCGCGCAGCCGTGCGCGGTTGGCGACGCGCTGCGCGTTCGTGGCGAAGTCAGGCTGTGCGGCCAGCTCCGGGAGCTCGAGCGCGTCGCAGAGCAGGGCGAACTGGCGGTCGGTGCCGACGGCCAGCACGAGCTCGCCGTCCTGCGCGGCAAGCGACTCGTAGGGTGCGACGCTCGGGTGCGCGTTGCCCATGCGCTCGGCCACGACGCCGCCGGCGGTGTACGCCGCCGCCTGGTTGACGAGCGCCGCGAGCAGCGAGGAGAGCAGGTCGACCTCGACGCGCTGGCCCTCGCCGGTGCGCGCGCGATGGCGCAGCGCCGTGAGGACGCCGACCGTCGCGAACAGGCCGGCGACGACGTCGACGAGCGCGACGCCGACCTTCTGCGGGCCGCCGTCGGACGCGCCGGTGACGCTCATCAGCCCGCCGAGCGCCTGCACGAGCAGGTCGTAGCCGGGCAGCGCCGCGCCCTCGCCGGTGCCGAAGCCGGTGATCGAGCAGTACACGAGCGACGGGCGCTCGCGCCGCAGCTCCTCCCAGCCGAGCCCCAGCCGCTCCATCACGCCGGGGCGGAAGTTCTCGACGACGACGTCGGCCGTGCGCGCGAGCGCCTGCGCGCGCTGCGCGTCGCGCGGGTCGCGCAGGTCGAGCGCGACGCTGCGCTTGTTGCGGTTGACGGAGAGGAAGTAGGTCGCGGTCCCGTGCTCGTCGTACGGCGGACCCCAGGCGCGCGTGTCGTCGCCGCTCGCGCCCGGCCCGCCGCGCTCGACCTTGACGACCGTCGCGCCGAAGTCGGCGAGCAGCATCGTCGCCAGCGGCCCGGCGAGGACGCGGGAGAAGTCGAGCACCGTGAGATCGTCGAGCGCGTCGTCCATGTGGTTTGATCCTAGAGATTAGATTCTCGAATCGAAGGGACGCGTTGTGACCGGCACCGACACGACCCCGCGCGTGCGCCCGCGGGACTTCCTGGCGCTCGACGACCTGCTGAGCGACGAGGAGCGCCTGATCCGCGACACGGTGCGGCGCTTCGTCGTCGAGCGCGTGCTGCCGGACGTCGGCGACTGGTTCGAGGAGGGGCGGATCCCGCGCGAGCTCGCGCCCGAGCTGGGGAAGCTCGGCCTGCTCGGGATGCACCTGGAGGGCTACGGCTGCGCGGGCGCGAGCGCGACGGCGTACGGGCTCGCGTGCATGGAGCTGGAGGCCGGCGACAGCGGCGTGCGCAGCCTCGTCTCGGTGCAGGGCTCGCTCGCGATGTACGCGATCTGGCGCTGGGGCTCGGAGGCGCAGAAGCAGGAGTGGCTGCCGCGGATGGCGGCCGGGGAGGCGATCGGCTGCTTCGGGCTGACCGAGCCCGACGCCGGCTCCGATCCCGGCGCGATGCGCACGCGCGCGCGGCGCGACGGCTCGGACTGGATCCTGAACGGCGCGAAGATGTGGATCACGAACGGCTCGATCGCGGAGGTCGCGGTCGTGTGGGCACGTACGGACGACGGCGTCCGCGGCTTCCTCGTCCCGCGTGGGACGCCCGGCTTCAGCGCGCCGGAGATCCACAAGAAGCTCTCGCTGCGGGCGTCGGTGACCTCGGAGCTCGTGCTCGACGACGTGCGGCTGCCGGCGGAGGCGCTGCTGCCGGAGGCGACCTCGCTGCGGGGGCCGCTCTCCTGCCTGAACGAGGCGCGCTACGGGATCGTGTGGGGCGCGGCGGGCGCGGCGCGCGCGTGCCTGGAGTCGGCGCTCGACTACGCGCAGGAGCGGATCGCGTTCGGGCGTCCGATCGCCGCCACCCAGATCCAGCAGCAGAAGCTCGCGCTGATGGCGCTGGAGGTCAACCGCGCGTCGCTCGTCGCGTTCCACCTCGGGCGGATGAAGGACGCCGGGACGCTGTGTCCCGAGCACGTCTCGATGGGCAAGCTCGGCAACGTCAACGCCGCGCTCGAGGTCGCGCGGACCGCGCGCCAGATGCTCGGCGCCAACGGCATCAGCCTCGAGTACCCGCCGATGCGTCACATGAGCAACCTCGAGTCGGTCGTCACCTATGAGGGCACCGCGGACGTCCACGCGCTCGTCATCGGAGGCGCGCTGACCGGGATCCAGGCGTTCCGGTGAGCGCACGCGCCGCGCCGGGCCACGCGACGACGCAGCAGCACGCGGTCGAGTGGCTGCGCGCCGCGATCGTCGCGGGCGAGCTGGTGCCCGGCCAGCGCATCCCGCAGGACGAGATCGCCGCGCGCATCGGCGTGAGCCTCGTGCCGGTGCGCGAGGCGCTGCAGGTGCTCGCCGGCGAGGGGCAGGTCACCTACCGCCCGCGCCGCGGCTACTCCGTGACCGCGCTGCGCGCCGCGGACCTCGTCGAGATCTACGCGCTGCGGGCGCTGCTGGAGGAGCGCGCCGTGCGCCATGCCCTGCCGCGCTTGGATGACGCCGCGCTCGCGCGCATGGCCGACGCCGCGCGGGCCTGCGAGGCGGCCGCGGAGGCGGCCGACGTCGCGCGCGAGCTGGCGGAGAACCGGCGCTTCCACTTCGTCCTCTTCGACGTGCCGGAGCAGCCGCACTGCCTGCGCCTGATCCGGCTGCTGTGGGACTCGACCGAGGCCTACCGCGCGCTGTACTACAACGCGCCGCGCGAGCGCCGCGCGGCGGTCGCGGCGCACCGCCGCATCCTGCGCGCCGCGCGGGCGCGCGACGCGGAGCGCCTCGTCGGCGAGCTCGACGCGCATCGCGAGCGCGCGCTCACCGTGCTGCAGCGGATCCTGCCGCACGTGTGATGCTGCGTTCGACGCAAGCGCGCGTCGCCGGGTTGGTCGATACGACAACCCGATGTGCGGCGCGGTGACGTACCGTCCGCGCCATGAGCTCACAGGACAATCCCGCCCCGCAGGACCGGCAGGAGGGCGGCGGGCCCCGCTACGGGCCGTCGGATCCGCTGCTCGCGCCGCGCTACACCGGCATGCGCACGTTCGCGCGGCTGCCGCACGTGACGACGCTGGAGGGCGTCGACCTGGCGATCCTCGGCGTCCCGTTCGACACGGGCACGAGCTACCGGCCCGGTCCGCGCTTCGGCCCCGAGCACGTGCGGGCGCACTCGACGCTGCTGCGGCCCTACCACCCGATCCTCGACGTGAACGTGTTCGAGACGCTCTCGTGCGTCGACGCCGGCGACGTCGCGATCACGCCGGGCAACGCCGCGCGCACGACGCAGCAGATCGCCGACGCGCTGCGCCCGGTGCTCGAGGCCGGCGTCGTGCCGGTCGTCGTCGGCGGCGACCACACGATCGCGCTCGGTGAGCTGCGCGCGCACGCGGCCGTCCACGGGCCGGTCGCGCTCGTGCTGCTCGACGCCCACGCGGACGTGTGGGACCGCTTCTACGGCGAGCCGATCTTCCACGGCACGCCCTTCCGCCGCGCGGTCGAGGAGGGGCTCGTGCTGCCGGAGCGCTCGCTGCTCGCGGGCATGCGCGGGTCGCTCTACGGGCGCGAGGACCTCGGGGAGCCGGCGGAGCTCGGCTTCCAGGTGATCCCGCACGAGGAGCTGGTCGCGCTCTCGCCGGCCGAGTACGGCGCGCGTGTGCGCGAGCGCGTCGGCGACGCGCCCGCCGTCCTGTCGTTCGACATCGACGTGCTCGACCCGGCGTTCGCGCCGGGCACGGGCACGCCCGAGGCGGGCGGACTGACGATGCGCGAGGCGCAGGGGTACCTGCGCAGCCTCGCGGGCATGCGCTTCCGCGGCTTCGACCTCGTCGAGGTCTCCGCCCCCTACGACACGCCGGGCGCGACGACGGGCATCGCGGCGGCGAACGTGATGTTCGAGCTGCTCGCGCTCGCGGCCGTCGCGAGCGGACGAGCCGGCGCGGCGTGAGCGACGCGACCCCGCGCACGACCGCCGGTGCGCTGCTGCACCGCTTGGCCGCGCACGGCGTCGAGCACGTCTTCGGCATCCCCGGCACGCACAACCTGCCGCTCTACCGCGAGCTGGCGAGCGCGCCGCTGCGGCACGTCGCCCCGCGCCACGAGCAGGGCGGCGGCTACGCCGCCGACGGCTACGCGCGCGTCACGGGGCGCCCGGCGCTGTGCCTGACGACGAGCGGGCCGGGGATCCTCAACGCCGCGACCGCGATCGCGGTCGCCTACGCCGACTCGGTGCCGCTACTCGCGCTCTCGCCGAGCATGGCCAGCGACGTCGAGGGGCGCGACACCGGCTTCCTGCACGAGACGCGTGACCAGCACGGCGCGCTCGCCTCGATCGCCGCGCGCAGCGAGCGGATCGGCAGCCCGCACGAGGCGGTCGCGGCCGTCGACCGCGCGCTGCTCGAGTACGCTGTCGGCCGCCGCCGGCCGATCCACTGGGACGTGCCGCTGGAGGCGTTCGACGCGCCGGCGGCGGTGCTGCCGGCCGACGTGCCGCTCGCGCCCGCGCCGCTCGCGCCGGCCGGCGAGGCGGTCGAGCGCGCGCTCGCGCTGCTGCGCGGCGCCGAGCGTCCCGCGCTGATCCTCGGCGGCGGCGCCGTCGACGCCGGCGTGGAGGCGACTGCGCTCGCGCGCCGCCTCGGCGCGCCGACGATCACGACGATCAACGGCAAGGGGACCGTCTCCGAGCTCGATCCGCTCGCGCTCGGCGCGTGCATCCGCCTCGCCAGCGCGCAGGAGCTCCTCGCGAGCTGCGACGTGGTGCTCGCGGTCGGCACCGAGCTGGCCGAGTCGGACCTCTGGCGCCGCCCGCCGCTGGCGCTGCGCGGGCGGCTCGTGCGGGTCGACGTCGACCCCGCCCAGCTGCACAAGAACGCGCTCGCAGAGGTCGGGATCGCGGGCGACGCGCGGCTCGTGCTGCAGGCCCTGCTCGACGGCCTGCCGGCGGGCGATCGCCGCGCGCCGAGCGACCTGCTGGCCGACGTCCGCCGCGCGCTCGCGGCGGACGCCGACCGCGACGGGGCCGCCTACCGGCCGCTGATCGACGCGCTCGCGGACGGGCTCGGCTCCGACGGCGTGCTCGCCTGCGACTCGGCGATGGCCTGCTACTACGGCGCCGCGCACTACCTGCCGCTGACGAGCAGCCGGCGCTTCCTCTATCCGACCGGCTACGCGACGCTCGGCTACTCGCTGCCGGCCGCGATCGGCGCGAAGCTCGGGCGCCCGGAGGCGAACGTCGCCGCGCTGATCGGCGACGGCGGGCTGCTGTTCACCGTCGCCGAGCTGCACACGGCCGCAGCGGAGGGCCTGGCGCTCCCGATCGTCGTGCACGACAACCGCTCCTACGGCGAGATCAAGCGCGAGATGCTCGAGGAGGGGATCCCGCCGCTCGCGGTCGACCTGCCCGGCTACGACGTCTCCGCGCTCGCAAGCGCCTTCGGGCTGCACGCCGAGCGCGTCGGCGACGTGGCCGAGCTGCCCGGACTGCTGCGCGCCGCGTTCGAGCGCGACCGCCCGACGCTGCTCCACGTCGGCGCTCACCACACCTGAAGACGGGAGGAACCGACCGATGACCGACTACGCCGACGTCGAGCTCGCGCTCGAGGACCTCTTCTTCGCGCTGACGGTCGCGCACGACGCCCGGCTCGCGCCCGACGAGCGCCTCGTCGCCTACGTCGAGGCGCGGCCAGACCGCGAGCGCAACGGCTTCCAACGGACGCTGCGCGTGATCGACGCCGAGACGGGCGCGGACGCCGCCGCCGGCGCCGTCCTGCCCGGCAAGCTCCCGCGCTGGCTGCCCGACGCGCGCACGCTCGTCTTCGTCCGCGACGCCGACGGCGAGGAGCCGGCTGGGATCTTCCGCTGGACGCTCGGCGACGCCGCGCCGCAGCGCGTGTGCGCGGCCGACGGCGTCGGCGACCTCGCGCCGAGCCCCGACGGGCGCACGATCGCGTTCGTCGGCGCCGCACCGGTCGAGCGCGACCCGCTCGCGCCGCTCGTCTTCCGCGAGGGCGGCTTCCGCATGAACGGCAGCCCGCTGCCGTTCGATCCGCCGCAGCTGTTCGTCGTCGCGGCCGGCGGTGGCGAGCCGCGCCAGCTCACGCAGCTCGAGGTCGTCGTCAGCTCGCCCTGCTGGTCCCCCGACGGCACCCGGATCGCGTTCGCCGCCGGCTACCACCAGCGCGACGTGTCCTACGCCTACGTGCTCGAGCCCGCGAGCGGCGCGCTGGAGCGCGTCAGCCCGGAGGGCGGCGAGTGCTACGCGGTCGCCTGGACGCCCGCCGGCGACGCGCTGCTGCTGACGGGCAAGCCCGACGCGCGCAAGCTCGGCGAGGCGCGCCTGTTCCTCGTGCCGCTCGACGGCGGCACGCCGCGCGAGCTGGCGTCCGAGCTCGATCGCGGCGTCGAGCTGTCCGGCGGCTATGACATCGGCGCGTTGCCGTGCGTGAGCGCCGACGGCCGCTTCGCGCTGTTCGCAGCGCCCGACCGCGCGCGCGTGCGGCTCTTCCGCGCGCCGCTCGACGGCGGCCCCGCCGAGGCGCTGCCCGGCGGGGAGAGCGACGGCGTGCGCGGCGTCAGCGCTGGCCCGACGCGGCTCGTGACGATCGTCGCTGGCGCCTGCGACCCGGGCGACGTCGTCGTCGCGAGCGCCGACGGGAGCGCGCCGCGCCGGCTGACCGCGCTCAACGACCCGGCGCTGCTCGCGCGCCTGGCACCGCCGCAGGAGCGCTGGTTCATCGCGCCCGACGGCACCGAGGTCCATGCCGTCGTGCTGCGCGACCCCGCCGTCGAGGGCCCGACGCCGCTCGTGCTCGACATCCACGGCGGCCCCCACAGCGCCTGGCTGGTCGCGCTGCGCGACGTCGAGATGTACAACTGGGAGTTCGTCGCACGCGGCTACACCGTGCTGCTCGTCAACCCGCGCGGCAGCACGGGCTATGGCGAGGCCTACTCGACGGCCGTGGAGGGCGGCTGGGGCACGCACGACATGCAGGACTTCATGGCCTGCGTCGACGGCCTGATCGAGGAGGGGCTCGTCGACCCGCGCCGCATGGCCGTCACCGGCTACAGCTACGGCGGCTACATGACGAACTACCTCATCACGCACACCGATCGCTTTGCCGCCGCCGTCTCGCAGGCGTCGGTCTCCGACATGCTCTGGGGGTACGGCGCGAGCGACCGCAAGCACCTCTTCGAGCAGGAGCTGCGCGCGCTGCCGACCTCCGAGCACCTGGAGCTCTACGACAGCATGTCGCCGATGCGCCGGGTCGATCGCATCACGACGCCGACGCTGTTCTTCACCGGCCTGGCGGACGAGACGACGCCGCCGACGCACGCCGAGGCGATGTTCACGCTGCTGCGCGACCTCGGCCGCGAGGCCGAGCTGGTGCTCTATCCGGGCGCCGACCACATGGGCAGCGGCTGGCCGCTGTCGCAGCGGATGGACGCCTGGCGGCGGATCGTCGGCTGGGTGACGCGGCACCTGCCCGACGCCTGAGGACGGCTCAGCCGGAGCGCGGCCGCGCAGCCGCGAACTGCGCGGTGACGGCTCCGAGCTGGCCGGCCGTCGCGCGCACAGTGTCTTCGGCCTGTACGACGACGGCGCGCGCCATCGCGCCCGAGAGCACGATCTCGCCGGGGGCGATCGCCGTGCCGCCGTACTCGTGCAGCGCGCGCGCGAGCCACGCGACGGCGGTCGCCGGGTGGCCCAGCACCGCGCCGCCGCGGCCCTGGACGGCCTCGTGGCGCCCGCCCGGTCCGGCGACGGTCAGCTCGGCCTCGACGGCGGCGAGGTCGAGCGCGCCGAGCGGCTGCCAGGCGCCGAGCACGACGTGGCCCGAGGAGGCGTTGTCCGCGACGGTGTCGGCGATCGTGAGCCGCCAGTCGGCGATGCGGCTGTCGATCACCTCGATCGCCGGCGCGACCGCGTCGACGGCCGCCAGCACGTCGGCGACGTCGAGGTCGGGTCCGGCCAGCGGCCGCGCGAAGCGGAAGGCGATCTCGGCCTCCGCGCGGGGGGCGAGGAAGTCGCCGGCGGAGAGCATGCAGCCGCTCTCGCTCACCATCGCCGCGGTGAGGTAGCCGAAGTCGGGCTGGTCGACGCCGAGCAGCTCCTGCATCGCGAGGCTCGTGAGGCCGATCTTGTGGCCCACGACGACCGCGCCCTCGGCGCGCCGCAGCTGCAGGCCGATGCGCTGGATCGCGTACGCGTCGGCGATCGAGAGCTGCGGGAGCGTCTCCGTCGGCGGCGAGACGGGGGTGCGGGAGCGCTCGGCCGCCAGCAGCGCGGCGGCGACCTCGTCGAGTCGATGCATGTCATCAGTCTAATCGGTCGAGCAATCAATCGGAAGATGCATGTGGTGCGATAGGCTCACGGCATGGCCGCCGAGGCGTCGTTCGAGCACGAGCAGCTGACCGTCCGGCGCGGTGAGCGCAGCGGCGTCCCGGTGATGGTCGCGATCCACTCGACGCGCTTCGGCCCGTCCGTCGGCGGCTGCCGCATGCGCGCCTACGAGCGCTGGCAGGACGGCGTCGAGGACGCGCTGCGCCTGGCCGAGGCGATGAGCCTCAAGAGCGCGCTGGCGGGCGTGCGACGCGGTGGCGGCAAGGGCGTGATCGCGCTCCCGCCCGGCGTCGTGCTCACGGACGAGCTGCGCCGCGCCGCGCTGCACGACTTCGGCGACCTCGTCGAAGCGCTCGGCGGACGCTACGCCGCCGCGCCGGACGTCGGCACGAGCAGCGCCGACATGGTCGCGATCCGCGAGCGCACCGCGCACGTCTTCGGCCTGCCGGCCGAGCACGGCGGCGCCGGCGACTCGAGCGGCCCGACCGCGCGCGGCGTCCACGCCGCCCTGCGCGCGCTCGCCCGTCGCCTGTACGGGACGCCGTCGCTCGCCGGGCGCACGGTCACGATCGTCGGGCTCGGCGGCGTGGGCGCGGCGCTCGCGCGTCGCCTCGCCGAGGAGGGCGCCCGCCTGCAGGTGACGGACGTCGTCGAGCAGCGCCGCGAGCTTGCGGACGAGCTCGCGGCGTCCTGGCTCGAGCCCGCGGACGCGCTCGCACAGCCGACGGAGCTGCTCGCGCCCTGCGCGCTCGGGGGCGTGCTGAGCGCCGCGGTCGTCGCTGCGCTGCGCTGCGACGCGATCGCCGGCGCCGCCAACAACCAGCTCGCCGACCCGGCCGTCGCCGAGCTGCTCGCCGCGCGCGGGATCCTGTGGGCGCCCGACTTCATCGCCAGCGCGGGCGGGATCGTCGACGGCATCGCGCGCGACGTTGAGGGCGCGGGCGAGCGCGAGGCGGGCGCCCGGGTCGACGCGATCGAGCAGACGCTCGCGCGCGTGCTCGACGACGCCGAGCGCGACGGCGTCACGCCGCTGGCCGCGGCGCTCGCGCTCGCACGGCGCTCGCTCGATGCGGGCGTCCCCGGCGTCGCCTAGCTGTCGCGACGGTCAGCCGGCGGCGGACGCGGGCTGCTGAGCGGGGGCGACGAGCCGCTCGCGCAGCTCCGCGACGCGCGCATGGAAGCGCTCGACGCCGGCGAGCTTGACGTGCTCGTAGCCGCGCACGAGGTCCGGGGTGCTGGCCAGCTCGACGCAGAGCGCGTGCGTCGCGGGCGCCAGCGCCGCGACCAGCTCGTCGAGCAGCGCCTCGTACTCGCCGATCAGTGCGCGCTCGACGCGGCGCACCTCGGCGCGCCCGAACGGGTCGAGCGGCGTGCCGCGCAGGCGGCGCAGCGCGTAGAGCAGGCGGTAGACGGCGGCGAACCACGGTCCGAGGCCGAGCTTGCGCTGCATCCCCAGCGCGCGCAGCAGCGGCGGGTGCAGCTGCCAGCGGAAGCGCGCGCCCGCTCCGAACTCCGCCTCGATCGCCTGCCGCACGGCCG
>DASRAV010000008.1:0-38031 GCA_035637995.1 Conexibacter sp. | reverse complement strand
CGCGTACGGCCCGCGCTTCCTGTGGGCGTGGCCGAACGCGCGCATCTCCGTGATGGGCGGCGAGCAGGCCGCGACGGTGATGGCGGAGGTCGGCCAGCCGGAGGTGGGCGCCCAGCTGCGCGAGCAGTACGAGCGCCAGGGCCACCCCTACTACGCGACCGCGCGCTTGTGGGACGACGGCGTGATCGACCCGCTCGACACGCGCCGCGTCGTCGGCCTCGCCCTCGGCGCGTGCGCGAACGCGCCGCTCGCCGGGCGCGCCGCGCCGGTCTTCCGCATGTAGCTCGGCCCGTCGGTCAGGCAGGCTCCGGCTGGGCCACGAACCGCTCGCCGTCGATCCCCGCCTCGGGCGTGACGAGGATCGCGCCCTCGCCGGAGGCGTAGGCCTCCTCGCCGTGCTGGGTGACGTCCATGCCGATCGCCTCGTCGAGCTCGGGTGCGCGCAGCGGCATCACGAGCGCCAGCAGCCGCAGCAGCGCGTACGTCGCGACGAACGCGTAGGCCGGCGTCGCGATCGCCGCGAGCGCCTGCCAGCCGAGCTGGCCGGCATCGCCGTAGAAGAGCCCGTCGGAGGCGCCGTTCCACGACAGCTGCGCGAAGAAGCCGATGAAGAGGATCCCGGTGAAGCCCGCGATGCCGTGGGCGGCGAGCACGTCGAGCGTCTCGTCCACGCGTGTGCGCGGGCGCAAGACGATGATCGCGTAGCTCGGCAGGGCGGCGAGCGCGCCGAGCGCCATCGCCCAGCCGGGGCTGACGTAGCCGCCCGCCGGGGTGATGCCGACGCACCCGACGACGATCGCGGTCGCCGCGCCGATCGCCGTCACCTTGCGGCCGCGGATCAGGTCGAGCGCGAACCACACGACGAGCGTGCAGGCCGGGCACAGCAGCGTGTTCGTGAACGCGAGCACGCTCGGGTTGCCGGTCGAGAAGCCGCTGCCGCCGTTGAAGCCGAACCAGCCGAACCACAGCAGGCCGGCGCCGAGCAGCACGTAGAGCGCGTTGTGCGGCAGCAGCGCCTGGCGGCCGTAGTCCTTGCGCGCGCCCACCACGAGCGCCGCCGCGAGCGCTGAGAAGCCGGAGCCCATCTCGACCGGCACGCCGCCGGCGAAGTCGAGCATGCCGTGCGCGTGCAGCCAGCCGTCGCCGAAGGACCAGTGCGCGAGCACGGAGTAGACGAGCACCGACCACAGCGCCGCGAAGACGAGGAACGGCCCGAAGCGCATGCGCTCCACGACCGCGCCCGCGATCAGCGCGACGGTGATGATGCAGAACGTCGCCTAGAAGGCGAAGAACAGCAACTGCGGGATCGTCGTGCCGTCGCGCGGGGCGAACGTGACGTCGTGCAGCAGCGCGAGGTGCAGGCCGCCGACGATCGCGCCGTCGCCGTCGAACGCGAGCGAGTAGCCCACGAGCGCCCACGTGACCATCGCGACCGCGATCGCGCCGATGCACATCATGAACGTGTTGAGCGTGTTCTTCGAGCGCACGAGGCCGGCGTAGAAGAGCCCGAGCGCCGGCGTCATCATCAGCACGAGCGCGGTCGCGACGAGCATCCAGGCGGTGTCGCCGGTGTCGATGCGCGCGGCGGCGATCAGCACGCCCACGCGATCATCTCCCCACGGGCGTGACGGCGCCCTGGTCGGTCTCCCCGGTGCGGATGCGAACCGCCTGCTCCAACGCCACGACGAAGATCTTGCCGTCGCCGACGTCGCCGGTGCGCGCGCCGGCGCAGAGCGCGTCGATCGTCGGCTGGACGAACTCGTCGGAGACGGCTATCTCGAAGCGGACCTTCTCCGAGAGGCCCACCTTCACGGTCGTGCCGCGGTAGGTCTCGACGCGCTCGAGCTCCCCTCCGTGGCCCTGGACGCGGCTGAGCGAGACGCCGCGCACCTCGGCGCGGTAGAGCGCCTCGAGGACGTCGTTCGCCTTCTCCGGGCGAACGATCCCGATCACGAGCTTCATATGGGCCTCCCCTGCGATGACGGTGGGATGACGGATGAGGCCGCGCGAGCCTAGCCAACCCCGTCGCCGGGCGCGACGGTCAGCCGATCGCAGCCGCACGACGTTCGTGGCGCACGCCTGGCTATGGTGAGGGGTCGGTGCCGGACAACACGACGACGACGGAGGACGCCATGACGAGCCCCGACCGAACACGATGGATCGCGCTGTACGTGCTCTGCCTGGGCGTGCTGATGATCGTCCTCGACGCCACCGTCGTGAACGTTGCGCTGCCCTCGATCAAGGCCGACCTCGGCTTCTCGCAGAGCAATCTCGCCTGGGTCGTCAACGCCTATCTGATCGCGTTCGGCGGGCTGCTGCTGCTCGGCGGGCGGATGGGCGACCTGCTCGGCCAGCGCCGCATCTTCCTGATCGGGCTGGCGATCTTCACGAGCGCCTCGCTGCTGTGCGCGCTGTCGCAGAGCCAGGGGATGCTGATCGGCGCCCGCTTCGTCCAGGGCATCGGCGGCGCGCTCGCCTCGGCCGTGGTCCTCGGGATGATCGTGACGATGTTCCCGGAGCCGCGCGAGATGGCGAAGGCGATCGGCATCTACGGCTTCGTCGCCTCCGCGGGCGGATCGATCGGGCTGCTTGCGGGCGGCGTGCTGACGGACACGATCAACTGGCACTGGATCTTCTTCATCAACGTCCCGATCGGGATCGCGACGGCGTTCTTCGCGCGGCGGCTCGTCGCGGCGCGTCCTGGGCTCGGCTTCAAGGAGGGCGCCGACCTGCCCGGGGCGGTGCTGCTCACGAGTGGGCTGATGCTGTTCGTCTACGCGATCCTGCAGGTCAACGAGAAGGGCTGGGGCGCGACGGAGACGCTCGGCCTCGGCGCCGTCTCGCTCGTGCTGCTGGCTGCGTTCGTGGTGCGCCAGGCGCGCGTCGCGACGCCGTTGATGCCGCTGCGCCTGTTCCGCTCGCGCAACGTCTCGGGCGCGAACCTCGTGCTGATGCTGCTCGTCGTCGGGATGTTCGGGATGTTCTTCCTCGGTGCGCTCTACCTGCAGCTGATCCTCGGCTACAGCCCGCTCCAGGTCGGCTTCGCGTTCCTGCCGGCGACGCTCGTGATGGGCACGATGTCGCTGCGGCTCTCGGGGCCGTTCATGCTGCGCTTCGGTCCACGCACGGCGGTGCTCGTGAGCCTCACCGCGATCGGCTCGGCGATGCTGCTGTTCGCGCGCACGCCCGTGGACGGGAGCTTCGTGGTCGACCTGCTGCCGTTGATGCTGCTGTTCGGCTTCGGCGCCGGCCTCGGCTTCCCCTCGCTGATCTCGCTCGCGATGTCGGGCGCGACGCCGAGCGACTCGGGGCTCGCCTCGGGGCTCGCGAACACGACGCCGCAGGTCGGCGGCGCGATCGGCCTCGCCGTGCTCGCGACGCTCGCGAGCGAGCGCACCGACACGCTGCTCGGCCAAGGGAAGTCGCTGAACGCCGCCCTCAACGGGGGCTATCACCTCGCGTACCTGGTCGGCGCGGCGCTCGCAGCCGTCGCGATCGTCGTCGCGGCGATCGTGCTCGAGCCGATGCCCGCGCAGGCGATGGCGCACGGGGCGCCCGAGGGCGAGCCCGAGCTGGAGCCGGCGTACACGGAAGCGTAGGACGGCCCGTAGCGCGAACGTTCAACTGCCGAGTGATCGCTCGATTGGTTGCATCTGAACGTGCTCGTCCACTAGCGTCCGCCACATCGCCGTTTCGCGGATGGGGCGGGAGGAGTGACATGGGCGCATCGGTACGGATGAAGTCGGCGGTCAACTGGGCGGTCCTCGGGCTCGTGATCGAGCGACCCAGCTATGGCTATGAGCTGTTCCAGCGCCTCGAGCGCCGCTACGGCGGCGTGCTCGAGCCGCCGATCTCGCAGATATACGCCGCGCTCGACGCGCTCGAGCGGGCCGCGCTGATCGAAGCGCTGCCGGCCGAGCGGATCGAGCTGCCCGAGCCCGAGGAGCCGCCCCGGCGGGCGCGCCGCCAGCCGAAGGTGCACTACCGCGCGACCGCCGCCGGTGCGCGCGCCTTCCGTGTGTGGGTCGCCGAGCAGATGCGCGAGGACCCGCAGCACGTCGAGCTGCTGCGGCGCCTGGCCGCAGCGGCCGGCGCAAGCTCCGATCGCGTCGGCGTGATGCGTGAGCTCGTGGACCACTACGAGCAGGCGTGCGTCGAGGAGGCGAGCCGCACGCCGCTGCCGCAGCCGCGGGCGGCGGCGACGCCGGCCGCGGCCGCCGGCGAGCTCGTCGAGCGACTGATGCTCGCTGCGCGTCGCGGTCTGCTCGACGCGCAGTTCACCTGGATCGACTACGCGCGCCGCGAGATCGAGGCGTTCGCCGGACGCGACGGAGAGCAGGGCGATGAGCCTCCTCGCGCTTGAGGGCGTGACGAAGCGCGCCCGCCTCGGGCGGCGCGAGCGGCTCGTGCTCAAGCACGCGACGCTGCGCGTGGAGGCCGGCGAGCTCGTCTCCATCTGGGGCGTGCCGCGCTCGGGGCGCACCACGCTGCTGCGCGTCGCGTCGGGCCTCGAGGCGCCGGACGCCGGCGTGGTCCGCTTCGCCGGCCGCGACCTCGCCGAGCGCCACGGCGACTGGCTCGACGAGGGCATCGGCTTCGCGCAGCCCGACCGCGTGAGCGTCGCCGGCCAGGCGGTCGCCGACTACGTCGCGATGGGGCTGCTCGCGGGCGGCGTCGCGCCGCAGGAGGCGCGCGCCCGTGCGCTGGAGCAGCTCGACCGCACCGGCGCCGCCGCCTGCGCGCCGCTGCCCCCGCAGGAGCTCGACGCGACCGAGCTCGTCCGCGTGGCGCTCGCCCAGGCGCTCGCGCGGGGACCGCGGCTGCTCGTCGTCGACGACCCGACGCGCAACGTCGACCCGCTCGAGCGCCAGTCGGTGCTCGCGCTGCTGCGCAGCATCGCCGACGACGGCGTCGCGGTCCTGATGACGACCGGCGAGGCGCTCGGCGTCGCCGGCGTCGACCGCGCGCTGGCGATCAGCGACGGCGAGCTGCGCACGGAGGTCGTCCCCGCCCAGGCACCGGTCGTGCCGCTGCGCGGCTCAGGTACCGGCGGCTGAGGCGCGGCGCAGGCGCGGCGCCGCATTCGATAGGAAGCGGCGTAGGCGCAGGGCCGCCAGCAGCGGCGAGATCGAGCTGCCGATCGCCTCGCGGACAGCGCGGGATGCCTCCCGTGCGCCCGCGCTGCTCGCGCCCGCGTGCGAGAGATTCATCGCCACCATGCCGGCGAGCAGCAGACTGTGGCGCGCCGGCTGCCGCAGCCGCCGCACGTCGGCGGCGGCCTGCGTGGAGATGAGTGCGAGACGGGTGGCGGCCTCGCTTGGCGCGGCGTAGTGCGCAACGTAGCTGTGGCCGCCCAGGCGCAGATCGTCGCCGAGATCGACGAGGCTCTCCAGCAGCCACGAAAGCGCCGCCACCCAGGGAAAGTAGGCCCGCTCGGTCTCCAGTGCTTGAGCAGCCGTCGTTCGCCGCCGCGAGGCTGCGGCTACGAGCGCGAAGATCCCCAGCGGGGAGCCGGAACCCGCCGCCAGCTCCCACCAGTGCAACGCCGAGCCCGCCGGGCGTTCATGCTCGGCCCATCGTGCCAGCGCGGCGTACCGGTCTTGCGTGGCTGCGTGGTGAAGGCTCTGCGCTTCGGCCGCACGGGCCGCGAGCTGATCCAAGGCCAGCAGGACCTGATGATGGGAAGGCAGCTCGATCAGCGCATGTCCGCAGGTGTCGATGAGCGCCTGAAGGTAGCCCCCGTCGTCGTGCTGGTCATGGTGCGCGTAGAAGTCCTCAGGCTGGGCGTTCGTGGCGAAGGCTGCGCCGAGTGCGCGATACAGCTGGCGGTTGTCGGCCAGGACGTCGGCGACCGACTCTTCGGCCAGCGCGTCGAGGAAGTCGTACATGACCTCGAAGGCGACGCACAGGCGTACGACCTTCCAGCAGCAGCGCATCGTGCTGAGAATCGCGAACGCCGCTGCGCCCTCAGCCGTAAAGTGCTCCGTCTGCAGCTTGTGGAGCGCTTGTCGTCGCAGCACCGGATCCGGGATCGCGGATGCGCGTGCATGCCAGTGGCGCAGCTCGAGGCGGGCGCGCGGGAAGATGGCAAGCCAGTAGACGGTCAACGCCCAGACGGCAGCGCAGGTGAGCCGGACGCGCCACCAGGCCGTCGCGACAGTACCAGCCATGTATTTGAGCTCTCGGTGGCGGCTGCGGCGATAACCCGTCCGGCTATTCCTGAAAGCTCAGGCGGGCTGAGACGCGAGCGGCGAGATATCCGGCAACGGCGACAAATGCGGCGGCGCCGACCGTGATGACCCCCAGCGTTGCGACCGTCTGGCTGGGCTGCGCCGAGAACGGCGCAGGGAACCCCGTCGTGAGCTCCAGCCAGCGGTTGCCGAGCAGATGGCCGTACACCCCGGCCACGGCGCCGAGCGAGCAGCCGATCGCCAGGACCAGCACGGCCTCGAGCAGGAGGATGCGGCGAAGCTGTCCTTCCTTGAAGCCTTGGACCTTGTACGCGGCGAGTCGTTGCCGGCGTTGCCAAACCGACGCGCTCATGGCTGCGGCGAGCGCGAGGATTGCTGCGATGAGCATCAGCGCGGAGATCTGACTGAGCCGAGCCAGCCCTTCGTGAAGCAGGCTGCGAAACTCGCGCTCGAGCTGAGCGCGCGTCTCGACGTCGAGCGCTCGGCCACGTCCAAGGATGCGCTTCACCGTGCGCTGACCTGCGAGGGGGGTCACCCCCGGGTCGAGGCCGATCTCCAACGCTGCTGCATCGGACGTGCCCCATGCACGCCGATAGTCACTGGTGTTCAGGATGATGGCGCCCGGTCCCCAACTGAGGTTCGTCACGATCGCGGCCAATCTGAGCCGCACCGTCCCATCCGGCGTGGGCGTCAGGAACGCGTGGCCGATCTGCAGGTGACGTCTGTCGGCGATCGTTCGCGAGACGGCCGCCCAGCCGCTTGCATGCAGCCGCTGCTCAGCCAGCGCGAGATCGCCCTCGACAAGCTGGCTTGGCGGGAGCATCTGTCGATCGCCGCGCGGTCGCGCGATGATCCACGTGCGCTGATCCCCGGTGTCGAGCATGCCGCCTTGATAAACGCGGACGCTTGCGATCCCCGGGGCACGCCGCAGACGAGCCACCTCGCCGGCGCGCACGGGGAAATCATCGGTGGTGAGGCTCTGGCCGGCAGTCGTCACCCAGACGTCCGCGGTGTCGAGGTGATCCGAGTAGCCAGCCTCCAGCCCACGCACGAGATCGTCGCGGGCGCCGCCGATCGCGACGTTTCCGAACACGGCGAGCGCCGCGATCGCGCCGACGGCGACCGACCGCGTTGTCGCGGATCGTGCTCCCATGATCGCGACGAGGAGCATGTTGCGGCGCAGGCGTCGCGCGATCTGCTCGGCAAGCGGCATGATCGCTGCGAACGTGGCAGGCATCGCCAACAGCACCGCGATGGCGAGTGCGAGCACGCCGACGATGGTCAGCCGCGGCGCGAGCGCGACGGCCAGCGTCGTCGCGATCAGCAGGCCGGCCGATCCGATCAACATCCCCTGTCGTGCCGCCGGACCGAGGCCCTCACCGAGCTCGCCTCGCTCCTCGTAGACGGCGTCGAGCGAGTGGCGCGAGGTGAGGTCGAGCAGCGGCCGTCCAGCGGCCAGCAGCGATGCCAGCACGCCGGCGGTGAACGCGATCGCGATCGTCCCGTGCGTGACGATCTGCTGTGTGCCGATCGGGAACGTGAACGCGAGATACGTCGGCAGCGAGTCGAACACGGTGCGAGCGAGCACGTCACCGCAGAAAATCCCGGCAACGGAGGCGACGATCCCGAGGACGAGGGCCTGAAAGCCGAGCACGACGACGACCTGTCGCGGCGTGAAGCCTTGGGTTCGCAACTCGGCGATGAAGGCCCGCCGGTCGGGCATCGTCAGCAGCATCGCGTTGAACGCGAACAGCAGACCGACCATCGCGCTGATCGCGGAGAACAGCGCGGAGGACTGGTCGTTCGGCGCGGCGGCGCGACGCAGGCGCCGCACGACGGCGTCGGCGGGTCCGACGTTGAGGCGGCCGCTGGCTATCTTCGCCAGCTCCCCCCGGACCGAGCCCTCACGGCCCGGGAGGGCCTCGACGAAGATCCGCGAGATCCGTCCCGTCATTCCGGTGAGGTGCTGGACGTAGGGCAACGAGGCGATCGCGACCTGGCTTCCTACGAGCGACCCGATCTCCCCACGGTCGAGCGCCGCGGCAAGTCGCGCCCGATGCGCCTGGCCAGCGGCGAGCACTTGCACGTACCCCCCGGGGGAGGTGCCGATCGCATGTGCGATTTCGTCCGGCACGACGACCCCCGTGGGAGGCAGTTTGAGCCCGCCGGGGCCGAAGTCGTGGGTCACGGCGCCGCCGAGTGCCGCCAGGCTCGGATCGACTCCGACGACCATCACGGCTCGCTGGCCGCCGGACCCGGCGACGACTCCGCGACGATCGAGCACCGGGCTTGCGATCCGCACGCCATCGAGTTGACGAACGGCGTCGAGCAGACGCGCGTTCATACCCTGATCGTCGCGCGCGGCGAGCTCCAGCTGGGCTGAGCCGGTGATCGCCTGGACGGTCTGCGCCGCAGAGCCCGTCATGCTCGTGTTCGCCACCTGCACCGCGAACAGCAGCGCGACGCCGATCGCGATGCCGGCGGCGGCGAGCAGCTCCTGGAAGGGGTGGGCGCGCAGGCGCCAGCCGTAGAAGTAGAAGAGCGTGCGCAGGCTCACGCGGGCGCGCTTTCGGGTTCGAGCCGGACATGGTCGGCGCGCTGGGAGAGCACGCCGTCGCGCAGGTCGCAGACGCGGTCGGCGAAGTCGGCCGCCTCGGGGTCGTGCGTGACGAGCAGCATGCCGACGGAGCGTTCGCGGCAGATCTGCGAGAGCAGCGTGAGCGTCTGGCGGCTGCGGGCGCTGTCGAGGTTGCCGGTCGGCTCGTCGGCGAGGATCAGACGCGGATCGTTCGCGAGCGCGCGGGCGATCGCGACGCGCTGACGCTCGCCCATCGACAGCCGCTCGGGCGGGTGTTGGACGCGCTCCGCGAGCCCGAGTCGCGCGAGCCAGGTCGTCGCCTGCTTGCGTGCCCGCGCCGGGCTGAGGCCGTCGGCGAGCAGCTTGAGCGTCGCGTTGTCGATCGCGGGTACGGCCGGCATCAGATGGAAGGACTGGAACACGAACCCGAGCGAGCGGCGGTAGCGGGCGCTGTCGTCGCGGGAGAGGTTGGCGACGCTGCGGCCGTCGAACAGCACGTCGCCGCGATCCGGCGCGAGCAGCCCGGCCGCGAGCAGCAGCAGCGTCGTCTTGCCCGATCCGCTCGGGCCGTAGAGCGCCACGATCTCCCCGGGGGCGACCGTCAGCGAGACGCCGTCGGCGGCGCGCACGACCTCCTCGCCGCTGCGGTAGTGCTTGACGACCCCCTGCAGCTCGAGCGAGCTCACGGGACGGGCGCTGGCTGAACCGGAGGACGCGCCGGGAACGGGATGACCGCCGTCGGCTCTTCGAACGTGCGCAGCTGCCCGCCGCCGATCGACATCACGCGCTCGGCGCCGCTGAGGCCGGCGACGTCGCGCGAGACGACAATCGCGGCAAGCTCCTCGCGCTCGGCCACGAGCGAGCGCAGCAGGCGCAGGATCTGCTCGCGCTCCTCGACCTCGGCCGTTGCGCCGGGCTCGTCGACGAGCAGCAGTCGCGGCCCGCGCACGAGCGCGCGCGCGAGCGCGCAGCGCACGAGCTCACCGGGGCTGAGCTCGCGTGTGGAGATCTCGGCGCAGTCGCCGGCGCCGACGCGTTCGATCGCCTCGTGCGCCTTCGCGAGCGCCGTCGACAGTGGCCGACCCTCGGCCAGCAGCGGCAGCGCGACGTGGTCCACGACCGGTTTGCCGCTAGCGACGCGCCACTCCTTCGGTGCGTAGCCGATCTCGCGCAGGCGACGCGTGCGCTCTGCGGCCGGCATGCGACTGACGTCGCGGCCGTCGAGGCGCACCGTGCCGGCGTCAGGCGCCTCGATGCCGGCGATGACGCGCAGCAGCGTCGTCTTGCCGGAGCGCCGCGCTCCCCGAATCGCGACGATGTCGCCCGGCCACACGTCGAGCGTGACCTCGTGCAGCACGTCGAGCAGCTCGCGGCCGGCACGATGGCGCCGCGTGACGGCGTCGAGGGACAGCAGCGTCATGTGCTCGCCCTGGTGGGTCGATCGTCCACGGGCAGTCTCTCCTCTGCGCCGAGCCTCAAAGAAAATGCTTCTGTCTCTGAGACTAATCAAGATTCGGACGAAACGGCAACCCCAGCATTTCCGGGGCATCTGCACTACTCGCGACTTGAACCTTCGGGACAGGACTATCGCGCGGCTGGCCGACCGACCAGGATCGTCCGGGATGACTCTGCGACGGCCCCATGGCGCCGTGCCACACCCCCCATCCCAGTGGCATGGCCCTCCTGCACTGTGCAGGGGTCGTGCAGACGCCCAGCGGCCCCGGCGCTCGTGTCCCCCCGCGGCGCTCGGGGCCGTATGCGCACTTGCGCCGGCGCAGGGTGGGAACGCGGTCGCAGCGGGGCTGTGAGCGAGGAGGCCCCGTCGTGGTCGCTGCTGCAGATCGCAGAGCTGCTGCGCACGGGCGACGATCTACTGCTGCCGCGACTGGCCGCGCTGCACGCGGTCACACCTGAGCTGGCCAACGGCGACGAGATCGCGGTCGCGGCCGACGAGGCGGCTGAGCTGCGGATGCTCGCCGAGGCGCTCGCGGAGGTCGCAGGGCGCCTGCAGACCTTGATCGAGGACGTGCCCGACGGTGAGCTCGGCGTCGCCTACGGCGAGGTCGCCGCCGGCGCTGCAGAGGACCTCGGTCGCGGCATCATCGACCCCGCGCGTGCGCTGCTCGCGGCGCGCGTGCTCGACGTCGCCACCGGCTGGCGCGCGCTCGCGCACGCACTGCGCAACGCCGACACGCACGCGGCCTGGGAGCGCACGACGATCGCCGGCCTGCTCGGACGCTTCCGCGGCGTCGACGAGCGCACACTGCGCCGCGTCCTGGCCGCGGCGGAGATCGACGCCGACGCGGCGTTCGCCGCGTGCGACGAACACGCCACGGCTCGCCTCGCGGCGGCGCTCGAGGAGCACGCGCCCGCCGAGCGTTGCTGAGAACCTGCCTCGCCCTGCCGGCACAGCCGACCGATGCGCGAGAGTACGAACGCTGCGACGGCGAGCGGAGGGACGGCGATGGGCGAGCAGAGCTTCGACGTGATCGTGATCGGCGCCGGGCCGGCGGGCGAGGTGGCGGCCGGGCGGCTGGCGCAGCGCGGCAAGCGGCGCGTCGCGCTCGTCGAGCGTGAGCTGATCGGCGGCGAGTGCAGCTACTACGCCTGCATGCCGTCGAAGGCGCTGCTGCGTCCGGGCGAGCTGCTCGACGAGCTGGCGCGCGTGCCCGGCGCTGCGGAGGCAGCACGTGGGCGCGGGATCGACGTCGCCGCCGCGCTGCGCCGGCGCGACGAGGTGATCCACGAGCTGAGCGACGACGCGCAGCTGCCGTGGGTCGAGCGGCACGGCATCGAGCTCGTGCGCGGGCAGGGCGAGATCGTCGGCGAGCGGCGCGTGCGCGTCGGCGAGCGGCTGCTGGAGGCGCGCGAGGCGGTGATCGTCGCGACCGGCTCGACAGCCGCGATCCCGCCGATCCCGGGGCTCGCCGAGGCGCAGCCGTGGACCAATCGCGAGGCGACCACGAGCGGTGAGGTGCCGACGTCGCTGCTGATCCTCGGCGGCGGTCCGGTCGGGGTCGAGCTCGCGCAGGCGTGGCGCTCGCTCGGCGCCGAGGTGACGCTGATCGAGGCGGTCGATCGCCTGCTCGCGCGCGAGGAGCCGTTCGCCGGCGAGCAGGTCGCCGACGCGCTGCGCGCACGCGGCGTCGAGCTGCGCCTCGGCGCGCGTGTCACACAGGTGGCGCGCGCCGACGGCCGCACGACGGTCACGCTCGAGGACGGCTCGCAGGTGAGCGGCGCGCAGCTGCTCGTCGCGAGCGGCCGCCGGCCGCGCACCGACGACCTCGGCCTCGAGCGGCTCGGCCTGGAGCCCGGCGAGCCGATCGAGATCGACGAGACGCTGCGCGCGCACGATCACGACTGGCTCTACGCGATCGGCGACGTCAACGGCCGCACGCTGCTCACGCACATGGGCAAGTACCAGGCGCGCGTCGCCGCCGACGTCATCGCGGGCGAGTCGGTGCGCCTGCGCGCCGACGGCGCCGTCTCGCCGCGGGTGACGTTCACCGATCCGCAGGTCGCCGCGGTCGGGCACACGCTCGACTCCGCCCAGCAGGCGGGGATCGCGGCGCGCGCGATCGACCTCGAGACGTCCTCGACGGCCGGCGCGAGCTTTCACGGGCGCAACGAGCCCGGCACCACGCGCTTCGTGATCGACACCGCCGAGCAGGCGCTCGCCGGCGCGACGTTCGTCGGTCCCGAGGTCGCCGAGCTGCTGCACGCCGCGACGATCGCGGTCGTCGCGCGCATCCCGCTGCGCACGCTCGCCGACGCGGTGCCGGCGTTCCCGACGCGCAGCGAGCTGTGGCTGAAGCTGCTCGAGGAGGCCGGGCTGTGAGCGGTCCACGCCGCGCGCTCGGCGCGCTGGGCGCCGGCCTTGCGGGCGTGACCGCGTACGACCTGCTGCAGCGCCGCCACGCCGTGCTGCGCAACTTCCCCGTCGTCGGCCACCTGCGCTACCTGCTGGAGACCTTCGGCCCCGAGCTGCGTCAGTACATCGTCACGAGCAACGACGAGGAACGCCCGTTCAGCCGCGACCAGCGGCGTTGGGTCTACGCCTCGGCCAAGCGCGAGACGAGCACGTTCGGCTTCGGCTCCGACAACGAGATGGAGGCGGTCGAGTCGCTGCTCGTGATCAAGCACGCCGCGTTCCCGGCGGCGCCGCCCGACGACGGGCCGAGCGGCTTTCCCGACTACGCGATCCCGGTCGGCAAGGTGCTCGGCGGCGCGCGCGGCCGCCGGCTCGCGTTTCGCCCGGCGTCGGTCGTGAACGTCTCGGGCATGAGCTTCGGCGCATTGTCCGGACCGGCGATCGAGGCGCTCAACCGCGGGTGCGCGCTCGCCGGCTGCCTGCACGGCACGGGCGAGGGCGGCATCTCGGCGCATCACCGTCACGGCGGGGAGCTGGTCTTCCAGATCGGCAGCGGGTACTTCGGCTGCCGCGACGCGAAGGGGCGCTTCAGCATCGAGCGGCTGCAGGAGACGATCGCCGACGCGCCGGTACGCGCGCTCGAGATCAAGCTCTCCCAGGGCGCCAAGCCGGGCATCGGCGGGATGCTGCCGGGGGCGAAGGTGACCCCGGAGATCGCAGCGATCCGCGGCGTGGAGGTCGGCAGGGACTGCGTCAGCCCGCCCGGGCACTCGGCCTTCCGCAACGCCGACGAGCTGCTCGACTTCGTCGAGCGGATCGCGCAGGAGACCGGACTGCCGGTGGGGATCAAGTCGGCCGTCGGCGAGCAGGGCTTCTGGACCGAGCTCGCGCAGCTGATGGCCGCGGGGGATCGCGGCGTCGACTACGTCAAGGTCGACGGCGGCGAGGGCGGCACCGGCGCCGGGCCGCTCGCCTTCACCGACCACGTCGCGCTGCCGTTCAAGCTCGGCTTCGCGCGCGTGTACGCGACGTTCGCGGCGGCCGGGCTAACGGAGGACGTCGTCTTCGTCGGCGCGGGCAAGCTCGGCTTCCCCGAGACGGCGCTCGCCGCCTTCGCGCTCGGCTGCGACTTCGTCAACGTCGGACGCGAGGCGATGCTGTCGATCGGCTGCATCCAGGCCCAGCGCTGCCACACCGGGCGCTGCCCGGTGGGCGTCGCGACGCAGTCGCGCTGGCTCACCGGCGGCTTGGATCCCGACTTGAAATCGGTGCGGCTGGCGAGCTACATGCGGGCGCTGCGCGGCGAGCTGCTGGCGCTCGCGCGCGCCTGCGGCGTCTCTCATCCGGCGCTCGTGACGCCCGCGTACCTGGAGGTCGTCTCCGAGCGCTTCCGCAGCGATCCGCTGCACGAGGTGTTCGGCTACGAGCCCGGCTGGGCGACGCCGTCGCCGGCGCGCGCCGCGGAGATCGAGCAGCTGATGGGTCCGCAGGCGCCGTGGCAGGCGGCCGGCTCCGAGCATGGCCCGGTGCCCGGCGACGGCACCGGGCGGGAAGGTCTGCACGGCGCCGGCGTCCCTGAGAGGTGATGGCCCGCGCAACGACACGCCTGCTCGCTGCGCCGCTCGCGCTGCTGCTCGTCGGCGGGGTCGCGACGGCGCGTGCGGAGACGACGACGGTCCCGGCCGCGCCGCCGCCGCCCGTGACGACGACCGCCGCTGCGCCGCCGACCGCACCTGCGCCGCCGCCGACCGCCGCCACGACCGCCGCGCCGCCGCCACCCGTCGCCACGACGCCGGTCGCTCCACCGGCCGCCGGGGCGGCGTCGGCGACGACCGCCGTCCCGCGCGTGCGGCCGCACCGAGCCCACGCCGGTCGACGTCCCGTCGCCCACGCGGCGGCGTCCGGCGCGGTGACGATCCGCGACTTCAGCTTCGGCCCGGCGACGATCACGATCGACGCGGGCGAGACGGTCACGTGGATCAACGACGGGCCGACCGACCACACCGCGACCGGCAGCGGCTTCGACACGGGCACGCTGAAGCAGGGGCAGAGCGCCTCGCACACGTTCGCGACCGCCGGCACGTTCAGCTACCACTGCACGCTGCATCCGTTCATGAAGGGGACGGTGACCGTGGTCGCGCCCGCGGCGTCGACCGGCGGCTCCGGCGGCACGGGCGCCGCGACCGCCGGCGCCACGACCTCCGCGGCGCCGACCGGCCCGTCGCTGCCGCGCACCGGCGGAGATCCGGCGGTGCTCGCGGCGCTCGGCGCGGTCGCGCTGCTGCTGGGTTGCGGGCTGCGCCGCCGCAGCCGAACGCGCCGCTGAGCTGTCATGCAGCCTCATTTGCGTCGCATCGGCTGCCGATGAGGTCATGATGGCCTCGTTTTCCGTCCGCATCGCCGTTTTCGCGGCCGCGCTCGTGCCGCTGTGCGCGGCACCCGCGCTCGCCGCGCGCGATCGGGCGGCGCCGCAGGTCGCGGCGAGCTATGCGCCCGGTCGCGTGATCGTCGAGTGGCAGCCCGGCACGACTCGCTCCGAGCGCCTTGCCGCACGGGACCAGGCGGGCGCGTCGTTCGTGCGGAGGCTCGGGCCGACGACGCGCTTCCAGCTGCTGCACGTCGAGCCCGGTCAGACCGTCTCCGACGCCGTGCGCGCGCTCAACGACGAGGCGGACGTCCGGCTCGCGGGACGCGACGGGTATGCGGTGCCCCTCAGCGTTCCCAACGATCCGCTGTTCGACCAGCTCTGGGGGCTCGAGGCGATCGGCGCTCCGGCCGCATGGGATCGCTCGACGGGCAGCCCGTCGACGGTCGTGGCCGACCTCGACACCGGCTACCGCTTCGATCACCCGGAGCTCGGACCTGTCGCATGGACGAACGGCGCGGAGATTCCCGGCAACGGCGTCGACGACGACGGCAACGGCTTCGTCGACGACCTCCACGGTTGGGACTTCGTCGGACCCGACAGCGCGAACGCCGCGTATCCGGGCGACGCCGACCCGACCGACGACGACGTTCTCACCGGTGGGCACGGCGTCCACACGGCCGGCACGATCGGCGCCGCGGGCAACAACGGCGTCGGCATCACGGGCGTCGCCCAGAACGTGCGCATCATGCCGCTGCGGGTGTGCGGCTACTCCTCGGACGTCGCGGGCGTCGTCTGCCCCGACTCCGCGCAGATCGAGGCGATCGAGTATGCGGCCGCCAACGGCGCGCGCGCCGCGAACATGTCCTTCGGCGGCTCGACCGCGGACCCGCTCGTCCTCCACGCGCTTGCAGCACATCCCGGTGTGCTGTTCGTCGTTGCCGCAGGCAACAGCGGTCATGACAACGACACGACGCCGACGTATCCGTGCAACGACGACCCGGCCACGTCCGGCGTTCCGGGAGCGATCGACAACGTCATCTGTGTCGCGGCGACCGATCAGAGTGACCAGCTCGCGAGCTTCTCCAACCGTGGACACGTGTCCGTCGACCTCGGTGCGCCCGGCGTGAACGTGCTCAGCACCTTCCCGCTCTACTCGCCGGACACGTTCCTCTCAGACGACTTCGAGACGAACGACTTCGCCTCGAAATGGACGCCCACGGTCGGAGCCGACGGCGGGTTCGGGCGCACGAACGAGTCGCCGCTGACCTCGTTCGGGATGAGCGATACGCCGGGCCGGTCGCTCTTGCCGCTCGAGACGCGCTCCTCGACATCGGCGACGGTCACGCTGCCGCCCGGCTACAGCGGCTGCACGATCACGCAGGACCGTACGCTGCACCTCGGCACGGGCGGCTCCTACAGCTACAGCCTGCAGCTCGACGGGAGCACGATCGCGACCGCCAACGCCACGAGTCCGGGCCCCGGCTCCTTCCAGTTCGACGTCCTCGACACGGCGCTCACGAGCGGAGGCGATCTCCAGCTGCGTCTCACCTTCCAAGCGGGTGCGACGCCGACTGCCGCGGACGGCGTGTGGCTCGATGACGTCGGGCTCACGTGCACCAAGCCCTCCACCTTCACAGCCGGATACGAGGTGCTTGACGGGACGTCGATGGCCACGCCGCACGTGACCGGGGCGGCGGCGCTGCTGTTCTCGCTCAAGCCGGGTGCGACGGTTCCGGAGGTGCGCACCGCGCTCTTGGACGGCGTCGATCCGCTGACGTCCCTGACAGGCAAGACGGTCACCGGAGGCCGTCTCGACGTCGCGCGCTCGATGGCGCTGCTTGCCCCGGTCGGACAGCCGACGCGGTCGCAGACCGGGACGGGTGCGCCCGGCGGAGCAACCTCCAGCGGTGAAACTCGGATCCCGAGGCCGGTGCGCTGCGTCGTGCCGCGACTCGTGGGCAAGAGGCTTAGGGCGGCACGGCGGGCGTTGCGCCGGGGTCATTGTCGACTCGGGCTGACCGTCCGACCGGCGGCTCAGCGGCATCGTCTCCGCAGCTCGGGGCTCGTCGTCAAGCGGTCACGACCTCGCGCCGGGAAGGTCCGGCCATCTGGGGCGAAGGTCAAGCTCGTGCTCGGTCCGAGGGCAACGCACCAACACCGGCGCTGAGGCGCTCTTCAGTTCGCCGCGGCGAGCTGCGCGAACCGCCGCCGCCGCTCGTCGTGCTCGTCGACGGTGTGTGTGAGCCAGCGGTCGACCTCGGCGATGTCGAGTTCGTCTGCGCATACGAGCACCTGCTCGATGTCAAGCCAATCCTTCGGGCGATCGAAGAGGGCCTTGCAGACGACGAGGTGCTCGGGAGCGAGGACGGTGATCGTCGTCGCGCCGAAGGGGACCGTGCGGGCAGCGGCGCGCATCGCCTCATGGAACTCGTCGTAGGCAAAGAAAATGTCGATCGGCGTGCGTCCCCAGCTCCAGCGGCACTGACCGTCGCGCTCTGCCGTCACGCCGGCGTCAACCGTGACGCCGAGCGGCACGAGCGCTCGGGCAACGGCAGGGTGGTCTGACGGGTCGACGAAGACGTTGACGTCCACGTCGATAGTTGCGCGCGGCTCGGCGTAGTAGGCGAGCGCGAGCGCTCCGCCGAACGCGTGAGCGATGCGTGCGTCCCCCAGACGCTCGTGGATCGCCACGACCTTCTCCGGAAGCGACGGCTCGTTCACGCGGCCTCCGAGCGGATGCGCGGGAAGCGCGGGCGGTCGCGCCCAAGCGTGCGCGGCGCCGGCAGATGGTCGGCGAGCAGCAGCAGGTCCCACAATGCCTCGCCCCGCTGTTGCGAGGATGCCGAGACCCACGCTCCGGCTGCTCGTGCCGTGTCCGTGGGCTCGCCACCCTCGGCTCCGAGCGCGTCCTGCAGCAGTCGGCGCAGCGCCGAACGGGGCGCGCGTCCTGCCGCGAGCTCCGCAAGCAGATCGCCGGCGGCAGCGTCTGCGACGGGCGGCGCGATCGGTGCGCCGACCCGTCGCGCTGCGTGGCGTACAGCGGTCTCGTCGAACGAATGTCCCGCGCGTGCTCGCGCATGACCGAGCACGTCGGGAGTGAGCACGCGGAACGTCGCAAGCGTGCGGCTGCGCGGTCCGGCCGACGTGGCGGACGACTCGCGCAGCTCCCACGTCCCGTTCCGACGAGGCACTACGAATGTCATAGTGGTAAGTATACCCACTAACGAAGGCAAACGACAGCTACAGCACCCCAGTGACGTCCAGCACCGCCACGACCGGCAGGACGAGCGTCGTCGTCCAGACGATGCTCGTCGCGACGAGGCGCAGGTCGAGGCCGGTCGCGTGTGCGACGACGAGCGTGTTGAGGCCGGTCGGCATCGCGGCGAGCAGCAGGAACGGAGCCGGCACGTCGAGCCCCAGCGCGTCGGCGAGCGCGAGCACGGCGACCGGCAGCAGCATGCGCAGACCGATCACCGCTGTGACGGGAGCGGTCAGCGGCGGGGGGACGCGCAGCGTGCCGTCCTTCGCCTCGTCGGCGAGCGTCACGCCGACGATCAGGAAGCCGAGCGGAAGCAGCGCGAAGACGGCGACCTTCGACGGCGTCACGAGCGCGTGCGGCGCCCATGCGTTCGGGACCAGCAGCCCCGCGATCAGCGACGGCAGCACGGGGTTGCGCGTGAGCGCCGCGCGCACCCGGCTCCAGACGCCCGTGCGCGGCGCATGCCCGTACATCGCGCCGACGCTGTAGCTGCCGAACGCGAACATCGGCAGCGAGATCAGCGCGTCGAACGCGACCGCCTGCGTGAACTCCGCGTGCGTGAACAGCGCCGCGCACAGCGGCAGCCCGAGGTAGGCCGTGTTCGCCTGGACCGTCGCGACGATCGCCGCCCCGGCGACCGGGCGCTCGAGCGCGAGCGGGCCGCGACCGAGCAGCGCCATCAGCGCGCCGCCCGCCAAGAACGCCGCGCCGCCGACGGCGATGCTCAGCCCGGCGTCGACGCTGAGCTGAAGTCGCGCGACGTTCACGTAGGCGACGAACGGGACGAGCGCCCACAGCATCGTCTGCAGGGCGAGTTGTCGCACGCGATGAGCGGCGGCGTTCGAGCGCCGCTCGATCGCCACCCCGACGCCCACCGCGACGATGACCGTCAGGATGACCGCGAGCACGGCCCGGATCGTCCCATGCATCGCGGCTTGCGCGTCGTGCGACGCGGTAGGCTCGGGCGCGTGAGCTGGGACGCGCGCAAGCAGGAGCTGGCCGGCGAGCTCGTGCGGCGCCTCTACGGCGCGGGCATCGTGCGCACGTGGCTGCGCGACCGGCCCGAGGGCTGGGAGCTGATGTCCGGCGCGTGGAGCCCGTTCTACGTGAGCTTCCGCAACGCCCCGGCGCATCCGGAGCTGTTCCGCTTCCTCGTCGACGCCGGCTCCGAGCTGGTCTCCAACGAGCTGCCGGAGACGACACAGCTTGTCGGGATCGCCGCCGCGGGCGTCCCGTTCGCCGCCGGCTTCGCGTATCGGCTCGGCCTGCCGATGGGCTTCACGCGCAAGCTGCCGAACGTGCGCGACGTCGCTGCGCTCGAGCGCGAGCTGGGCTCATACGGCAGCCACGCGCTCGTCGAGGGCGACTTCCGCTCCGGCGATCGCGTCGCGCTCGTCGACGATCTCGTGACGGGCTTCGACTCGAAGGAGATCGCGCTGCGCCAGCTCGAGACCGAGCTGACCCGGCGCGGCGTCGCCGACGTCGACGTCGAGGCGGTCGTCGTGTTCGTCGAGCGCGGGACGGGTGCCCGCGAGCGGGCCGCGGCGGCGGGCGTCAAGCTCGTCTCGCTCGCCGTCCTCGACGACGCGAGCCTCGCGGCGCTGCGCGGCGTCGCCGGCGAGCGCGAGCTCGACGTCATCACCGCCTACCTGCGCGACCCGGCGCCGTTCCAGGAGCCGGCCGCGCGTGCGGAGCTGACCGCCGAAGCGGCGGCCGCCGCCGCGTCGTGACGTTGCAGTCGTCTGCTGTGTAGACGGGCCTCGGGGCGCCTGGAACAATCGCTGCATGGCCTTCCGGAAGTGGAATGCGGTGATGGACCGCCTCGGCTCGCAGCCGGCCTGACGCGATGCTCTGGCTCCTGCGCCACGCCGATGCAGCCGCTGCCACCGCCGGTCAGACGGACGCGGTGCGCCCACTGACGGAGAAGGGCCGCCGGCAGGCGCAGGCAGCCGGCGGCGCGCTCGGCGTCCTCGGAGTTCGGCTCGACGCCTGCCTCGCGAGCCCGCGCATCCGTGCACTCGACACCGCGACGCTCGCGTGCGCGCCGCTCGGCGTCGACGTGCACGTCACGCCCGAGCTGGACGGCGGTCGGTTCGACGCCGAGTCGCTCGCGACCGGCTTCGGCGAGCACGTCCTGCTCGTCGGCCACAACCCCGATATGGCGCAAGCCGTCTTCGACCTCACCGGCGCGCGCGTGCGGATGCGCAAGGGCGCGCTCGCGGCCATCGACGACGGCGAACTGCACGTCTTCCTGCGCCCGGCCGAGCTCGCGGCGATCGCCGGAGGCGGCTGACGCCCGGCCCTACTGCACCGGCTCGAGCGCGACGAGCGGCAGCGGACGCTCTGTGAGCTGCGGGTACTCGCCGGCGGGCGGGTAGACGGCGACGAACGTCTCCCACGCGGCGACGCGCTCGTCGCCCTCCAGCACGCGCGGGCGCACCGGCTGGCGCTGGCCGCCGCGCACGACCGTTCCCGCGCCCGCGTCGCGCAGGTTCAGCCACCAGGCGGGATCGCGCTCTGCGGCGGCATTCGCGGCCAGCACGACCCAGCCCTCGCCATGGCGGACGTCGATCAGCGGCGTCTCACGCGTCTTGCCGCTGCGCCGGCCCACCGTCTCCAGCACGAGCACCGGCGAGCCGAGCCAGCGTCCCAGCAGCCGGCCGCGTGTCACCCGGTTCAGGCGCGCGTGCAGGCGCGACCAGCCGGTCGAGAGCCGGCGCCAGCGCGCGCCGCGGTTCGTCATACGGGCGATGCGAGCGGGATCCATCGGCATCAGTCTGGCGCGGTCGCGCCGTGGAGACGCCACCAGTCTCGCGACACGCACCGCGGCGAAGCTGCTATCCATCCGTGATCGTCGGGCGATGGACGCGCAGAGCCATGGTCACCGGGGCGGTGGCCGTCAGCGCGCTCGGCGCAGGAACCGTCATGGGGGCTGCGGGCGGGACTGCGCACGAGCGGTCTGCCCGTGCGCCGGCGCGGACGCCGCGCCAAGCGGCCTCGCCGGTCGCCGTCGGAGCGCCCGTCGGCGGCGCCTTCGCGCCGAGGCGACCGAACATCGTCTTCATCCTCACCGACGACCTCACGTCTGACCTGCTCCCGTACATGCCGAACGTGGAGGCGCTGCGCCGACGCGGGACGTCGTTCTCCAACTACTTCGTCACCGACTCGCTCTGCTGTCCCTCGCGCGCGTCGATCCTGACCGGTGAGTTCCCGCACGACACCGGCGTCTTTCGCAACACCGGGCCCGACGGCGGCTTCCTCGCGTTCCATGCGCGCGGCGAGGAGCGCTCGACGTACGCCACCTCGCTGCAGGCGGCTGGCTACCGCACCGCGCTGATGGGCAAGTACCTCAACCAGTATCGGCCGGGTCGCATCCGCACCGCGCTCGGCGGCCCCTACGTCCCGCCCGGCTGGAGCGACTGGGTCGTCGCCGGCAACGGCTACCCGGGCTTCGGCTACCGGCTCACGCGCAACGCGCACGTCGTCCATCGCGGCTACCGCCCGCGCGACTACCTCACGAACGTGCTCGCGCACGAGGGCGTCGAGTTCGCCGGTCGCGCGGCTGCCGACGGCGTGCCCTTCATGCTCAACGTCTGGACGTTCGCGCCCCACGCACCCGCAACGCCCGCGCCGCAGGACGCACACCGCTTCGCCACCGTCACGGCGCCGCGCGACCCCGCGTTCGACGAGGCGGACCTCAGCGACAAGCCGCTGTGGCTGCGCCACCACGCCCCACTCGGACCGCTTCAGCTCCAGCGGATCGACGACGCCTTCCGTCAGCGGGTGCGTTCCGTGCAGGCCGTCGACCGCATGGTCGGACGCATCGAGCAGCGCCTGCGGGCCGCCGGCGTCGCGCGCAACACGTACATCGTCTTCAGCTCCGACAACGGCTTCCATCTCGGCCAGCACCGCCTCACGCCGGGCAAGCTGACGGCGTACGACCCCGACGTGCGCGTGCCGCTGATCGTGACCGGCCCGGGCGTTCCGGCCGGCCACGTCGTCGACGCGATGACGCAGAACACCGACCTCTGTCCGACGTTCGCCGAGCTCGCGGGGGCCCAGCCGCCGCCGCACGCCGACGGGCGCAGCCTCGCGCCGTTCCTGCGCGGCGAGGACCCGCCCGACTGGCGCGACGCGGTGCTGATCGAGCACCACGGCAACGTCACCGGCCTCGGCGATCCCGACCTGCCGCCAGCGGGCAGCGGCAACCCGCCGACGTACGAGGCGCTGCGGTCGAAGGACGCGCTGTACGTCGAGTACGCCGACGGCGAGCGCGAGCTCTACAACCTCGCGACCGACCCCTTCGAGCTCGACAACCTCGCCGACGCGGCACCGCCGGCGCTCCTCGCCCGCCTCAGCGCCTCGCTCGCCGCGATGGCCGGCTGTCACGGCGCGGCGCAGTGCCGGGAGGCGCAGCGGTTGCGCTGAGCGCCCGCGGAGCCCTCAGCCGACGCGCTGCAGGAAGCCGGACGGGTGGCAGCTGATGCCGTAGAGCTCGAGGTCGCGGCGCACGCGGAAGTCGGAGCCCTGATCGCTTGCGAGCCAGGAGGCGAGCGCCGGCAGCACGCCGACGGGCCAGTCGTCCTTCACGCGCATCCACTCGACGTCGACGCAGCCGTCCTCGACGACGAAGAAGCCGCCGGGGGCGATCAGGTCGCTGTAGAGCTCGAGCGCGGCGCGCGTCGTCTCGGCGACGTGCGCGGAGTCCTCGATCACCATGCAGACGGCGCCGGGCGGAATGTGGCGCCCGACCGCCGCGCGCACCGCCCGGTCGCAGACGTCGCCCTCGACGAAGGCGATCGACTCCTCCCAGCCCGGGTCGCGCGCGGCGACGTTGTGACGTGCGGCGGAGAGGTCGATGTCGACGGCGATCACGCGCGGCGGCGCAGCCAGCGCGCCATACGTCTGCAACGTGCGCAGGTGGTCGCGCAGCCACAGCGTGCTGCCGCCCGACTGCGCACCCAGCTCGACCACCACGTCGGGCGCGGCGACCCACAGCAGATGCTCGTAGACGCGCAGGTCCTCGGGGAACTTCGACATCTTGATGCCGAGGTAGCGGTCGTCGGTGTGCTGCAGCGCGCGCTTGCGCCAGTACTCGCGCAGCGGCGTCTCGGGGGTGACGGCGACCGCGCGCGGCAGGCTGTTCTCGATCGTGACGACGAGCGGGTCCGTGAGCGGGATCGCGGTCGGGTTCGCCATCGCGCTACACCGCCGCGCCGCGCGCGACGACGACCCAGAACGACGCCTCGGGGTCGCGCCCCGGCACCAGCAGCGGGCTGCCGAGCGGCTGATGGTGGTGGGTCAGCTCGACGCGCGCGTAGCGGCCGCTCGCGACGGCGGCGCGCTCCAGCTCGCGCTCGAACTGCTCCAGCGGCCAGTCGTTGACGTGGTACTTGTTCATCCACGATCCGTGGTGGACCGGGTTCGGGAACGAGCCGACGATCGTCTCGACGGAGCCGAAGGCGATCTCGAGCGCGCGCGGCGCGTCGGGCAGGTGCTCGATCACCTCGAACATGACGGCGAGGTCGCCGGCCGGCAGCGGGTCCTTGCAGAGGTCGTGGCCGTAGCTCAGCTCGCGCACTCCGGGCCAGCTCGGATGCTCGTCGGGACCGGGCTGCCAGAGGTCGAAGCCGCGCACCGAGGCGGCCGACCAGGAGAGCATCTCCGAGCCGTAGCCGGTGCCGCAGCCGAGGTCGAGCACGTGTGCGCCGCCGACGAGCGAGAGCGCGTAGGCGTAGCGCGAGGTGTGCTCGCTGATGACGTCGGGGCGCGGCATGCCCGGGAAGGCGCGCTCGTACATGCCGGGGTCGGGGCCGCCGAGCGTGCGCGAGCGGCGCCAGCGCTCGGCGGGCTCCTCGCGGGTCAGGGCGGCGAGGTTCTCGGCTGCGTCCGCGCGCGCCGGCTCGATCGCGAGCGCCGCGCGCAACAGCGCCTCGGCCGCGTTCGCGTCGCCCAGCTGGTGCGTCAGCACGGCGAGGTCGTTGAGCCACTCCAGCTCGACCGTCTCCGCCAGCGCCTGCTGCAGCCACGTGCGCGCCTCGGCGGTGCGGCCGGCGTCGAGCGCCTCCAGCGCGTTGCGCCGCCAGACGGCGGGACCGGAGGCGGCCGGCTCCGTGAGGGCGCTCATGAGCAGAGGATCGGTCGGTCGCGCGCGTCCTTGAGCGTCGTGGACGGCCGTTGCGCGGCGATCGCGGCGAGCAGCGCGTCGACGCGATGGGCGAACGTGTGCGCCGCGAGCACCTGGGCCCGGCCGCGCGCTGCGCGCTCGGCCCGCTCGGCGGGATCGGCGAGCAGCCGCGCGACCGTCGCGTGCAGCTCCGCGGGCGTGCGGTAGGTGACGACCGCCTCGCCGAAGCGGCGCTCCAACTCGGGCAGGTGATCGCTCAGCACGACCGCCCCGCAGGCGAGCGCGTCGTAGACGCGGTTGGAGACGATTCCCTGGTCGCGCATGTCGTCCCAGTGGTCGTTCAGCACGATCGCGGCGGAGGAGTATGCGCGCCGCACCGCGTCGTTGGGCAGGTGCTCGCCGGCGATGAGGCGCGGGTCGAGGAAGCCCTGCCACTGCTGGCCCCAGACCGCGAGGTCGCCAACCGGCTCCCGCCCCTCGAGCAGGTCGGCCAGGATCGGGCGCATGACGCCGCGCGAGTTGCCGACGAAGACGAGCTCGCGGGCGTGCGCCGCGTCGGCTTCGGGGAAGAAGACGACCGGATCGGTCGCCTGCGCGAGCACTGCGACGGGCGTGCGGGTGCGGGCGGCCAGCTGCTCGGCGTGGCGCTCGGAGGGCGTGAGGACGAGGTCGTAGGCGTCGCACTCCGCGGCCGTGACGAGGTCCGGGTGACTGATGTTCCACAGCACGTTCAACTCGTCCCGCCCGCCCCGCGGCACGTAGGGGAAGAGGCCGCGCAGGTGGATCGTCACGTCGGCCGACGGCCGTGCCGGGTCGTCCCACTCGGCGACGACCTCCAGTCGGGCACGGTGGCCGCGGCGCTCCAGCTCGTCGGCGAGCGCCCGCGCGAAGTGCGTGTCGCCCCAGCGCTCGGCGCCGTCCCAGCGTTGCGGGCAGATCTCGATCGCGACCGTGAGCGGAGCGCCGTGGTCGTCGTGGAGCCAGCGGCGCTCGGCGAGTGCACGCAGCTTCTCGGCGTCGTCGGCGTCGGCGCGCGGGTGGCCGCCGAGGCTGCGCGGGCCGGCCGTCGCGGACAGCAGCGCGTGCGCCTGACGGGCCAGGCCCGTCTCGGCGTCGCTGCCGGCGGGCGCGAGCGTGAGCGCCAGGTCGTGGTCGTCGTCGGCCGCGATGCGTGCCTGCGCGAGCGCCGCGGCGAGTCGCTCGTGGACCGCGGCGAGCTGCTCCGGTGCGTCCGTGACGATCGCGAGCGTCGCATCGTCGTCGGGGCCGAACGCGTCCGCCCAGGTGCGCAGCAGCGCAGGCTGCTCGATCAGCTCCTCGGCGAAGGCGAGCGCGACGAAGGCGCGCGCGTCGGCGAGCGTTCGCGGGGCGGGACGGTTGAAGTGGGCACGCTGCTGCTCGTCGCGCGCACGCGGGCCGGCCGGCCCGACCAGCAGGCAGCGCGCATGGTCGTCGGCGGGGTCGAGCATGAGCGCGCGCGCGGCGTGACGCTGCGCGCGCGCCGGGTCGCTCGTCCTCACGGCTTCGCTCAGCTCCTCGAACGCGCGCTCGCGCTCCGCCGCGGTCGGCGGACGGTCGGCGCCCGCCTGCCGCGCGGCTTCGAACAGCGCCGCGCTCGCCGGCTCGAACGGGTCGGCGGCCATCGCCTTCACCGCGACGCGCCCGGCGGCGCCCGGGTCGGCGGCGAGCAGCTCCTGCGCGGCGGCGCGCAGCTCGGCGGCGGCGGCACGGTCCTCCGCAGCGACGGCGACGACGTCGGTCTGCGGGATCGCGCGCGCCTGCGCGACGCGCTGCAGGAAGCCCGCGTAGCGCGCCCAGGCGACGGCCAGCTCGTCGAGCGTCGCGTTCACCAGCGCGAGCTCGCGCAGCAGGATGCGGCGCACGCGCAGGTCGCGCTCCCACAGACGGATGGCGCGCTCGCTCGCCGCGTCCTGCGCGCTGACGTTCTCGCCGTGGATGCGGTAGCGCGCCACGGGCGCGCGCAGCGCGTCGATCTCATGGCTCGCGGCGACATGCGCGGCCAGCCACCAGTCGCGGCACCACGCCCACGCGGGCGCGGGCGGGATCGCCTGCGCGATCTCCGTGCGCAATGTGATCGAGGAGGTCGTCGCCTCGTTCTGCGCGAGCAGCCGACCGAGCGCGCGCCCGACGACGGGCAGCTCGCCGTACCAGTCGTACTTCGACGGGCGCGTGCGCTGGCCGGCGCCGTCGATCACCTCCATGTCGCCGTGCACGAGCCCGACCTCGGGCCGGCGCTCGAGCACGTCGAGCTGGCGGGCGAGGCGGTCCGGCAGCCACTCGTCGTCGGCGTCGAGCAGCGCGACGAAGCGGCCGCGTGCAGCCGCGATCCCGCGATTCGTCCCGACCGCCGGGCCTTGGTTCTCCTGCCGGATCACCGTGATCGCATCGCCGAAGCCGGTGAGCAGCTGCGGCGTCGCGTCGGTCGAGCCGTCGTCGATGACGATCAGCTCGAGCGCGCCGTCGGGAAGGCCCTGCTGCCCGAGCGCGCTGCGCACCGCCCGCTCGACGTAGGGCGCGTAGTTGTACGCGCAGACGACGCACGTGACGAGCGGATCCATCGGCCAAGTGGATCGGCCTGCCGCAGCCTGTCTTTAGAGCCGCTTTCGACCTCCGCCCTACAACTGTCCGGCGAGTCGTCCGACGGCTCGCAGAGGATCACCCTGGGCTCCACATCCCGCCCGTGCCAGAAGCGCCCCGGTCAATCCCTTCTCGGCCGGGGCGCTTCGCGTTCAGCTACGCATGTGCAGCCGCGGGAGCGGCGGTAAGGCGCCGTGTCAGCGCGTCGCCGTCGAGCGCGATGACATCGCTCCCGGTTGCGCGGGCGAGCCGCTCGTGGCCGGCGCAGGCGCGGTGGAGCGGGACGTAGGCGTGGGTGGCCATGTGGAGACGGGCGTCGCGCTCGGCGGTGGCGGGCTCGATCAGGACGGTGACGTCGGCGGCGGTGTCGAGGTCGGCGCCGGCCGTGGAGCAGGCCGCGAGCACGCGCGCCTCGATCGTCTCGGGCGGGCCGTCGACCGCCGGGTCGGCGAGCAGGTAGAGGCACGCGCTCGTGGCCGGCGTCGTCGCCGCGCACCACTGCGCAAGCAGCTCGGGCAGGCGGTCCTCGCCGCGCCATGCCGGGGTGGCGAGCACGCGCAGCGCGACGTCCTCGGCAAGCGGCCAGGGCTCGGCGGCGGCGGGATCTGCCGCCTGCGGCGTACGCGCGGCGAGCACGTGCAGCCGCACCGCGGGGTCGGCGGGATCGACGACGATTCGCGCGGGGTCGACGCCGGCGCCGGTCCAGGCTGCGCGCGCGGGCTCGTCCGCGACCCACAGCTCGTCGAGCGGCGGCAACGGCGCCGGCGGCGCGCTCGCAGGCTGGACGATCACGAGCCGCCCGGCGCTCGCGCCACGTCGCGCCGGCGGCCAGGTCGTGCGCACCTCGACGTCCGCGGTGTGCGGCAACGGCGGGTCGGCGGAGCCGATGCGCTGCACGCGGATCGCCGCGCCGGGCGTCGCGCCCTCGCCCTCCCACAGCACGGCGACCTCGTCGGGCTCGCGCGTCACCCGCCCCGGACGCTCGCCCGCGTAGTACGCCTCCAGCTCGTCGACGTAGTCGCCGAACGCGCGCGGCGGCTCGATCCCCGCCTGCAACCGCTCCAGCAGGCCCGGCTCGTCGGCGAGCCGATCGAGGGCGGCGGCGAGGGCGTCAGCGTCGAGCGGGTCGATCACGAGCCCGTCGACCCCGTCGCGCACCGCCTCGGCGAGTCCGCCGAGGCGCGGCACGACCAGGGGCACGCGCGCAGCAAGGCACTCGGCCGCGGCGAGCGGCGCGCAGTCCCACCACATCGACGGCAGTACCGCGACGTCGACGCCGGCGAGCACGTCGGCGAGCTGCGCGACGTCGAACGTCCCGTGCAGCGTGGAGACCCCGCGCGCGTCGAGCGCGCGCAGGCGCGGGGCGAAGGCGTCGGGCACCTCGCCGTGGATCTCCACGCGTACGTGCGCCCGCGTCCGCTGCGCGGCCTCGACGAGCAGCTGCGGCCCCTTGTGCGGATAGGCCGAGCCGAGAAAGCCGACCGTCAGCGTGCCGTCCGCCGCGACGCGCCCCGGCGCCCGCGAGCGTCCGAGCCGCTCCCAGATCTCCATGTCATGGGGCATCCCCTGGCGCACGACATCGACGAGGTCGGCCGGGTAGCCGGCGCCGAGCAGCGTGCGGCGCACCGCGTCGGAGACCGCGAGCACGCCCGTCACCCCGCGCGCGACGCGCGCGCGGATCTCCGACAGGCGCCGCGCGTAGTCGGCCGGATCGTGCCCGCCGGTGCACGTCGCGCACCGGCGCCCGTCGCCGGGTCCGGCGCAGATCGTGCCGTCCGCCGTCATCAGATAGGCGCGCGGGCAGATCAGCCAGTAGTTGTGCGTCGAGAACCAGCTCGGCAGCCCCCGCGCGGCGACCTGGTCGATCAACGCCGCGCCGAGGTTGTGGAGGTTGTGGAAGTGCACGGCGTCCGGTGCGAGGCGGTCGAGCGCCGCCGCGAACGCGGCCGTGATCGGCGGGTCGTCGAGCTCGCGCAGCGGCTGTTCGCGGTCCCACAGCCCGTGCCGGCGGTTGTGGACGCCGAGCAGCCGCACGCCGTCCTCCTCCCACTCGGCGACGTGGTAGGCGCCGTGCGCGGGCGCCGGCTGCACGGCCGCGTGGAAGACGCTCACCTCCCAGCCGCGCCGCGCCAGCTCCTTCGCCGCCAGGCGCGGCACGGTCGTGCCGCCGCCCGGGTCGTTCCAGCCGAAGGCGGTCATCAGCAGGCGTCGAGCCATCGCCCCGGTTGATCGGCGGCGGGAGCGCCGGGTTGAGCCGGCCCTCAGGCGTGTGCGGGCTCGAGCGCCAGCTCGGGCTGCATGCCCGCGCCGCGGCGCGGAACCGACAGCGCGGCGGCGATCGCGAGCGCGAGGAAGCCTGTCACGACGGCGAACGCGACCGTGAATCCGTGCTCGGTCGGCAGCGCGCTCCCGATGACGGTGGCGGCGATCGCGCTCGCGGCGATCTGCGTGCCGAACGCGCCGCCGACGGTGCGCGCGATCGTGTTGATCCCGGTCGCGACGCCGGTCTGATCGGCGGGCACGGCCTCGACGATCAGGTTCGGGAGCGCGGCGTAGACGAGCCCGATCCCGAGGCCCATCAGCACGGTGGCGACGAGGAACTCCGGCCGTGTGCCGTGCGCGACGGTCAGCAGTGCGAACGCCGCCGCGGTCGCGATCGTGCCGGCGACGAGCGGGATGCGTGAGCCAAAGCGACGCTCGAAGCGCCCGGCGCAGGCGCTGACCACCAGCATCATCACCGTCAGCGGCACCATGAAGACGCCGGCGCCGGTCACGGAGGAGCCGAAGCCGTAGCCGGCGGACCTCGGCGTCTCGACGAACTGCGGGATCAGGACGAAGCCGGAGTACATGCCCGAGCCGATCAGCGCGGCGGCGAGGTTCGTCGTCCAGACGCCGCGCAGCCGCATCACGCGCATGTCGACGAGCGGCACGCGGGCGCGCCGCTCCACGCGGATCCAGGCCAGCAGGATCACGACGCCGGCGATCGCAAGGCCGAGCAGCTGCGGCGAGCCCCAACCCCAGGTGTCGGCCTCGCTGAGGGCGTACAGCAGCGCCGCGAGCCCGATGCTCAAGAGCGTCGCCGCACGCCAGTTGATCGTCGCGTGCGCGCGCACGGGCGACTCCGGGATCAGCACGGCGGCGCCGATCGTCGCCAGCACGACCGGTCCGAGCGGCAGCCAGAACAGCCAGTGGTAGCTGAGGTGGTCGACGATCACGCCGGCGAGCACGATCCCGAGGCCGCCGCCGATCCCCAGCAGCGCGGACATGATGCCGATGCTGCCGGGCACGCGCTCGCGTGGGAACTCGTCGCGGATGATGCCGAACGCCAGCGGGAACATCCCGCCCGAGATGCCCTGGATGATGCGCCCGGCGATCATCGGGCCGATCGAGGTCGCGAGCCCGCTGATCGTCGTCCCGACCGCGAGCGAGATCAGCACGACCACGAGCACGCGCTGCTTGCCGTGGATGTCGCCGAGGCGCCCGACGAGCGGCGTGGCGATCGAGGCGCTCAGCAGGTAGGCGCTGAAGATCCATGAGGCGCCGCGTGCGGAGGCGTGCAGGTCGGCCTGGATCGCGGGCAGCGCGGGGGCGACGAGCGACTGCATCAGCGAGTAGCTGATTCCGGCGACGGCGAGGCAGGCGAGCGTGATGCCCGGGCGGCGACGTGCGGGCGCGTGGGCGGGCATGTGGCGAGGGTAGCGACCGTCTCTACCTCACTAACCTTGTCATCTCGACTGGGATGATGCGGTTTGTGTATAGTCTCGAAACCCAACCAGGTTTAGGCTATTTCAGGAGGACGTGCTCGTGAGGAACCGCTTGCCGATCGCCGTGCTGCTCTTGGCCCTCGTCGCGCTCGCCGCGTCCGGGTGCGGTGGGGCGTCCGACAGCAGCAGCGACAGCGGATCGTCGGGCGGCGACGCCAAGACGACGCTCTCGCTCGTCGCCTACTCGACCCCCGAGGTCGTCTACGACCAGATCATCCCGGACTTCCAGAAGACCTCCGCGGGCGAGGGGATCGGCTTCCAGACCTCGTACGGCGCCTCGGGCGACCAGAGCCGTGCCGTCGACGCGGGCCTGAAGGCCGACGTCGTGACGTTCTCGACCGAGCCCGACATGACGCGGCTCGTCGACGACGGGCAGGTCGCGGCCGACTGGAACCAGACCCCCACCAAGGGCCTCGTGACGACGTCCGTCGTCGCCTTCGTCGTGCGCAAGGGCAACCCCAAGCACATCAAGACGTGGGACGACCTGCTCAAGCCGGGGGTCAAGGTGCTGACGCCCAACCCGTTCAGCTCGGGCGCGGCGAAGTGGAACCTGCTCGCCGCCTACGGCCAGGCGTCGCACGCCGGCAAGGACCCGCAGGCCGGCCTCGACTACGTCAAGCAGCTCATCACCCAGCACGTGCCGGTGCAGGACAAGTCCGGGCGCGACGCGCTGCAGGACTTCACCTCCGGCAACGGCGACGTGCTGCTCTCCTACGAGTACGAGGCGACGACCGCGCAGAAGAAGGGCGAGGACGTCGACTACGTGCTGCCGGACGACACGATCAAGATCAACATCGACATCGCGAAGACGAAGCAGGCGCCCGCCGCGGCGCAGGCGTTCCTCGACTACGTGCTCTCGAAGCCCGGCCAGCAGCGCTTCGCCGACTGGGGCTACCGGCCGGTGAACGCCGACGTGCTCGCCGCCAACAAGTCCAAGTTCCCCGACCCGCCCGGCCTCTTCACGATCGAAGACCTCGGCGGCTGGAGCAAGGTCGACGACCAGTTCTTCGACGTCGACAAGGGCTCGATCGCAAAGATCGAGGAGGACGCGGGGGTCTCGACGGCCAAGTGAGCGCGACCGCCGTCACTCCGCGGCCCGGCCGCACGCCCGCTGCGGCACGCCCCGCCCGGCGCTCCTCGGGAGCGCTGGGCGTCGGCATCGCCACGCTGTGGCTGAGCGTCATCGTGCTGCTGCCGCTCGCGGCCGTCGTCGTGCACTCGCTCGACGGCGGCCTCGGCGCGTTCTGGGACGCCGTCTCCAGCCGCCAGGCGGTCGCGGCGCTGCGCTTCACCGTGCTCGTCTCGCTGCTGGCGGCGGCGATCAACGTCGTCGGCGGGACGCTGATCGCGTGGGTGCTCGTGCGCGACCAGTTCCCCGGCAAGCGCGTGCTCAACGCGCTGATCGACCTGCCGTTCGCGCTGCCGACGATCGTCGCCGGCCTGACGCTGCTCGCGCTCTACGGCCAGAAGAGCCCGCTCGGCATCGACGTCGCGCTGACGCAGACGGCCGTCCTGCTCGCGCTGCTGTTCGTGACGCTGCCGTTCGTGATCCGCTCCGTGCAGCCGGTGCTGATCGAGCTCGACCGCGAGATGGAGGAGGCGGCCCTGTCGCTCGGCGCGCGCAACGTGACGATCTTCCGCCGCATCGTGCTGCCGAACCTCGCGCCGGCGATCTTGAGCGGGGCGGCGCTCGCGTTCGCGCGCGCGGTCGGGGAGTTCGGCTCGATCGTGCTGATCTCGGGCAACATCCCGTTCAAGACGCAGGTCAGCTCCGTCTACGTCTTCAAGCTGATCGAGAGCGACGCGCCGACGCAGGCGGCCGCCGTCTCGACGGTGCTGCTGCTCGTCTCGCTGCTCGTGCTGCTCGGGATCCGCGCCGTCGGCCGCCGCTGGGAGTTGCGCCATGACCGTTGACCGCGGCTGGCGGCTCGGCCTGCGCACCGTCGCGCTCGCCTACCTCGCGCTGCTGCTGCTCGTGCCGGTCGGGCTCGTCTTCTACCGCACCTTCGAGCACGGGGTCGGGGCGGTGTGGGACTCGATCACGACGCCCGCGGCGATCCACGCCTTCCAGCTCACGCTCGAGGTGACGGCGATCGCGGTGCCGCTCAACACGCTCTTCGGGATCGTGATGGCGCTCGCGCTCGCGCGCGGCCGCTTCCCCGGCAAGGCGCTGCTCGACGCGCTGATCGACCTGCCGTTCGCGATCTCGCCGATCGTGATCGGCCTGTCGCTGATCCTCGTCTACGGCGTGCACGGCTGGCTCGGCGGCGCGCTCGCCGACGCGGGCGTGCAGGTGATCTTCTCGGTGCCGGGGATCGTGCTGGCGACGGTGTTCGTCTCGCTGCCGTTCGTCGTGCGCGAGGTGACGCCGGTGCTGCGCGAGATCGGCGACGAGCAGGAGCAGGCGGCGGCGACGCTCGGCGCCAACCGCTGGCAGACGTTCTGGAGGATCACGCTGCCGGCGATCCGCTGGGGCGTCGCCTATGGCGTCGTGCTGTCGGTCGCACGGGCGATCGGCGAGTTCGGAGCGGTGAGCGTCGTCTCGGGGAAGATCTCCGGCAAGACCGAGACGCTCACGCTGCTCGTCGAGAAGCGCTACGGGAACTTCGACCTCGCGGGCGCGTACGCCGCCTCCGCGCTGCTGGCCGTGATCGCGCTCGGCACGCTGCTCGCGATGACCTTGATCAAGCCACGACGCGAGGAGGGGGAGACATGATCTCTGTTGCCGGTGTCACCAAGAAGTTCGGGGACTACGTCGCCCTCGACGACGTCTCGCTCGACGTCCCGGACGGGTCGCTGACGGCGCTGCTCGGCCCGAGCGGCTCGGGCAAGTCGACGCTGCTGCGGATCATCGGCGGGCTCGAGTCGCCCGATGCCGGCCGCGTCGAGATCCATGGTGAGGACGCGACGCCGATCACCCCACAGAAGCGCGGGATCGGCTTCGTCTTCCAGCACTACGCAGCGTTCAAGCACATGACCGTGCGCGACAACGTCGCGTTCGGGCTCAAGGTCCGCAAGCGCCCGAAGGACGAGATCCGCGACCGCGTCGACGAGCTGCTCGCGATCGTCGGCCTCGCCGGCTATCAGACGCGCTACCCGAGCCAGCTCTCCGGCGGCCAGCGCCAGCGGATGGCGCTCGCCCGCGCGCTCGCGGTCGAGCCGAAGGTGCTGCTGCTCGACGAGCCCTTCGGCGCGCTCGACGCGCGCGTGCGCGCGGACCTGCGCGAATGGCTGCGCAAGCTGCACGACGAGGTCCACGTCACGACGCTGCTCGTCACGCACGACCAGGAGGAGGCGATGTCGATCGCCGACCAGATCGCGGTGATGGACAACTCGCGGATCGAGCAGGTCGGCGCTCCGCGCGAGCTCTACGACCGTCCGGCGACGCCGTTCGTGATGAGCTTCCTCGGCCCCGTCTCGCAGGTCGGCGAGGCGCTCGTGCGCCCGCACGACATCTCGCTCACGCCTCACGCCGAAGGCGACGGCGCGCGCGAGGCGATGGTGAGCCGCGTCGTGCACCTCGGCTTCGAGGTCCGCGTCGAGCTGATGCTCACCGACGGCAGTGCCGTCACCGCCCAGCTGACCCGCACCGAGGCGGACGAGCTGGAGTTGAGCCGCGGCGACATCGTGTGGCTGCGCACGGCCGGTTCGGCGACGCTGCCGGTCTGAGCGCGACGCTAGGCTGCGCAGCGTGCCGGAGCCGCTGCAGCTGCTGATCTACGACTACGTGGCCGACATGGCGCAGCGCCGCGCACCGCACCGCGAGGCGCATCTCGCGCTGATCCGCCGCTATCAGGCCGACGACCGCCTCGTGATCGCCGGCGGCGTCGGCGATCCGGTCCACGGCGGCCTGCTCGCCTTCCGCACGGTCGCCGACGCCGAGGCGTTCGCCGCCGTGGATCCCTACGGCTCCGCTGGGCTCGTCGTCAGCTCACGCGTGGAGCCGTGGGCGGTCGTCGCGCCGAGCACGCGAGAATAATTTACCTTGACTTACCAGTTATAAGTTCTGTAAGCTTCTGGTTTCCAGGGGCTATGGCACTACCGGGTGTGCCGCAGACATGCCTGCGCCTTGTGCCGTGCCAGAACGGGGGAAAGGGGGTCCCGACCACGCAAGGCACTTTGTACGCACTCTATTGAGTGGGGCGGATCCCGCTCGTGTGAATACGACTGGAGGAAGCACATGCGCACTCCGATGCGGCTCATCACCGCTGCGCTCTTCGCGGCGCTTGCACTCGCAATCATGGTGCAACCCGCCGTGGCGGCGAGATCGCTGTCGATCGAAGGTGAAACGACGCTCTCTCTAAATGGGAACATGACGTTCAGAGGCGAAAGCGTCGAAGTCATATGCCCGATCACGCTCGTGAGAACGATGTCCCGATTCATTCCGAAGATCATCGGGATACTAAAGGGACGTGTCATAGCGGTCATCCTGCCGGCTCCGAGAACGTGTAGAACGAGCACCGGCACGTTGACGGAAATAACACCGCTAGAAGTCGAAAGAGGGGCGGAAGAAGTCTGGCGCCTATATTATCGAGGGTTCACGGGGACACTACCGTCGATAATCAAGATAAGACTACGCATCGCGGGATTCCGGATACGAATAGTCATAAACATCCTCGGCACTCCTGTCGCGTGTCTATTCGAAGGGGAAATCGAAAACGACGACAACCTCGGCAGAGAAGGCCTGCTCACGGAAACGACGATCGTCGAACCGAGCACGCTTGCGCTCAGAGAAGGCAGCGGACTCTGTCCGAGAAGAGTCGAAGTGAGAGGCACGCTGAGACCGCTAAACACCGTGCGGTACCGGCTAGTCTGAGCTCCACCGACATGTGACGACCTGCGCGGGGCCGCCCCGGCGGCCTCGCGTCCCGGCTACGGCAGCCGTCCCGCCCAGCGGCTCGACGCCGCCGCGGCGCCCAGCAGCAGCACCAGGCCGCCGATCGCGAAGGCGGCGGTGACCTCGCGCTTGGTGGTGCGCGTGCCGAGCTGGGAGCCGAGCGTCTGGTAGACGGAGGAGAGCTGCTGGTCGTCCTCGGCGGTGAAGGCACGCCCGCCGGAGGCCTCGGCGATCTGTCTCAGCGTCTCGGGGTCCGGTGCCACCGACAGCCGCGGCGGCCCGAAGCCCGGGTTCGGCACGGTCGCGTCACGCGTGCCGAGCGCCACGGTGTAGATCGGGATCTTCATCTGACCGGCCTGCTCGGCGACCGCGACGGGATTGCTGCCGGCGGTCGTCGCGCCGTCGGAGAGCAGCACGACCGCCGACGGCGGGCGCTTGCCGTCCAGCCCCTTCGGCTCGTGCTGCAGCGCGCCCAGCGCGACCTGCAGCGCGTCGCCCGTGGCGGTGCCGCCATCGGCGATCTGCGCGTCGATCATCCGCCGCACGAGGTCGTGGTCGGTGCTGGGCGTCTGCGTGCCGTCGGGCGCTTCGGCGAACGTCGTCACGCCGACGCGGATCCCGCGCGGGAGCTTGTCGATGAACTGCTGCGCGGCGCGCTTGGCGGCCGTCAGCCGGTCGGGGTTGACGTCGGTCGCCATCATCGAGCGCGAGTGATCGGTCACGAGCATGATCGAAGCGCGCCTGATCGGCACGGCCACGTCCTTCTGCGGCTTCGCGAGCGCGAGCGAGAGCAGCGCGAGCGCGCTCAGCAGCAGCGCCGCCGGCAGGTGCCGGCGCCAAGCCGGCGTCGTGCCCGCCGCCAGCTTCAAGGTCGTCAGCGCGGGGAAGCGCACCGCGTAGCGGCGCGCCCGCTGGCGGCTGGCGACCTGGGCGGCGAGCGCCGCCGGCACGAGCAGCAACGCCAGCAGGAACGTCGGATTCGCAAAGCTCACCTGAGACGCCTCCCCAACTCGCCCAGCCAGTCGCCCTCGGTCGAGAGCACGACGTGCTCGATCGCGAGCCGCCGCAGCTCGGTCGCGACGTGCGCGCGCCGCTCGGCCTCGAGCGCCGCGAAGCGCTCGCGCACGCGCGCGCGGCTCGTGTCGATCTCCACGCGCTCGCCCGTCTCGGGGTCGATCAGGGCGAGTCGCCCGACGGCTGGCACCTGCGCCTCGCGCGGGTCGCCGACCTCGATCGCGAGCACCGAATGGCGCGCGCGCAGCACGCCGAGCGGGCGCGTCCAGCCGTGCTGGTCGCGGAAGTCGGAGACGATCACGACGAGACCCGGTTGCGTCGCGACCTTGCCGACGCGCCGCAGCGAGTCCGCCAGCGCGGCGCGGTCGCGGTTGCCGTCCGCGGCGACGCCCTCCCCCAGCGCGCGGCGCAGCGCGATCACGCCCGGCTTCGAGGCCCGCGGCGGCAGCAGCCGCGGCCGTCCGGCGCCGAACGTCATCAGCGCCACGCGGCCGGCGCGGCGCACCGCGAGGCGCCCGAGCACGAGCACCGCTCCCTCGGCGACGTCCCACTTGAGCCGCTGCGCGGTGCCGAACGCCATCGACGGCGAGACGTCGAGCACGATCCACGTCGTGAGGGTGCGCTCGGGCACGTGCAAACGCACATGCGGCACGCCCGTGCGCGCGGTCGCGGCGGGATCGATCTGGCGGACGTCGTCGCCCACTTCATAGGGGCGCAGCTGCGCCAGCTCGGTGCCCGCGCCGAGCCCCGCCGCACGGCGGTCGCCCGGCAGCGCGCCGGCCGCCCGCCGCGCGATCACGAGGTCGAGCGAGGCGAGCAGCCCGTGCGGGATCGGGCCAGGACCCTGGCGCGCGACGGGGGGACGGAGGCCGGTCGGGCTCATCGCGCTAGGCCGCGCTCACCCGCCGCGTGATGTGGTCGGCGGGCGGCTCTTCGACGGTTGCCAGCACGCGCTCGAGGATGTCGTCGGCGGTCACGTCCTCGGTCAGCGCGTCGTAGGAGAGCACGAGCCGGTGGCGCAGCACGTCGGCGGCGAGGTCGCGCACGTCGGCGACGGCAACGTAGCCGCGGCCGCGCAGCATCGCGAGCGCACGCGCCGCCTGCACGAGCCCGATCGGCCCGCGCGGGCTGGCGCCGAACTCGATGAACGAGGCGACGTCCTCGAGCCCGTGGGCTTCCGGTCGGCGCGTCGCGTCGGCGAGCGCGACGGCGTAGCCGATCACCTCGCGGTCGACGAGCACGGCCTGCGTCGCGTGCGCGAAGCGCTCGAGCTGCTCGAGCGAGAGCCGCTCGCGCGCCTGTGCCGGCTCGCCGAGCGAGCGATCCACGACGGCCGCCTCCTCGCTGCGCGACGGATAGTCGACGACGACCTTCATCAGGAAGCGGTCGATCTGCGCCTCCGGCAGCGGGTAGGTGCCCTCGGA
>DASRAV010000007.1:0-23691 GCA_035637995.1 Conexibacter sp. | reverse complement strand
AAGCTCCGCGGCTCAGAACGCAGATACAGCCCGCCGATGGTCACCAGCACACAGGTCACCGTCGTGGCCGGTGATCCCGACCCCGGCGAGATCTCCACGTCCTACGTCGAGCGGCAGAACCTCACGATGCGGATGGGAATGCGACGCTTCACACGCCTCACGAACGGGTTCTCGAAGAAGATCGAGAACCTGACGCACGCCGTCAGCCTGCACTACATGCACTACAACTTCGGGCGCGTCCACCAGACGCTCAAAGCGACCCCGGCTCAAGCGGCCGGCGTTGCCGACAAGCGCTGGACGCTGACCGACATCGCGGGCCTGCTCGACTAAGCGGCGCCTCGACTCACACGGCCGGCGAACAGGCTTGGAAGCGCCTACGCTCCTACGGACAACCCCCAGAGCACCAGCGCAAAGGAGCAGCCCGTGACAGCCACCGACACAGCCCAGCCCTTGGTTCATGTAATCCGTAGCCCCCGCGGGGGCTACATCTTGGTCGAGCACGACGGCGGAACGTGGTCGCGACTGAAGGAGCCAGCGGAGTACTTCCCGACGATAGAGGCCGCAGAGCACGCGATCCGAACAGCCGGTCGACGACAGGCGGTCAGGTGTCCGGAGTGCGACGACACGGACGATGTCGATGCCGTAGATCCGTGCTCCCGGTGCGATGGACAGCGCTACGTGGCATCCGTCCGGGGTCTCAGGCCAAACTGACCCACTACCCCGATCGGCAAGGTGGACGTCGGCATCCCGGTCGTCTCCTCGCAGCAGGTCAACGAGATCGTCGCGACGATGAACGCCACGACCGCCGACGGCAAGCCGTTCACGCGCCTGCCGACGAGCTGCGCGTCCGCGGCGTCGAGCGCGAGCGTCGAGACACAGGAGGCGGGCACCGGCTCCGGCACCTCCAGCTTCGTCCCGACCGGCTGCTCGCTCCTGGGCTACGCCCCCTCGCTGTCTGCCGTCCAGGTGATCAGGAACGCCCACGACAGCGGCGCCGAGCTGATCGCCTCGCTCTCGCAGCCGAACGCCGCGACCCAGTCGGCGACGAAGACGCTCGAGCTCGCCTGGCCGCCCAGCCTCTCGCCCTTCGCGAGCCTCGCCGGCGCGTGCCTGAACGGCACGCCCTGCAAGATCGGAACGGCGAAGGCCACCTCGCCGTTGGCGCCACCGTCGTATCTGAGCAACGGCACGGTCACGCTCGGCGGGACGACCGCCGCGCCGACGCTGACCGTCGCCTTCCCCGCGCCGCTCCCGCTCTCGATCGTCGGCGCGATCGACCTCGCGGCGAGCAAGGTCACGTTCGCGAACGCGCCCGACCTCTCGCTGACCGCGCTGACCGTCGACATCACCGGACCGTCGGGGGGCGGCAGGGCACTCAGCACGACCTGCGCGGCCGGCAACCTCGTCGCGAAGCTCACCCCCCGGAGCGGCGGCGCGGCTGTCACCAGCACGCGGCCGATCGTCTATCGCGGCTGCCCGAAGCCGAAGCCTCCGCCGCCTGCGGCGCTGAAGATCTCGATCCGCAGCAAGCGCTCAGCCGTGGTCGATGGGCGCGCGAAGGCACGGCTCGCCTGCAGCGGCGGGGTCGCGGGCAGCGCCTGCCGCGGAAGGCTCTCGCTGACGTTGCGCAAGCGGATCGTGCGGCGCGTCCATCGTCACCGCAGGGTGATCCACCGGACGATCGTGCTGGCCCGTGCCCGCTACGCGATCGCGAGCGGGCGGACCGGGACCGTGGCGCTGCCGCTGACCGCCGCCGGGCTGCGGCTGCTCGAGCGCAGCAGCGATCGCCGCCTGCGCGTGCGGGCGAGCGCGACGCTCCTCCGCGGCGGCACCGCCGCGCATCGCGCGTTCGTCGTGCGGCTCGAGCCGTCGCCGCGGCGCACAGCGCCGTAGCGAACCGCTACTTCGACAGCATGATCGTCACGCCCCACGCGATCGCCCCGAGGCAGGCGAGCAGTGCGAGCGTTGCGAGCACGGCGTGGACGGACGCCGCGACATGCCGGGAGGCGGCGCGGTGCTCGCCGGCGCGCACGGCGCCGAGGATCACGAGCGAGAAGACGAGGCTGATGCCGATCCCGGCGACGAGCGCGGTGGCGATCACGCGCAGCAGCTGGCTGGGGTCGACGATCTCGGCGAGCGGGATCATGTGCCTTCCGCGGTTGAGACGACCGGGCCCTGCTGGACGCGGCGCACGAAGACGCCGATCACGAACGCGACCCCGATCACGGCGACGATGACCGGGCCGACCGCGCCGTCGCCGAACAGCCGCGTGACGCCGTAGACCGCGCCGCCGACGGTCGCGGCGGCTGGCAGCGTGAGAATCCAGGCGGTGACGATGTTGCCGGCGAGGCCCCAGCGCACGGCCGACAGGCGCTTCGCCGCGCCGGCGCCCATGACCGCGCCGGAGATCGTGTGCGTCGTCGAGAGCGGGTAGCCGAAGTGCGTCGCGGCGAGGATCACGGCGGCGCCGGAGCCCTGGGCGGCGAAGCCCTGCGCCGGGTCCATCTTGATGATGCGGCTGCCCATCGTCTTGATGATCCGCCAGCCGCCCATGTAGGTGCCCAGCGCGATCGCGGTCGCGGCGCAGACGATCACCCAGGTCGGCACGCTCGCGTCGGCGCCGAGGTTGCCGTTGGCGATCAGCGCGAGCGTAATCACGCCCATCGTCTTCTGCGCGTCGTTGGTGCCGTGTGCGAGCGCGAGCATGCCGCCGGAGAGCACCTGGCCGAGGCGGTAGCCACGGCTGACGGGCCCGGGCGCGAGCCGGCCGACGATGCGGTAGCAGACGAGGATCGCGACCCCCGCGACCACGAACGCGAGCAGCGGCGCGATCACGGCCGGGACGAGCACCTTCGCGGCGAGGCCGTCGAAGTTGATCGCGCTCGTGCCGTTGGCGACGAGCATCGCGCCGACGACGCCGCCGATCAGCGCGTGCGAGCTGCTCGACGGCAGCCCGAAGTACCACGTCACGAGGTTCCAGACGATCGCGCCGACGAGCCCGGCGAAGACGATCGTCGTCGTCACGACGCTCTGGTCGACGATGTCCTTCGCGATCGTGCTGGCGACGGCGAGCGAGAGGAACGCGCCGACGAAGTTGAGGATCGCCGCGATCGTCACGGCCACGCGCGGCGGCAGCGCGCGCGTGGAGATCGTCGTCGCGACGACGTTGGCGGTGTCGTGGAAGCCGTTGGTGAAGTCGAACGCGAGCGCGGTCGCGACGACGATGCCGAGGATCAGGTCGTTGGCGGCCATCAGCGCATCACCGTCACGAGTTCTTGATGACGATGCCTTGGAGCGTGTTGGCGACCCGCTCGGTCGCGTCGATCGCCTCCTCGAGGCGCTCGAAGAGGTCCTTCCAGCGGATCACGACCATCGGGTCGATGCCGTTGTCGAACAGCGACGCGATCGCTTCGCGCACGACGCGGTCGCCCTCGTTCTCGAGTCGGTGGATCTCGACCGTGTAGTGCGAGATGTCCTTGAAGTCGCGCATCCGCGGCATCGCCTCGGCGATCTGGCGCGCGGCCTGCAGCAGGATGTGCGCGAGCCGCTGCGACTGCTCCATCGGCGCTTCGACCTTGTAGAGGCCGAGGTAGTCGGCGACCTCCTCGGTCAGGTCGACGATGTCGTCGAGCGCGGAGGCGAGCTCGAGGATGTCCTCGCGATCGATCGGCGTGACGAACGTCTGGTTGAGACGGTTGACGACGTCGTGCGTGATGCGGTCGCCCTCCTGCTCGCACAGCAGGATGTCGCGCGCCAGCTCCTTCGTGTCCGGGAAGTTGCGCAGCATCCGGTCGAGCAGATCGGCGGCGCTGAGGATGTTGCGCGCCGCCTCCTCGAACAGGTCGAAGAACTCGCGGTCGCGGGGGGAGAAGATCTGGGACAGGCGCGCCACCGCGCAGCCTCCTTGTGAACGTACGGTTAAGGAGCTGTGAAAGCCGCGCGGGAGTGTAGAGGGCGCGGCGGCGCGCCGGAGCGCGCCGCCCGTCCCCGTCAGATGAGCGTGGCCTTGAAGCTCGCCAACTCGTCCGGATCGATCGAGTACGTGTGGTCCGGGCCGGGGTAGCGGCGCGTGCGCACGTCCTCGACGTAGGCGCGCACGCCGGCCGTCATGTCGTCCTGGACGTTGGCGTAGCGCTTGACGAAGCGCGCCCCGACGCCCTCGCGGATGCCGAGCAGGTCGTGGAAGACGAGCACCTGGCCGTCGGTCGAGGCGCCCGCGCCGATGCCGATCACGGGGACCTCGATCCGCATCATCAGCTCGTGCACGACCGCCGCCGGGATCGCCTCGAAGACGATCGCGAAGCAGCCCGCCGCCTGCAGCGCGAGCGCGTCGCGCGCGACGTCGCCGGCGCGCTCCGCCGTGCGGCCCTGCGCGCGGTAGCCGCCGAGGGCGGTCGCCGTCTGCGGCGTGAGGCCCACATGGCCCATCACCGGGATCCCCGCTTCGACGAGCGCGCGGGCGCGCTGCGCCATCGCGCCGCCGCCCTCGAGCTTGACGGCGTCGGCGCCGCCCTCCTTGACGAAGCGCTGCGCGGTCGTGATCGCCTGCTCGTCGGAGGCCTCGTAGGAGCCGAACGGCAGGTCGGCGACGAGCAGCGGCGTGCGCAGGCCGCGACGCGTGGCGGCGCACAGCATCAGCAGCTCGTCGACCGTGACGGGCACCGTAGAGGGGTAGCCGAGCACGGTCATCGCACCGGAGTCGCCGACGAGCACGACGTCGACGCCGGCGGCCTCGGCGACCTGCGCCGAGGGGTAGTCGTAGGCGGTGACCATGGCGATCGGCTCGCCGAGGCGCTTCATCTCGGCCAGCTGGGGCAGCGATACCGGCAGTCGCTCGCTCGGCGGGGCGCCGGGGGCGAGATGGCTCGGTGTGGGTGGGGCGGCGGACATGCGGTCTTCTCCTCTCGCGGTGGTTGGCGCCCTCAGGAGACGAGGGTCGCCACCTCGCGATCGATGGTGACGATGCGGTTGTGCGCGTCGACGTGGACGACGCGCGGCTCGTAGTGCTCCAGCTCCTCACGCGAGTACTGCGCGTAGGAGATGACGATGATCGTGTCGCCGTGGTGCACGAGGCGGGCCGCGGCGCCGTTGACCTTCATCTCGCCGGAGCCGCGCTCGCCGGCGATCGTGTACGTCTCGAAGCGGGCGCCGTTGTTCACGTCGACGACGGCGACCTGCTCGTGCTCGAGGATGTCGGCGGCCTCGAGCAGCTCGGGATCGACGGTGATCGAGCCGACGTAGTTCAGGTCGGCGTCGGTCACGGTCGCGCGGTGGATCTTCGATTTGAGCATCGTGCGATGCATGACGGTGTCAGGGTCTCCCGTTGGCGTTGGCATTGAGAATGGTGTTGTCGATCAGGCGCGCGGGGCCGACGCGCGCGGCCAATGCCACGAGCACCTCGCCCTCCACGTGATCGACCGGAGCAAGCGTGTCCGCAGCGACGAGCGCGAGGTACTCGGGCTCGACGTCGTACGGCTCCATCGCCCGCCGCCCGGCGCCCGCGACGATGGCGGCGTCACGGGCGCCGGCGGCAACGGCCGCCTCAACAGCGTCGAGCGCGCGTCGCAGCGCGACGGCGCGCTCACGCTCGGCGGGGGCCAGATACGCATTGCGGCTGGAGAGCGCCAGCCCGTCGGGCTCGCGCACGGTCGGGCAGACGACGATCCGCACGGGGATGTCGAGGTCGCGCACGAGCCGGCGGATCACGAGCGCCTGCTGGGCGTCCTTCTGCCCGAAGTAGGCCGCGTCGGGCGCGGCCATGTTCAGCAGCTTCGTCACGACGGTCGCGACGCCGTCGAAGTGTCCGGGCCGCTGCGCGCCTTCCAGCGGCTCGCTCAGGCCGGCGACGTGGACGGTCGTCGCGAAGCCGTCCGGATAGACCTGCTCAAGCGGCGGCGCGAACAGCACGTCGGCGCCGGCCTGCTCGGCGAGCGCCGCGTCGGCCGCCTCGTCGCGCGGATACGCCGCCAGGTCCTCGCCCGCGCCGAACTGCGTCGGGTTCACGAACAGCGATACGACGACGACGTCGTGCTCGCTGCGGGCGCGCTCGATCAGCGAGCGGTGGCCGGCGTGCAGCGCGCCCATCGTCGGCACGAGGCCGATCGAGCGCTGCGCGAGCCGCTCGGGCGCGAGCGCGGCGCGCAGCTCCGCGACGGTGCGGATGATCCTCATGCGGCCGCTCCGGTGCTCGCGGCGCCCGCGAGCGCCCGCGTCGCGTCGGCGAGCGCGTCGAACAGCTCCAGCAGCTCGGGCGTGCGCTGTGCGAGCGCGTCGCGCTGGCGCGCGACGGTCGCCTCGTCGCCGCGCACGAGCGGGCCGGTCAGCGCGCGCTCGGGGCCGAGCGCGGCCCAGTTCTCGACGCTCGCGCGCACGAGCGGGACGAGCGCGGCCCGCTCGACCCCGGCGCTCGCGGCGACGCGCTCGGCGGCCGCCTCGAGCGTGACGAGGAAGTTCGAGGCGATCGAGGCGGCGGCGTGGTAGGCGGCGCGATCCTCGTCGGCGACGACCACGGGCGTGAGCCCGAGGCGGTATGCGAGCGCGGTTGCGACGGCGAGCGCGGCCGGCGTCGCGCCGGCGACGGCGGCGGAGGCCCCGGCGAGCCGCGCCGGACCCTCCGCCGGCACGGTCATCAGCGGGTGCAGCGAGAAGGCGGGGTGGGGGGCGAGCACGTCGAGCGTCGTGGCACCCGAGCAATGGCCGACGACGCGATCCGGCTGCGGCTCGACCGCGGCGGCCGCGGCCGCGATCTCGCCGTCGGGGACGCACAGCAGCACGAGCTCGGCCTCAGCGCAGTCGGCCCCGCGTCCGAGCGGGCCCTCGACCGCGACGCCGGCTTCGCGCAGCGCCGCGGTCAGCGCCCGGCCGAGGCGGCCCGCGCCGACGACCGCGCAGCGCAGGCGCGTGAGATCAGGGAGATCGACTTCCCGTTCCAGTTCCCACATGGGAGATACCGGTCGAGTCTTGGTGGTGGAGATGAAGGTGAGCCGAGTCCGTCCCCGCAGGTGACGGCCGCTCAGAATGGTAGCTGTCGTTGCGCCGGATTACCATCGCGGGCGATGACCACCGCGTTGGAGCGCCGCGAGCAGCTGAAGGAGGTCTTCCGCGAGGCGAGCGTCTGCACGCGCTGCGTGCTCTCAGAGACGCGCACGACGGTCGTCTTCGGGGCCGGCAACGCGGACGCCGACCTGATGTTCGTCGGCGAGGCGCCGGGGGCGAACGAGGACAAGCAGGGCCTCCCGTTCGTCGGCCAGGCGGGGAAGCTGCTCGACAAGCTGCTGGCGGAGATCGGGCTCGAGCGCGGCGAGGTCTTCATCGCGAACGTGCTCAAGTGCCGCCCGCCCGGCAACCGCGATCCGCGTCCGCAGGAGATCGAGTCCTGCCGCGACTATCTGCACCGCCAGGTCGAGCTGATCGAGCCGCTCGTGATCTGCACGCTCGGCAACTTCTCGACGAAGCTGCTGCGCGGCGACCCGACGGGGATCTCGCGCATCCACGGCCAGGTGGAGGTGCACGTGCTCGGTCAGCGCGCGGTGCGGCTGTTCCCGATCTACCACCCGGCCGCGGCGCTCTACACGCCCAGCATGCTCGAGACGCTGCGCGCCGACTTCGCGCGCCTGCCCGAGCTGCTCGCCCAGCCGGCGCCCGAGCAGCCGCCGCCGGCGGCGGAGATCGAGCCGCTGCCCGAGCCGGCGCTCGATCCCGAGCAGGTGCCGGGGGTGCCGATCGAGGCCGTGGCCGCCGGCGCGGAGGCCGAGGCGCCGGACTGGGCCGAGCAGCTCAGCGACGATCAGCTCGGCCTCTTCTGAGCGCGCAGCGCAAGCCCGAGCGCGAGCGCGGCGGCGAGCGCCTGCAGCGCCAGCACGGTCGCCGCGAAGCCGTTCGGATCCGCCGGTGCGACCGTCAGCAGCAGCACCGGCTCGGCGATCGCCACGAGCCCCAGCGGGATCAGGAAGCGTGTGCGGTGCAGCGCGAGCAGGTACTGGATCCCCAGGTACGTCAGCGCGAGCAGCGTGAACGCGACGCCGAGCGGCAGCAGCGCGTCGACCGCGAGCAGCCGGTCGGCGCCGAAGGCGAGCCGCAGCAGCAGGCGCCCGCCGAGGGCGAAGATCAGCAGCACGGGGATCGCGCACGCGAGCACGATGCCGAGCGAGCGCAGCAGCACCGGCCGCGTGTCCTGCCCTTCGGCGTCGCGGCGCGAGGTCTCGGGCACGAGGTAGAAGCCGACGCCGATCGCGACCCACACGAGCACCTTCGCGGCCACGGCGGTGGCGCCGTAGGAGCTGGCGACGTCGGTCGAGAAGCGATGCTTGGCGGCGATGATGTCGATGTTCTGCAGCAGCGCGACGACGATCAGCCCGGCGATCGGGGCCCACGCGCGCACGACGTGGTCGCGCAGGCGCAGCGCCGGGGCGAGCGTCTCCGGCAGCGAGCCCGCCGGTGCGGCGAGCCGGCGCCGCAGCTCCGTGCCGCAGTAGAGCACGATCGCGATCAGCGACAGCGGCGTGCCGAGATACGCGCCGGTCACGCCGAGGCTCGTCGCCGCCAGCGCCGCGCCGAGCACGAGCCGGACGCCCTGCTCGCCGATCAGGCTGACGCCGACGGCGCGGTAGTCGCCGACGCCCTGCAACGCGCCGCGCAGGATCGACAGCAGCAGCCACAGCACGCCCGCCGGCAGGCCGATCGCCGCCGCCCACTGCTCGTGCACGCCGACGGCGTGCGCGATCGGCGCACGCGCCAGCACCGAGACGACGGCCAGCCCGGCGGTGAGCACGAGCAGCGTGCGCGTCCAGCTGCGCAGCGTCGCGGCGAGCTGCGGGCCGCTGCCGAGCGTCCCGAGCACGCTCTCGCGCGCGGTCGCGACCTGCATCGCCTGCCCCGCGACGGACAGGATCAGGTAGTAGGAGATCAGCGCCGCGAGCGAGCCGTAGTCGTCGAGCAGGCGTGCGAAGACGACCGTCGAGCCGAGCGCGATGACGTTGTTCGCGATCATCGCGCCGGCCAGCCCGCCGGCCTTGCCGAGGTCGGAGGAGCGCAGCGCGGCGAACCGGTCGCGCAGCGCGCCGGCTCGGTCCTGGCGTCGCAGTCCGGACGTGTCGGCCATCGCCGCGAGTACGGTACCGTCAGGCTCGCATGAGCCCGACCGGACCGCTCCCGCTCGGCATGCACCGGACGGCCGGCGCGGCGCAGACCGAGGCGATCGCGGCGCGCATGGCCGCGGCGCTCGTGCCGGGGGACGTCGTGCTGCTCAGCGGCGAGCTCGGCAGCGGCAAGACGACGTTCGTGCGCGGCGCGTGTCGCGCGCTCGGCGTCAGCGGACCGGTGACGAGCCCGACGTTCACGATCGGGCGCCGCTACGAGGGCCGCGTCCCGATCTCGCACCTCGACCTCTACCGCCTCGGCGACCTCGCCGCCGAGGACCCGGCGCTGCTGGCCGACTATCTGACGCCCGACCGCGTCGCCTTCGTCGAGTGGCCCGAGGCCGCGCACGACACGCTCGACGGCGTCGTCGCACGCGTGCGCCTGCGTCATCTCGGCGGCGACGCGCGCGAGCTGGAGATCGCGTGAGCGCCGCGACGATCCTCGCGTTCGACACCGCGACGCCGGCGACGGCGGTGGCGCTCGCGCTCCCCGACGGCACGACGCTCGCACGCCGCCACCAGCCCGCGGAGGGCGAGCGGCCGGGGCACGCGCTGGAGCTGCTGCCGCTCGCGATCGGCCTGCTGGACGAGGCGGGGATCGACTGGTCCGACCTCGATCGACTCGCCGTCGGCGTCGGGCCGGGGACGTTCACCGGCCTGCGCATCGGCGTCGCGACGGCGCGGGCGCTCGCACAGGCACATGCCCTGCCGCTCGTCGGCGTCTCGACGCTGCGGGCGCTCGCGGCCGGCGCCGAGCCGCACGACGGGCCGATCGCCGCCGTGCTCGACGCGCGCCGCGGCGAGGCGTTCGCGGCCGCCTGGGCGGGCGACGGGACGACGCTGCTCGCGCCCGCTGCGTTCGCGCCCGCGGCGCTTGCGAGCGCCACGGCAGCGCTGCCGGCGGTCACGCTGGCGATCGGCGACGGGGCGGTAAGGTTCAGGGAGCAACTCGAAGCAGCCGGGGCGGCGGTCCCGGCGGACGGCGCTCCCGCACATCACGTCGATGCGACGGCCCACTGCCGGCTCGCCGCGACGGCGGAGCCGACCGCCCCCGACGCGGTCCTCCCGGCCTACCTGCGGCTCCCGGACGCCGAGCTGGCGCTCCGGCAGCGAGGCACCAGCGCATCGTGAACCCGAAGCTCGAGATCCGCCGCCTGACCTACTCCGACCTGCCGCAGGTAATAGCGGTCGAGCGGCGTGCGTTCTCGACCGCGTGGTCGCTGGCGATGTTCGTGCTGGAGCTCTCGAAGCCGGCCGGCGTGTGCCTGGCGGCGCTGCGCGACGGCGAGCTGGTCGGCTACGTGATCTGCTCGCGCTACGACACGGTCTGGCACGTGATGAACGTGGCCGTCGATCCTGCCCTGCGACGGCAGGGGATCGCGTCGGCGCTGCTGGACGCGCTGCTGCAGCGCGTCGACGAGGGCGGTGCCGGCGCCGTGCAGTTGACGCTCGAGGTGCGCCCGACGAACGCGCCCGCGATCGCCCTGTACCGCCGCTTCGGCTTCCGGGCGGCGGGCGTGCGTCCGCGCTACTACCAGGACAACGGCGAGGACGCCCTGATCATGTGGCGCACGGCCGCGACGCTCGCCGGGCGTCTCGACGACGTCCCGAACGTCGGCAGCGGCGCCGCGTGATCCTCGCGCTGGAGACGAGCTGCGACGACACCTGCGCCGCGGTCGTGACGCGCGACGGTGAGATCCGCGCGAACGTGATCTCCTCTCAGGGGGTCCACGATCGCTACGGCGGCGTCGTGCCCGAGGTGGCCTCGCGCCACCATCTGGAGCTGGTGGGCGCCGTGGTGGAGGACGCGCTGGCACAGGCGGACGTGGCGCTGCCGGAGCTGGATGCCGTCGCCGTCACGCAGGGGCCCGGCCTCGTCGGCGCGCTGCTCGTCGGCGTCGCGACCGCGAAGGCGCTGGCGGCGGCGCATCGGCTGCCGCTGATCCCGGTCGACCACCTGCACGGCCATGTCGCCGCGAGCTTCCTGGCACCGGCGCCGTTCGAGCCGCCGTTCCTGATCCTGATCGCCAGCGGCGGGCACACGCTGCTCGCGCACGTGCGCGATCACGGGCAGGACTGGGAGGTGCTCGGCTCCACGCACGACGACGCCGCAGGGGAGGCGTTCGACAAGGGCGCGCGCATGCTCGGGCTCGGCTACCCGGGCGGACCGGCGCTGCAGCGGCTCGCGGCCGACGGTGATCCGGAGGCGTTCGACTTCCCGACCGCGCGCCAGGTCGCCGGGCTCGACTTCTCCTTCTCGGGGCTCAAGACGGCGCTGCTCTACAAGCTGCGCGAGCTGGAAGGAATCGATCCCACCCTCCCGACGCATCGCCGCGCCGACCTCGCCGCCTCCTACCAGCGCGCGATCGTCGAGACGCTCGCGCGACGCGTCGAACGGGCGCTGGAGCAGACCGGGATCGACCGCCTGGCGCTCGGCGGCGGCGTCGCCGCCAACGGCCCGCTGCGCGAGCGGATGCGGAGCCTGGTCGCCGACGTCGACATCCCGCCGATCGAGCTGTGCACCGACAATGCCGCGATGATCGCGAGCGCCGCCCGCTTCCTCCCCGCGCTCCCGTTCCCCGACTACCTTTCGCTCGACGCGTATGCCACGGGCGAGCGGGGGCTGTGAGCTGCGCGATGCCCGAGGTCGTGCTCTACGGCAAGCCCGACTGCCACCTCTGCGACGACGCGCGCGTCGTGCTGGAGCGGGTGCGGGCGGAGCTGGGGTTCGAGCTCGTCGAGCGCGACATCACGCAGGACGACGTGCTGCACCGCACCTATCTGGAGCGGATTCCGGTGGTCGCGATCGACGGGCGGGAGGTGTTCGACTACTTCGTCGACGAGCCCGAGCTGCGCCGCCGGCTGGTGGGCTGATCGCGCAGGGCATCGCCTACACTGGGGCAGCGATGAGCTCCACGATCGAGCAGGACGCCGAGACGGGCTTGGGCAGGGCGGGCGAGCGACTGTCGCTCGGCGTCGCCGCGCGCCTGTCGCGCTACCTGCAGGTGCTCACGCAGGCGAAGAAGATGGGCAAGGAGACGATCTCCTCGCAGGAGCTCTCCGACTACACCCACGTCAACTCGACCCAGATCCGCCGCGACCTCTCCGGCTTCGGCAAGTTCGGCAAGCGCGGCGTCGGCTACAACGTCGACTCGCTCGTCTCGCAGATCCGCAAGATCCTGCGGACGTCCGGCCAGCACAACATCGCGCTCTTCGGCGCGGGCCATCTCGGCCGCGCGATCGCGAGCTCGGACATCTTCGCCGACCACGGCTTCAGGGTCGTGGCGATCTTCGACAACGACCCGGCGAAGCTCGGCGAGCTGGTCGGCACGCACCCGGTGCGTGCCGCGACCGGGCTCAAGCAGGTGATCGACGATGAGGACATCGTCGTCGCGGTCCTCGCGGTGCCGACCGCCGCCGCGCAGCCGCTCGCCGACGACCTCGTCGCCGCGGGCGTGAAGATCATCTTCAACTACTCCGAGGCGCTGCTGCAGGTCCCGCCCGAGGTGACCGTGCACACCTCCAGCCCCGCGGTCGATCTGCTCTACGCGCTGTACTTCTACCTCACCTAGCGGTCCGTCCCGCTGCCGCCGCCACTTGCTTTCGTGAGCCTCGACTTCTCAACCGCCCACCTGTCCTTCGAGGACGCGACCGACGGCACGGTCGGTCTCGAGGAGGAGTTCGCGCTGCTGGATCCCGCGACGCTCGCGCTGGCGCCGCGCTTCGAGGAGCTGCACGACGCTGCGCTCGCGTCGGATCCGGTGCTCGCCGAGTCGCTCGCGGGCGAGCTGATCTCCTCCGAGATCGAGATCCGCTCCGGTCGCGGCGAGGACTTCGCGGACGCCACCGCCGCCCAGCGCGACCGCCGCCGGCGCCTGTTCGCGCTCGCCGCCGAGCGCGACGTCGCGCTCGCCGCCACCGGCACCCATCCGTGGGCCGACTACCGCGAGCAGCGGATCATCGACACCGAGCACTATCGCCGCGTCGAGCAGGGGCTCAAGTACGTCGCGTGGCGCAACAACACGTTCTCGCTGCACGTCCACGCCGGCGTGCGCGGCGCCGACCGCGCCGTGCGCGTCTGCGACCGCCTGCGTCCGGTGCTGCCGCTGCTGCTCGCGATCTCGGCGAACTCGCCGTACGTGGACGGGCGCGACTCGGGCCTGCACACGACGCGCAGCCAGGTCTTCACGAAGAGCTTCCCGCGCTGCGGCGTGCCGGACGCGTTCGGGTCCTGGCGGGCGTTTCGCGACTACCTCGACTTCCTCGCGCGCACCGACTCGATCGTCGAGTACACGCAGGTCTGGTGGTCGATCCGGCCGCATTTGTCGTTCGGCACGGTCGAGGTGCGCATCTGCGACGCGCAGGCGACCGCGGGCGAGTCGGAAGCGGTGGCCGCGCTGATCGTCGCGTGCATCGCGCAGGCCGCCCGCGACCTCGACGAGGCCCGGCCGTTCGCAGACCCTGCACCGCGCCTGATCGAGGAGAACATGTGGCGCGCGATCCGCCACGGGCTCGACGGCAAGCTGATCGATCTCGACTGCGCCGAGGAGTACCCCGCAGCCGCGGCCGCCGAGCGCCTGCTCGCATGGACCGCGCCGGTGCGCGCCGAGCTGGGGTTGGAGATCGCGCTGCCCGAGCTCAACGGCGCCCAGCGTCAGCGCCGCCTGCTGGATGCGGGCGTGCCGCTCGAGGACGTCTACGCCGCGACCGTCCGCGAGACCCGCGAGACGTATGCCCAGGAGGTCATCGCATGACGCCGGAGGACCAGCAGACGCAGGCCCAGCCGACCGAGGAGGAGATGCGCGCCGCGCTCGAGGAGGAGCTCAAGCGCGTGCGCGTCGAGCAGGTCGTCACCGAGGCGACCGTCTCGATCCTCAACGTCGCGGTGCTGCGCGCCGGCCTCGTGCCCGGCTCCGAGGGCGAGGTCGACTTGGTCCAGGTGCGGATGGGGGTGGAGGCCGTGCGGGCGCTGCTGCCGCTCGTCGAGGAGGCCGTCGGCGCCGAGCAGGCGAAGCCGATCCGCGACGCGCTCGCGCAGCTGCAGCTCGCCTACGTGCGCGCACAGGGCGGCGGCGAGCCGGGCGCGGCGCCACCGGAGGGCGGGGAGGAGCCACTGCAGCAGGGGGAGGGGTCGGGGACGTCTGGAGCGGGGCCCGCGCAGCAAAGCGGGCGGCTCTGGGTGCCCGGCCAGTAGGCCGTGCTGGGCAACGCGCGCCTCTACGACCTCGTCCAGACGCTCGCGGGCCGCTTCGTCACGGCGCGGCGCCTGCGGGCGCTGCTGGCCGCCACGCGCGGCCAGGTCGTGCTCGATCTCGGTGCGGGGACCGGCAGCCTCGCGGCGCTGCTGCCGTCCGGCGCGACGTACTGGGGGCTCGACAACGACGCGCTGAAAGTCGAGCGGCTCGCGGCGAAGGTGCCGGGGGCGCGCGTCCTGCAGCGCTCCGCGCTCGAGACCGGGCTCGACGACGACGCCGCCGACGTCACCGTCTGCGTCGACGTGACGCATCACCTCGAAGAGCGCGAGCTGCCGCGGCTCGTGGCCGAGATGGCGCGCGTGACGCGCGAGCGGCTCGTCTTCGTCGACGCGCTGCGGGCGCGGCGCTTCGCGGTCGGGCGCCTGCTGTGGCGGATCGACAGAGGCTCGTACCCGCGCTCGGAGGCCGAGCTCACCGACGCGCTTGCGGCGCACTTCGAGCTGACGAAAGTCGAGCGCTACCGCTTCTGGCACCACTACGTGCTGTGCGTCGCGCGCCCGCGCGGCGGGCCGCTCGCGTGAGCGGCCCGCCTTGCACTGCTACGTTCTCCCTCTCATTATGAGGATGTAGGTGTACGTGTTGCCGCCTCTGTCTTCCAACTTGAGTATGTAGTCCGATATGTAGGGCCGTCTCGGTGCGGCTCTCGTTCTGAGCGTCGCGGTCATCGGGTAGTTCATGGCCGCGAGGATTTCCCCGACGTTGAGTCCCGCCATCGCGAAGTGCGTGGTGTCAAACACCCGCGTCTGGGTGACTCTCCAGGCGGTTCTCGATTCGAATTCGAAGCCTCCTCTCGCTATTTCCGCGGCGACTGCGACCAGGCCCCATTCGAGTATCGGAGGCACCGGGGTGAATCTTCCTTTGGTGAAGTCGTTGAGTATCTCGGCGTTCGCCGACATATAGACTCTGTGCGCCGCCGCGAACGCAAGGCTTCCGGACAACGTGCCGGTTTCCGCGCAGAGGCCGCTGCCGCTGACCTTTCTGAGTCTCGTTTCGACGATTCTGCCCGTGCCGATGTCGTAGTAGTTGTTTTCCGTGAGGGGGAATAGCACTCTCACGGTGCCGCTGTATAGGCACGTGAGTTCGGCGAACGTCCCCGAGAACGCGAAGTTTTCGATCGTGACCATCAGGCCGGTCGCTTCTTCCGGCGCCGTGCCTAGCACGGATTCGGCCTTGATCGTCCACGGCGTTCTTTCTCTGAATAGCGCTTCTCTGATCGTGCCGCCTCTGCAGCCTCCCATTCTCGCCGAGGTGACTTCACCTGCGGCGACGCCCGAGATCGATATCGGGCCGGCTCTCATGCTGCCGCCCAACGTCGCTTCGCATTCGACGGTGAAGAATCCGCTGGTGAAGCTTATGTTCCCCGACGAGGCGAGCGTCATCGCGCCGGGCGGTTCCATGTTCATGAAGGTGGCAGTAGCGCTGCCGCCTCCGGCGACCAACATGGCGAGCGTCGCGAGGATTCCCACGACGATCCTGGTGCGTACGTGAGACATGAGCATTCGCTCCTTGTTCGTGGTGCGTTTCAGGTCAAGCATGTGCGGCGGGCATCACCTCCTTGCGCAGCGCCTCGTAGCGCTCCACGCACTCCGCGACGTGCGCGCGGAAGCCGTCCTGCTCGGGAAAGCGGTCGAGCAGGGGGACGTCCTCCTGCGGGGCCTCCAGCCCGCCGCTGGCGAGCACGCGCTCGTAGAAGGGATCGTTCGCGCCTGAGACGGCGGACAGGCCCGTGGCCCCCGAGGACTCCCACGTCAGCAGCTCGGGCGAATACGACAGCCCGAGCGCCGCGAAGATCGGCGGCACGACGCGGCTCGGCACCGCGCGCAGCCCGGTCGACTCGACGACCAGGTGCTCGATCCCCTGCGCGCGGACGTGTGCGAGCTGGCGCTCGAGGTCCTCCCAGCCCGACTCGCGCAGCGGAAAGACCTCCGGGCGCCCCGAGGCCCGCAACACGCGCATGCGCGAGGCGATCGACAGGCGCGGGTCGCGGATCATGAAGACGATCGGCCGCGTCGCGAGCTGCGCGAGCAGCGGGAAGGCGTCGCCGACCTGGAACGTCATCTCCTTGACCACGAGCGCTCTGCCGCTGCCGCGCCCGCCGAGCTCGGCGACCGGCGCGGGCGCCTCGAGCAGTTCGATCGCCACCTCTGGGCCCTCGCCGCGGTACCAGGTCGGCTCGAACGGCTCGTGGCTGTAGAAGCCGACGTCGGGGTGGTTCCACAGCACCCGCGCAAGCGCGGTCGAGGCGGTCCGCGGCGGCGCGACGATCGCCAGCACCTCGCCGTGGCGCTCGCGCACGGCCTGAAGCCGCCCGCGCAGCTCGGCCGCTACTCGAGCGTCAGCCACGTGCCGATCCCCCGCTCCAGCGCACGGCGGTAGACGGCCGCGGCGCACGCGACGTCCTCGATCGCCATCCCCATCGGGTTGAGCATGATCCGCTCGTCGGGGTCGGTGCGGCCGGGGCGCTCGCCGCGGGCGATCTCGCCCAGCTCCGCATGCAGGTCCTCGCGCGCGAGGCGTCCGTCGAGTACGAGCTGGTTGATCGTCTTGCGCTCGCGATTGCACTGGTCCCAGTCGTCGACGACGAGCTTGTCGACGCGGACGAACACCTCCGGCTCGACGTCCATGATCGAGATGTTGCTGACGAACGTCCCGGGCGACAACCACTCGAACGGGATGTACGGCGTGTCCGCGACGGTGCACGGGACGACGACCTCGCTGCCGCGCACGGCCTCCTCGGCGCTCGCGCACACGCGTGCCGCGAAGCCCAGCCCGGCCAGCTCGTCGGCGAGCCGCTGGGCGGCCTCCGGCTTGTGGTCGCACAGCCGCAGCTCGCGGATCTGCGGGAACGCCTCGACGAGGCCGAGCGCGTGCAGGCGCCCGATGAAGCCGCAGCCGATCAGGCCGACCGTCTCGAAGCCGTCGCGCGCGAGGTACTCGGTCGCGAGCACGGTGATCCCGGCGGTGCGCATGCCGCTGATCTCACCGCCCTCCATGACGGCGATCGGATAGTGCGTCTCGGCGTCGTTGAGCACGATCACCGCGCTGGCGCGCTCGATCCCGCGCGTCGCCGGGTTGTCGTGCTTGGAGCCGATCCACTTGATGCCGGCGATCGGCGCCTCGCCGCCGACGTAGCCGGGCATCGCGATGATGCGGTCGGCGATGTGGCCGTTCTCGCGCCACTTCAGGTAGGGCTTCAGCGGTTGCGCCGTCTCGCCGCCGGCGTGCAGCGAGAGCGCCGCGCGCAGCGCCTCGACGTAGGCCTTGATCGAGCCGCCCATCGCCTCGCGCACCTGCGCGCGACTCAGGTAGAGCATCGCGCCCGGGGCGGGCTCCCCGCGGGGAGCGGTGGATTGCGACCTGGTGGATGTCATCGCAGGCCTAGGATGCGGGCAGTAGCGCGGCGAGGCGCGTCGGCTGCGGGGCCGGCTCCGCGACGGGCCGGTGCTCCTCCATCCACGCGTCGTCGTAGACGAGGTCCATGTAGCGCTCGCCGCGGTCGGGCAGGATCGTCACGACGCGCGCGCCCGCGGGCAGCTCGGGCGCGAGCTGCTGCACCGCCGCGATCACCGCGCCGGAGGAGCCGCCGGCGAGGATCCCCTCGCCGAGCAGCAGCTCGCGACAGCCGCGTGCGGAGTCGTAGTCGTCGACGTAGATCACCTCGTCGACCTCCTCGCCGTCGGCGAGCAGCTCGGGCCGGCGGCTGGAGCCGATGCCCGGCAGGTCGCGTGCTCTCGCCGGTCCGCCGAAGATCACCGAGCCGGCGGCGTCGACGGCGATCACGCGGACGTCCGGCCACGCGTCGCGCAGCCGGCGGGCTGCGCCGAGCAGCGTCGCGGTCGTGCTGACCGCGGCCACGAGCACGTCGATCTGCTCGCCCTCCATCGCCTCCACGATCTCCGTGCCGATGCCCTCGTAGTGGCAGCGCGTGTTGAGCACGTTCGCATACTGGTCGATCCAGTAGGCGCCGGGGATCTCCTGCAGCAGCTCCTGCACGCGCTCCAGGCGCGTGTGCAGGTAGCCGCCGTGCGCGTCCGGACGCTCGACTCTCTCCACGCGCGCGCCCAATTGATTGAGGATCCGAAGATTGAGCGGCGAGATCTTCGGGTCGACCACGCAGACGAAGTTGAGCTCGTAGATGCGCGCGGCCATCGCGAGCGCGATGCCGAAGTTCCCCGAGGAGCTCTCGACGATCGTCGCTCCGGGGGCGATCGTGCCGTCGCGCAGGCCGCGTTCGATGATGTACCGCGCGGGCCGGTCCTTGACGCTGCCGCCCGGGTTGAGCAGCTCGAGCTTCGCGAAGACCTGCGGGCTGCCGCTGAACAGGCGGCGCAGCCGCACGAGCGGCGTGCCCCCGATGCACTCGATGATCGACGCCGAGACCATTGTCTCGCCTTCCCCCTCCGGTCGTGAGGCCCATCCCCCTGGGCGCTCGCTCGGCGTAGCTTAGCGGTGCCGTGCAAGCCCGGGGCCGCCTTTTCGACCCGGCTTGACAACGCGCGAGTGGCGCACCTAATGTACGCGCCAAGAACGCATGCGCCCGTAGCTCAAACGGTCAAAGGAAGCGTTCGGGGGAAACGTAGGAACCAGTCGTGTATCAGCCGTCAAGCCGGCTTCGTGCCGGTGGCTGGTGGCCTTGCGGCAGCGCGATTTCCTACATCTCAGACCGTCAGCTTCCTGGAGAGTACTGGCCTTTCAAGCCAGAGATACGGGTTCGAGTCCCGTCGGGCGTACTTCGTGAACATGGGGGGTGCAGGGCAGATGGACCGGTTCGACGCGGCCGCCGTCGACGAGCGCTGGCAGGGCGCGTGGCGCGAGGCGCGCGCGTTCGCGACCCCCGGGCCGGAGGACCCGCGGCCCTCCCGCTACGTCTTCCCGTCGTGCCCCTTCACGTCGGGCAACGCGCACCTCGGCCACGCCCGCATCTACTCCGTCTCGGACACCTACGTGCGCTTCCGCCGCGCGCAGGGCGACGCGATCCTCTATTCGACCGGCTTCGACGCCTTCGGGCTGCCGGCCGAGCTGGAGGCGATCCGCCGCGGCATCACGCCGGCGGAGTGGGTGCAGCAGTGCTGTGAGAACTTCCGCCGCGACTTCTCGGAGCTCGGCGTCTCGTTCGACTGGGAGCGCTCCTTCGTCACGTGCGAGGAGCAGCACTACCAGTGGACGCAGTACCTCTTCCTGCTGCTGCACGAGCACGACCTGATCTACCGCCAGACCCGCCACGTCCACTGGTGCGACTCGTGCCAGACGGTGCTCGCCCAGACGCAGGCCGAGGGCGGCGTCTGCTGGCGCTGCGACAGCCCGACGCGCTTCGTGCCGCTCGAGCAGTGGTTCTTCCGCGCCACCCGCTACGCGGCCGAGAACGACGAGAACCTCGACGGGCTGAGCGGCTGGGACGTCAACGCGCTCGGCGCGCAGCGCTCGCTGCTGGGCCGCGTCGAAGGCGTCGAGCTCGACGCGGTGACGCCCTCGGGCGCGCGCGAGGCCGTCTTCGCGGCGGCGCCCCGCGAGCTCGCGCAGGCGGCCTTCGTCGTCGTTTCGCCAAACCATCCGCGGCTTGCGGCCTGGGTCGGCGAGCTGCGCGAGAGCGAGGCGCTGCGGGACATGAGGTCGATGGGCTGGCGCAGCGGCGACCGCGCCGGCACGGTCGAGGTCTTCGACACCGGTTTGACGGCGCGCGTGGCGGGGATCGAGCGCGAGCTGCCGGTGCTCGTCTCGCCGATCGTCGACGCGCGCCACGGCGCGAGCGCCTCGCTCGGCATCCCCGCGGCCGACACGACCGACGCGACGATCGGCGAGAAGGCGGGGATCGCGCCGCCGCCCGCCGACGCGGCGCTCGCCCCGGCCGGCGTCGCCACGCGGCCGGCGCGCCGCTACGCGATCACCGACTTCTCCGTCGGACGCCAGCGCAGTTGGGGCGCGCCGATCCCGATCGTCCACTGTGCCGACTGCGGCGTCGTGCCGGTCCCGAAGGATCAGCTCCCCGTCGTGCTGCCGAGCGATCTCGTGATCGACGGCTCCGGCCGCCCGCTCGCCGAAAGCGAGGCGTTCGTCAACACGACGTGCCCGCGCTGCGGCGGCCCGGGGAGACGCGAAACCGACACGCTCGACTGCCACGTCGACGCGTTCTGGACGTGGCTGTCGATCAGCGTCCCGTACGCGGACCGCGCCGAGCGCATGTTCGACCATCCGCAGACGGCGAAGTGGCTGCCGGTCACGAACGTCATCCGCGGCACCGACGGCGCCGGCTTCGTCTTCGACCAGCGCTCCTTCACGAAGATGCTGCGCGACGTGGGCCTGCTGACGCACATCGAGGACGGCGAGCCGTTCACGAACCACCGCATGATCGGGCTCGTGCGCTTCGACGGCAAGAAGATGAGCAAGCACCTGCGCAACACCGTCGAGCTGCGCGAGATGCTCGCCGAGGTCGGCGCCGACACGCTGCGGCTCGCGATGCTCTACTCGGCCGCGCCGAAGAACGACTTCCACTGGAACGAGGAGCCGGTCCGCTACTGCCGCGCGTTCGTCGAGGAGCTGTGGGAGTACGCCGCCCCGCGCCTGCGCCGCTGGACCGAGCTCGACGCCGCCGCCACCGAGCGGATCGACGCCGGCGACAAGCTGCGCCGGCGGCTCGTGAAGTGGTGCGACATGGCGCGCGAGAACGTCACCAAGACGCTCGACCAGCTCGAGATGAAGCGGGCCGTCGAGCACGCGATGACGCTGTTCGGCAAGCTGCGCGAGTTCGAGCGCCTCGCCCAGGACCGAAACGATCCCACCCATGCCGCGCTCGACCTCGCCGACGAGGCCGCGCTGGCGAGCGGGCTGCGGCTGCTCGTGGCGCTGCTCGCGCCGATGGCGCCGCACGTGGCCGAGGAGCTGTGGGCGCTCTGCGGCGAGGAGCGGCTGCTCGCGACGCTTCCCTGGCCGGAGCCGATCGCGCGCACCGCACCGCCGCGCCGCGGCGGCGAGCCGCAGGCCGACACCGCTGCAATCCGCCTGCCGCGATAGACTCGCGCGGCTCTTCAATCTGGGGCTGAGGTCGGCGTGCGCCGACCCACGGCCTCGAAGCATGCCGGCGCGCTTTCAGAGCGCGCCGTCTGCGTTCAAAACGGAAACCCCCGGAGGATCAAGCCTTGTCCAGCTTTTTGAGTGACCACGGCGTGGTTGTCGCGCTTGTGTGCGCGGCCTGCGCGCTGCTCTATGGCGCCCTGACGGTCCGCTCGCTGCTGGCGCTCTCGCCTGGCAACGAGCAGATGCGGTCGATCTCGGCGGCAGTCCAGGAGGGCGCTCGCGCGTACCTCAACCGCCAGTACACGACGATCGGCGCCGTCGGCGTCGTCCTGTTCGTGGCGCTCATCTTCGTCCAGGACATCAAGGTCGCGATCGGCTTCGCGATCGGCGGCTTCTCGTCCGCGGCGGCCGGCTACATCGGCATGAACGTCTCCGTGCGCGCGAACGCGCGCGTCGCCGAGGCGGCCCGCGACGGCGTGCCGAAGGCGCTCAGCGTCGCCTTCCGCGGCGGCGCCGTCACCGGCATGCTCGTCGTCGGCCTCGCGCTCACCGGCGTCGCGGCCTACTACGGGATCCTGACCTCCTGGGTCGGCGACACGCCGAAGGAGTCGATCGACTCCCTGATCGGGCTCGGCTTCGGCGGCTCGCTGATCTCCGTCTTCGCCCGCCTCGGCGGCGGCATCTTCACGAAGGGCGCCGACGTCGGCGCCGACCTCGTCGGCAAGATCGAGGCCGGCATCCCCGAGGACGATCCGCGCAACCCGGCCGTGATCGCCGACAACGTCGGCGACAACGTCGGCGACTGCGCCGGCATGGCGGCCGACCTGTTCGAGACCTACGCCGTCACGGCGGTCGCCGTGATGCTGCTCGGCGTGCTCACGTTCGGCGGCGCCGACGCGGGGCACGTCGCGCTCTACCCGCTGGTGCTCGGCGGCGCCTCGATCATCGCCTCGATCATCGGCACCTTCGCCGTGCGCTCTGCGGCCGGCAACGTCGAGCGCGCGCTCTACCAGGGCCTCGTCGTCTCCGGCATCCTCGCCGCGGCGGCGTTCTACCCGATCACGAAGTGGCTGATGGACGATGTCCACGTCAAGGACACGCTCGCCGCCAGCCCGGTGTGGAACTTCTACCTCTGCTCGCTGATCGGCCTCGGCGTCACGGGCATGCTGTTCGTGATCACCGACTACTACACCTCGACGCGCTTCGCCCCGGTCAAGTCGACCGCGAAGGCGTCGGAGACCGGTCACGCGACGAACATCATCCAGGGGCTCGCGCAGGGCTTCCAGGCGACCGCCGCGCCGGCGATCGTGCTCGCGCTCGGCATCCTCTGGGCCGACCACCTCGCCGGCATCTACGGCATCGGCATCGCCGTGATGGCCCAGCTCTCGCTCACCGGCCTGATCGTCGCGCTCGACGCGTTCGGCCCGATCACCGACAACGCCGGCGGCATCGCCGAGATGGCGAACCTGCCCGAGGAGGTCCGCGCCGTGACCGACCCGCTCGACGCGGTCGGCAACACGACGAAGGCCGTCACGAAGGGCTACGCGATCGGCTCCGCGGTGCTCGCCGCGCTCGTGCTCTTCAGCGCCTTCAAGCTGGAGCTGAGCGCCGCGCTGAAGCTGCCGGCCAACGCGCCGTTCCAGTTCTCGCTCGACGATCCGGCCGTGCTGATCGGCCTGCTCGTCGGCGGCATGATGGTCTACCTGTTCGCCGCGCTCTCGATGGAGGCCGTCGGCCGCGCCGGCGGCGCGGTCGTCGAGGAGGTCCGCCGCCAGTTCCGCGAGAAGCCGGGCATCATGGACGGCTCCGAGCAGCCGGAGTACGGCACCTGCGTCGACATCGTCACGAAGTCGGCCCAGCGCGAGATGATCATCCCGTCGCTGATCCCGATCGTCGTGACGCTCGTGATCGGCCTGCTCTCGACCGAGGCGCTCGGCGGCCTGCTGATCGGCGTCATCGTCGTCGGCCTCTTCATGGCCGTCTCGATGACCTCCGGCGGCGGCGCCTGGGACAACGCGAAGAAGCTGATCGAGGACGGCGCGTTCGGCGGCAAGGGCTCCGTCGCCCATGCCGCGTCGATCACCGGCGACACCGTCGGCGACCCGTTCAAGGACACCGCGGGCCCGGCCATCAACCCGATGATCAAGGTCGCGAACATCGTCGCGATCCTCATCATCCCGCTGATCGTCAGCATTCACGGCTAGTAGCCAGAAGGCCCGGGAGGCATCGCCTCCCGGGCCTTCGAGTAGCTCACCGACCTAACGGTCGTCGGCGGATTGTCTCTCGAG
>DASRAV010000006.1:0-97018 GCA_035637995.1 Conexibacter sp. | reverse complement strand
TGCGTCTGGCGGTGCGTGCGACCGACGCGTCATCGGTCACCGCGGCCGGGGTCGCACCGGTCGCGACGTCCGGCGTGAAGTCGATCGCGGTCGACTGGGGCGATCACACGACCGAGCCGATCCGTCGCGGTGCGCGCCACGCCTACGCCAAGCCCGGCCGCTACAAGGTGCGGATCGTCGTGCTCGACCGCGCAGGCAACCGCACGACGACGATCGAACGGCTCAAGATCACCAAGCCGCCGCGTCGTCACCGCGCCGGTCACGGCACGCATCGCTGACGTTTACAGCGCTGTCTTAACGATCTATATTGACGCCTCCGGTGCGGGGGCGCTGCTACCGGTCGCCGCTGTCTCTGCGCGAAGTCATCGGACGAGAGTGAGGTGCATGCTCGTGCGCTTGTCAATCCGACTATCGATCGCTGTGTGTGTGGCAATCGGCGTGTTGGCGCCGCCCGGGAGCGTCGCGCTCGCCGCGAGAAGCCTGCAGATATCAAACCCGGGAAGAATGAGAGCAGAAGGCAGAGTCACATTCGAAGAACCGGAAGGGGCAGCGAGAATGACCTGCTCCCTCACGCTCAACGGCAGCGTGCAGGAAGAAGTGTTCAAGGGAGCAGGGACCGTCATCGGCACGACCACGGAAGGCAGAGCGGAAACATGCACCGCATTCGGCCTGTTCGGCGCCACGGTGACGATCCTAGCGACGGAAAGATCGCCGCTCTTCGTCTTGTATCAGTCGTTCCTAGGAACGCTACCGAGCATAGTGGGAATAAAGGCGAAGATCAGAACGCTTGGATTCCAGATGAGAGCCATCGGGAGAACGTGCCTATACCAGGCAGACGCGGCCGTGCTATTTCCCAGCAGCCTCGAACAGATGAGATTCCTGGAAGAAGAAGTGCTTGAATTTCTGCTTCAGCCGGGGAGCACTGAAGGATGTCCGGCGCGGGGAAAGCTCAGAGGCATCCTGAGATCCGAAAGAGCGCGCACCGTCAGACTAGTCTGAGCCGTCATGCCGCGGGCTCGGGGGACGCGTCTCCCGAGCCCGCTCCGCTGTCGGACGGCATGGCGCGCTACCCTCGCCCGTCGATGGACGGCGCTCACCAGCTCGAAGTCCGCGCCGGCGGGCGCACGCTCTCGCTCGGCGACCGGCCGTGGCTGATGGGGATCGTCAACGCCACGCCCGACTCCTTCTCCGACGCGGGGGCTCACCCGACGCTCGAGGCGCGCGTCGCGCTCGCGCACGAGCTGCTCGCCGCGGGCGCCGACATCGTCGACGTCGGCGGCGAGTCGGGCGTCACGAACCGGCCGGCCGTCGAGGCCGAGGAGGAGATCGCGCGGGTCGTGCCGCTGATCGAGCGGATCGTCGGCGAGCTCGACGCGATCGTCTCGGTCGACACGTACAAGCCGGCGGTCGCGGCGGCGGCGATCGCCGCCGGCGCCTGCATCGTCAACGACGTCAGTGGGCTGCGCGACCCGGCGCTGGCCGACGTGTGCGCCGAGACCGGCGCCGCGCTCGTGCTCATGCACACGCGTGCGGCCCCGAAGCAGAAGCTGCTCGACCGCTCCTACGACGGCCGCGTCGCCGCCGACGTCGTCGCGTTCCTGCGCGAACGGATGGCGCTTGCGCAGGCGCACGGCGTCGCGGCGGAGCAGCTGATCCTCGATCCCGGCCCGGACTTCGGCAAGACGCCCGCACAGACGGTCGAGTCGCTGCGGGCGCTCGACGACGTGCATGCGCTCGGGCGCCCGCTGCTGCTGGCGCTCTCGCGCAAGGACTTCGTCGGCGCGATCACCGGGCGCCCGCCGCGCGAGCGGCTCGCCGGCACGCTCGGCGCGCTCGCCTGGGGCGTCGAGGCCGGCGGCCACCTCTTCCGCCTGCACGACGTCGCGGCGGCGGCCGACTTCCTCGCCGTCCGCGACGTGCTCGCGGGCCGGCGCGAGCTCGATCCCAGTGCGCAGCTCGCGGAGAATCTCCGGCGCGTCCAGTAGGGTCCCTTCTCACGAATCGCCGGTCGCTGTCCCAACGCGGCCGGAGCCCACCGATCATCCATCCCGGGAGGACCCCCATGGCAGTACTCGAACGCTCCGCGCTGGCGGACAGCCCGCTCGCCGATCTGCACGCGATCGCCTCGGAGCTCGGCCTCGACGGCTTCCGCCGTCTGCGCAAGGACGACCTCGTCGACGCGATCCTCGCCCGTCAGGGCGGCGAGGAGGGCGAGAGCGCCCCTGCGCCCGTCGACGACGAGGACGTCGCCGAGCGCCCGCGCCGTCGTCGCGGCGGCCGCGGCCGCGGCCCGCGCGAGGAGGAGGCCGAGGAGGCGCCCGCCGCCGAGGCGCGCCCGCGCCGCGAGCGCAGTGGTCGCGAGCGCGGCCCGCGCGAGGAGCGCGCACCCCGCGAGCCGCGTGAGGAGCGCAGCCCGCGCGAGCCCCGCCCGCCGCGCGAGGCGGCCGGCGAGCGCGGCCCCGACAAGATCGTCGAGGGCGTCGTCGAGCTGATGCCGAACGGCTCCGGCTTCGTGCGCGTGGCGCCGCCGGAGCCCGCCGACGGCGACGTCTACATCTCCGCTGCGCAGATCCGCCGCTGCGAGCTCGTCGCGGGCGACCGCGTCAGCGGCCCCGTGCGCCCGCCGCGCCGCTCGGAGCGCTACGCCTCGCTCGTGCGCGTCGACACGATCAACGGCGCGCCTGCCGACAAGGGGCCCGAGGGCGCGCGCTTCGACGACCTGCCCGCCGCGTTCCCGGGTGATCGGATCGAGCTGGGCGCCGAGGACCAGACGGTGAAGGCGATCGAGTGGCTCACGCCGATCGGCCGCGGCTCGCGCGTCACGATCGCCGGGCCCGCCCGCGCCGGCAAGAGCGAGACGCTGCGTCGCCTCGCCGCCGCGCTCGCCGAGGTCGATGGCCTGGAGTGCACGGTGGTGCTCACGGGCGTGCGCCCGGAGGAGATCTCGGAGTGGGGCGGCGGCCCGCTCGCGCCGGCGGCCGCGCTCAGCTTCGCCGCCACGGCCGACGCGCAGTCGCAGGCCGTGGAGCACGCGATCGACAACGGCAAGCGCGTCGCCGCGCGCGGCGGGGACGCCGTCGTCCTGCTCGACACGCTCGACGGGCTGCACCCGCCGGCGGCGCGCAAGGCGCTCGCGGCGGCCCGCAACATCGTCGACGGCGGCTCGCTGACCGTGATCGCGACCGCGTCGGCGCCGCTCGGCGGCGAGACGACGGTCGTCGCGCTCGACGCCGAGCTGGCCGGCACCGGTCGCTTCCCCGCGATCGACCTGCTCGCGAGCGGCACCCTGCGCCCCGAGCTGCTCGTCGGCGAGGCCGGCGCAGCCGCGATCGCCGAGGCGCGCGCGGAGGCGGCCGAGTAGCTGCCTGGTCCCGAGTGGCTTACCGTGGCAGGTAAGCCACTCGGCCCCACGATGGTTCCGGCGCCAGCTCGATCGGCTCGTTGTCGCGATCGGGCTGCACGTAGGCGAACGTGTGCGTGTCCTGGTCGAAGACGACGTCGAGCTCGTTCTCCATCACGCGCTGATCGAGCCATGCGCTGCGGAAGATCAGCCGTCGCAGCCAATGCACGAGCGAGCGCTCGGAGGGGCCGACGAGCTCCGGCCAGCAGTCGTTGACGTGCTCGCCGAGGGCGGACGCGGGGTCGGTCACCTCGCCGTTGACGACGAGGTTGACGAGATCCTCGGCCTCCTCCTGCTCGAGGCGCCCGCCGACGAAGCCGACCTTGCGCGCCGCCTGCTCGCAGCGCTCGGCGAAGTCGCGCTCGTTGAAGGTGAAGCGCAGCTCGCCGTATTCGAGGACGAAGTCGTCACCGGAGCTGTAGTTTCCGCGTTGGCTGATCATGGGGGAGAGGCCTCGGTCCGTCGAGGGCGTCGGCATCATATGCGCGGGTCCTCCAATTCCGCATAGGCTGCACGCGAACTTGCACGCGGCGTGACGGCGGGGGCGAAACACCGCCGCGCCATGGGTCAGAGCGCCCATGAACGACGAACGCTCCACCATCCTCGTCGTCGAGGACGATCGCCCGACACGCGTCTTCCTCGCCGACAACCTCGCCGCGGACGGCTACGAGCCGCTCGCCGCCGCCAACGCCCGCGAGGCGTTGCGCCTGATGGAGACCCGCTACCCGGACCTCGCGATCGTGGACCTCGGGCTGCCCGACCGCGACGGCCTCGAGGTGCTGCGGGAGGTGCGCGCCGCCGACGGCGTCGCGAGCCGCATCGACCCGCTGCTGCCGCTGCTCGTGCTGAGCGGACGCGCGGGCGAGCTGCACCGCCTGCGCAGCTTCGACCGCGGCGCAGACGATGTCCTGCAAAAACCCTTCAGCTACCAGGAGCTCAAGGCCCGTATCCGCGCGCTGCTGCGCCGCAACGAGCAGCGCCTGCTGCACGGCCGCCTGCGCGTCGGCCCGCTGGAGGTCGATCCGGTCGCGCGCACCGTGACGCTGCACGAGCGCCCGGTGCGCGTCTCGCAGAAGGAGTTCGCGCTCATCAGCACGCTCGCGACCGACCCGACGCGGGTCTTCACGAAGGAGGAGCTGCTGCGCAACATCTGGGGCTACCGCACCCTTGGATCCACGAGGACTTTGGACTCGCACGCCTGCCGCCTGCGCCAGAAGCTCGCGCGCGACGGCGAGACGTTCGTCGTGAACGTGTGGGGCGTCGGCTATCGACTCGTCGATGGACCGGTGGGCGAGCGATGATCGCCTCCCTCACGGTCACCGGCTGGGTCGCCGCGCTCGCGGCCGCTGCGGCCGGGCGGCTGCTGCTCGCACGGCGGATGGAGCTGGTGGCGCGCGCCTGCCACGAGCTGCGCGGGCCGCTGACGGCAGCGCGGCTCGCGCTTCAGCTCGCGGCCGGACGCCCGGGCGTCCCGCACGTGCCGCTGGAGGCGGTCGACCTCGAGCTGGGGCGCGCCGGCCGCGCGCTCGACGACCTCAGCGCGGCACGCCGCGGTACCCGCCCCGCCGCGCGCTCGCAGACGTTCGAGGTCGGCGCCCTGCTCGCGGAGGTCGCCGAGGCGCAGCGCGGCCGCGCCTGGGCGCGTGGCGCGCGCGTGCGCCTGGAGGCGCCGCGCTCGCGCGCGCATGTGTGCGGCGACCGCGTCCGGCTCGCACGCGCCTGCGAGAACCTTCTCGAGAACGCGATCGAGCACGGCGGCGGCGATGTGCGCCTGCGCATGCGCGCCGGGGTCCACACCGTCCGGATCGAGGTGCTCGACGACGGCCCCGGGCTGCCGGCGCCGGTCGCCGTGCTCGCGCGCCGGCCGCGCGGCGGGCGCGGCGATCACGGGCGTGGGCTCGCGATCGTCGCCGAGACGGCGGCTCGCTTCGGCGGGCGCCTCGCCGCCGCGCCGACGCCGCGCGGCGCGCGGCTCGTGCTGGAGCTGCCGACCGCGCTGCGCTCCGCATGACGCGCCGTCGTCGCGCGCTGCTGCTGCTCGCGCTGGCGCTCGTGCTCGGCATGCTCGCGGCCGGCAGCGTGCGCCGGCGTGAGGCGGCGCTCGAGCGGGCGCTGGGTCCGCGCACGCCGGTGCTCGTGACGCGCGCGGCGCTTGCCGCCGGAGCGCCGCTCGCGGGAGCACACCCGGTCCTGCGGCTGCTCCCGCGCCGCTTCGCGCCGCCCGACGCGGTCGCGAGCGCAGCCGCGCTCGCGGGAGCGCGCGCGGCGGTCGCGCTGCCCGCCGGCTCCTACGTGACCGGCGCGGCGCTGCGGATGCCGGGCGACCCCGCGGGCGCCGTGCAGCTCGGACCCGGCGAGCGCGCCGCGCAGCTGCTCGCGCAAGGCGATCCGGCCGCGGTCGTCCCGGGCGCACGCGTCGACGTGCTCGTCACGCGCGACGGCGCGGGCGAGCGTGCGGGCGCCACGACGCTGGCGCTGCAGGACGTCGAGGTGCTCGCCGCCCGCCGCGTGCGCCCCTCCGCGGGGGAGGAGTCGGATGGCGCGCGGGTGCTGGCGACCCTGCGGGTCAGCCTGCGCCAGGCGGTCTATCTCGCGGCCGCGCAGAGCTTCGCGCGAGAGTTGCGGCTGCTGGTGCGCGCGCCCGGCGATCGCGCCGAGGACGGTGCCGGATTCGCGGTCGGAGCGGGCCTGCGCTGACACCGGGACGTGGGCGGCGCAGATCCGGGCTCAAGGGATCCGGCTGAACGGCCGATCCATGCGGCGAGCGCATGTACCGACGCCTGTCCGTCATCGCGGTCCTCGTGGCCACCTCCCTGCTCACACCGGCGACCGCCGCCGGCGTGGGCTCCGGGCTGCCCGCGCTGCATGTCACGGGCGCGCTGCGTGCCGCCCCCGCCAAGCGGGCGCCGCTGCCGAAGATCAAGCTCGTGCGGCCGCTGCACGTCAAGATCGGCGCCAAGCTCACGATCCTCGGCGAGAACTTCGTCCCGGGCAAGCACCGCGACACGATCGTGTTCCTGCGCGACGGCGCCCCCGCCGTCTTCCTGCGCGCCGACAGCGCGACGAAGCACCGTCTGACGCTGAAGCTGCCGAGCAAGCTCACGCACTTCCTCGTGCTCACCAACACCGGCGCGCAGGGCCCGACGCGCTTCCGCCTGCGCGTGCTCGCCCGCCGCTTCGGCGCGAGCTTCACGTCCAAGCGCCTGTCGCCGACCGTCCTTCCGCGCAAGGGTGGCGACGGCGGTGGCAGTGGGCCCCCGGTCTGCTCGCTCGCCACCGCGAAGCTCGCGCCCACGGCGGACGCGGACAAGGACGGTCTGACGAACGCGCTCGAGGCGCACATCAAGACCGATCCCTGTTCGGCCGACACCGACGGCGACGGCATCCCCGACGGCTACGAGTACGAGTCGGCGCTGGACCTGAACTCCCGCGCACTGCCCTACCCGGGCAAGCGCCCCTACCCGAACGCGCTCGACCCGACGGACGCCGGCATCGATTACGACGGCGACGGCTTGACGATGGCCGACGAGTACACCGCCTGGGTTCGCTACGGCGGCAGCAAGTTCCCGCTCAACTACAGCGACGGCACGCAGACGAGCGGCGGGCCGGTGGCGGTGACGCCGCAGACCGCCTGGGCCGACATCAACAACGACGGCGTCCTCACCGACGACGAGAAGGACGTCGACAACGACGGCCTGACGAACTGGGACGAGGCGCACGGGCGCATGCAGCCGAACTGGTGGACGGTGATCTTCTCGACCGAGAAGCCCTTCCCCGTCACCTTCCGACCGACCGACTGGCTCGACCCCGACACCGATGGCGACGGCCTGCTCGACGGTCCCGACGACGTCGACCACGACGGCTACACGAACGCGGAGGAGGTCAACCGCGGCCCCTACTGGATGCAGCCGTTCAACCCCTGTCTGCCCGATCCGCACTCGCGCACGTGCCCGCTGCACCCGCCGCCGCCGGATTCCGCCTACCCGCCGTACGCGCAGCCCGGCGGCTACACGCCCGGCGAGTCGATCCCGCTCGTCTACCCGCGCTCCTGAGCGATGCGGCGTAGGGAGGCGCCGTCCGCCCACGAGTACCTCGCCGAGGTCGCGGTCGGACTGCCGTTCCTGACCGCGGCGACGGCGCTCGCGCTGCTCGGTGACTCCGGTCGCACGTTGCGGGTCGGCCCGGCGATCGTGCTCGTGCTCGCCTACGGCGCGCTCTCGCGCGTGCGCTTCCACGCCGGCGCCGGGCACACCGTCCCGACGCAGCTCGTCTTCGTGCCGATGCTGTTCACGTTGCCGACGCAGCTCGTGCCGCTGCTCGTGCTCGCGGGCATGGTCGTCGGCAACCTGCCCGACTACGCGCGCGGTGCGCTGCATCCGGCGCGCGCGCTGATGCTGCCGGGCGACGCGTGGCATGCGTTCGGGCCGGCGCTCGTGCTGCTGCTCGCGGGCGCGACCGCGCCGGTGTGGACGGACTGGCCGTGGTACGTGGCCGCGCTCGCGGCGCAGTTCGCAGTCGACTTCGGCGTCTACGCCGCCCGCGCGCAGCTCGCGCTCGACATCCCCGGCCGCGAGCAGCTGCGCGTGCTCGGCTGGGTGTGGCTCGTCGACGCGCTGCTCGCGCCGCTGGGGCTGCTCGCGGCGTTCGCCTCCGTCGAGCATCCGTACGCGTTCGTGCTCGTGCTGCCGCTCGCGCTGCTGCTGAAGCTGTTCGCGCGTGAGCGCAACGAGCGCATCGACCAGGCGCTCGAGCTCGGCGGCGCCTATCGCGGCATCGCGATGCTGCTCGGCGACCTGCTCGAGGACGCCGACGAGTACACCGGCGGCGACCACACGCGCGGCGTCGTCGCGCTCTCGCTCGAGGTCGCCGACGAGCTCGGGCTCGACCCGCGCCAGCGTCACAACGTCGAGCTTTCGGCGCTGCTGCACGACATCGGCAAGATCGTCATTCCCGAGTCGATCATCAACAAGCCCGGACCGTTGGACGACGAGGAGTGGGCGCTGATGAAGACGCACACGATCGAGGGCCAGCGGATGCTCGACCGCGTCGGCGGCGCGCTCGGCGAGGTCGGGCGGATCGTGCGCGCTTCGCATGAGCGCTGGGACGGCGGCGGCTACCCGGACGGGCTCGCCGGCGGCGGGATCCCGCGCGAGGCGACCGTCGTGGCCGCCTGCGACGCCTTCAACGCGATGACGACCGATCGCTCCTACAGACGGGCGCGCGCCGTCGGCGACGCGCTGAAGGAGATGCGCGACTGCGCGGGCCTTCAGTTCGCGCCGGACGTCGTCGCGGCGCTCGTGGCCGTCGTGGAGCGCAGCATCCCCGAGGTCTCGTCGGCCCACGCGAGCGCGCTCAGGTACAGGGCGGGCAGCGCGGCGGCCGCGACGCGCGCCGCAGCGACCTCGGGCTCCCCGCGCTCGTAGGCGAGCACGGCCGCGAGCACGTCGCCCAGCGGGCCCTCGTGGCTGAGCAGCGCCTTGCGCACCTCCTCGGTCAGCGGCAGCGACGCGACCGCCTGCTCCAGCGGGACCCCCGCGAGGGCGTCCATCACGCTCAGCAGACCGACCGTGAAGCAGGCGTCGGGATCCGGACTCGGCCCATCCGCCGACGCGGGCAGCTCGCGCGCGACCAGCTCGCAGTAGCGCGCGCGCAGCAGCGCGGTGAGCGTCAGCTCGTGCGGCGTGTCGACCGCGCCCGAGAGCGCGATCAGCGTCCCCCAGCGCTGGACGGCGCGCATCCCCAGCAGCATCAGCGCCTCGCGCACTGAGGCGACGCGACGCGGGAGGTTGAAGTACGCCGAGTTGAGATACGTGAGCAGCCGGAAGCTGAGGCCGACGTCGCGCGCGATCGTCTGCTCGAGCTCCTCGAACGTCGCCTGCGAGTAGAGGCCCACGAGCGAGCGCAGCTCGGCCACCCGCCCGGTCGGCGGCGCCTGGCCGGCGACGACGTCGGGCGCGCAGAGGAAGAAGCCCTGGAAGCGGTCGAAGCCGGCGGCGGTGCACTGCGCCAGCTGCGCCGGCGTGTCGACGCCGGCGGCGATCAGCACCTCGGTCTCCGGGCGGAAGCGCTCCGCGCAGGCGTGGATCTCCGCCTCGTCGAGGCCGGTGACGTCGAGCTTGACGCTGTCGGCGAGGCCCATCAGCGTCGCCGGGATCCGCGCGCGCGGATTGCACGTGAGCGAGACGCGATAGCGCTGCTCGACGAGGCGCTCGAGCACCGCATGCAGCGGCCCGTCGCTGGGGTCGGGGTCGGCGACCTCGAGCACGACGCGCGCGGGCGGCAGCGCGAAGGCGTGCAGCTCGAGCAGGAAGCGGCGCGGGACGCGCACGTAGGCGGGCTGGTCGCCGGTGAGCGTCTGCACGCCGATCGCCGTGAAGGTCTCGACGATCACGCGCGTGGCGGCATGTTCCTCGTCGAGCTCCTCGCCGCCGCGCAGCGGTCGCAGCAGCAGCGCATAGCCGGTGACGCGCGTCCAGCGGTCATGGATCGCCTGGCGGGCGATCGCGATCCCGGCGGGCAGGGTCATGGGGATGGCCGCTTCGGCGCTCATCTCCTCCATGATCGGCGCGGAGCGCACCGACCTTCAGTGGTGGGGGCGAATTTGAGGCGCCGCGTGCCTCATGGGCGGCATGGACGCGGCCGCTGATCTCGACCCGCTCGCCGCCGCGCTGCATGCGCGGCTGGTGAGCGATCTCAGCGCGGGGGAGCCACCGGCGGACGCCACGCACCGGATCGCGGCGCTCGTCGCGCGCGAGGGGGCGCTGTTGAGCGAGCCGGAACGGGATGCGCTGCGCCGGCGGCTGCTGGAGCGCTCGCTCGGGCTCGGCCCGCTCGAGGCGCTGCTCGCGGACCCGGACGTCGAGGAGGTGATGGTGAACGGACTGGCGCCGGTGTGGGTCGAGCGTGGCGGGCGGATCGAGGCGACCGACGTCGCGTTCGCCTCCGAGCAGGAGCTGCGCCACGCGATCGAGCGGATTCTCGCGCCGCTCGGGCGCCGCGTCGACGCGGGGGAGCCGCTCTGTGACGCGCGCTTGAGCGATGGCTCGCGCGTCAACGTCGTGATCCCGCCGCTTGCGCTCGACGGGCCGGTGCTGACGATCCGCCGCTTCCGCGCGGGCGGGCTCGGGCCGCACGATTTGGTCGCGTGCGGGACGATGGACCCGGGGCTCCACGACCTCCTGCGCGCATGCGTGCGCGCGCGTTTGACGATTCTCGTCAGCGGCGGCACCGGCTCGGGCAAGACGACGACGCTCGGTGCGCTCTCGAGCTTCATCCCGGACGGCGAGAGGATCGTGACGATCGAGGACGCGGCCGAGCTGCGGCTGCGCCAGCCGCACGTCGTGCGCCTCGAGGCGCGTTCGGCGAACGTCGAGGGACGCGGCGCGGTCCCGATCCGGCGGCTGGTGCGCAACGCGCTGCGGATGCGGCCCGACCGGATCGTCGTGGGGGAGGTGCGTGGCGGCGAGGCGCTCGACATGCTGAGCGCGATGAGCAGCGGGCACGAGGGCTCGCTCTCGACGGTACACGCCGGCTCGCCGGAGGAGGCGCTGCGGCGCGTCGAGACGCTTGCGCTGATGGCCGACGTCGCCCTGCCGCACGCGGCGATCCGCGAGCAGGTCGCGAGCGCGATCGATCTCGTCGTCCATCAGCGGCGCGAGCGCGACGGCGCGCGGCGGATCGTCGCCGTGAGCGAGGTCACCCGCGTCGCCGGCGGTGCGGCCACGCGCGAGCTGTTCGCGCTGCGTGACGGGCGTCCGTGGTGGCGGGCGCCGCTCCCGGCGGAGCTGCTCGCGCGACTGGAGGCGGCGGCGTGAGCGGCGCAGCGCTCGCGTTCGTCGCGGCGGCGCTCGGCGTCGCCGCGCTGTGGGACGCGCTCGTCGTCGCCGATGCGCTCGCGCCGGCGCTCGTCCGGCTCGCGGGACCGCTCGCACGGCTGCGCCGCGACGGACGCGAGCCGAGCGCGCCGGAGCGCCGCCGCCTGGCGCTCGTCGCAGCCGCCGCGCTGCTGGCGGCCGGCTGGCTGCTCGGCGGCCCGCTCGCGGGCGCGGTGCTCGCGGCGGGCGGGCCGTCGGCGCTTGCGGCGCTGCTGCGTCACCGCCGGCGGCGCCGGCGCGCCGAGCTGGCGTGCGCCATGCCGACGATCGCGCGGGCGATCGCGGATGCGCTCGGCGCCGGGCACGCGATCCCGCGCGCGCTCGCGGAGGCCGGCGACGGGACTGCCGGCGCGGCCGGCGCCGAGCTGCGCCTTCTCGCCGGCGCGCTCGCACTCGGTGAGCCGCTCGACGCAGCGCTCACGCGCCTGTGCGAGCGCGCTCGCAGCCGCTCCTACGACGTGCTCGCCGCGGCGATCCTGCTTCAGCGCGACGCCGGCGGCGACCTCGCGGCGCTGCTGCGCGAGCTTGCGAGCGCGCGCGAGGAGGCGATCCGATTGGCTGACGACGCGCGCACCGCGACCGCGCAGGCTCGCTTCACAGGGCTCGTCGTCGCGCTGCTGCCGGCGGGTGGCGGCGCGCTCGCGGAGCTGGCGAGCCCGGGCGCGCTCAGCGGCCTCCTGCGCGTCCCGCTCGCGGCCTGGCTGGCGGGCTTCGCGCTGCTGCTCCAGCTCGGCGCGCTCGTCGCGATCCGCCGCCTCGCGCGAGTGACGACGTGAGCGGCGCGGGTGCGGTCGCGGCGCTCGCGGGCGCACTCGGCGCGATGGCGCTCGTCGAGCTGGCCGCGACGCCGGTGCCTCTGCGGCGTCGCCTCGAGTGGCCGGCGGCCCTGCTGCTGCTCGCGCGCGCCGGCCGCCAGCTCGGCGTCCCGGCGGCGCCGCACGACCTCGACGCGCGTCTCGCAGCCGCGGGGCGGCCGTTCGGCCTGCGCGCGAGCGAGCTGATGGCGGCGAAGGCAGGCGCCGGCGGGGTCGCGCTGCTGCTTTCGCTGCCGCTCGGCGGGTTCGCGCCCGGCCGACTCGGCTCGCTCGCGCCGTTGCGCTGCCCGCGGCCGCGTTCCTCGCGCCGGACGGGTGGCTGCGCCGCCGTGCGCGGGCGCGGGGGCGGGCGATGGAGGCGGAGCTGCCCGACGCGCTCGACCTGCTGCGCGTCGCGCTCGGCGCGGGGCTGGGGCTCGACCGCGCGCTCGCGGACGTCGCGCACCGCGACCGCGGCCTGCTGGCGGGCGAATGGCGTGTGGCGGTCGCGCAGATCGAGCTCGGCGTCCCGCGCGAGCAGGCGCTCGCCGCGCTCGCGCAGCGCTGCCCGTGCGCGGGGATGGGGACGCTCGTGCGCGCGCTCGAACGGGCGCATGTCCACGGCGCGCCGCTCGCCGAGACGTTGTCCGCGCTCGCGCGCGAGGCCCGCGCCGCCCGCGCCCGCAGGCTGGCGGAGCGCGCCGCGCGCGCGGCGCCGCAGATCCAGCTCGTCGTCGCACTCCTGCTCGTCCCCTCGGTGCTGCTGCTCGTGGCGGCGTCTCTGATCGCCTCTCTCCTTTCATGACGCCGCTTCCCGCCCTCCCGCCCGCTCCTGCGCCGGTGCCGCGCTGGCAAGGTGCTACAGTGACGCACATGGACGAGGAGAACGTCGGTGTGCGGGAGCTGCGGCAGAACCTGAGCCGCTACCTCCAGCGCGTGAAGGATGGCGAGGCGTTCGTCGTGACCGAGCGCGGCGAGGAGGTTGCGCGCCTCACGCCCTCCGAGCGCTATGCGACCCCGCTCGCGGAGCTGATCGCCGAGCGCGGGGCCTCGATCCCACACGGCAAGCCGTGGGAGCTGCTGCCGCTGCCTCCGGCGCCGGCGGGCGCGCCCCGCAGCGAAGACGTGCTCGTCGAGCTGCGCGAGGAGCGGCTGTGAGCGCGGCGCCGGCCGGCGCGATCGCGTTCGTCGACACGTCGGCGTACGTGAAGCTCGTGCTCGGGGAGCCCGAGGCGCCGGCGCTCGACCGGGCGCTGCGCGGCTGGCCGGCGCACGTCGGGAGCGCTCTGCTGCGCGTCGAGGCCGAGCGCGCGTGCGCGCGGCACGGTCTGCAGTGGGTCGCCCGAGCGAGCGCGGGGCTCGGCGGCTACGCGCTGCTGCCGATCGACGACGGGGTGCTGACGGCGGCTGCTGCGCTGCGGCCGCCGGCGCTGCGGACGCTTGACGCCATCCATCTCGCGACGGCGCTCAGCCTCGGGCGCCGGCTCGGCGTGCTGTTCGCCTACGACGAGCGCCTGTGCGCCGCCGCACGCGCGGCCGGCGTACCCGTCGAGCAGCCCGCGTAGCAGCGTCTCGCGCGCCGGTTCCTGCAAGTGCGCGCCCAGGCTGGCGCGCTGCAGCGATCCGTGCAGCAGTGCTGGACGGATGTCTCCCACCTCGTCCCACCGCGCAATCGCCCGTGGCTGTTGAGGATCCGGCAGCTCGCGGATGCCGCGGAAGCGAAATGTGGGGGAAGGGGTGGCAGATGAGTTGCAAAGTGGGGAGAAGTGGGTTAGGTTGCGACGCATCGGACCGGGGTGGCAGGGCTCCTCCCACCCAGCCACCCCGGTTCGGACCTTCTTTCCGAGGCGATCTCCTTGACCTTCCGCGGCACCTTCGACCTCACGCTCGACGCGAAGAACCGGCTCACGGTTCCGACGCGCTACCGCGCCGCGTACGCGGAGGGGGTCGTGCTCGCGGCCGGCCTCGAGGACTGCGTCGCGATCTGGCGCCCGGAGGACTACGACGCCTGGACCGCGGCCGCGCTCGAGGGCCACAGCCCGCTCTCGCCCGAGTTCCGCAAGCTCAAGCGCCACTTCACCGCCAACTCGCACCCGACCGAGCTCGACGGGGCCGGGCGCGTGATGGTGCCCAAGTTCCTGCTCGAGTCCGGCCGCCTCAAGAAGGACGTCAGCGTCGTGGGCGCGGGCGAGTGCCTGGAGATGTGGGACCGCGGCGTGTGGGCGGCCTACAACGGCGAGGTGCTCGAAAACGTCTCCGACATCGCCGCGGGCCTGAACGCGGCCGGCTGACCGTGACCGATGACCACACTCCTTGACATGGTCTCCATCCACATCCCGGTCCTCGCGGGCGAGCTGATCGAGCTGCTCGATCCGCGACCCGGCGCGGTCGCGGTCGACTGCACGGTCGGCGGCGGCGGGCACGCGCGCCTCGTCGCCGACCGCATCGGCTCGGCGGGGACGCTGATCGGGATCGACCGCGACCCGCTCGCCGAGGAGCGCTTCGCCGAGCTCGCCGCCGAGGTGGCATGCGCGACGCGCTTCATCCGCGCCGACTTCGCGAGCGGGCTGGCGCAGCTCGCCGAGGAGGGCGTGCGCGCGGATCTCGTCTATCTCGACCTGGGGATGTCCTCGATGCAGGTCGACACCTGGGAGCGCGGCTTCTCCTACGCCTATGACGCGCCGCTCGACATGCGCATGGACCCCGACCAGGAGCTGACGGCGCACGACGTCGTCAACGACTGGGAGGAGCGCCGGCTCGCGCGCCTGCTGCGCGAGTTCGGCGAGGAGCGCTACGCCGGGCGGATCGCCCGCGCGATCGTGAAGGCGCGCGCGGGCGAGGAGATCGCGACCACGCAGGAGCTCGTCGACGTGATCAAGTCCGCGATCCCCGCGCCGGCGCAGTTCGCCGGCGGGCACCCCGCCAAGCGGACCTTCCAGGCGATCCGGATCGCCGTCAACGACGAGCTCGACCAGCTCGAGCGGGCGTTGCCGCTCGCGTGGGAGGTGCTCGCGCCCGGCGGCAAGCTCGCCGCGATCTCGTTCCACTCGCTCGAGGACCGGCGCGTCAAGCGCTTCCTCGTCGAGCGCGCGCGCGGCTGCATCTGCCCGCCGGACCTGCCCGTCTGCGCCTGCGGGCGCACGCCCGAGGGTGAGCTGCTGAGCCGTCGCGCGATCGCGCCGACGCCCGGCGAGGTCGCCCACAACCCGCGCGCGAAGTCCGCCCACCTGCGCGGCGCCCGCAAGCTGAAGACGACGCGATGACCCCGCCGCCCGCAGCGACCGCCGCCGCACGTCAACCCGCCCGCACGGCGCGGCCGACGCGGCCGGCGCCCGGTCCGCGGCGGGTCTCCGGCCCGGTTCGCGCGCCGCGCGCGCTGCCACGTCCGGGGCACCGTGACCAGCCTCTCGGCGCGCGCGTGCTCGACTGGGTGCGCGCGCTGCCCGATCATCGCCTGCTCGATCGCCTGATCGGCGGCCGGGTGTGGATCGCGCTGATCGGGACGCTGCTCGTCGGCATCGTCACGCTGCAGCTCTCGCTGCTGAAGCTCAACGCCGGCATCGGCCGCGCGGTCGAGCACAGCGCCGTGCTGGAGCAGGGCAACGCCGCGCTCGCCGCGGAGGTCTCGCGCCTCTCCGATCCGCAGCGGATCCTCGACCGCGCCGCCGCTGAGGGCTTCGTGACGCCGGTGCAGGGCACGCCGATCTTCGTCACCGCATCCGCGGGCAATGCGCGCAAGGCGCTGAGCGTCATGCGCGTGCCGCAGCAGGACGCTGGCGCACCGGCGGTGACGACGCTGGCCGTCACGACGCCTCCGACGCCGACGGGCGCCACCACGACGACCGCCGATCCCGCCACCGCCACGACGACCGATCCGACCGCTGCGGGCGGGACGATGACGGCCGTGACGCCCCCGACGACGACGACCGACCAGAGCGCCGCGCCCGGCACGACGGCGACCGCGCCGACGACGCCGACCGCGCCCACGGGCGCCGGCACGACGGCCGGCGGGACGACCGTCGGCGGCGGCGCGGCAGCCCCGCAGGGCTAGCAATTCGCATGCCGGGGTTGACCGACCGCCGCATCGGCTTCCTCTTCCTCGTCTTCGTCGCGGCGCTCGGCGTCGCGACGCTGCGCGCCGGCTGGCTCGGCGCCGTGCGCTCGCCGGCGCTCAAGCGCGCCGCCGCCACCCAGCAGGTGCAGACGGTCGCGCTGCCCGCGCCGCGCGGGACGATCACCGACCGCCACGGCGCCGTGCTCGCCGTCTCGGAGCCCGCGAGCGACGTGAGCGCGACGCCCTACCTCGTCAAGGACAAGCTGCGTGCGGCCGGCCGGCTCGCGCCGCTGCTGCCGAGCACGACGCCCGACGCAGTGCTCGCGAAGCTCTCCCAGCAGAGCGGCTTCGTCTATCTCGCGCGTCGGCTGCCGGCGGCGCAGGCTGCGAAGATCGCCGCGCTGCACATCCCCGGGATCGCGCTCACGCCCAGCTCGCTGCGCACCTACCCGCGTAGCTGGCTCGCCTCGCAGGTGCTCGGCTCCGCGAGCGAGCAGCCCGGCGGCGGCAGCGGGCTCGAGTACGGCGAGGATCGCGTGCTGCGCGGCCGCGACGGCGTGCGGCGCATCGTCAGCGACGCGCTCGGGCAGCCGATCTCGATCAAGGACGAGCATCCGACGGTGCCCGGCGAGGACGTCGAGCTGACGCTCGACGCCGGCCTGCAGGAGAAGGTCGAGTCGGTGCTCGACGGCGTCGGGCAGGTCTACCAGCCCAAGGATGCGACGGCGATCGTGATGGACCCGCGCAGCAGCCAGATCCTCGCGCTCGCGAACTGGCCGCGCGTGGACGCGAACGACCCCTCCGGCGCGCCCGCGTACGCGACGCAGGACCACGCCGTCGGCTTCACGTACGAGCCGGGCTCGACGTTCAAGGCGTTCACGGTCGCGGGCGCGATCGACGACGGCAGCGTGACGCCGGACACGCAGATCTTCGTGCCCTACCAGCTCACGCGCCTCGATCGCACGCTGCACGACGCCGAGGCGCACGGCGACGAGACGCTCTCGGTGGCCGACATCCTCAAGCAGTCGAGCAACATCGGCGCGGCGCTGATCGCCTGGAAGCACATGGGCGCGACGCGCTTCTCGCAGTGGGTCAGCGCGTTCGGCTTCGGCACGCCGACCGGCGTCGCGCTGCCCGGCGAGGAGCGCGGGATCGTGCCGACGTACGCGCAGTACTCCGGCACGTCGATCATCAACCTGCCGATCGGCCAGGGCCAGTCGGTCACGCCGATGCAGATGATCGCCGCGTATGCCGCGATCGCCAACGGCGGGATCCTGCGCACGCCGCAGATCGTGCGCGCGATCGGCGGGGTGCCGACGCGCACGCCCGCGGGCCGGCGCGTGATCTCGGAGCAGACGGCCGCGAGCGTGCGCGGAATGCTGCGCAACGTGCTCGCCGCCGGCGGCACCGGCTCGGAGGCGGCGATCGCCGGCTACGACCTCGCCGGCAAGACGGGCACCGCGAACAAGGTCGACCCCCAGACCGGCGAGTACTCGGACACACGCTACGTCGCCTCGTTCATGGGCTTCGCGCCGGCCAGCGACCCGCAGCTGCTCGTCGCGGTCGTCGTCGACGAGCCGCAGGGCGCGATCTACGGCGGCCAGGTCGCCGCGCCCGCGTTCCAGAAGATCGTCGCGTTCGCGCTCCCGTATCTCGGGATCAAGCCGAGCTGACGCGAGATGGTCGGGACCCGACCATCTAGACTCGGGTCCCGATGAGGTTGCGGGACGTGATGGCCGCCGCCGCCCTCGGCCCGTCCGGCGACGTCGAGGTCCTCGCGCTCGCCTACGACAACCGCCGGGTCGCTCCGGGGACGCTGTTCTTCTGCGTGCCCGGCTTCACCAGCGACGGGCACGACTTCGCGCCCGACGCGGTCGCGCGGGGTGCGGTGGCGCTCGTCGTCGAGCGGCCGCTGGGGCTCGGCGTGCCGGAGATCGTCGTGGCGTCCGTGCGCGCGGCGATGGCGCCGGCGGCGGCACGCTTCCACGGCGATCCGACGGCGGAGCTGGACGTGGTCGGGATCACCGGCACGAACGGCAAGACGACGACCGCGTTCCTCGTGCGCGCGCTGCTGGAGGCGGCCGGGCGCCAGTGCGGGCTGCTCGGGACGGTGACGGCGTTCGTCGGCGGAGTGGAGCGCCCGGTCACGCGTACGACCGCCGAGGCGATCGACCTGCAGCGCGACTTCCGCGCGATGCGCGACGGTGGCGACGCGGCTTGCGCGATGGAGGTCTCCTCGCACGCGCTCGCGCTGCACCGCGCCGACGCGATCCACTTCGCGGCGGCGATCTTCACCAACCTCACGCAGGACCACCTCGACTTCCACCCGACGATGGAGGACTACTTCGCGGCGAAGCGGCGGCTGTTCATCGGTGCCCACCCACCCGCACATGTGGCGATCGTCAACGTCGACGACGAGCACGGGCGGCGTCTCGCGCACGAGATCGGCCCGCCCGCCCCGCTGACGTTCGCGCTCGAACGCGAGGCGACCTACCGGGCCACGGAGGTCGAGACCGGCTTCGGCGGCTCGCGCTTCACCGCGCACACGCCTGACGGGGCGATCGAGCTGCGCACCCCGCTGCCCGGCCGCTTCAACGTCTCCAACGCGCTCGCCGCGCTCGCCGCCGCGCACGCGCTCGGCGTGCCGCTGGAGACGATCGCCGCCGCGCTGCCGGGCGCCGGGCATGTCCCCGGGCGCTTCGAGCCGGTCGACGAGGGCCAGCGTTTCGCCGTGCTCGTCGACTACGCGCACACGCCCGACTCGCTGGAGAACGTGCTGCGCGCCGCGCGCGAGCTGACGGAGGGCGGCGTGCGCTGCGTCTTCGGCTGCGGCGGTGACCGCGACCGCGGCAAGCGCCCGCTGATGGGCGAGATCGCCGCGCGGCTCGCCGACCACGTGATCGTCACCTCTGACAACCCGCGCTCGGAGGAGCCGGAGGCGATTGTGCGCGAAATCCTCGTCGGCGCCGGCCCGGACGTCGACTGCGAGCTCGATCGTCGCGTCGCGATCGGCCGGGCGATCGCCGCCGCGCGCGACGGCGACGTCGTCGTCATCGCCGGCAAGGGCCACGAGCAGGGCCAGGAGCTCGCGGGCGGCGAGCGGGTCCCGTTCGACGACGTGACCGTCGCGCGCGAGGCGCTGCGCGCGACGCGGGCGGCCGCGCGATGAGGGACTGGACGGCGCAGCAGATCGCCGCGGCGGCCGGGGGGGAGCTGGTGCGCGGAACGGCGCAGGCCGGCCCGTCCCGCGTCACGATCGACTCGCGCGACGCCGGCCCGGGGGATCTGTTCGTGGGGCTCTCGGGAGCGACGCACGACGGCGGGCGCTTCGCGGCGCAGGCGCTCGCGGCCGGTGCGTGGGGGGTGCTCGTCGGGCGCCTGCACGCCGAGGACGTCGGGCCGGGCGTCGTGATCGCCGCCGCGGACTCGCTCGCCGCGCTGCAGGCGCTCGCGCAGGCGTGGCGTCGCACGCTCGCCTGCCCGCTGATCGCCATCACCGGCTCGACCGGCAAGACCTCGACGAAGGACATCCTCGCGGCGCTGCTCGCGCCCCACCGCGCGACGTTCACGAGCCGCGGCAACTTCAACACCGAGATCGGGCTGCCGCTCGAGCTGCTCGCCGCGCCCGCCGGCACGGAGGCGCTCGTGCTGGAGATGGGCATGCGCGGCGCCGGTCAGATCGCCGAGCTGACGCGTCTCGCCGAGCCCGACGTCGGAGTGATCGTCAACGTCGGTCCCGCGCACCTCGAGCTGCTCGGCTCGCTGGAGGCGATCGCGGCCGCGAAGGCGGAGCTGATCGCCGACCTGGAGCCGGGCGCGACCGCGGTCATCCCGGCCGACGAGCGGCTGCTGGACATGCACCGGCGCGAGGACCTGACCACCGTCACCTTCGGTCCCGGCGGCGACGTGGCGCTCGCCGACCAGGACGGCAACGGCCGCGTCGCGATCGACGCCCGGGGCGAGCGGATCGAGCTCGAGCTCGACTTCCACCAGGCGCATCTGCGCGGCAACCTGCTCGCCGCGGTTGCGGCCGCGCAAGCGATCGGGGTGCGCCCGCAGGGGCGCGTGGCGGTCACGTTCTCCGGCCGTCGCGGCGAGCGCCACCGCCTCCGCAACGGGGTGACCGTCATCGACGACTGCTACAACGCCAACCCGATGTCCATGCGCGCGGCCCTCGACGACCTCGCCGCGACCGCCGGCGACGGGCGCCGCGTCGCGGTGCTCGGCGACATGCTCGAGCTCGGGCCCGGCGAGCGCGCCTTCCACGCCGAGATCGGGGCGCACGCGGCCGAGCTGGGCGTCGAGCTGCTGGTCGCGGTCGGGCCGCGCAGCACCGCGACGGCGGCCGCGTTCGGCGGGGAGGCGCACCTCGCGGCCGACGCCGCGGCGGCCGCCGCGCTCGTGCCTGGCCTGCTCGCGCCCGGCGACACGGTGCTCGTCAAGGGATCGCGCGGCGTCGGGCTCGAGGCCGTCACGACGGCGCTGCTCGCCGGCACCGGCGCCGAGACCGGGTCCTGAGCATGGGCCGCATCCTGATCGCGGGGACCGCCTCGCTGCTGATCTGCATCTTCCTGAGCCCGCAGTTCATCGCGTTCATCCGCGAGCGCGAGTTCGGCCAGCACATCCGCGAGGAGGGGCCCGAGGGCCACCACGCGAAGGCTGGCACGCCGACGATGGGCGGGCTGATCATCGTGCTTGCGGTCGCGCTGCCGTTCCTGATCCTGACGGACTACGACTGGCAGGCGATCGGCGTCTTCGGCGTGTTCGTCGCATGTGCGCTGATCGGCTTCCTCGACGACTACACGAAGATCGTGCGCCGCCGCTCGCTCGGCCTGCGCGGACGCACGAAGCTGCTGGCGACGATGGCGATCTCGATCGGCCTGTGGCTCGCGGCGACGAAGGGCGCGGGGCTGCAGGACACCGTGCGGCTGCGGATCGTCGACGCGCAGGTGGACCTCGGGATGCTCTATCCCGTCTTCATCTACCTCGTCGTCGCCGGCACGACCTCCGGGGTGAACCTGACCGATGGGCTCGACGGGCTCGCCGCCGGCTGCGCGGCGATCGTGCTGCTCGCCTACATCGGCATCACGTTCATCACGACCGGCCAGCAGGAGCTGACGCTGCTCGCCGGCTGCCTCGTCGGGGCCTGCGTCGGGTTCCTGTGGTTCAACTCGTTCCCGGCGAACATCTTCATGGGCGACACCGGCTCGCTGGGGCTGGGCGGCGCGCTCGCCGGCCTGGCGGTGATGACGAAGACGGAGATCCTGCTCGTGATCCTCGGCGGGATCTTCGTGCTGGAGACGCTCTCGGTCGCGATCCAGGTGTTCGCCTTCCAGACCTTCCGCAAGCGCGTCTTCCTGATGGCGCCGATCCATCACCACTTCGAGATGCGCGGCTGGTCGGAGACGAAGATCATCCTGCGCTTCTGGATCATCGCCGCGGTCTGCAGCGCGGTCGGCTTCACGATCTACCAGCAGTCCATCCGGTGAGGCCTGCGCTCCCCGGCGGCCCGTACCTCGTCGTCGGGCTCGCGCGCTCGGGGATCGCGGCGGCGCTGGCCCTGCGGGCGCGCGGGGAGGACGTGATCGCCGTGGATGCGGGCGCGCCGGATGTCGGCAGGCTTGTCGCGGCGGGCGTCGAAGTGCATCTGGATGATCCCGGCGACCACCTCGTCGAGCGCGCAGGGACGCTCGTCAAGAGCCCCGGCGTTCCGCATGCGGCGGCGGTCGTGCATGCGGCGCGCGAGCGCGGGATCGCGGTCATCGGCGAGCTCGAGCTCGCCTGGCGCCTGCTGGAGAACGACTTCATCGCCGTGACCGGCACGAACGGCAAGACGACGACGACCGAGCTGATCGGTCACATCCACCGCACGGCGGGGCTTCCCGTCGTCGTGGCGGGCAACGTCGGCACCGCCGCCACCACGCTCGTCGGCGCCGTCGACCCGGCCGCGACGATCGTCTGCGAGGCGTCGTCCTTCCAGCTGGAGGACACGACCGCGTTCGCGCCCGACGCCGCGGTGCTGCTGAACCTCGAGCCCGACCACCTCGACCGCCATGGCTCGTTCGTCGCCTACCGCGAGGCGAAGCTGAGCGTGTTCCGCCACCAGGGAACGGACGCGGTCGCCGTGGTGCCGGAGGGCCTCGACGTCAACGTGCCGGGAGCGGCGCGGCAGATCGCCTTCGGCGGCGAGGCCGACGCCGCGCTCGCGCAGGAGATCCGCCTGCCCGGGGCGCACAACCTCCAGAACGCGATGGCCGCCGTGGCGGTGGCGCGCGCGCGCGGCATCGACCCGGACGCCGTGCGCGAGGGCCTGCGCACGTTCCCCGGCGTCCCGCACCGGCTCGAGCCGATCGCCGAGCGCGGGGGCGTCGCGTACGTGAACGACTCGAAGGCGACGAACGTCGCCTCGACGCTCGTCGCGCTGCGCTCCTACGCCACCGGCGTCCACCTGATCGCCGGCGGCGTGACGAAGGAGCAGGACTTCGCCCCGCTCGCGCCGGTCGTCGCGGAGCGCTGCGCGGCCGTTTACCTGATCGGGGAGGGGGCGCCGGAGATCGCCGCCGCGCTCGCGCCCGCCGGCGTCGCGCTGCAGCAGGCGGGGGACCTGGAGCACGCGCTCGCCGCCGCCCGCGCCGCCGCGCGCCCCGGCGAGGTCGTGCTGCTCTCGCCCGCCTGCGCGAGCTTCGACCAGTACCGCGACTTCGAGGCGCGCGGCGACCACTTCCGCGCGCTCGTGGAAGGCGACTGATGGCGGCGCCCCGCAAGCAGCAGGCGAAGCGCAGGCCGCCGCCCGCGCGCCCGATCGAGCAGCGCGTGCTGCTGACCGCGACGATGTGCCTGCTCGCGTTCGGCGCGGTGATGGTCTACAGCGCCTCCTCGGCGCGCAACGTGCTCGACGCCGGCGGCGACGGGACGCAGTTCCTCGTGCGCTACATCGGCTTCGGGCTCGTCGGGCTCGCGGTCATGCGCGTGCTCTCGCGCCACGGCGTCGAGCTGCTGCGCCGCTTCACGCCGCTGCTGCTGCTCGGCTCCTTCGCGCTGCTGCTGCTGGTGCTCGTCCCCGGCGTCGGGATCGAGGTCAACGGCGCCAAGCGCTGGATCGGCCCGGGCACGCTCTCCTTCCAGCCGTCGGAGGTGATGAAGCTCGCGCTGATCCTCTACGTCGTGCAGTTCCTCGCGACGCATCCGCGACGGATCCAGAGCTTCAAGGGGATGGTCAACCCGATCGTCGTCGTGACCGGCGCCGCGGCGCTGCTCGTCGCCGCCGAGCCGGACCTCGGGACCGCGCTGGTGATCTGCATGTCGGTCGGCGCGCTGCTCGTCGCGGCCGGCGTGCCGATGCGCTACCTCGGCTACCTGCTTGCCGGCGGCGCGGGGCTGATCGTCCTGCTCGTGCTCGTGCAGCCCTACCAGCAGGCGCGCCTGACGGCCTTCCTCGACCCGTGGGCGAGCGCGTCGAGCACCGGCTTCCAGGCGGTGCAGGGGCAGATCGCGCTCGGCTCGGGCGGGCTGTTCGGCGTCGGGCTCGGCCAGTCGGTGCAGAAGGCCTCCTACCTGCCCGAGGCGCACACCGACTTCATCCTCGCGGTGATCGGCGAGGAGCTCGGCGTCGCGGGCGTGCTGGGGGTGATCGGGCTGTTCGGGATGATCGCGTGGTCGGGGCTGCGGATCGCGCGGGCGGCGACCGCTCCATATGCCAAGCTGCTGGCGACCGGCCTCACCTCCCTGATCCTGTGCCAGGCGACGCTCAACATCTTCGTGGTGCTCGGCATCGCCCCGCTGACGGGCGTGCCACTGCCGTTCATCTCCTACGGCCCGACCAACCTGACGGTCATCCTGGCGGCGATCGGGCTGCTGCTCAACGTGGCCGACGGCTCGCGTGCCGGGCTGCGGCTCGTGGAGCCGACGCGGCGGCGGCGCAGCGCCGACGGCCGTGACGCGGCCGCCGCGGATCGCGATCGCCGCCGGCGGGACGGCCGGTCACGTGGTGCCGGCACTGGCGGTCGCCGACGCGCTGCGGGCTGAGGGCGCCGAGGTCGTCTTCATCGGGGGGGAGCGGGCGGAGGCCGCGCTGGTGCCGGCCGCGGGCTATGAGCTGCGGACGCTCAGTGTCGCCGGGCTCGACCGCCGCAACCCGTTGAAGGCCGCCCGCGCCGCGCTGCTCGCCGTCGGCGCCGTGGCGCGCTCGATCCGCGTGCTGCGCTCGCTGCGGACGGACGCGGTCTTGGGCGGAGGGGGGTACGTGGCCGGGCCCGTCGGGCTCGCGGCGGTGCTGCTGCGCGTCCCGCTCGTGCTGAGCGAGGCCGACAGCCACCTCGGGATCTCCAACCGGCTGCTCGCGCGCTTCGCGCGACGCGTGTGCCTGGCGTTCCCGATCGCGGGGCGCTCCGGTGCCCGCTACCGCGTCACCGGACGACCCGTCCCGCCGCCGGCGACGGATCGCGCCGCGGCGCGGGCGCGCTTCGGGCTGGGGGAGGAGGACACCGTCGTGCTCGTCTTCGGCGGCTCGCTGGGGGCGAGGTCGATCAACACCGCGGCGCTGGAGGCGTTCTCCGGCGCGACGTTCCGGGTTCTGCACGCGGCTGGTGCCCGCGACTTCGCGACGCTTGTCAGCCCCGGCGCGCACTACGACCTGCGCGAGTACATCCACGACTTCGGCGAGGCGCTGCTTGCGGCGGACCTCGTCGTTGCGCGCGCGGGCGGCTCGATCTTCGAGGTCGCCGCCGCCGGCAAGCCGGCGATCCTGATCCCGTACCCGGCCGCGACCGCCGACCACCAGACCTCCAACGCCCATTGGATGGAGCAGGGCGCCGCCGCGGTCGTGATCCCCGACGTCGAGCTGACCGCCGCGCGCCTCGCGCACGAGGTGGGCGAGCTGCTGCACGACCGTGCGCGGCTGGCAGCGATGGCCCACGCCTCCGCCGCCCTGGCGCGGCCCGAGGCGGCGGGCGAGATCGCCGGCGAGGTGCTCGCGGCGGCGGGCGCTCGGCCAGGCAGCCTCTCAGGAACCTCCCAGGCTCGCACTCGATAATCCCCGCATGAGCGGCCCCCATCGCGTGCTCGTCGTCGACGACGAGCCGAACATCGCCGACGTGATCTCGATGGCGCTGCGCTATCAGGGCTTCGAGGTCGCGTGCGCGGGCACCGGCGCCGAGGCGCTCGCGGCGGTACACGACTTCCGCCCGCAGCTGCTCCTGCTCGACGTGATGCTGCCCGACATGGAGGGCTTCGAGGTCGCCCGCCGGCTCGGCGCCGAGCACGCGCGCGTGCCGATCATCTTCCTGACCGCGCGCGACGCGACCGAGGACAAGGTCCGCGGCCTCACCGTCGGCGGCGACGACTACGTCACGAAGCCGTTCAGCCTCGAGGAGCTCGTCGCGCGCGTGCGGGCGCTGCTGCGGCGCGCGGGCGTCGCCGAGGCGCAGTCGAGCCGGCTCACGTTCGCCGACGTCGAGCTCGACGACGACGCGCACGAGGTCACGCGCGCGGGTTCGCTGATCGAGCTGACGGCGACCGAGTACCGGCTGCTGCGCTATCTGATGCTCAACCCGCGCCACGTGCTCACGCGCCCGCAGCTGCTGGAGCACGTGTGGGACTACGACTTCGGCGGCGACGCGCGCGTGCTGGAGACCTACGTCAGCTACCTGCGCAAGAAGCTCGACGCGCACGGGCCCGCGCTGATCCACACGGTGCGCGGCGTCGGCTACGTCCTGCGCCTGCCGCGCTCATGATGCGCTCGCTGCGCGCGCGCCTCGTCGCCGGCCTGCTCGCGCTCGCGGCGATCGGGCTGCTGACGCTCGGCGGGATCACGTACGCCGAGCAGCGCTCGTTCCTGCTCGACCGCCTCGACCAGCAGCTGAGCAGCGCGACCGGGCCGATCTCGGCCGTCCTCGACGGTCGTCCGGGCTTCCCGCCCCCGGGCCCGGGCCGCTTCGGCTTGCGGGAGCGCGGGGGACCGGGCTTCGGGCTGCCGCCGGGTACCTACGCCGAGCGCCGCGACGCGAACGGCGCGGTCACCGCCTCGACGAGCGTCGAGAGCTTCGGCCGGCGCTCGACCGGGCAGCCGGACATCCCCGCGGACCTGCAGGCGGGGCGCGTGCTGTCCGTCTCCGGCAAGGCCGGGGACGCCGGTCGCTACCGCGTGCTCGCGACGCCGGATCCGGGCACGGGCGGGCTCAACGTCGTGGCGATCCCGCTGCGCGAGGTCGACCAGACATTGCACCGCCTGCTGCTCGTCGAGCTGCTCGTGATCGCCGGCGTGCTGGCGGCGCTCGGGCTCGCCGCGTGGGTCGTCGTGCGGGTCGGGCTGCTGCCGCTGGAGCGGATGGGCCACACGGCGGGCGCGATCGCCGCCGGGGACCTCTCCCATCGCGTCGAGCCGACCGATCGGCGCACGGAGGTCGGCCGCCTCGGGATCGCGCTGAACGCGATGCTCGGGCGCCTGGAGGCGGCGTTCGCGGGCCAACGCGCGAGCGAGGAGCGGCTGCGGCGCTTCCTCGCCGACGCCTCGCACGAGCTGCGCACGCCGCTCGTCTCGATCCGCGGCTATGCCGAGCTGTTCCGCACCGGCGCGGCGCGCGAGCCGGCGGAGACGGAGAAGGCGATGCGGCGCATCGAGCAGGAGGCGACGCGCATGGGCGTGCTTGTGGAGGATCTGCTCACGCTTGCGCGGCTCGACGAGCTGCGCGACGCAGAGCACGGCCCGGTCGACGTGGCCGCGCTCGCGCGCGACGCTGTGGACGACGCGCGCGCGAGCGCTCCCGAGCGCGCGATCGAGCTGCGCGCTGCGACGGCTGGGACGACCGTGCTCGGCGACGCCCATCAGCTGCGCCAGCTGCTCGCCAACCTGCTGCGCAACGCGCTCGTGCACACGCCGGCGGGGACGCGGATCGAGGTGACGGTCGCGCCGGAGGACGAAGACGTGCTGCTGAAGGTGCGCGACCACGGGCCCGGCCTGCCGAACGGCGATCCCGCCGCGCTGTTCGAGCGCTTCCGGCGCACGGAGGGCGGCCGCGAGCGCGGCCGCGCCGGCGCCGGCCTCGGCCTCGCGATCGTCGCCGGCGTGGTCGAGGCGCACGGCGGCCGCGTCGAGGCGGCGAACGCAGCGGGTGGTGGCGCGGCGTTCACGGTGCGGTTGCCGGTGTGGCGGGACTCCACGCGTAATGTTCCCGCCAGCGCGCCGGCGGGCTCGTAGCGACATCGCGGCGAACCCGCTGCGGGCGCAGGATGGTCAGACTAGGCTGACGAAACGCATTCTTTCGAATCTCATGGTGCCTTGGAAAGACCATTGTTCAGCGCAAGCGCCTATGCCTTCCACGAGTCTCAATTTTGGTTCAGCTACGAATAGAACGCTTTCAACGACTAATGCTTCTCTTCTTTCTCTTGTGACCGGGTGTAGGATTGCAACTCTGCCTTCGTATCTACATACAGTCGTACCGCTAGCTGAGATAGTAATTCTCACGCCGCTGATGAGCGCTAGTATTCCGATTATTCTCGGTAGTGTTCCTAGTATCGAGTTGTACGCAACTCTAAACCGGGCTTCTCTGGACGCTTCGATGACGACTTGCACACTGGCTCCTATCTCTCTGCATTCTTCGGTTCTGCCTCCGGTGATAGAACCCATTGCTGCTCCTGCCGACTTTGCTATTCTTTCGTTAACTTCTATATTGAGCGTCAAACCAGCACAGATTCCATTCAGGAGTCTTCCTCCTTCTTCAAAGCTCACGTTGGCCCCCGTCATCGACGCAGCCCCCGGGTTCGAGATTAGGAGGCTTCTTAGAGCGAGCACAGGCGCCGTCAACAGCGCGAGCGCGACGATGGACATGCCCGCCGCAACCAGCAGGCGACTCAACTTAGACATAAGTAATACTCCTAGTGAATGGGCGTTGAATTGCAAACTGCGCCACGCAGCGAAACTGCGCGCGGTGTTATGCCATACAGCCGTGAGCCCCTCCCAGGCCTGTTCCCCGAACTGGATGATCAACAATATAGAGATCGGATGTTAAGGAGTCAAAGAAGTTGCGGCGATGGCGCTGGGCGGCGCGGCGCTGGCGAACGGCGCGTCATCGACCACGTCGACGACGCCACCCGCCGCGCAGCAAGGAGCCCCGACGCAGCGACCCGATCCCACCACGCCGGGCGACCACGTCGGTGCGAACGGCAAGACCGAGGCGGCGCTGCCGAGCGCGGTCGCCGCGAAGGTTAAGGCGGCGGCCGAGGCGAAGCTGCCAGGCGCCACGCTTGAGCGTGTGGAGACCGACGTCGACTACGGCTCGCCGTACGAGGCGCGCATGCGCAAGGCCGACGGGACCGAGGTCAGCGTCCTCGTCGACGCGAGCTTCAACGTGACCGCCGTGCACGTGATGCAGCACCCGTGAGGTCGCGGGTGACACGGCGCGATGCGGGGGCCCGGTCCGGCGGCCGGGCTTCCGCGGTCGTGCCGGCCTGAGCGCTCGCTAGCCTGCGGGCGGTGACGGACGAGCGCGCGTGGGCCGGCCGGCGGCTGCACTTCATCGGGATCGGCGGGGCCGGCATGAGCGGGCTCGCGCTCGTGGCGCGCGCGCTCGGCGCTGCGGTGAGCGGCTCCGATCGCGCCGAGTCGGCGACGCTCGCGCGGCTGCGGGCGGCCGGGATCGACGCGCGCGCCGGCCACGACGCCGCGAACGTGCCCGACGGCGCCGAGGTCGTCCACTCGACGGCGGTGCCCGCCGAGAACCCCGAGCGCGCCGCGGCACGCGCGCGCGGGCTGCGCGAGCTGCACCGCGCCGACCTGCTCGGCGAGATCACCGCGCTGCGGCGCTGCATCGCGATCACCGGCACGCACGGCAAGACGACGACGACGAGCATGGTCGTGCACGCGCTGCGCGGCTGCGGGCTGGACCCCGGCTACCTCGTCGGCGGCGAGCTGCGCTCGACCGGCTCCAACGCCGGTTGGGGGGCGGGGGAGTGGGTCGTCGTCGAGGCCGACGAGTCCGACCGCTCACTGCTGAAGCTGCATCCAGACGTCGCGGTGCTCACGAACTCCGAGCTCGACCACCATGCGACGTACGCGGGCCAGCGGGAGCTCGACGACACCTTCCGTGCGTTCCTCGCGCGCGCGACGGTGGGCGTCGTCGTGTGGGATCGACCAGAGTTGCGTGCGCTTGTCCCTGTCTCCGGACCGGAGGTCGTCGCCTACGACGTCCCGTCGCCCGTGCTCGACGCGAGCGGCAGCCGCTTCGACTGGCGCGGGATCGCGGTGCGGCTGCCGGTGCTCGGCGCCCACAACGCGCTCAACGCCGCCGCCGCGATCGAGGCATGCCGGCTCGCGGGCGCCGACCCGCAGCAGGCCGCCGCCGCGCTGGCGGACTTCCCCGGCGCCGGGCGCCGCTTCGAGCTGCTCGGGACGACCGCCGCCGGCGTTCCCGTCTACGACGACTACGCGCACCATCCGACGGAGGTCGCCGCGACGATCGCCGCCGCGCGCACGCTCGCGGGCGGGCGGGGCCGGATCGTCGCCGTCTTCCAGCCGCACCTCTACTCCCGCACGCGCGAGCTGGCCGACGCCTTCGGCGCCGCGCTCGCCGCCGCCGATCTCGCGATCGTGCTCGACGTCTATCCGGCGCGCGAGCGCGCGCAGGACTTCCCGGGCGTGAGCGCGGCGCTCATCGCCGAGGCCGGCGCCGACGCGGGCGGGGCCGTCGTCTGGGAGCCCGACTTCGACGCGGCGCACGCCCGTCTGCAGGCGGCGCTGCACGACGACGACGTCTGCCTCGTGATGGGCGCCGGCGACGTCGACGTCCTCGGCCGGAGGCTGGTTTCGTGATGGGTTTGCCCCCCGGCGTCCAGCCGGACTATCCGCTCGCGCGGCTGACGACGATCCGCACCGGCGGCCGCGGCGAGTTCTTCGCCCGCGTCGGCTCGCTGCAGCAGCTCACGGACCTGTTGAAGTGGGCGTCCGAGCAGGGACACGAGGTAGGGGTCGTCGGCTCGGGGTCGAACCTCCTGGTGGCGGACGAAGGTGTCCGTGGACTTGTGATGAAGCTCGACAAGGACCTGGCGCAGATCGAACGCGACGGCACGCAGCTGCGCTGCGGCGGCGGCGCGCGTCTGCCTGCCGTCGCCGCGCGGGCGGCGGGCGCGGGCCTGTCGGGGCTCGAGTTCGGCGTCAACATCCCCGGCACGGTCGGCGGCGCGGTGCGGATGAACGCGAACGCCTACGGCGGCGAGCTGGCGGGCGTGCTCGAGTGGGTCGACGTCGCGACCGCGACCGGCGTCGAGCGCCGCACGCCCGACCAGCTCGGCTTCGCCTACCGACGCTCGAGCATCGGCGCGCAGGAGGTCGTCGCGCGCGCTTCGTTCGGACTCGAGCCGGCGCTCGCCGAGGAGGTCAAGGCGACGCTCGCCGACATGCGCGCCAGGCGCAAGGCCGCGCAGCCGTCGGGCATCAAGACGTTCGGCTCGACGTTCAAGAACCCGGAGGACCCGCGCGCCGAGGGCCGCACCGCCGGCCAGCTGCTGGAGGCGGCCGGCTGCCGCGGGCTGCGCGTCGGCGGCGCGAGCTTCTCCGCCAAGCACGCGAACTTCGTCGAGAACCACGGCCACGCGAGCACCGCCGAGGTGCTCGAGCTGATGGCCCAGGGGCGTCGCCGCGTGCGCGAGCGCTGCGGCGTCGCGCTGGAGGCCGAGGTGCAGACGCTCGGCGACGTCCGCTGGCCCGAGAGCTGGGACGCGGAATGAGCACGCGACCGCTCGCCCGTCGGCCGCTTCCGCACGCGCTCGGCCGGGCGCTGCGCGGCGCGCTCGCCGCGGCCGGCGACATGCGCCGTCCGCAGCCGCGCACGCTGCTCGCGCTCGGCGCCGCGCTCGTGCTGCTGGTCGCAGGCTGGCTGTGGCTGCGCGACTCCTCGCTCGTGGCGGTCCGCAGCGTCGAGGTCAGCGGCGTCTCGGGTCCGCAGGCGACGCGCGTGCGCGTCGCGCTGGAGGAGGCCGCACGCTCGATGACGACGCTGCACGTGCGCAAGGACGCGCTCGAGACCGCCGTCGCCCCGTTCTCGCTCGTGAAGCGGATCGAGGTCACGACCGGCTTCCCGCACACGATGCGCATCCATGTCGTCACGAACGTCGCCGTCGGCGCGGTCGTCGTCGACGGACGGCGGATCGCCGTGACCTCCGACGGCACGCTGCTGCGCGACGTCCCCGCGCCGGCCGGCCTGCCGTCGATCCCCGCCGGGGCGGTGCCCGCCGGCGCGCGCGTCACCGAGCGCGCCGCCGCCGCGGCCGTGGCCGCGCTCGGCGCCGCGCCGTCGGCGCTGCGCTCCCATGTCGAGCGCGTGACCACGACGGCCGCGCACGGGCTCACGATCCAGATCGCGCATGGCCCAGTCCTGTGGTTCGGCGACGCCGACCGCCTCGCGGCGAAGTGGGCGGCGACGGCGGCCGTGCTCGCCGACCCGCAGGCGGCGGGCGCGAGCACGATCGACGTCAGCGCGCCCGAGCGCCCCGCCGTCGGCGGCCTGCCGAACGGGGCGCCCGCGACGGGCGAGTCCGACATCCCCACCCCGCCGCCGGGCAGCATGACGACGCCGGTCGATCCGACCGCGGTCGACCCCGGCACGGCCGCGCAGGCGACCCCTCCGACAACGCCCTGACCTTAGCCTCGACCTGAGGTAGAGCCTTATCTCGATCACACCCAAAGGCTCGACTGTTGCTGGAGACTTCAGCCTCCTGCAACAGCGCTTGCGACATGAGGGTCCCGTTGACAGCCCGCCGAATAAGGCCGTAACGTGCGACAATCCTGCGCACTGGCAGTCGAGCCAAACTCTCGACGCTAACTCAAGGGTCGGACGGTAATCACATGGAAAGCGGCAGCTACCTCGCAGTCATCAAGGTCGTCGGCGTCGGCGGCGGCGGCACGAACGCGGTCAACCGCATGGTCGACGCGGGCCTCCGCGGGGTCGAGTTCATCGCCGCGAACACCGACGCGCAGGCGCTCGCCATGTGCGACGCCGACATCAAGCTGAACATCGGCCACGAGCTCACCAAGGGCCTCGGCGCCGGCGCGAACCCGGACGTCGGCCATGGTGCCGCGGCCGAATCGCGCGACGACATCAAGGAGGCGCTCAAGGGCGCCGACATGGTCTTCGTAACGGCCGGCGAGGGCGGCGGCACCGGCACCGGCGCCGCGCCCGTGATCGCCGAGATCGCCAAGAACGAGATCGGCGCGCTCACCGTCGGCGTCGTCACGCGCCCGTTCGTCTTCGAGGGCGCCCAGCGCGGCCGCCAGGCCGAGGACGGCATCCAGCGCCTGCGCGAGCAGGTCGACACGCTGATCGTGATCCCGAATGAGAAGCTGCTCGGCATCGTCGAGCGCCGTACGACGATCCTCGAGGCCTTCCGCGAAGCCGACAACGTCCTGCGCCAGGGCGTCCAGGGCATCACCGACCTCATCACGATCCCCGGCCTGATCAACCTCGACTTCGCCGACGTGCGCACGATCATGCACAACGCCGGCACCGCCCTGATGGGCATCGGCAGCGCCTCAGGCGAGACGCGCGCGGCCGACGCCGCGAAGGCCGCGATCACCTCGCCGCTGCTCGAGGAGGCCGTCGAGGGCGCGACCGGGATCCTGCTCAACATCACCGGCGGCCACGACCTCGGCCTGTTCGAGGTCAACGAGGCGGCGGAGATCGTCGCCGGCGCCGCCGCGAAGGACTCGAACATCATCTTCGGCGCCGTCATCGACGACGCGCTCGGCGACGACGTCCGCGTCACCGTCATCGCGACCGGCTTCGACCATCGCGGCGGCCGTCCCCGCGAAGCCCGCGAGGCGACGCGCCGCGACCGCCGCGACCGCGACGTCACGCTCGACGATCGCCAGCGCTCGTCGCTGGAGATCTCCGACGACGACATCGACATTCCCGCCTTCCTCCGCGACAACTAAGCGACGGTCGTCGGCCGCGGCCGTTGCTAGGGTCGGCGACCGTGACGGACGCCAGCTACCCCGACGACCTGCTCTACCACGCCGAGCACGACTGGGCCCGGATCGACGGCGAGATCGCCACGTTCGGGATCACCTGGTACGCGCAGGATTCGCTCGGCGAGGTGGTGTTCTTCGATCCGCCGCTCGTCGGCACGCAGGTCAAGCAGGGTGAGAGCTATGCCGAGGTCGAGTCGGTCAAGGCCGTCTCGGAGGTGATCGCGCCGCTCTCGGGCGAGATCGTCGAGATCAACCGGCAGCTCGGCGACGGCCCCGAGAAGATCAACGACGCCCCCTACGGCGACGGCTGGATGGTCAAGGTGCGCCTCAGCGACCCGGCCGAGCGCGACGCGCTGCTGGACGCGGCCGCCTACGCCGCAACCCTGGGCTAGGCGGCGCGTCGACTCGTGACGACGACCCGCGCGCCCTGCGCGGGGATCATCGTGACGTTGCGGTGCCGGACGCGCTCGGGCGTCAGGTCGGGTGCGACCATGTCGGTGCGCCGCGCGATCGCGCGCAGGACGACCTGCAGCTCGGCCGTCGCGAGCGTCGCCCCGAGGCAGCGGCGGATGCCGCCGCCGAACGGGATCCACGTGTAGGTGCCGGGCTTGACGCCGACGAAGCGCTCGGGCCGGAAGCTGAACGGGTCGGGATAGAGGTCGGCGCGGTGGTGCAGCAGCGCGATGCTCATCAGCACGTGCGCCTCGGCCGGCAGGCGGTACTCGCCGAGCTGCCACGGCACGCTCACGCGCCGGCCGATGATCGGCACGACGGGGCGGTTGCGCATCGTCTCGTGGATCGTCGCGTCGACGTAGCCGTCGTCCTCGCCGTCGGCGCGCACCGACTCGCGCAGGCGGTCGTACGCGTGCGGGTTGCGCAGCAGCCGCTCGAACGCCCAGGCGAGCGAGTTCGCGGTCGTCTCGTGGCCGGCGAGCACGAGCGTCAGCAGCTCGTTGCGCAGCTCGAGGTCGCTCATCGCCTCGCCGTCCTCGTCGCGCGCGCTCATCAGCAGCGAGAGGATGTCGGTGCGGCCCTCGACGCCCGCGGCGCGGTGCTCGTCGATGACGGCGTAGAGGTGGCGGTCGATCACGGCGAGCAGCCGCTTGACGATCCCGACCGGCTCCGCGCGGCCTATGTTCATCAGCTCCGCGATCTGCGCGAGCGGATGCGCGGACATCCGCATCGTGCGGCTGATCGCCTCACGCAGGCCGTAGGCGGGGGTGCCGGGGACGAGCTCGCCCTCGGTGCCGAAGATGCCCGCCATGATCACCTCGAGCGTGACCCGCTGCATCCGCGGCGCGAGCGCGAAGGGCTCGCCGATCGACCAGGAGTCGATCTCGCGCTCGGCGACGTCGGCGATCATCGCGACGTAGCGCTCGACCGCGTCGCCGTGGAAGGCCGGCAGCAGCAGCTTGCGCTGGCGCATGTGCCGCGGCCCGACGGCCGTCAGCACCGAGTTGGGGCCGACGATCGGGAGCGCCGGCGACTCGGCCGTCGTCGAGCGCACCTCGTCGGGCTTGCCGGTGAAGAGCGACTTGACGTGGTCGGGGTGGCTCGTGACGACGACGAGGTCGTCGATGAACATGCCGCGCACGCAGAACGTCTCGCCCAGCTCGCGGCGCGCGCGGGAGAAGTAGGAGAGCTGGCGCACGCTGATCCGCAGCGTCTGCACCGCACGCGACGCGGGGATCGCGGGCGGCCACGCGACCGGGCGGCCGTCGTCCGGCGCGGGGCCGGCGGGAGAGGGCGGCGCCTCGCCGAGCAGCGGCGTCGCGTCGGCGGTGGGTGCTGAGGCAGTGGCAGTCATGACGAGGATTGAACCAAAGTCAACCGCTGCGGTCCACTGTGAGGTGCGACACACAAGGATTGATGTATACTGCGCTGTATATGGCAGCTCTGCGAACGCAGATCTATTTGACGGCGGAGCAGCGGGCGCGGCTCGACGCGCTTGGCAAGCGTGCGGGCAAACCGCTCGCCGCCCTCGTGCGGGACGCAGTGGACGAGTACCTCGAGCACACCGCCCCGGACGCCGAGGCGGCGCTCGCCGCGACGTTCGGCGCGCTGCCGGACCTCGAGGTCCCCTCGCGCGCCGAGTGGGATCGTGGCTGACGTCCTCCTCGACACCGACGTCCTGATCGACCATCTCCGTGGTGCGCGGAGACTCTCCGTCGACGCGGATTCGCCCTCGTACTCGGTGATAACTCGAACAGAGCTGTTCGCCGGTCGTGAGAGCGAGGAGGGTGCGGTGGGGCGTCTGCTCGCTCCCTTCCGCGAGCTCGACGTCGACCGGGCGGTCGCCGAGCTGGCGGGTCGTCTGCGGCGCGAGCACGGGGTGCGGATCGCGGATGCGCTGATCGCGGCAACCGCGCTCGTCCATGGGCTCGTGCTCGTGACGCGCAACCTCGGGGACTTCGAGCCGGTGCCGCGGCTCAAGGTGCGCGCGCCCACGCAGTGACAGAATGCCGCGCCATGCGGATCTTCTCGGGCATCCAGCCGACCGGGCGCAAGCACCTCGGCAACTTCATCGGCGCGATCGAGCCCTACGTCCATCACCAGGACCAGGGCGAGGCGTTCTACTGCATCGTCGACCTGCACGCGACCACGGTCCCGTACGAGCCGGCCGAGCTGCGCGAGCGCCTCTACGACACCGCCGCGATCCTGCTTGCCGCGGGTCTGCACCCGGAGCGCTGCGTCTTCTTCCGCCAGGGCGACGTGCTCGAGCACAGCGAGCTGGCGTGGCTGCTCTCGAGCGTCACCGCGTTCGGGGACCTGAACCGCATGCACCAGTTCAAGGAGAAGGCCGGCGCGCAGCGCGACCTCGTCTCCGCCGGGCTCTTCACCTACCCGATCCTGATGGCGGCCGACGTGCTCGCCTATCGCGCCGACACGGTCCCCGTCGGCGACGACCAGCGCCAGCACGTCGAGCTGATGCGCGACGTCGCCGAGCGCTTCAACGCACGCTACGGCGAGACGCTCGTGGTGCCGAACGGCGTCTACCGCGAGGTCGGCGCGCGGATCATGGACCTGCAGGAGCCGGAGCGCAAGATGTCGACGACCGGCGGCACCGAGCAGGGGACGGTGTTCGTGCTCGACGATCCGGCGACGATCGAGAGGAAGTTCAAGCGCGCCGTCACCGACTCGGGCGAGGGGATCCGCCGCACGCCCGAGAAGCCCGGCATCTCGAACCTGGTCGAGATCCTCGCCGCGGTGCAGGGCACGACGTTCGAGCAGGTCGAGGCCGCGCACGCGAGCTCGCGCTACGGCGACTTCAAGGGCGCGGTCGCCGCGGCGGTGATCGAGCGCCTCGCACCGGTGCAGGAGCGCTATGCGGCGCTGCGCGCCGACGAGCCGGCGCTGGAGGCGATCCTCGCCGACGGCGCCGAGAAGGCGCGTGCGATCGCAGCCCCGATCCTCGTCGACGTGCGCCGCGCGATGGGCGTCGGCCCGCGCGGGCGGGCGTAGGCTACGCTGCGCCGCGTGGTCGCGCCGCAGATCGTCCGCCGCGCCGAGGGGCCGCGGCGCAACGGCGACGTCTCGTTCTGGTACGCGGGCCTCGGAGTCCCGGAGCCGCGCGATCCGCTGCCCGGCGATCGCGCCGCCGACGTGTGCATCGTCGGGGGCGGCTTCACGGGCCTGTGGACGGCGTACGAGCTCAAGCGCGCGCAGCCCGCGTTGGACGTCGTCGTGCTCGAGGCGGAGTTCGCCGGCTTCGGCGCCTCCGGGCGCAACGGCGGCTGGCTCTCGAACAGCTTCGCCGCCGCGCCCGCCGCGGTCGCACGCATGCACGGCCGTGCCGGCGTGCACGCGCTCCATCGCGCGATGAAGGACACGGTCGACGAGGTGATCGCCGTCTGCGCGCGGGAGCGGATCGAGGCCGACATCGTCAAGGGCGGCATGCTGCACGTCGCGCGCAACCCCGCGCAGCTGCGTCGGGTGCACGCGCACGTCGCCGAGGAGCGCGCCTGGGACGTCGACGAGCACGACCTGGCTGCGCTCGACGGCCCGGCGCTCGCCGAGCGCGTGCGCGTGGCCGGCGGCGTCGGCGCGACGTGGAGCCCGCACGCCGCGCGCGTGCAGCCGGCGAAGCTCGTGCGCGGGCTGGCGGACGCCGTCGAGCGCCTCGGCGTCCCGATCTACGAGCGAACGCGCGTGCGCGAGATCCGGCCCGGTGCCGCGCTCACGGATCGCGGCACCGTGCGCGCGCGGCATGTCCTGCGCTGCCTGGAGGGCTTCACCGCGGGGCTCGCGGGCGAGCGGCGCACGTGGCTGCCGCTCAACTCCGCGATGGTCGTGACGGAGCCGCTCTCCGACGCCGCCTGGGAGGAGATCGGCTGGGAGGGTGCGGAGGTGCTCGGCGACTCGGCGCATGCCTACGTCTATGCGCAGCGGACGGCCGACGGGCGGATCGCGCTCGGCGGGCGCGGCGTGCCCTACCGCTTCGGCTCGCGCTGGGACGAGCGCGGCGCGACGCAGCCGCGCACGATCGCGCAGCTCACCGCGGCGCTCCATGCGCGGTTTCCCGCGACCCGCTCGGCGGCGCTCGAGCACGCCTGGTGCGGGGTGCTCGGCGTCCCGCGCGACTGGTTCCCGGCGGTTCGCCTCGACCCGGCGACGGGCCTCGGCGCCGCCGGCGGCTACGTCGGCCACGGGGTCGCGACGAGCAATCTCGCCGGCCGCACGCTGTGCGACCTCGTGCTCGGGCGCGAGAGCGAGCTGACGCGGCTGCCGTGGGTCGGTCATCGCGCGCGCCGCTGGGAGCCCGAGCCGCTGCGCTGGATCGGCGCGCGCGCCGTCTACGGGCTCTACCGCGCCGCGGACCGGCGCGAGGCGACCTCCGGGCGGCCGCGCACGAGCGCGCTGGCGCGCGCCGCCGATCTGCTGTCCGGGCGCTGAGCGACCCGCGGACGCGCCGTGAGCCCGGCGACCGCCGGGTCTCGCGATAGCCTCTCCCGGTGCGCGCGGCAGATCTGGATCTCGACCTCGACGTCTTCGCCGGGCCGTTCGACCTGCTGCTGACGCTCGTGCTGCGCGAGGAGGTCGACCTGCTCGAGGTCGACCTCGCCGACGTCGTCATCACCTACGTCGACTGGCTCGAGCAGCGCGGCGAGCTGGAGCTGGAGCTGGCGACCGAGTTCCTCGTGCTGATCGCGGCGCTGCTGGAGCTGAAGTCGCGCCTGATGCTGCCCGGCGAGGAGGAGGAGCTGCTCGACCTCGAGCCGGGCGAGGCGGCCGAGGAGCTGCTCGCGCGGCTGCTGGAGGCGCATCGCTACCGCGGCGCGGCCTTCTACCTGCGCGAGCGCCTCGAGGAGCAGTCCGGCCATCGCTTCCGCTCCGCGCCCGCGCCGCCGTGGCTGCGCCGCGGCACGCTCGCGGAGGCGACGGGGCCCATGTACGACCCGGCGCTGCTCGGCAAGGCGCTCGGCGGCATGCTGCGGATGCCGCCGGAGATCAGCCTCGCGCACGTGACGATCCAGAAGGTGACCGTCGTGGAGCGGCTCGCGCTGCTGCGCGGTCTGCTGAAGCGCGGCCGCTTCTCGTTCGACGAGGCGGTCGCGAAGGCCGATCGCGTCACCGTCGCGGTCACGATCTGGGCGCTGCTGGAGCTCTACAAACGCGGCGAGGCGACGTGGGCGCAGGACGAGCCGTTCGCCGACATCGTCGTCGAGGCGCTCGCCGAGCGGCCGTGGCCGGCGGTCGTCGAGGTCCCGGCCTGATGGGCGGATTGGAGCAGACGCTCGAGGCGCTGCTGTTCCTCTGCGCCGACCCCGTCACGCCGGCGGCGCTCGCCGAGGCCGCCGCCGTCGACGAGGACGAGGCGCTCGCGGCGCTGGAGTCGCTCGCCGCCGGCTACGAGGCCGACGAGCGCGGGCTCGTGCTGCGCAAGCTCGCCGGCGGCTGGGTCCTGTCGTCCCACCCCAGCGCCGAGGAGGCGGCGCGGCGACTGCTCGCGAAGCCGCGCACACCGCCGCTGACGCCCGCGCAGGCCGAGACGCTGGCGATCGTCGCCTACCTGCAGCCGGTCTCGCGCCCGGAGATCGCGCGCATCCGCGGCGTCAACGCCGAGTCGGCCGCGCAGACGTTGATCGAGCGGGGCCTGATCGAGGAGTCGGGCCGCTCGCAGTTCGGTGCGGTCCTGTACCGCACGACTGATCTGTTCCTGCGCCTCTTCGGCCTCGAGTCGGCCGAGCAGCTGCCCGACGTCACCGCCTGGGATCCCTCGCCCGAGGTCGCCGCGAGCATCCGCGAGCGGCTGCTGAAGGCCGGCGAGGCGCGGCTCGGCGTGCCGGTGGCGGCACAGCCGGCCGAGGGGCGCGAGCCGGAGCAGGAGGGCGAGCCCGCAGACGAGGACGCCGCGCCGCCGGCGCCGGTCATCCCGCTCACGTCGGCGTAGCCGCCTTCGCCGCCAGCTGCCCGCACGCCGCGTCGATGTCGCGCCCGCGTGTCAGGCGCACCGTCGCCTCGATCCCGTGGTCCTCGAGCACGTCGCGGAAGGCGGCGATCGCCTCGCGGCTGGAGCCGTCGTAGATCGAGTCGGTCGGGTTGTACGGGATCAGGTTGACCTTGTAGATGCGGCGGTCGAGCAGCTTCGCGAGCGCGAGCGCCTGCTCGTAGCGGTCGTTGACGCCGGCGAGCATCACGTACTCGATGAAGATCCGCCGTCGCTTGGCCGCGTAGAACGCGCCGCACGCGGCGAGCACGTCGGCGAGCGGGTAGCGGTCGTTGACGGGCATGATCTCGCTGCGCAGCGCGTCGTCGGGGGCGTGCAGCGAGAGCGCGAGGCGGATCGGCATGTCGCTCTCGGCGAGCTGCGCGATGCCGGGGATCCAGCCGACGGTCGAGATCGCCGTGCGCCGGTTCGTGATGCCGACGTCCGGCAGCCGCCGGCACGCGGCGAGCACGTTGTCGAGATTCATCATCGGCTCGCCCATGCCCATGAAGACGCAGTGGTCGACCTCCGTCATGCGGCGGAAGTGGAGCGCCTGGTCGAGGATCTCCGAGGCGGTCAGGTTGCGCCCGAACTTCATCGACCCGGTCGCGCAGAACGTGCACGTCAACGGGCAGCCGGACTGCGAGGAGACGCACAGCGAGCGGCGCCCGTCCTTGTAGCGCATCAGCACCGCCTCGACCGCGCGGCCGTCGTGCGTGGAGAAGAGCGCCTTCACGGTGCCGTCGCGCGCGTGCGCCTCCTGCTCCAGCGTCAGCGAGGACAGCGGCACCTCGGCCTCGAGCGCCTCGCGCAGCGCCGCCGGCAGGTTCGTCATCGCCGCGTAGGAGTCGGCGCCGCGCGCCGTCCACTCCCACACCTGGCGAGCGCGGAAGGCGGGCTGGCCGCGGGCGGCGAGCGTGCGGTCGAGCAGGTCGAGGTCCACAGCCGTATCGTGGCAGCAATGCGCCTCGCCAAGTACCTCGCCCACGCCGGCGTCGCCTCGCGCCGCGCCGCCGAGCAGCTGATCGCGGAGGGCCGCGTGACCGTCGGCGGCGAGATCGTGACCGACCCGGCGCGCGACGTCGACGACGCCAGCGGCGTCGCGTTCGACGGCGAGCGGCTGCGCCACGCGGAGCGGCGGGTCGTCTACGCGCTGCACAAGCCGGCCGGCGTCGTCTCGACCGTCTCCGACACGCACGAGCGCCGCACCGTCACCGACATGATCGCCGACGAGCGCCGCCTCTACCCGGTCGGGCGCCTCGACGCCGACTCGACCGGGCTGATCCTGCTCACGAACGACGGCGAGCTGGCGAACCGCCTCACGCACCCGCGCTTCGAGGTCCCGAAGACGTACCGCGCCACGCTCGGCGGGCGGCCGATCAGCGACCGCGCGCTGCGCGCGCTGCGCGAGGGCGTGCGCCTGGAGGACGGCCTGACCGCGCCGGCGCGCGTCAAGCGCCTCGCCGCCCACCAGCTCGAGCTGACGATCCACGAGGGCCGCAAGCGCCAGGTGCGGCGCATGTGCGAGGCCGTCGGCCATCCGGTGCAGGCGCTCGTGCGCGTGCGCTTCGGCTCGCTCGCGCTCGGCGAGCTGGGCGTCGGGCGCTCGCGACGGCTCTCGCCGGCCGAGGTGCAGGCGCTCGCCGAGGTCGCCGACCACACGGCGCCGCGCTCCGGCGAGCGCCGTTGAGCCGCGGCGCTCAGCGCCGCAGCAGCGAGTCGTGGAGGGCGCAGCGGGCCGCGGACACGCCGCAGACACCGTGTACGGCGCCGCCCGGGAAGGTGGCGGCGCTGGCCAGGTAGAGGCCGCGAATGGGCGTCCTGTAGGGCGAGAGCGACGGTATCGGCCGCAGCAGCAGCTGGTCCAGCGCGTAGCTCCCGGCGCCCACGTCGCCTCCGAGCACGTTGCGGTTGCGTGCCTCCAACCCGGCCGGCGACAGCACGTGCCGCGCGAGGATGCGCTCGCGGAAGCCGTCCGCGAAGCGCGCGACCTGCGCCTCGATGCGCTCGACATGCGCCTCGATCGCCTGCTCGGTCGCCTGCCGTGGCAGGCGCGTGTACGCCCATGCGGTGTGCATGCCGGCCGGCGCGCGCGTCGGATCGGCCAGCGACTGCTGACCGAGCAGCAGGAACGGCTCGGGCGGCAGGCTGTCCGCTGCGAGCAGGCCTGCGTGCCGGTCGATCGCCGCGACGCCGCCGCCGACGTGGACCGTGCCCGCAGTGCGCACCGCGGGCGCGTTCCACGGGATCGGACCGTTCAACGCCCAGTCCACCTTCACGACGGGCGGCCCGTAGCGATACCTGGCGAGCTGCCGGCGGTAGTCCGCGGGCAGGTCGCGCGCGTCGATCGCCAGCAGCTCGTGCGGCGTCACGTCGCACAGCAGACGTGGCGCCTCGACGATCTCGCCGGCGACCTGCGCGCCGACGACGCGGCCGCGCCGGACGACGATGCGCTCCGCGCGCGCGTCGGTGCGCAGCGCGACGCCGAGCGAGCGCGCATGGCCCACCAGCGCGTCCGCGAGCGCGCCCGCCCCTCCACGCGGACTCGGGAAGCCGACCGCATGGCCGAGCAGCATCAGGTAGATGCCCGGGATCGCGCTGCCGGCTCGAGCCGGGGCGACGTCGCCGTGGAGGCTGCAGCCGTAGAGCCAGGCCCTCGCCGCGTCGCCGCGAAAGCGCTCGCGGGCGAAGGACTCGGCCGACATGAGCATGATCCGGGCAAGCTCGAGCGTGCCGGTGGGGCCGAGGCGCGTGACCAGCGCGAGGGTGCCCTTGACCGGAGGGAAGCCGCCGAGCATCGTCGCCCGCAGCGCGCCGAAGCTCCGCAGGTACGGCGCGGCGAAGGCCGCCCAGCGGTCGCCGTCGCCGCTGCGGTCGGCGTTGAGCGACGCGCGCGTCCGTTCCAGGTCTCGGTGCAGCACGACCGCGCGATCGTCGCCGAGCGGATGCGCCATCGCGATCTCGGGGTGCACCCAGGTCAAGCCGTGGCGATGCAGCGGCCAGCGCGCGAACGCCGGCGAGGCCGCCGCGGCGGGATGCACCGCCGAGAAGACGTCGTGCCGGAAGCCCGGAAGCGTCAGCTCCTCGGTGCGCAGGCCCCCACCCGGGTGCGGCTGCTCCTCGACGACGAGCACCGAGCGGCCGTGCTCGGCGAGCGTGATCGCGGCGGCGAGCCCGTTCGGTCCGCTGCCGACCACGATCGCGTCATAACGGCTCGGCACTGCGTCCCCCCGGGTGAAGCATGACCGGCCTCGGGTGCCGCCGCCTCGCATTCATCGCGTTGACGGTCGCATCGATCATACGTCGACACTACAATCGTTTATGGTCGTACAGCAAGCAGTCGGGGGGAGATTCACTGCTTCACGATGGAGCGTATTTGCGTCGAAGGTATCTCCAAGCACTTTGGACGTGGCTCTAAACGAGTGGACGCGCTGCGCGACGTCTCGTTCGCGGTTGGAGCAGGTGAGATCTTCGGTTTGCTCGGCAGCAACAGCGCCGGCAAGTCGACGATGGTGTCGATTCTCGCCACGCTCATGCAGCCGTCGGCGGGCAGCGCCAGCGTCGCGGGGATCGACGTCGTCGCGCATCCCGCTCGGGTACGACGGTCGATCGGAGTGGTGCTCCAGGCCTCGAGCGTCGACGGCTCTCAAACCGGTCGGCGGCTGCTGGGGCTGCATGCCCGGCTGCACGGCTACGCGCGCCCGGCCGCGCGCCGGCGCGTGGACGAGCTCGTCGCGATGCTCGATCTGGGCGCGTTCGCCGAGCGGCGGATCGATCGCCTGTCCGGCGGCGTCCGGCGGCGCATCGACCTCGCGCTGGCGCTCGTGCATCGTCCGACGGTGCTGTATCTCGACGAGCCGACGGGCGGTCTGGACCCGACGTCGCGCCTCGCGCTGTGGGACGAGATACGCGCACTGCGTGACGAAGGGACGACGATCCTGCTGACGACCCAGCAGCTCGACGAGGCCGAGCGGCTCGCGGATCGCGTCGCCTTCCTGGGCGGCGCCTCGATCGTGACGCAGGGATCGCCCGCTGCGCTCAAGCGCGCACTCGCCCGCTCCGACGCCCCGTCGGACGCGTCGGACGGCCTCACGCTCGAGGACGTCTACCTCGCGGTCACCACGACGGGCGCGCCGCCGTGAGCCGTCGCGCACCGCGGGACGCGTCCACGCCGCAGCCGCCGCGCTGGCCGGTGCAGGTCGCGCTGCTCGTCGGACGCTCGAGCGCGGGGGCGGGGCGCAACCCGGTGCTCGCGCTCAACCTCGTCCTGGCCGTCTTCTTCCTGCTGGTCTACGACGGCAGCCTCGGCGGCGCGAAGGCCGTGGTCGATCTGGTCGGAGGGAACTTCTACAACTTCATCCTGCCGGCGGCGGTCCTGGCCGCCGCGGTCGCGGGGGGCGCCGCCGGGCTGATCCTCGTCAACGACATCCAGCGCACCTATTTGCAGCGACAGCTCACGATGCCCGTGCACCGGTCGGCGATCATGGTCTCCGCAGTGACGGTCGGGGCGCTGCAGGTGGCGCTGCAGGCGATCGTCGTCCTCGGCTTCGGCGTGCTGCTCGGCGCCGAGCCGCGCACCGGCGTGGCGGGGCTGGCCGTCGTCGTGGTGATAGCGCTGATCTGGGGGCTGGGGTTCGCCGGCTACTCGGTGATGGTTGGTGTGCTGACGCGCGACGTGCAGCTGACCTCGGCGGCCGGGCTGCTGTTCGTTCCGTTGATCTTCATGTCCCCGCTGCTCGTTCCGGCGAGCGAGCTCAAGCCGTGGGTGCGCTTCGCGTCCTCGGTGAACCCGGCCAGCTATGTGGTCGAAGGCATGCGCGCGCTCATCATCAGAGGCTGGGAGGTGGAGCCGATCGTCAAGGCGCTCGCAGCGAGCATCGGGTTTGCGGCGGTCATGCTGAGCGGAGCAATTTTGGTCGCCAGATGGTCGTTCAGACGTGGTTTCTGAACGAGCTCCAGGGTCGCGATGCGATGCGTTGGAGGCGGCGGCGGGTGGGAACCACCGCGCTCACGGCCTCACGGTAGGCGAGGTACGGCTCGCCGATCACGCGCATGCAGCGGCGGTCCTCGGCCGCGATGTACACCGGCAGCACCGCGACGTTGACGAGCGCCAGCGCGATTCCCATGCTCGAGCCTGTGCACAGCGCGAATCCGAGCGACGTCGTGATCCCTCCGACGAACAGCGGATGACGTATGTGGCGATAGACCCCGCGGGTCGTGATGCCGTCCGGCAGCGGCACGTACTCATGCAGGAAGAACGTGCGTGCAAGCCCGAGGGTGGTGCTCGCCGTGGCGAGCAGCGCGATCCCGAGCCCCGCGAGCGCGAGGCCCGGAGCGAGCGTCGCGGCTCTGACGTCGACGGCCTCGCCCGCGATCGCGCCCTCGAGCACCGGGCGCAGCAGCAGCCCGAAGCTGCACCCGATGCCCGGAAGCACTTCGCGTATGAACGCTAGCCGGTAGCGCAGCGGACACGGGCGCCGTGCCGGGCGCGTGCGCTCGCGCGAGAACAGGAACGCGAGCCACAGCAGCCAACCGGCCCAGCCGACGAGCTGCACGACGACGCTCGGCACGCCGAGGCCCGCGCTGATCAACGTCGCGATCGCGGCGAAGCTCAGCATCGCCGCGATCAGCGTGGCGATGTACACGGCGGCCGTCAGCGGCGAGGGGCGCCAGCCCATGGCTCGCAGCAGCGCGTTCACCGCACCACGCGCCCGAGGCGTGCGAGCGTCCTGGAGACGATCGTCTTGTAGACGGATTCCCCGATCGGTTCGCCGGCCTGAACCGCCACCGTCACGGCGACCGCGCGTCCGGCGTGCGTCCGCAGCTCGTCGATGAACACGGGGGTGGGCCCGAGGCCTTTTTCCATCACCATTTCCGTTCGCTTCGCGACCGTCTCCGGAAGCGTGTCGTCCTCACGGATGAACTTCGGGTCTCTGACGATCGCTCCGTTGACGCTCGCGCTGAGCTCATGCGCGAGCGCGCGGAAGAAGCATCGCTGCGCCGGCGCGGATGCGAGCACCTCGAGCATCTCGCGCGCCGCCGCGACGTCGCGGAACACCCCGATCGACTGCTGGATCAAGCTGTTGTCGCGGAGGAAGCGCCGCGTCGTCACATGAATGCGCGCGCGTCTCCACGGGTTGGCGGCCGGACATCGCACGCGGTCGATGGGACCGCCGTCCACCCATCCCGCGGGCAGGTCTTCGATGCGAATGAGCGCTGCGCGCGCGCCGATGGGCGGGGGCGGGGCTCTCGCTGCCGTACCGGCGATCCCGCAGCCGGCGCAGACGGCGGCCAGCGCGAGCATGGCTGCACCGAGCGTGCGGACGCTGTGCACGCGATCTCTCACCGTACTCGTCTCCCAAGGGGCGGCTGCTCGACGAAAGCGACCGCGCGGGCGGACGCACTCGGACACGGCGCAGCGAGGTTAAACGATTAACTACGAGGATACGTACATCATGAAACGACCCCCCTGAAACCTGAAATGAGGATAGCAGTTCAACGAGGTGCCGGCTACCGAACATCCTGTCTCCGATGCTGGATTGTCGGGACCGTTCGCCGTTCCCGAACGTTTGGTCGGTTGCGCGGTGGGACGTGCACGCGCTGCTCTGCGAGAATCCCGCGGCGATGCGGCTCTTCGCGCTCAGGGGCGCCACCACGGTGCAGGACAACGACGCCGAGCAGATCCTCGCTGCCACGGAGGAGCTGATGCGCGAGCTGATGGCGCGCAACGCGCTGGCGGCGGAGGATCTCGTGAGCTGCATCTTCACGCTGACCGACGATCTCGACGCCGAGTTCCCTGCGGTCGCCGCGCGCCGCATGGGGCTCGACCGGGTGCCGCTGATGTGCGCGCGCGAGGTGCCGGTCCCGGGCTCGCTGCCGCGCGTGATCCGCGTGCTGGTCCACTGCTACGCGGACGCCGCGCTCGAGCCGAGCCACGTCTATCTCGGTGCGGCGAAGTCGCTGCGCGCCGATCTCGAGTCGGCACAATAGGCGCATGGCCCTGGAGTTCACGGAGAAGATCCGCCGCATCCCGCGCTACCCGACCGCGGGCGGCTATGCGCTCGGCGACGAGTACGCGATGCTCGCGAGCAACGAGGCGCCGTTCGGGCTGCTGCCGGGCGTGGGGGAGGCGGCGCAGCGCGCGCTGGAGCACGTCAACCGCTACCCGGACCCGTCGAACATGCGCCTGCGCGCGGCGCTCGCCGCGCGCTACGACTTCCCGCCGGAGCGGATCGCGATAGGCAGCGGCTCGTGCGACATCCTGCTCTCCGCCGCCGAGGCGCTGCTGGAGCCGGGTGCGGAGATCGTCTACTCGTGGCCGTCGTTCTCGGTCTATCCGCACATGGCCGCTGCGACGGGCGCGCGCGCCGTCGTCGTGCCGCTCGACGACGAGCATCGCTACGACCTCGACGCGATGCGCGCGGAGATCACCGTCGCCACGCGCCTCGTGATCGTCTGCAACCCCAACAACCCGACGAGCACGGCGCTGCCGCTCGACGCGATCGCACGCTTCGTCGAGGACGTCCCGCGCCACGTCTGCGTGCTGGTCGACGAGGCCTACTGCGAGTTCGCGACGCTCGACGACCCCGACGCCTCGATCGACCTCGTGCGCCGCCACCCGAACGTCGTGCTGCTGCGCACGTTCTCGAAGGTCTACGGCCTCGCCGGCCTGCGCTGCGGCTACGCGCTGTGCGGCGAGCAGTCCTTCCGCGAGGCGGTCGAGCAGGTGCGCCAGCCGTTCTTCTGCAACGCGCTCGCGCAGGCGACGGCGGTCGAGGCGCTGCGCCACCAGGACGAGATAACGAAGCGCGTCGAGCAGACGATCGCCCAGCGGCTGCTGCTGGAGGAGGAGCTGCGCGAGCTGGGGCTCGCGGTCGCCGACGCGCAGGCGAACTTTCTCTGGCACTCGCTCGGCGACGGCGCCGAGCAGGAGCAGGCCGTGATCGACGGCCTCGCTGAGCGCAAGGTCCTGATCCGCGCCGGCACGTCGCTCGGCCGTGAGGGCTGGGCGCGCACGACGATCGGCACCGCCGCCGAGAACCGCCGCTTCCTCGACGCGCTTGCCGAGCTTCTGTAGCATCGACGCCAGCGCCATGTCCGTCTGTCACCGATCGACCGCTGCTCAGCTCGCCGGCACCGCCGGCTTCGAGTCGTTCGCTGGCTATCGGCGCTTCTACGCCTGGCGATTTATCTAGGCGCTCGGCCTGGGCTTCCTCGTCCCCGTTGGGACACCTGAGACCGGGCGCCGTTCACATCCGCGCAGCCATGCCGCGCGCCCGTTCCGTAGATTCCCAGGCGAAGAGAGGACTTACCGATGATGATCGTCATGAAGCAGGACGCGACGGAGGACCAGATCCAGGCCGTCATCGCTCGAATCGAGGCGGTCGGCGCTCGAGCGCACCGATCTCCCGGGGAGGAGGTGACCGTGATCGGCGCGATCGGCGACCACGAGCACGTCCAACGCCTCGAGCTCGACGGCGCACCCGGGGTCGACAAGCTCGTCCCGATCCTGAAGCCGTACAAGCTCGCCTCCGGGCAGATACGCCACGGCGAGCCGAGCGTGCTCGAGATCGGCGGGCGCAAGATCGGCGGCGACCGCTTCGCGCTGATCGCCGGCCCCTGCACCGTCGAGTCGCGCGAGCAGACGCTCAGCACCGCGCAGATCGTCAAGGACGCGGGCGCGACGCTGTTCCGCGGCGGCGCCTACAAGCCGCGCACCTCGCCCTACGCCTTCCACGGGCTCGGGCAGGAGGGCTTGAGAATGCTCGCCGAGGCGAAGGCCGAGACGGGCATGCCGATCGTCACCGAGCTGATGGACGTGCGCGACATCGAGCCGGTGCTCGAGGTCGCCGACGTGATCCAGATCGGCGCGCGCAACATGCAGAACTACACGCTGCTCACCGAGATCGGCCGCGCCGGTCGTCCGGTGCTGCTCAAGCGCGGGCTCTCCTCGACGCTCGAGGAGCTGCTCAACGCCTCGGAGTACATCCTCAAGGAGGGCAACGAAGCGGTGATGCTGTGCGAGCGCGGGATCCGCACGTTCGAGACCGCCTACCGCTTCACGCTCGACCTGATGGCTGTGCCGGTGCTCAAGGAACTGACGCACCTGCCGGTGATCGTCGACCCCTCGCATGCCGCCGGCCGCAGGGACCTCGTCGGTCCGCTCTCGCTCGCGGCCGCCGCCGTCGGCGCCGACGGGATCATCGTCGAGGTGCATCCGGAGCCCGAGCAGGCGATCTGCGACGGGCCGCAGCAGCTCGTGGCCGCCGACTTCCCCGCCTACGTCGAGAAGGTCGCGCAGGCGGCCGCCGTCGCGGGCAAGGAGATCTCGGTCGCGGCATCGGCCCCGAGCTAGATGGACGACCTGCCCGCCCGGCCCGTGCGCATCGCGATCGTCGGCGTCGGCCTGATCGGCGGCTCGGTCGGGCTGGCCGCGCGCGCACGGCTCGGCGCGGAGGTCGTCGGCTGGAGCCGTACGGACCGGACGCTCGAGCGCGCGGTCGCGCTCGGCGCGCTGGACCGCGGGGCGGCGTCGCTGACGGACGCCGTGGCGGACGCTGAGGCGGTCTTCGTCGCCGCGCCCGTCGGGGTGCTGGCGGACGTGATCGGCGCGGTGCTCGCCGCCGCGCCCGAGGACTGCGTCGTCACCGACGTCGGCTCGACGAAGCGCAGCGTCGTGGAGGCGATCGCCGATCCGCGCTTCGTCGGCGGCCACCCGCTCGCCGGCGCCGAGACGGCGGGCGTGGAGCACGCGCGCGCCGACCTCTTCCAGGACGCGACGTGGTACCTCACGCCGACGCGCGGCGCGACCGGCATGCTGTTCGAACGGCTGCACCGCCTGATCCGCGGCCTCGGCGCACGCCCGACGACGATCGACGCCGCGACGCACGACACGCTGCTGGCGGCCGTCTCGCACCTGCCGCACGTGTTCGCCAACGTGCTCGTCGCGCAGGCGGCCGGCGCGCTGCCGCAGGAGACCGCCGGGGGGCCCGCCTCCGCCGGCCACATGGCCGGCTCCGGCACCCCACGCGAGCAGCTTCCCGCGACCGGCCCGAGCTTTCGCGACGCGACGCGCGTGGCGGGCGCCAACAGCGCGATCTGGACCGACATCTACCTCTCCAACCGGGAGGCGCTGATCGCGCAGCTCGACGACGCGGTGCAGCGGCTCGGCAGCGTGCGCGACGCGCTCGCGGCCGGCGACCCGGGTGCCGTCACCGCCTGGAACGACGCCGCGCGCGAGGATCGCCGCCGGCTGCTGGAGGCCCAGCTCGCCGGCGGCCCGCTGCACGAGCTGCGCGTCTCGGTCCCAAACGAGCCGGGCGTCGTCGCGACGCTCGCGCTCGAGCTGGGCAAGGCCGGCGTCAACATCACCGACATGGCGCTCTACCCGGCTGCCGACCACTCCGAGGGCGTCGTCGCGTTGTGGATCGCGGGCGAGGAGCCGGCCGCGCGCGCCCAGCAGCTCGTGGCCGAGCAGGGCTTCCCCGTGGCCAGGGCATGAGCGCGGCCACCGGCTCCACGATGCGCTTCGACCCGGCTGCGCACGGGCTGCGCGGCACGCTGCGCGTCCCGCCGGACAAGTCGATCTCGCACCGCGCCGCGCTGCTGGCCGCGATGACCTCGGAGCCGGTCGTCGTGCGCAACTACCTCGACGCGGCCGACACGAATTCGACGCTGGCGGCCGTCGAGGCGCTCGGCGCGCTCGTCGAGCGGCGGGCGGGCGGGGCCGAGATCGTGATTCGCGGGACCGGCCTGCGCCATGCGCAGGAGCCGGGGCGCCCGCTCGACGTCGGCAACGCCGGCACGCTCATGCGGCTGCTGCCCGGCTGGCTCGCCGCCCAGCCGGGCCGCTCCTGGACGCTCGACGGCGACGACTCGATCCGCAGCCGGCCGGTCGACCGCATCGCCGTGCCGCTGGAGCTGATGGGCGCGCGCATCGAGGCGCGCGAGGGCCGCTTCCCGCCGTTCACGCTGCACGGCGCCGACCTCGTCGGGATCGAGTACGCGCTGCCGGTCGCCAGCGCGCAGGTGAAGTCGTGCGTGCTGCTGGCGGGCATCACGACGGCCGCCGGCACGACCGTGATCGAGCCGGCGCCGAGCCGCGACCATACCGAGCGGATGCTCGCGCGCGCCGGGGTGCCTGTCGTCCGCGACGGCGCGCGCATGAGCGTGCGCCACGTCGACGAGCTCGAGCTCGACGCGATCGACGTGCCGGGCGACCTCTCCTCGGCCGCGTTCCTGGTTGCCGCCGCGGTGCTCGTGCGCGGCTCGCGGATCGTGCTGGAGGACGTCAACGTCAACTGGACGCGCACCGGCTTCCTGCGCATCCTGCAGCGGATGGGCGCCGTCGTGATCGGCGACCTGGAGCCCGCCGGCGGCTTCGCCCTCGTCGAGCCGGTGACGGAGCTCGACGTCGCGTACGGCCCGCTGTCCGCGACGGCCGTCGACGCGGACGAGGTGCCGCTCGCGATCGACGAGCTGCCGCTCGTGGCGCTGCTCGGCTGCTTCGCCGAGGGCGAGACGGTCGTGCGCGGCGCGGGTGAGCTGCGCCTGAAGGAGACCGACCGCATCGCGACCGTCGTCGACGGTCTGCGCGGCCTCGGCGCCGAGATCCAGGCGACCGACGACGGCTTCGTCGTGCGCGGCACCGGCGGACTGCGCGGCGGCCGGATCGCCTCCCACGGCGACCACCGCATCGCGATGCTCGGCGCGGTCGCCGGCCTCGCCTCGCGCGCGGGCGTCGAGGTCGAGGGGATGGATGCGGCGGCGGTGTCGTATCCGGGGTTCGTGGACGACCTGCGCACGCTCGCGTCGTGATGGGCGCGGCTCTGTGCCGAAGCTCGCGCAGCCAGCGCTGCGCGAGCACTCGCTGCGGCCTCCCGGGCTAGGGTGCCCAGCATGGTCATCGCAATCGACGGTCCCGCCGGGGCCGGAAAGTCAAGCGTGGCGCGGGCGGTGGCCGCGACGCTCGGCTTCACCTACCTCGACTCGGGCGCGATGTACCGCTGCGTCGGGCTCGCGGCGCAGGAGCGCGGGGTGCCCGCGGCCGAGGTCGCGCCGGCGTTGCGCATCGAGCTCGGCGAGCGCGTGCTGCTCGACGGTCGCGACGTGACGGACGCGATCCGCACGCCGGCCGTCTCCGAGGCGGCCTCGCGCGCCGCCGCCGAGCCGGCCGTGCGCGAGGCGGTCGTCGCCCAGCAGCGCCGCATCGTCGCCGACGGCGACTGGGTCGCGGAGGGACGCGACATCGGCACCGTCGTGGCGCCGGACGCCGCCGTGAAGGTCTTCCTCACCGCCAGCCCCGAGGAGCGCGCCCGCCGCCGCGCCGAGCAGACCGGCGCCGACGTCCAGACCGTGCTCGCCCAGCAGGCGATCCGCGACGAGCGCGACAGCACGCGCGAGCACTCGCCGCTCGAAGCCGCGCCTGACGCGATGCTGCTCGACACGACCGGGCTCTCGCTCGACGCCGTGATCGCTCACATCGTCGCGCTCGTCCAGGAGGAGAAGGCTCGATGAGCGCCACGGTTATACTCGACGGTATGACTCACAAGGTGGGACCCAAGGGCCAGGTCGTTCTCCCGAAGGCGATGCGCGACCGCATCGGGATTCACCCGGGCGATGAGGTCGTCTTCGAGGACGTCGAGGAGGGGATCACGGTGCGCAAGGCGGAGTCGAAGGCCGAGATCATCGCGCGGCTCCGTGGTTCCCTGCCTCCCTCCGATCTTGATCCGCTTGAGATCCTCATGGAGGAAAAGCGTCTCGACCGAGAGCGCGAGGATCGCAAGTTCGGGCAGTTCCCGTGAGGGTCGTGCTCGATGCGTGGGCCGTCGTCGCGCTCATGAAAGAGGAACCGGCCGCGGGACGGGTGGACCAGCTGATGAACCGTCACGATGCGTGCATCTCGTCGATCAATCTCGGCGAGGCGTACTACACGGTCGTGCGCAGTCATGGTCGCCGTATCGCTGCCGAGCGAGTGGGGGACCTGCGCAAGGCCATCCAGGTCGATGACCCGGATTGGCCACTTGTGCGTGATGCGGCTGAGATCAAGGCAGGGGGGGGCCTCTCCTACCCGGATGCGTTTTGCGTAGCAACCGCTCGCCGCCACAGCGCGCCGCTCTACACCGGCGATCCCGAGATCGTGCGGCTCGCCGGCGACGACCTCGATGTCGTCGATCTCAGGGCCACCGCATGAAGATCGCCGTCGTCGGCTACCCGAACGTAGGCAAGTCCAGCCTTGTCAACCGCCTCACGCAGTCGCGCGAGGCGGTCGTGCACGAGCGCCCGGGCGTCACGCGCGACCGCAAGGAGCTCGCGTGCGAGTGGAACGGGAGGCGCTTCACGCTGATCGACACCGGCGGCGTCGACCTCGAGGACCGCGACGAGATGGCGCGCTCGATCCAGGAGCAGGCGCGTGCGGCGCTCGCCGACGCGCAGGTCGCGCTGCTCGTCGTCGACGCGCGTGCCGGCATGCGGCCCGGCGACCAGGAGATGGCCGACATGCTGCGGCGCGTCACGATCCCCGTGATCGTCGCGGCGAACAAGTGCGACACCGTCGCCGACGTGCCGCTCGCCGCCGAGCTGCACGCGCTCGGGCTCGGCGAGCCGGTCGCGGTCTCGGCCGCGCAGGGGCTCGGCACCGGCGACCTGCTCGACCGCCTCGTCGCGGCGCTGCCCGACGAGGACGAGGCGCAGGAGGACGAGGACCTCGTGCGCCTCGCGCTGATCGGCCGGCCGAACGTCGGCAAGTCGAGCATGGTGAACCGCTTCCTCGGCTCCGAGCGCGTGATCGTCTCCGAGGTCGCCGGCACGACGCGCGACGCGATCGACCTGCCGTTCGAGTACGCGGGCCCGCCGCCGCGCAAGCTGATGCTCGTCGACACCGCCGGGCTGCGACGCCAGGCGAAGGTCGGCGACTCGATCGAGTACTACACCGCGCTGCGCTCGCGGCGCGCGGCCGAGCGCGCCGACGTCGCGCTCGTCGTCTGCGACGCGAGCGACGGCATCACGTCGCAGGACCTGCGGATCGCCGAGCTGGCGATGCAGAGCGGTTGCGCGACCGCGCTCGTGCTCAACAAGTGGGATCTGACCGGCGGCGAGGACCAGCCCGAGTTCGACCTCGACCACGAGCGCGCGCGGGTGGCGCGGAAGCTGCGTTTGCGCCCGCGCGTGCTGACCGCCAGCGCCCGGACCGGCCGCCACGTGCAGCGGCTGCTGATCGAGGCGATCGCGCTCGCCGATCGCACCTCCGGGCGGATCCCGACGCCGCAGCTCAACCGCTTCCTCTCCGAGATCCAGGAGATCCGCCAGCCGCCGGCGAAGCAGAACCACCGCCTCAAGCTCATCTACATGACGCAGACCGACGAGCGTCCGCCGCGCTTCTCGATCCAGGTCAACTCGCGTCAGCGCGTCACGCGCGACTACGCGTACTTCATCGAGAACCGCATGCGCGAGCGCTACGGCCTCGACGGCATTCCACTGATCATCGACTTCGTCGAGCGCAAGGAGCGCCGCGGCGAGGGCAGCCCCCGCACGGCGCGCGTCCGGCGGCATGCCCAACCGCGGGTCGGCTGACCCCGGTACTCTTGGCGCCAGTCAACTGCGACCCGGAGCCGACCTTCGAGACCCATGACCACGCTTTCCGACAACGAGTTTCTCTTCACGTCCGAGTCGGTGACCGAGGGTCACCCGGACAAGATCGCCGACCAGATCTCCGACGGCGTCCTCGACGCGGTCATGCGCGACGACCCGGGCGGACGCGTCGCCTGCGAGACGCTCGTCAACACGGGCCTGATCGTCGTCTCCGGCGAGATCACGACGGACACGTACGTCGACATCCCCGAGATCGCGCGCGAGACGGTGCGCAAGATCGGCTACCACGACGCGACGTTCGGCTTCGACTGCAACACCTGCGCCGTCATCAACGCGATCGACAAGCAGTCGCCCGACATCGCCCAGGGCGTCGACACCGCGTATGAGACGCGCACGACGCCCGGCGACGAGGACCGCCTCGACATCGCCGGCGCGGGCGACCAGGGGATGATGTTCGGCTACGCCTCGCGCGAGACGGACGAGCTGATGCCGCTGCCGATCTCGCTCGCGCACAAGCTCGCCAAGCGGCTGTCGGAGGTGCGCAAGGCCGACGTGCTCGACTACCTGCGCCCCGACGGCAAGACGCAGGTGACCGTGCGCTACGAGGACGGCGTGCCGGTCGAGGTCGTGAAGCTGCTGATCTCCAGCCAGCACCGCGAGGGCGCCGAGTCGTTGATCAAGGACGACCTCTGGGAGCACGTCGTGCTGCCGGTCCTGCCGGGGGATCTCTACGACGCGAACAAGCTGCGGCGCGAATTCCTCGTCAACCCGACCGGCCGCTTCGTGATCGGCGGGCCGATGGGCGACTGCGGGCTGACCGGGCGCAAGATCATCGTCGACACCTACGGGGGCATGGCGCGCCACGGCGGCGGCGCCTTCTCCGGCAAGGACCCGTCGAAGGTGGACCGCTCGGCGGCGTATGCGGCGCGGTACGTGGCGAAGAACGTCGTCGCCGCCGGGCTCGCGGATCGCGCCGAGGTGCAGGTCGCCTACGCGATCGGCGTCGCGCATCCGGTCTCGATCATGGTCGAGACGTTCGGGACCGAGAAGATCGGCCGCGGCAAGATCGAGGCGCTCGTGCGCGAGCACTTCGACCTCCGTCCCGGGGCATTCCGCGAATACCTCGACCTCCACCGGCCGATCTATCAGAAGACCGCCGCCTACGGCCACTTCGGGCGCGACGACCACGACTTCACGTGGGAGAAGACCGACAAGGCCGACGCGCTGCGCGCCGCCGCCGGGCTCGGCGCGGCCGTCACGCAGTAAGCGCCGAACGCGGGCGGGCTCTCAGAGCCCGCCCACCGAGGGCGGCAGCGACTGCTCGCGCTGGCGGTGGGCTTCGTCGACCGCGCGCACGACGCGGGCCGGGTTCGCGACCCCGCGGAAGGTGAAGTCGGAGTCGTCGCTGCCGGCGGTGTCGAAGTCGACGGCGCCGACGCGCAGCAGCCGGTCGACGAGCGTCTGGTTCGTGTTGACGTTCTGCACGCGCTCCACGCGCGTCTCCTGGACGTGGCGGGAGAGGATCCCGCGGCGGATCGTCATGCGCTGGTTCGTGATCGTGTACGTCGTCGTCATGCGGTAGACGAAGCCGACCAGCAGCACGATCACAACGAGGGCCGCGAATGCGCCGATCGTCGCGCCCCACGAGAAGCCGCTGCCGATCACCGTCACGAGCGCCGCGATCCCCGCGCCGACGGCCGCCAGCAGGATCCCGCGCACGTAGAAGCTGAGCGTCCCGCGCCACGACGGGTGGCCGTCGAAGATCACATGCTCGTTCGGGTGCAGATCGGGCGCCACGGGCGCAGCCTACGACACGACCCGGTCTGCATCTAGGGTGGACGGCGTGCCTCCGATCGCCCGCATCGAGCCGCTCACGACCACGCGTGCGGTGCGCGGGCCGTTCGACTATCGCCTGCCGCCCGCGCTCGCGGACGTCGGCGTCGGGACCCTGCTCGCGGTGCCGTTCGCCGGGCGCGAGGTGCTCGGCGTCGTCGTCGAGCGTGCCGCGACCTCCGAGCTGCCCGACGAGCGGCTCGCGGAGCCGCGCGCGCGGGTGGAGCCGGCCGTCCCGTCGGAGCTCGTCGCGCTCGCGCGCTGGATCGCGGACGAGTACTGCTCGACGCCGGCGCGCGCGCTCGGGCTCGTGCTGCCCCCGGGCGCCGGGAGGGCGGTGAAGCCGCGCGTCTCGACGCGCGAGGTGCTCGTGGCCGAGCTGACGGAGGCCGGGAGCGCGGCCGTCGACTCGATCCCGCCCACCCAGCGGCTGACCGAGCGCCAGCGCGCCGTGCTCGAGCGGCTCGCCGCCGAGGGAGCGCTGCCCGCCACCGCGACCGGCGCCGACCACGGCGGGCTGCGACGGCTCGCCGCGCGCGGCCTCATCTCGATGGACGCGCGCGAGCGGCGTCGCCGGCCGCTCGTGCGCGCGGTCGGCGCGCGCGGCGGTGCGCCGCCGCCGCTCACGCAGGAGCAGGCCTCGGCGCTCGAGCCGATCGTCGCTGCGCTGCGGGCGCGCGAGCCGGCGCGCTTCCTGCTGCACGGCGTCACCGGGTCGGGCAAGACCGAGGTCTACCTGCGCGCGGCGCAGGAGACGCTCGCCGCCGGCCGCAGCGTGATCGTGCTCGTGCCGGAGATCGCGCTCGCCCCGCAGACCGTCGGCCGCTTCCAGGCGCGCTTCGGGGACTCGGTCGCCGTGCTGCACTCGCAGCTCGGTCAGGGCGAGCGCTACGACGAGTGGACGGCGCTCGCGCGGGGCGACGCGCGCATCTGCGTCGGCCCGCGCTCGGCGGTGTTCGCGCCGCTCGCCGACGTCGGGCTCGTGATCGTCGACGAGGAGCACGAGTCGGCCTACAAGCACGAGGGCGACCCGCGCTACGACGCGCGCCGCGTCGCCGCCAAGCGCGCTCAGGACGCGGGCGCGGTGCTGCTCGCGGGCACCGCGACGCCGCGCCCGGAGAGCTTCAACGGATTGACGCGCCTGCGACTTGCCCGTCGCGTCGACGGTCGTCCCATGCCCCCTGTCGAGGTGCTGGACATGCGCGATGCGCGCCATCCGCTGCACCCGACCACGCGCGAGGCGCTCGCGGACGTGCGCCTCGCCGGCCGCAAGGCCATCGTGCTCGTGAACCGCCGCGGCTGGTCGAACTTCCTCTCCTGCCGCTCGTGCGGGCACGTGTGGATGTGCCCGCAGTGCGACGTCGCGCTCGTGCTGCACCGCGGCGAGCGGGCGATCTCCTGCCACCACTGCGGCCACCGCGAGCCGGTCCCGGCGGCCTGCGGCGCCTGCGGGTCGGTCTCCGTGGCGCGCCACGGCGCCGGCACCGAACGGATCGAGACCGAGCTGCTCGACGCGCTCGGCGATCCGACGTTCCCGATCGTGCGGCTCGACGGCGACACGGCGGCGGGCAAGGGCGCCGTCCTGCGCGCGCTGGAGCGCTTCGACGTCGCGCGCTCCGGCGTCCTCGTCGGCACGCAGATGGTCGCGAAGGGGCACGACTTCCCCGACGTGACGCTCGGCGTCGTGCTCGACGCCGACCAGACGCTGCGCTTCCCCGACTTCCGCGCCGAGGAGCGCACGTTCGCGCTGATCGCCCAGCTCGCGGGCCGCGCCGGGCGCGGAGGGGACGGCAACGGGCGCGTGCTCGTGCAGACGCTCACGCCCGAGGCGCCTTCGATCGCCGCTGCCTCCCACCACGACAGCGAGGGCTTCCTCGCCGGCGAGCTGGAGCGCCGCCGCGCGCTCGCCTATCCGCCGTTCGCGTCGCTGATCCGGGTCGTCTGCTCCTCCGAGCAGGAGGGCGCCGCGACCGCGGCCGCGGAGGCGGTGCGCGAGCGGATCGTCGCGGCCGACGCGACGGTGCTGGGGCCGGCGCCGCTGTTCCGCTTGCGCGGGCGCGAGCGCAGCCAGCTCGTGATCAAGGCGACCCGCCGGCGCGCGGCCGTGGCGGCCGTGGCGGCTGCGGTGGACGCGGTCGCGCGTTCGCCGGTCGGGCGGCGCGCGAGCCTGAGCGTGGACGTCGACCCGCAGTAAAGTTGACCGGATGGCCGACGAGACGCAGCTTCAGGACGTCGAGGAGCGCGAGGAGGCCGCGCTCGACCCGGAGGTCGCCGCGCGGCGCGCGGCGGCGCTGCAGCTCGTGCGCCAGTTCGGCGACCCGGTGCTCAACAGCCGCGCGCGGCCCGTCGAGCGCTTCGACGACGAGCTGCGCACGGAGATCGAGCGGATGGGCCGCGTGATGCACGAGACGCTCGGGATCGGCCTCGCCGCGACGCAGGTCGGGCGCCTGCAGCGCATGCTCGTCTACCGCGTCGAGCAGGAGTCGCCGATCGTCGCCGTCGTCAACCCCGAGATCGAGTGGTCCGGCGACGAGCTCGAGACGATGGAGGAGGGCTGCCTGAGCCTCCGCGGCGTGATCGTCGACGTCGAGCGGCCGCTGCACGTGCGCGTGCGCGCGCAGGACGAGCACGGCGAGCAGATCACGATCGAGGCGACCGGCCTGGAGGCGCGCGTGCTCCAGCACGAGATCGACCACCTCGACGGCGTGCTGATCCTCGACCGCACCTCGCGCGAGCAGCGCAAGGAGGCGATGCGGATCCTGCGCGAGGCCGGCGAGCGGGCCGCTTGAGGACCGTCTACCTCGCGACCTCCGCGTTCGCCGCGGCGGTGCTGGAGCGGCTTGCCGCAAGTCCGCACCGGCCCGCGCTCGTCGTGACCCGGCCGGACCGGCCCGCTGGTCGCGGTCGCCGCTTGCTCGCCCCACCCGTGGCGAGTGCCGCCCGGGCGCTCGGGATCGACGTTGCGCAGCCGGACGACGTCAACGAGGGGAGCGCCCGCGCCCGCATCGCCGCGGTCGCACCCGACGCCGTCGTGGTGTGCGCGTTCGGCGCGCTGTTGAAAGAGCCCCTGCTGAGCGAGCACGATCTGCTCAACGTGCATCCGTCGCTGCTGCCGCGCTGGCGCGGCGCGGCGCCGATCGAGCGCGCGATCATGGCCGGAGACGCGCAGACGGGCGTCGCGATCATGCGCATGACGGCGGGGCTCGACAGCGGGCCGGTGTGCCTGTTGGAGCGCGAGCCGATCGCCGACGACGACACCTTCGGAACGCTGGCGCCGCGTCTGGAGCGGATCGGCGGCGAGCTGCTCGTGCGGGCGCTGGACGAGCGGCCTGCGTGCACGGAGCAGGACGAGGCGCTCGTCACGTACGCGGAGAAGCTCGGGCCGCGGGATCGGACGCTCGACCCGCTCGCGCGGTCGGCGGTCGAGCTGGAGCGCGTCGTGCGCGCGCTGACGCCGCACATCGGGGCGCGGCTGGCGCTGCCGGACGGCTCGTTCCTCGGCGTCGTCGGCGCTCGGCTCGCCGCGGACGCCCCACCGCCATCCGGCACGGTGGCCGGGGAGAGGGAGCGGCTGCTGCTCGGCTGCCGAGACGACTCGGCGCTGGAGCTGACCGTCGTCCAACCCCCCGGCGGCCGTCCGATGACTGTCGCAGACTACCTGCGCGGCCGCGGGCTGCCGGGCTAGGCACCGCCGATCACAAGGAGCAGCAGATGGCGCAGGAGGTCCACTTGGGCGACGACGCGACGGGGAAGATCCGCGACTTCTGGGACGGGTTCCTCCTCGCCGCGATCACGCTCGGGCTCTATGAGCTGTGGTGGTACTACCGCCTCAACGACGAGCTGCGCACGGTCGGACGGCTCCGGAACGACCGCGAGTTGAGTCGCTCACGGCCGGCTGTCTCGACGGCGACCGTCGGCCTCGCCGTGCTCGTTTGTTTGCGGGGCGCGGACTCGACTGCGGCGGCGGCGGTCGGGATGGCCCTGATGATCGCGGGGCTGATCTCCCAGTATCGCTTCGGCCAGCGGCTGCGACGTGCACAGGAGCTTGTCGGGCTCGTACAGGAGGCCCGCTTCGAGCCGCTGTCATTCCTGTTGCTGTTCCCGGGTTACCTGCTCGTGATCCCGCCTTTCTTCTGGTACGCGGGGGTCACGCGCCATCAGAACGCCGTTGTGCGGGCGGCCGCCGTGCTCTCAGCCTCGGGTCGCGCGACGTTCGCAGCGCCGTCGGGCATCTGACCGCCGGAGCGCGGCAGCAGCAAGGAGGGACGGCCGCCGCGCCAGTGTGTCCTGCCGCACGCTTCGCCGTGCGAGCGCTGGATACGATCGCCGCGTGCAGACGCTGCTCGCCGCGGCGCTCGCTCCGGTCCAGCAGCAGTACCTGGACCAGGCGCGCCAGATGCAGGCGCTCTCGTTCGCGGTCCACATCCCGCTGACGTGCTTCGGGATCGCGTTCCCCGCGCTCGTGCTGTTCGTCGAGTGGCTGCACCTGCGCACGGGCGATCCGCTCTACCGCACGCTCGCGCGGCGCTGGTCGCGGATCATGGTCGCGCTGTTCGCCGTCGGCGTCGTGACGGGGACGATCCTCAGCTTCGAGCTCGGGATGCTGTGGCCGGGCTTCATGGCCTCCTTCGGCGGCGTCTTCGGGCTCGGCTTCGCGATCGAGGGCTTCGCGTTCTTCCTCGAGGCGATCTTCATCGCGATCTACGTCTACGGCTGGGATCGCCTCTCGCCGCGCGCGCACTTCCTCAGCGGCTTCCCGATCGTCGTGACGGGCGTGCTCGGTGCGGCGATGGTGATCGCCGTCAACGGCTGGATGAACCATCCGGGCGGCTTCCGGCTCGTGAACGGGCAGGCGGTCGACGTCCATCCGTGGAGCGCGCTGTTCGCCAACGGCTTCTTCTGGCACGAGCTCGTGCACATGTACTTCGCCGCGTACATTGTCGTCGGCTTCCTGCTCGCGGGCGCCTACGCGGTCGGGCGGCTGCGCGGGCGCTGGGGCCGCTACGAGCGCACGGCGCTCGCGATCCCGCTGACGATCGCCGCGCTCGCCGCGCCGGCGCAGCTGCTCGTCGGCGACTGGGCGGCGCGCGAGGTCGCCGCGCAGCAGCCGGTCAAGCTCGCCTCCTTCGAGGGCCTCCAGCAGACGACGAAGGGCGCGCCCGAGCACCTGCTCGGCTGGTACGACAGCTCGACCGGTGAGATCAAGGGCGGGATCGAGATCCCGAAGCTGCTCTCGCTGCTCGCCTTCCACGACCCGGACGCGACCGTCCAGGGGCTCGACTCCGTCGCGCCGGACGACCGGCCGCAGGCGATCAACGTCGAGCGCTTCGCGTTCCAGGGGATGGTCGGGATCGGCACGCTGCTCGCAGCGCTCGGGGCGCTCGTGCTGTGGGTGCGCTGGCGCCGGCGCCGGCTGCCGCAGTCGCGCTGGTTCTTCCGCGCGCTCGCTGCCGCCGGTCCGCTGTCCGTCGCGGCGCTCATCTGCGGCTGGGTCACGACCGAGGTCGGGCGCCAGCCGTGGGTCGTCTACGGGGTGATGCGGACGAACGCGGCGGTGACGGGCGCCGGTGGGATCCCGGTCGGATATGCGACGCTGGCGCTGGTGTACGTGGGACTGGGCGCCGCGGTGTGGTGGATCCTGCGGCGGCTCGCGCGCGTCCCGCTGGAGCGGGTCGAGGCGTGATGTCGCTGTCGACCGTCCCGCTGCTGCTCGCGCTCGCCGGCCTCGCGCTCTACGCGGTCCTCGGCGGCGCCGACTTCGGCGCCGGGTTCTGGCAGCTCGCCGCCGGCCGTGGGGAGCGGGGCGCCGCGGTGCGCGAGCACGCGCACGACGCGATGGCGCCCGTCTGGGAGGCGAACCACGTCTGGCTCGTGTTCGTGCTCGTCGTGATGTGGACCAGCTACCCGGAGGCGTTCGCGTCGATCGCATCCACGCTGGCGATCCCGCTCTTCATCGCGGCGATCGGGATCATCTTCCGCGGCACCGCGTACGCGCTGCGGGCGGGCACGTCGCGGATAGGCGAGCTGCGGGCCGTCGACACCGTCTTCGGGATCTCCTCGGTGCTCACGCCGTTCGCGCTCGGCACCGTCGTGGGGGCGATCGCGGCGGGGCGGGTCCCGGTCGGCAACGCGGCGGGCGGCGCATGGTCGAGCTGGACGAGCGGCCTGTCGCTCGCCGTCGGAGCGCTGGCGGTCGCGACCGGCGCCTACCTGGCCGCGGTGTACCTGGCGGCTGACGCGGCGCGGCGGGGCGATGCGTCGCTCGAGCGCGCGTTCCGTGTGCGGGCGCTTGTGGCGGCGGTCGTCGGGGGCGCTGCCGCGGCGGGCGGGCTCGTAGCGCTCCATGCCGATGCCAGGTCGCTCTACGAGGAGCTTGTGAGGGGGGCGGGGCTGCCGGCGCTCGTGGTCTCCGTGGTCGCCGGTCTCGGGACGCTGTGGCTCGTGTGGGTGCGCCGTTACGAAGCGGCGCGCTACTCGGCCGCGCTGGCGGTTGCGGCCGTGGTCGTCGGCTGGGCGCTGGCGCAGCAGCCCGAGCTGCTGCCGGGCCTGACCGTGTCACAGGCGGCGGCGTCGCGCGACACGCTGATCGCGGTCGTGGTTGCCGTGGGCGCCGGCGCGCTGGTCTTGGCGCCGTCGCTGGCGCTGCTGTTCACGCTGACGTTGCGCGGACGATTGGGCTACGAGGACGGCGAGCCGCCGGCCGCGCCGAGCGTCGTGCGGACGTTGGCCGCGGCGCGCACGGGCCTGCTCGCCCGCGTCGCCGGCGCCTGCCTGATCGTCGCCGTCGGCTTCCTCACGCTCGCCGACGCCGGCTGGGCGCACGCGATCGGCGTCGTCGCGCTGCTCGCCTGCGTCGCGGTCGGATTCCGCGCCGCAGTTCCCACCGATATCGAGGATGCCGAGGGAGGACCGTGAAGTTGACCCCCAATACGGGGGTCAACTTCACGGTCCCCGACCGCGTCCGGCTGCGACGATGCGCGCGTGCCGAGGACCGCGAACGCCGTCTCGCCCGCTCGCCGCGTCGCCGCGGCGGTGCTGCGGCGCGTCGAGGACGAGGGCGCCTATGCCGACCGCGCGCTCGCCGGCGAGGCGGCCCATGCCGGGCTCGATGCGCGTGAGCACGCCTTCGCGATGGCGCTTGCCTTCGGTGCGATCCAGCGACGGCGCACGCTCGACCACGTGATCGCGACACTCGCGCGCCGACCGGTCGAGCGGCTCGACCCGGTCGTGCGCGACGCGCTGCGGCTCGGCGTCCTGCAGCTGCTCTACCTCGGCGGCGTCGCCGCGCACGCCGCCGTGGACCAGAGCGTCGAGCTGGCGAAGGCGGACGGCGGCGTCGGCTTCAAGCTCGTCAACGCCGTGCTGCGCGCGGCCGCGCGCGAGGGAGCGGAGCTGATCGCCGCGCTCGACGACGCCACGCCCGAGCGCGCCGCGCTGCTGCACTCCGTGCCCGACTGGCTCGCGCGGCTGTGGTGGGACGCGCTCGGCGCCGAGGAGGCGCGCGCGCTGCTGGCGCGGATCAACGAGCCCGCGGAGGGCTCATACCGCGTCAACACGCTCGTCGCCGAGCGGGCGGCGGTCTTGGACGAGCTGGCCGGCCGGGGGATCGCCGCGCGGCCGGCGGACGACCTCCCCGAAGGGGTCCTCCTCGATGCGCCGTTCGACGTGGCTCACGACGAGCTGTGGACGAGCGGCGCGCTTGCCGCCCAATCGCGTGGCGCCATGCACGTCGCGCGCCTGCTCGCGCCGCGGCCCGGCATGCGCGTGCTCGACCTCTGTGCCGCGCCCGGCGGCAAGACGACGCAGCTCGCCGCGCTGATCGACGACGACGGCGAGGTCGTCGCCGTCGAGCGCCATCCCGGGCGGGCCACGGCCTTGGAGCGCACCTGCGAGCGTCTGCGCGCCACATGCGTGCGCGTCGAGACGGGCGACGCGGCGCAGGCGCGCAGCGACGGTCCGTTCGACGCCGTGCTCGTCGACCCGCCGTGCTCCGGGCTCGGCACGCTGCAGGGCCGCCCGGACCTGCGCTGGCGCGCCCGGTCGGAGGCGATCCCCGAGCTGGCCGCGCTGCAGGCGCGCATCCTGGCGGCGGGCGCTGCGGCGCTGGCGCCCGGCGGCGCGCTCGTCTACGCCACCTGCACGATCTCGCCGCAGGAGAACGAGCACGTCGTCGCGGCGTTTCTCGCCGCGCACGCGGACTTCGCGCTTGAGCAGACGCGGAGCTTCCTGCCGCACCGCGATCGCACCGACGGGTTCTTCCTCGCACGTCTGCAACGCGCGCATCCGTCAGATGCGCTATCACGGGGCGATGCAGAGGAGGGGGCATGAGCGAGCCGGCTGACGACGAGCATCGCGGCCACCCCGCGCGTCCGGAGTGCCCCGGCTGCGGCGAGCCGTGGCTGCGTCCGACGACGATGCCCGGCCGCTACCGCTGCGTCTACTGCCTGCGCCGCTACGAGCTGGTGTCGGTCTGCCCCAACTGCGGCGAGCACTCCACGATCGTGCGGATGTCGAGCACCGCGATCGTGATGTGCAACCACTGCAAGGGCAGCATGCTCACTCCGGTGTAGCCGGCCGATCTGGCACGCTTCCGGCGCATGAGCCTCGAGCTGCTGCGCGAGCGGCGTGTCGCGCCGTCGATCCTGTCCGCGGACTTCGCGCGCCTCGGCGCGCAGGTCGACGAGGTGCTCGCGGCCGGCGCGCGGGTGATCCACGTCGACGTGATGGACGGCCGCTTCGTGCCGCCGATCACGATGGGGCCGCTCGTCGTCGCCGCGCTCGCCGAGCAGGTGCATGGCGCGGGCGGGATCCTCGACGTCCACCTGATGATCGAGCGGCCGGAGCGCCAGGTCGCCGAGTTCGCGCGCGCCGGGGCGGACGTCATCAGCGTGCACGCCGAGGCGACGCCGCACCTCCACTACGCGCTCGGCGCGATCAGGGAGGCCGGCTGCGCGGCGGGCGCGGCGATCAACCCGGCGACGCCGGTCGGGGCGCTCGCGGAGGTCCTCGAGCTGACCGACGTCGCGCTCTGCATGTCGGTGAACCCGGGCTGGGGCGGGCAGCCGTTCATTCCTTCGACGCACGCGAAGTTGGCCCGCTTACAGGCGCTTCGGGGCGGGCGCGACGGCTTCCCGGCGATCGAGGTCGACGGCGGCATCGATGCGACGACGGCTGGCCAATGCGCCGAGGATGGCGCTAGGCTGCTCGTCGCGGGGTCGGCGGTCTTCGGAACGGCCGACCCGGCTGAGGCGTATGCGGCGATCGCCGCTGCCGCCGGCGCCGTCTGAGCGGCGACGCCGAACGCGCGACATCTGCGCGCACGTTCCCCCGCTGCGAAAGGACCTGCTGTGAGCGCGACCGCGACCCCCATCGTCACCGCCGTCGACGTGCACCGCCGCTACGGCGAGGGCGAGGCCGCGGTCGAGGCGCTCGACGGCGTCTCGCTCGAGCTGCCCGCCGGTGCGTTCACCGCGATCATGGGGCCGTCGGGCTCGGGCAAGTCGACGCTCATGCACGTGCTCGCGGGGCTCGACAAGCCGACGGCGGGGAGCGTCACGATCGACGGCGTCGAGCTCGGCTCGCTGGACGACAAGAAGCTGACCGAGCTGCGGCGCGACAAGGTCGGCTTCATCTTCCAGTCGTTCAACCTGCTGCCCGTGCTGACGGCGGAGGAGAACATCGTCCTGCCGCTGAAGATCGCCGGCCGCGCGGTCGACGAGGCGTGGCGCGAGGAGCTGGTGCGCACGGTCGGGCTCGGCGACCGCCTCACCCACCATCCGTCCGAGCTCTCGGGCGGCCAGCAGCAGCGCGTCTCGGTCGCGCGGGCGCTCGTCACGAAGCCGGCGGTGATCTTCGCCGACGAGCCGACCGGCAACCTCGACTCGGCCTCGAGCGCCGAGGTGCTCAAGCTGCTGCGCCACGCGGTCGACGCGCTCGGCCAGACGGTCGTGATGGTCACGCACGATGCGGGCGCCGCCTCGGTCGCCGACCGCATCGTCGTGCTCGCGGACGGCCGCATCGTGCACGACGGCGACGCCGGCACGACCGACGAGGTGCACGACCTGCTGCGAGCGGTCGGCTGATGCTCGCGCTGTCGCTGCGCGGCATCTCCGCGCGCAAGCTGCGCACCGCGCTGACGGCGTTCGCCGTCATCCTCGGGATCGCGCTCGTTTCGGGCACCTACCTGCTGACGGACACGATCGACAGCACGTTCGACACCGTCTTCCAGACCGCGAACCAGGGCGTCGACGTCGCCGTGACGCCGAAGCAGCTGTTCGGGACCGACGAAAACGCCACACCGGCACCGCTGAAGCGCGCCGTGCTCGACAAGGTCCGCGGCGTCCCGGGCGTGGCGCTCGCGGCCGGATCGGTCTTCCTGCCGGGCCAGATCTTCAACAAGCACGACAAGCTGCTGATCACGACCGGCGCGCCGATGTTCATCTCCGACACGACGCCGAAGCGCTTCGACCCCTTCGTCTACGTCGTCGGCAGGCCGCCGAGCGCGCCCGACGAGGTCGCGCTCGACAAGTTCAGCGCCGACAAGGCGGGCTACCACGTCGGCGACAGCGTGCCGATCGCCGGCACGGGGGCGCAGGAGCGCTTCAAGCTCACCGGGATCGCCAAGTTCGGCGAGCAGAACTCGCTCGGCGGGGCGGCGGTCGCGGTCGTGCGCCCGGCGGTCGCCCAGCGACTGCTCGATCTGCACGGGGAGTACACGACGATCGAGGTCGCCGCGTCCGCCGGCACGACGCCCGCGCAGCTCGCGACCGACGTGCGCGGCGCGCTCGCGGGCGAGCCGGTGACGGTGCGCACGGGCGCGCAGCAGGCGACCTCCGACGCCAAGGACGTCAAGGACCAGTTCGGCTTCCTGCGCACGTTCCTGTTCGTCTTCGCCGGGATCTCGCTGTTCGTCGGCGCGTTCCTGATCGTCAACACGTTCTCGATCACGGTCGCCCAGCGCGTGCGCGAGTTCGCGCTGCTGCGGATGATCGGCGCGAGCCGCCGTCAGGTGCTGCGCGCGGTCATCGGCGAGGCGCTGCTGCTCGGCCTGTTCGCGTCGGCGATCGGGTTCCTCTGCGGCTTCGGCCTCGCGCCCGGGCTCAAGGGGCTCTTCAAGCTGTTCGGCGCCGACCTGCCGTCGGGCGGGATCGTGCTCGAGGCGCGCACGGTGATCGTCTCGATCCTCCTGGGCACGGTCATCACGCTCGTGGCGGCGCTCGGCCCGGCGATCCGCGCCACGCGCGTGCCGCCGATCGCCGCGCTTCAGGACGCCGCGAGCCTGCCGCGCGGACGCACGGCCCGCTGGCGCACGCCGATCGCGACCGTGATCGTCCTGATCGGCGTCGTGCTGCTCTGCCTCGGGCTGTTCGGCAGCGCGAGCGGCGGCAGCGCCGCGGCGCTCGTCGGCGCCGGTGCGGCGGTCATGTTCATCGGCACCGGCCTGCTGGCGTTCCACGTCGTCGGGCCGCTCGCGCTCGGGGTCGGCGCGCCGCTGGAGCGGCTGCGCGGCGTCGGCGGACGGCTCGCGCGCGAGAACGCGATGCGCAACCCGCGTCGCACCGCCTCGACCTCGGCCGCGCTGATGATCGGCGTCGCGCTCGTCGCCTTCGTGACGATCTTCGCAGCCGGCCTGCGGGCCTCGATCGCGCATCAGGTCGGCGTCGGCCTCAAGGGCCAGATGATCGTGGAGAGCACGGTCTTCGGCCAGCCGCTGCCGCTCTCCGCGACGAAGGCGGTGCAGGACTCCTCCGGCATCCAGACGGTCTCCGGGATCCGCTTCAGCGAGGCGCGCATCGCCGGCAAGGGCAAGCCGTCGGTGACCGGCGTCGACCCGCAGTCGATCGGCGAGGTCTTCAACCTCAACTGGACGCAGGGCTCGGCGGCGACGCTGAGCGGGCTCGGGCCGCACGACGTGCTGGTCGCCAAGAAGTGGGCCGACGACCACGACGTGCGCGTCGGGCAGACGCTCGCGCTCACGACGCCGACGGGCTCCCACCTCGCCCAGCGGGTGACCGGCATCTACGACGACAAGGCCGGCCTGTTCGCAGACCTGACCGTCTCCAACGCGCTGATGCGGGGCGACTTCAACGTCAAGGGCAACGCCTTCCTGATGGCGAGCGTCACGCCGGGCTCCGACGCCGACGCCGTCACGAAGGCCACCGACACGGCGATCAAGGCCCAGTACCCGAGCCTCAAGGTGCTCACGAAGCAGGGCTTCATCGACGAGCAGAAGAAGCAGATCAACCAGCTCCTGGCCTTCTTCTACGTGTTGCTCGCGCTGACGGTCGTGATCTCGCTGTTCGGGATCGTCAACACGCTGTACCTCGCGATCCAGGAGCGCACGCGAGAGCTGGGGATGCTGCGGGCGATCGGGACCTCGCGCCGGCAGGTGCGCCAGGTCGTCCGCTACGAGTCCGTCATCACGGCGATGATCGGCGCGACGCTCGGCGTCGTGCTCGGCGCGATCTTCGCGGTGCTCGTGACGATCCCGCTCAAGAGCGAAGGCTTCGTGATATCGATCCCGATCCTGCAGCTGATCGTCCTGCTCGTGCTCGCGGCGATCGCCGGCGTGCTCTCGGCGATCCTGCCGGCGCGCCGCGCGGCGAAGCTGAACGTGCTCGAGGCCCTGGCCTATGAGTGATCGCGGCGATACAAGGCGAGCAACAGCCCGCTGAGCAGGAACGTCGCGCCGGCGTAGCCGGTCTCGACGCGCAGCACCTCGCCGCTCACGACGGGGGCGGCGACCCAGGCGACGAACAGCGCTGCGGAGGTCAGCCACGCGCAGGCGGCGAGGCCGGCGCGGTGGCGCGCGAGCGCCGCCTGGTTCAGCGTGCCGGCGATCAGGTGGAAGCCCATGCCGACGGCGACGAGCGCGAGGCCGCCGCGGCTGTACGTGAAGCCCTTGTCGCCGAGGAACGCGGTCATCACCGCGGGGCCGATCACGAGCAGGCCGAGCGCGCAGGCGCCCGCGAAGCCGGCGATCGCGAGCACGGTGACGCGGATCGCGCGCGCGAACTCCTCCGCGCTCTCGCGCGCCTCCAGGCCGGCGAGGTGGGGGAGGATCGACGTCTGGATCGCCTGGAAGAGCTGCAGCGGCGCGCGCACGATCATCAGCACGTTGAAGACGAAGCCCGACAGCGCCGGGCCCGACTTCGCGTTGACGATCAGCACCGCGGCGTTCATCAGCGCCTGCTCGGAGAGCATGATCGCGAAGACGGATCCGGCGAAGCGCGTGCCGTGCTGCAGCGAGAGGTCGGCGACGACTTCCTCGACCTCGGCGTGCGCGGGGCCCTCGGCGGCCGCGTCGAGCGCCGGCGCGTCGCGTCCGGCGGTCGAGGGGCGGTGGCCCGTCTTGCGCACGCGGCTGAACGCGAACGGCACCACGGAGAGCGAGACGAAGGGCGCGACCGCCATCCCGAGCGCGATCGCCGACTGGCCGGAGGAGATGCCGATCGCCGCCGCGAGCGCGAACAGGAAGCGCGACGTCGACTCCAGGAACACGAGGCTCCCGTAGAGCGCGAAGCGCTGGTGGCCGGCGAGCCAGCCACGCGCGAAATAGCTGCCCGCGTACGCGAGCACGCCGACGACGAGGATCCAGTAGAGCGCCGAGGAGCCGTCGAACAGGCGCGCCTCGATCGTGGGCCGCAGCGCGAGCGCGACGGCGAGGAACGTCAGCGCGAACGCGAGCTGGATCGTCGCCGGCACGCGCAGCGAGTGCCCCTCCAGCCCGCGCGCGCGCCGTTCGGCGATCGTGCGCGAGAGCAGCTGCTCGATCGGCCGGTAGATCACCGACAGGATCACGAACATGATCGACCACAGCAGGCTCACGCGGCCGTATGCGCTGCTGCTGAGCTGGCGGCTCGCGAGCGCGAGGTAGAGGAACGTGAAGACCCCGGTCGAGGCGATCCCGATCGTCAGGACGCGCGCGCCGGCGCCGAAGGAGCCGCTGTCGGGCGCCTCCTCGCGGCGTGTCTGCTCGTCGCGGCTAGCCGTCGAGCCGGACAAGCAGCATCGTCCAGGGGAACGGAGACCGCGCCTCGACGACCTCGCCATGCTGTGAGAGCAACCGCACGAACGAGTGCTTCGACCAGTGGTTCAGATGCCCGGGCGTGTTGCCGAGCTGCTTCACGTACGCGCCGCGCGCGACGTTGAGCATGCGCCAGAGCGGCTCGCGCGGGACCGAGACGAGCAGGTGGCGCTTGGCGACCCGCGCCATCTCGGCGACGGTGTGCGCCGGGTCCGGCACGTGCTCGAGCACCTCGATCGCGCTGGCGAGGTCGAACTCGCCGTCGGCGAACGGCAGGTGCTCGGCGGGCATCGTCAGGTACTCGAGGTTGGGGCGCGCGCGCGTCTCCCACTCGGCCTTCAGCTTCGCGTCGTCGAGGTCGATGCCGACGATCCGCCGCTCGCCGAGCGCCTGCGCCCACTGGTGCGTGAGCACGCCCTCGCCGCAGCCGACGTCGAGCACGGACGCCGGCGCGGCGCGCTCGAACAGCTCTGCGAGCGTGCGCTCGAATCCGCCCATCAGCCGGCGCACGACCGGGTTCGTCGAGCCGTACTTGTCGTACGTGTTGCCGGTGGGGACGGCCTCAGCCGCGGCAGTGGTCATACGTGCATCGTCTCATGATCCGGAGCGCGCTCGCCCGCACCGGGTTCATAGTGCGAGGGCGCGATCCCGAGCGCCAGCTCGATCCGCCGCACGCGCTCGAACGTGCGCTGCGAGAGCATCCGCTGGGCGGCGAGCAGGTCGCCGATCACGCCGAGCGCGGCGAGCAGCATCGCGGCGATGAACAGCACCGCGCCGAGGATCAGCGACTGCACGTGGCCGGCACCCTGGCCGCCGATGAACGCGACGACGAAGCGGATCCACACGCCGGCGGCGAGCAGCCCCATCACGACGGCGCCGCCCCAGAAGACCTTCAGCGGCTCGTACTGCGCGTAGATGCGGAAGATCGAGATCGCGTTGCGGCGCACGTAGGCGCCCATCGACGGGAACAAGCGCGACTCGCGCGTCTTCTCGTTCGTGCGGATCGGGACGTGGTCGATCGCGACGAGCAGCTTGCCGGCCTGGATGATCGTCTCGAGCGTGTAGGTGAACTTCGAGACGACCTGGATCTGCAGCGCGGCCTCGCGGTTGTAGGCGCGGAAGCCCGACGTCGTGTCCGGAACGGTCGTCGAGGAGGCCTGGCGCACGACCCACGAGCCGAGCTTCTGCAGCGCCTTCTTCAGCGGCGAGAAGTGCGCGATCTGCTCGACCTGGCGGTCGCCGACGACCATGTCGGCTTCGCCGGCGAGGATCGGCGCGACGAGCTTCGGGATGTCGCGGCCGTCGTACTGGTTGTCGGCGTCGGTGTTGACGATCACGTCGGCGCCGAGCTTCAGCGCCGCGTCGATCCCGGCCTGGAAGCCGGCGGCGAGGCCCTTGTTGTTCGTCAGCTTGACGATGTGGTCGACGCCGTGGCTGCGGGCCACCTCGATCGTGCGATCGGCGGAGCCGTCGTCGATCACGAGCCACTCGACCGTGTCGAAGCCGTCGACCGCGCGCGGCAGGTCGGCGAGCGTCAACGGGAGCGTGCGCTCCTCGTCGTAGCAGGGGATCTGGATGATGAGCTTCATGCCGTAGACTCGCGCCGCAGTATTCCATGCGCCGCCCCGATCGCACGACCTCCGCGCTCGTTGGGGTGCTGCTTCTCGCGCTGGCGCTGCGGCTGTGGGGGATCCGCTCGGGCCTGCCGTTCTCCTACAACGCCGACGAGGAGCGCCACTTCGTCCCGATCGCGGTGCGCTTCTTCGATGGCAGCCTGAATCCGGGCTACTTCCTCAACCCGCCGGGCTACACGGAGCTGTTGTTCGGCGTCTATGCGCTCTGGTTCCGCGGGCGCGGCGCGGTCGAGCATGCGCTCGCGAGCGATCCGGGCGCGCTGTTCGCGCTCGCGCGCGTCGTAGTGGCGCTGCTCGGGACGCTCGCCGCCTGGCTGCTGTACCGCGCCGGCGCGCGCCTGTTCGATCGCGCGACCGGCCTGCTCGCGGCGGCGCTCGCGGCGGTCGCGTTCCTGCCCGTCTTCTACGGCCACCTGGCGCTCAACGACGTGCCGGCGATGGCGGCGGCGAGCGCCGCGCTGCTCGCGACGGTGCACGTGCTGCGCGGCGGCGGGTGGCGCGCGGTCGCGCTCGGCGGGCTCGCCGCCGGCCTGGCGGCGGGGACGAAGTACACGGCCGGGATCGTGCTGCTGCCGCTGCTGAGCGCGATCCTCGTCCCACGGTCGGGCGCGCGCACGGGGGCTGCGGGGATCGCGCTCGCGCTCGCCGCCACGCTCGCGGGCTTCCTGCTCGCGAACCCCTATGCGCTGCTCGACTTCCCGGCCTTCCACCACGGCCTTACGCAGCAGCGCACGTACGCGAGCGGCGACGAGCTGGCGAAGCTCGGGCTCACGCAGCGCAGCGGGATCCTCTACTACCTGTGGACGCTGACGTGGGGGCTCGGCTGGGTGCCGGCGCTCGCCGCGCTGGGCGGCACGGTGCTGCTCGTGCTGCGCGAGCGCGCGCTCGCGCTCGTGCTGCTGCCGGCGCCGCTGCTCTACCTGCTGTTCATGGGCACGCAGGAGCGCTACTTCGCGCGCTGGCTGCTGCCGGTGCTGCCCATCTTGATCCTGCTCGCCGCATATCTCGGCGTGGTGCTCGCGCGCGAGCTGGCGCACCGCGCGCCGCGGCTTGCGCCCGCAACCGCCGCGCTCGTCGCGCTCGCGCTGCTCGGGCAGGGGCTGCTCGCCTCGCTGCACGTCGACCGCGTGCTCGCGCGGCCCGACACGCGCGGCACGCTGCGCGCGTGGATGCTCGCGCACGTGCCCGGGGGCGAGCGCGTCGTGATCGAGCCGGTCGTCCCGCGGGCATGGTCGGGCGACCGCTGGCGCACGTGGAACACCGCCCGCGCCGACGTCGACGACCACGCCCGGCGGCTGCCGGACGGCCGCACCCGCTACGTGAAGGTCGACCGCTATGAGCGCACGCTGCGACCCGCTCTGCTCGACGAGTACGTCGCACGCGGCTTCTGCTGGGTGGTGATCGGCTCGACGCAGTTCGAGCGCGCGTTCGCCGAGCCGGGCGAGGTTCCGGGGGCGATCGCCTACTACCGCGCGCTCTCGACGCGGGGCGAGCGGTTGCTCGACCTGCGTCCCTATCGAGTCGGGGCGGAGCCGCCGTCGTTCAACTTCGACTGGGCGTTCGACTACTACCCGCGCGCCTACGTGCGCCCTGGCCCGGAGCTGGTGGTCTTCCGGCTGCGCGGCTGCCGAGCCGTATCCTCCAGGTGATGGCGCTCCGCACCGAGACCGACCGCCTCCACCTCGCCCGCGCGATCGAGCTCGCGGCGCGCGGCCGGGGGCGCGTGAGCCCGAACCCGCTCGTCGGCGCCGTGCTCGCGCGCGACGGCGAGGTGCTCGGGGAGGGCTGGCACACCGAGCTCGGCGCCGCGCACGCCGAGGTCGAGGCGCTGCACGCGGCCGGGGAAGCCGATCTCGCGGGCGCGACGCTCTACGTCTCGCTCGAGCCCTGCTGCCACGAGGGCCGCCAGCCGCCGTGCACCGATGCGATCGTCGCCGCCGGCATCCAGCGTGTCGTGGTCGCCTCCGACGACCCGACCGAGAAGGCCTCCGGCCGCGGGCTCGGAATCCTGCGCGACGAGGGCGTCGAGGTGCTCGTCGCCGACGGCGAGATAGCGGCGCGCGCGCGGCAGCTCAACCAGCCGTTCCGCAAGCACGCGCGCACCGGGCGCCCGTGGGTGCTGTTCAAGTCCGCGATGACGCTCGACGGCAAGGTCGCCACGCGCGCCGGCGACTCGAAGTGGATCTCCAGCGCCGAAAGCCGCGAGCGCGCGCATCACTGGCGCGCCGAGCTCGACGCGGTCGCCGTCGGGATCGGCACCGCGCTCGCCGACGATCCGCAGCTGACCGCCCGCGTCGACGGCGTCGCGCGCCAGCCGCGCCGCGTCGTCTTCGACTCGACCGCGCGCCTGCCGCTCGGCTCCCAGCTCGTGACGGCCGCCTCGGAGATCCCGCTCACGGTCGTCGTCTCGCGCGCCGCCCCGCGCGCCGCGACCGACGCGCTCGAGACCCACGGCGTCGACGTGATCGTCGCGACCGGCGAGAACGAGCCGGCGCGCGTCTGCTCGGCGCTCGACCAGCTCGGGGCCGCGGACGTCGCCTCGATCCTGCTCGAGGGCGGCCCGCGGCTGGCGGGCGCGTTCTTCGACGCCGGCGAGATCGACGAGCTGCGCCTCTTCCTTGCACCGCTCGTGCTGGGCGGGCGCACGGCCCGCGACCCGCTCGAGGGCGAGGGCGTCGAGACGATCGCGGAGGCGCTGCGCGCGCTGACGCTCGAGTGCGGACGCGTCGGCGAGGACGTGCTCGTCTCCGCGCGCCTGCGGGAGTGGTAGCCGTGTTCACGGGCCTGGTGCAGGAGCTGGGAACGGTCGCCGCGGTCGAGCCGACGCCCGACGGCGTGCGCTTGACGCTCGACACCGCGCTCGCCGGCGAGCTGGCGACGGGCGACTCGATCGCCGTCAACGGCGTCTGCCTCACCGCGGTGGACCCCGCGCCGACGCGCTTCACGGCCGACGTGATGAACGAGACGCTGCGTCGCTCCTCGCTCGCCGATCTGCGGCCGGGCCTCGGGGTCAACTTGGAGCTGCCGCTGCGCGCCGACGACCGGCTCGGCGGCCATTTCGTGCAGGGCCACGTTGACGGCCTCGGCACCGTCGACGCGGTCGAGCAGGACGGCTTCGCGCGCGTCGTGCGGATCGCGGCCGCGCCCGAGCTGCTGCGCTATGTCGTGGAGAAGGGCTCGATCGCGGTCGACGGCGTCAGCCTCACCGTCAGCGCGGTCGACGAGGCGTCGCTGAGCGTCTCGCTGATCCCCGAGACGCTGGAGCGCACGACGCTCGGCGCGGCGCAACCCGGACGACCCGTCAACCTGGAGGTGGACGTGCTCGCAAAATACGTCGAGAAGCTGGTGACGCGATGAGCCGGGTGGATGGGGGCGGGACGGGCGGGGCCGATATCCGTACGGCGTTCGCGACCGTCGAGGAGGCGATCGAGGACATCCGCCAGGGCAAGATGGTCGTCGTCTGCGACGACGAGGATCGCGAGAACGAGGGCGACCTGACGCTCGCGGCGCAGTTCGCGACGCCGGAGGCGATCAACTTCATGGCGAAGGAGGGGCGCGGGTTGATCTGCCTCGCGCTCACGGGCGAGCGCTGCGACGAGCTCGGCCTCGACCTTATGGCCGCCAAGAACGAGTCCCCGTTCGAGACCGCCTTCACCGTCTCGATCGAGGCGCGCGAGGGCGTCACGACGGGCATCTCCGCCCACGACCGCGCGCGCACGGTCCAGGTCGCGATCGACCCGAGCTCGCGCCCGCGCGACGTCGTCCAGCCCGGCCACGTCTTCCCGCTGAAGGCGAAGCCCGGCGGGGTGCTGGAGCGCATCGGCCAGACCGAGGCGGCCGTCGATCTCGCCCGCCTCGCCGGCCTCAACCCGTCCGGCGTGATCTGCGAGATCATGAACGACGACGGGACGATGGCGCGGGTGCCCGACCTCGTGCCCTACTGCGAGCAGCACGGCCTGAAGATGATCACGGTCGCCGACCTGGTCGCCTACCGCCGTCGCCACGACAAGCTCGTCGAGCGTGTCGTCACGACGGGCCTGCCGACCGCCTTCGGCGACTTCGAGGTCGTCGGCTACCGCTCGCTCGTCGACGACAAGCACCATGTCGCGATGGTCAAGGGCGAGGTCGACGGCAAGGACGACGTGCTCGTGCGCGTGCACTCGGAGTGCCTCACCGGCGACGTCTTCCACTCGCTGCGCTGCGACTGCGGCGAGCAGCTCGAGTCGGCGCTCGCGATGATCGAGGAGGAGGGCCGCGGGGTGCTGCTCTACCTCGCGCAGGAGGGGCGCGGGATCGGGCTGCTGAACAAGCTGCGCGCGTACAAGCTGCAGGAGGAGGGGCTCGACACGGTCGAGGCGAACCTCAAGCTCGGGCTGCCAGCCGACCTGCGCGACTACGGCATCGGCGCGCAGATCCTCACCGACCTCGGGCTGACGTCGATCCGCATCCTCACGAACAACCCGAAGAAGATCATCGGGCTGGAGGGCTACGGCCTCTCGGTCACCGACCAGGTCCCGATCGAGCCGACGCCGAACCCGCACAACGAGGCCTACCTGCGCGTCAAGCGCGACCGCATGGGCCACACGCTCCACCACCAGGGGCTGCCGCTCGACGAGGAGATGATCCAGCGCGAGCAGGCTCAGGACCGGGAGCGCGGGGATGTCTGAGCGTCGCTTCGCGCTCGTCGTCGGACGCTTCTACGCCGACCTCGCCACCCGGCTCGTCGCCGGCGCCACCGCCGTGCTGGAGCAGGCGGGCGCCCTTGCCGTCGACGTCTACGACGTGCCCGGCGCGTTCGAGCTGCCGCTCGCGGCGAAGTACGCCGCCGAGTCCGGCCGCTACGACGCGATCGTCGCGCTCGGCGCCGTGATCCGCGGCGAGACGGACCACTACGACTACGTCTGCGGCGAGGCCGCGCGCGGAATCCAGCAGGTTCAGCTCGCGACCGGCGTCCCCGTCGGCTTCGGCGTCCTCACGGTCGACTCGATGGACCAGGCGCTGGCGCGCGTCCACGGCGGCGAGAAGCGCGACTCCGGCGCGCACGCCGCCGAGGCGGTGCTCTCGGCGCTGGCGGTCAAGGACGCGCTGCGCGAGCGGCGCGGCCGCACCGGCTTCGCGGCTTGAGGCTGCGGCAGTCTCTATACTCGCGCTCGCCATGCCAAAGGTCTGTCACGTCTGCAACAAGGGTCCCGCGTTCGGCAACAGTCGCAGCCACTCGATGGTCGCGACCAAGCGGCGCTTCGACCCGAACCTCCAGCGGGTGCGGATCGACGACGGCGGGACTGCCCGGCGCGTCTACGTCTGCACGCGTTGCCTGAAGGCCGGCAAGATCACGAAGGCATAGCGGGCCCGCCCGCCTCGTCTCGTCTCCTGCCGGCCTCGGTCCCCCGCCCGTGTCCGATCCCAGCCTGATCCGTTTCCGCGCCGTCGTCGAGGCGGCTCTCGCGCAGCTCGAATCGCGCCGCGACGAGGTCAACGACCTCAACGTCTTCCCCGTCGCCGACGGCGACACGGGCGACAACATGGCGCTCACGCTGAACGCGGTGCTGCAGGAGCTCGACCGCTTGGCCGCGTCCGAGCGCGACCAGACCGCCGACGAGCTCGGCCGCGCGGAGATCGTCAGCTCGGTCGCGCGCGCGGCGCTGCTCGGGGCGCGCGGCAACTCCGGGGTGATCCTCTCGCAGCTGATCCGCGGCGCCGCCGAGGAGCTCGCGAGCCGACCCGGCGAGCTCGTCGACCCGGTGCTGATCGGCGCGGCGATGTCACGCGCCGCCGAGCAGGCCTACGGTTCGGTGCGCGACCCGGCGGAGGGGACGATCCTCACGGTCGTGCGCGAGATGGCGAGCCGGATCGCCAGCGAGCTGGCGCACATGCCCGAAACGCGCCTCGACCGCGACACCACCGACGCGCGCCAGGACGCGCTGATCGCCGACGTGCTCGAACGCGCGCTCGAGGCCGGTCAGCAGTCGGTCGCGCGCGGTCCCGAGCTGCTGCCGGTGCTGCGCGAGGCGGGCGTCGTCGACGCGGGCGGCTATGGGCTGACGGTCCTCTTCGCAGGTGTCATCTCGGCGCTGCGCGGGGGTGAGGCGCCGGAGGTCGCGCACCACAGCGCCGCGCGCGTCACGCGCCCGCAGCACGAGTCCTCCACCTACCGCTACTGCACGAACTTCGCCGTCACCGGCAGCGGCCTGGAGGCGCGGCGCTTCATCCCGGCCCTCGAGGCGGTCGGCGACTCGGTGCTCGTCGTCGGCGACGCGACGACCCTGAAGGTGCACGTCCACACCGACGACCCGGACGTCGCGACGGCCGTCTTCGCCGCCGCCGGGTCGATCTCCCACCTCGACGTCGCCGACATGCACGCGCAGGTCGAGGCGCGCAGCGCGCGCCTGGCACGCAACGGCGCGGGCGCGCCGGACGGCGCCGCGCCCGTCGCCGCGCCGGCTGCCTGCGGCGTCCTCGCCGTGGTCTCGGGCGCCGGCATCCGCAGGGCGTACGAGAGCTACGGGATCCACGTGCTCGACGGCGGCGCGACCCTCAATCCGTCCACCTACGACCTGCTCGCCGGCATCCATGCCGTCCCGGCGGAGGAAGTCGTCGTGCTGCCGAACAGCCCGAACGTGATCATGGCCGCCGAGCGCGCCGCCGAGCTGTCGGAGAAGCGCGTCCACGTCGTGCGCTCCCGTTCCCAGCAGGCGGGCCTTGCCGCGGCGATCGCGTTCGACGCCACGCGCCACGGCAGCGCGAACGCCGCCGCGCTGGAGGATGCGCTCGCCCGCGTGCGCACCGGCGCGGTCGCGCCTGCGGCGCGCGACGACGCGGCCGGGCGCTTCCGCAGCGGCGAGGCGGTCGGCTTCGTCGCCGACGAGCTGGTCGCCTGGGGCGAACCGGCGCAGACGCTGCGCGAGGTGCTCGACGCGCTTGCGACCCAGGCTGAGCTGATCACCTGCCTCACCGGCGACGGCGCGCCGCTCGCCGACGAAGAGGTGCTGGCGCTCGTCGGCGACGGCGGCGCCGAGCTCGAGCTGGCCCAGGGCGGGCAATCGGCGTATTGGTGGCTGCTCGCCGCGGAGTGAACCGGCCGCTGCGCGCGCAATAGTTCGGCGGTGCCCACCGCCTTTGCGTCCAGCGAGCCGCTCGACCACGCCGAGCTGCTGTCCGCACCCGTCCGCACGCCACGCCGCTCACGGCTCGAGGAGCCCCTGCCCGGCTCCGACGCGCTTGGCGTCAAGGCCGCGAAGGCGCTCGAGACGCTCGGCCTCCACACCGTCGGCGACCTGCTCGAGCACCTGCCCCGCGCGCGCGGAGAGGCGCGCACGCTGGCGACGCTGAGCCGGGGGGAGACGGCGACGGTGCTGGTCGAGGTGCGCGCGATCGACACGCGTCAGATGCGCCGGCGCGGGATGAAGCCGCGCGTGGAGGCGACGGTCGCCGACGGCAGCGGCGCGACGAAGGTCTCGTTCTTCAACCAGCCGTGGCTCGTGCAGCGCTACCCCGTCGGCACGCGCCTGCTGCTGACGGTTCGCGTCAACGAGCGGGGCCAGGTCTCCGTCGTCGGGCATGCGCCCACCGACCGCACGGTCGGTTCGCAGGACGGGGAGTCCGGGCAGGTCGCGCAGTACCCCGCCTCCGAGGGGATCGACTCGACGCGGATCCTCGCGCTCGTGCGCGAGCACCGCGGCGCGCTCGCCGACACGGCCGAGCCGCTGCCCGGCCGCATGCGCGCCGCCGAGCGGCTGCCGGATCGCCCCGCGGCGCTTGCCGCGATGCACTACCTCGGGCGCGAGGCCGATGCGCTGGGCGGTCGCCGCCGACTCGCGTTCGACGAGCTGCTGCTGCTGCAGCTGCTGCTGCTGCGCCGGCGCGCGCAGCGCGACCGCGGCGCGCGCGCGCCGCGCCTCGACGGGCCGCGCGAGCTGACCGCGCGCTGGCTCGCGGGCGGGCTGCCGTTCGCGCCGACCGCCGATCAGGAGCAGGCGATGGCCGAGCTCGACGGCGACCTCGCCGGCGAGCGGCCGATGCAGCGGCTGCTGATGGGGGAGGTCGGCTCGGGCAAGACCGTCGTCGCCCTGTTCGCGCTGCTGCGGGCGGTCGAGCAGGGCTGGCAGGGCGCGCTGATGGCGCCGACCGAGACGCTCGCCGAGCAGCACTTCGCCACGATCCAGGGGCTGATGCCCGGCGAGGCGGTGCCCGCCGCGCTGCTGACCGGCTCGACGCCCGCCGCGCGGCGCGCCGACGTGCTCGGCAAGCTCGCCAGCGGCGAGCTGGCGCTCGTCGTCGGCACGCACGCGCTGATCGAGGAGGCGGTCGTGTTCGCACGGCTCGCCGTGGCGGTCGTCGACGAGCAGCACCGCTTCGGCGTGCGCCAGCGCGCGGCGCTCGACGCCAAGGCCCCCGCGGGCCTCGCGCCGCACGTCCTGCACATGACCGCGACGCCGATCCCGCGCACGCTCGCGCTCGTCGACCACGGCGACCTCGACCACACGACGCTGCGAGAGCTGCCGCGCGGGCGCCAGCCGATCGCCACGCACGTCGCCGGCGGCGAGCGCGAGCGCGAGCGGGCGTACGAGCGCATCCGCGAGGAGCTGCGCGCCGGGCGCCAGGCGTTCGTCGTCTGCCCGCTCGTCGAGGAGTCCGAGGCGCTGCAGGCGCGCGCCGCGACCGCCGAGTTCGAGCGCCTGCGCGACAGCGAGTTCAAGGACTTCCGCGTCGTGCTGCTGCACGGCCAGATGCGCCCGCGCGAGAAGCAGGAGGCGATGGCCGCGTTCGCCGCCGGCGGCGCCGACGTGCTGGTCGCGACGTCCGTGATCGAGGTCGGGATCGACGTGCCGAACGCGACCGTGATGCTCGTCGAGAACGCCGAGCGCTACGGCATCTCGCAGCTGCACCAGCTGCGCGGCCGCGTCGGGCGCGGGGAGCACGCGTCGCTGTGCCTGCTGTTCGGGCCGAAGGAGTCGGCGCGGCTCGCCGCGCTCGCCGCGCACGCCGACGGCTTCGAGCTGGCGCGGATCGACCTGCGCCTGCGGCGCGAGGGCGAGCTGGCGGGCGTGCGCCAGCACGGCGACGCGGTGCACACGATCGCGCTCTTCCCCGAGGACGACGAGCTGCTCGAGCGGGCGCGCCTGCGGGCCCGCACGCTGCTCGACGCCGATCCGGAGCTCGCCGCACCGGAGCACGCGCCGCTCGCCGACGCGCTCGCCGACCGCTACGGCGCCGCGGCGCTCGCGCCGATCCCGGCATGAGGGTCGTCGCCGGGCGCTGCGGCGGCCGTCGTCTCGCGGCTCCGCCCGGGCAGGCGACCCGGCCGACGAGCGACCGCGTCCGCGAGGCGCTCTTCTCGCTGCTCGGCCCGCTCGACGACGCCGTCGTGCTCGACCTCTTCGCCGGCTCGGGCGCGCTCGGGATCGAGGCGCTCTCGCGCGGCGCCGCGCGCGCCACGTTCGTCGACGACGCCCCGGCGGCGATCGCCGTCGTACGCGCCAACCTCGCCTCGCTCGGACTCGAGGCGGAGGCCGAGGTGCGCCGCCAGGACGCGCGCGCCTTCCTCCGCGGCGCACGTGACGGCCGTCACGAATACGATCTTGTGCTTCTCGACCCTCCATACCGTCTCGCGGTCGAACTGGGACGGGAGCTCTCGCCACTGCTCGCCGAGGTCATCGCACCCGGTGGGCGCGTCGTGGCCGAGAGCGACCGGCGCGCCCCGCTCGACCTGGACCTGCCACCGACCGACGAGCGCCGCTACGGCGACACCCTGATCCGAATCCATGAGCGACCTCAGTAACCGCATCGCCGTCTGTCCCGGGTCCTACGACCCGATCACGAACGGCCACCTCGACGTCATCTCGCGCACCTCGGGCCTGTTCGAGCAGGTCATCGTCGCGGTCGTGAACATCCCGATCCGCAAGGGTTCGACACTGTTCACGACGGATGAGCGGATCAGCTTCGTCGAGCGCGCGACCGCGCACCTCGGCAACGTCCGCGCGCAGCCGTTCAGCAACCTCGTCGTCGAGTTCGCAAAGGAGGTCGGCGCGAAGGCGATCGTGAAGGGACTGCGCGCGATCTCGGACTTCGAGTACGAGCTGGAGATGCATCAGCTCAACCGCCGCGAGGCCCCGGAGATCGAGTCCGTCTACCTGATGGCTTCGCCGCAATACAGCTTCCTGCGCTCCAGCGGAGTGAAGGAGCTGGCCACTTTCGGCGGGAACATCGACGATCTCGTGCCAGACTACGTGGCCTCCCGGTTGAAGGAAGAGCTCGGCCGCTGACGAAACAGAGGTTCCGATGGACGTCCTGGTGCTCATCGACAAGCTGGACGATCTCGTCCACAACGCCAAGCCGGTCCCGCTCACCGACCAGGTGCGCGTGGACAAGGAGGAGATCTACGACATCCTCGATCAGATGCGCGCCACGATCCCGGAAGAGATCAAGCAGGCGCGCTGGATCGTCAAGGAGCGTCAGGAGATGCTCGCCGAGGCCAAGCGCGAGGCGGAGCGGATCGTGAAGGAGGCGCGCGAGCGCCAGGAGCAGCTGATCTCCGAGGAGGAGGTCACCAAGCAGGCCGAACGCGCCTCGGAGGACATCATCGAGGACGCACGCGCCCGCGAGCGCGAGATCCGCCTCGGCGCCGAGGACTACGCCGACGAGATCCTCAACACGCTCGAGGTCAACCTCTCGAAGTTCATCGCCGCCGTCCAGCGGGGCCGTGAGCGCCTCCAGGGCAAAGACGAACCGGCTGAGGTCGGGTAGCAGCCGACTTCCCTCCGCGGCATTAGGGTTCGCCGCGGGATGACGCGTCTCGAGAACGTGCTGGTGGACGCCGGCGGCGTGCACGCGCCGCGCGACCGGGTCGCGCAGCTGCGCGCCGAGCTGCTCGACGCGCTCGCGGCCGGCGCCGCCGAGCTCGAGCGCCCGCGCTCGGGCTATACGACGCCGGTCCCCGTCGCGCTCGCCGCGCGCGGCGAGGCGCTCGTCGGGATCGCGCCGGTGGACCCGCAGCTGCACGCCGACGCGAACGCCGTGCCCGACCGCGGCTGGACGCTCGTCGCCGCGCTCGTCGGCGCGCTCGTGGAGAGCGCGGCGGCGATGGCGCCGGGCAGCGCGGAGGACCTCGCGCTGCTGACCGGGGAGTGGGAGGGCTGGCTGCTACTCGCGCTCCCCGTACATGCCGAGGAGGCGCTGGACGACGTCGAGCTCGCCGTCGAGGCGTTCGCGGAGAACGTCGCCGACGTCGATCGCCTCCGCGCGCGGGCGTATGCGCTCCCGAGCGCCGTGCTGGGCGACGTCGGCGAGCTGCGCGCGCCGATCGGGGAGCTGCACCCGCTGCGGATCGCGGAGGCGGTGGCGCGCTTCGGCGGTCGTCCGGCGGACCCGGCCTCGCTCGTGGAGCATGACGAGGCGGTGCTCACGATCCTGCATCCGCCGCAGACGATCGCGCGCCCGCACGAGGACGCCGACCCCTCGCGTCGCGTCGCGCGGCGGATCCTGCAGCAGCTGATGGGGATGGGCAAGTGGGGCGGCTATCACACCGAGATCCAGCATCTCGCGCGCGGCTTCGCGGGCCACGACCGCGCGCTCGCGCTCGCGATCGGCGAGCGGATGGTCGTGGCGGACCTGCTCGTCGAGAAGCAGAGCGTCGGTCAGCGCCACGTGCGCCTGAACCCGCGCAGGAGCGGGGAGATCACGGCGTTCGTCGAGCGCGGCGAGCTGCCCGCCGGGCTCGAGCTGCCCTGATTGGTCAGGCCGTCTCGCGACCGGCACGCGCGGACACGCGTCATGCTTGGATACGGCCCGATGCCCAGCCCGACCGACCGCATCCTCCACCACGCCCGTGTCGTCAAAGCGCTCGTCGATGCAGGCCTGATCGCGCCCGTCCGACCCGACCGGCTCGTGCGCGTGGGCCGCTCGCTCGTGCGCTGGGGCACCGTCTCGGCCGGCGCGATCGCGATCAGCGCCGCGCGCGCGCCCGATCAGCCCGCCATCGTCGACGAACTCGGGACGATCAGCTACGCCGAGCTGCACCGCCGCGCGAACGCGCTCGCCAGCTCGCTCGCGGCGCACGGCATCCGCCCCGGCGACGGCGTCGCGATCATGTGCCGCAACCACCGCGGCTTCATGGACATCTCGATCGCCTGCTCGCGGCTCGGCGCGCATGCGCTCTACCTCAACACGATGTTCGCCGCTCCGCAGCTCGCCGACGTCGTCGCGCGCGAGGGCGCGAAGGCGATCGTCTACGACGAGGAGTTCGCTGCGCTCCTCGGCGAGGTGCGCGACGTGCGCACCCGCTTCGTCGCGTGGTGCGATGGCGAGAGCACGAGCGGGGACCCGCTGCTCGAGGACCTGATCGCCGCCGGCGACCCGGACGGCGTGCCTCCGCCGCCGGAGCCCGGCCGCGTGGTGATCCTCACGTCCGGGACGACCGGCACCCCGAAAGGCGCCCAGCGCACCTCCGCCACCGTCAGCGCCGCCGCGGCGCTGCTGTCGAAGATCCCCTACCGCGCGCGCGAGACGACGCTGCTCGCCGCCCCGCTGTTCCACTCGTGGGGCATGGCGAACTACACGCTCGGCGTCCCGCTGAACTCGACGTTCGTGCTGCGCCGCCGCTTCGACCCGGAGGGGACGCTGCGCGCGATCGCCCGTCACCGCGCCAACGCGCTCGTCGTCGTGCCGGTGATGCTGCAGCGGATGCTCGAGCTGCCCGACGAGGTGCTCGACCGCTACGACACCTCCTCGCTGCGGATCATCGCCGTCAGCGGCTCGGCGCTGCCCGGTCCGCTCGCGACGCAGGTGATGGACCGCTTCGGCGACGTCCTCTACAACCTCTACGGCTCGACCGAGGTCGCGTGGGCGACGATCGCGACGCCGGAGGACCTGCGCGCCGCGCCCGGCACCGCCGGGCGGCCGCCGCTCGGCACGATCGTGAAGCTGTTCGACGAGTACGACCGCGAGGTCGCGCCAGGCCAGCCGGGCCGCATCTTCGTCGCGAGCGGCCTGCCGTTCGAGGGCTACACCGGCGGCGAGACGAAGGCGACGATCGGCGACCTGATGTCCTCCGGCGACGTCGGCCACTTCGACGCCGCCGGGCGCCTGTTCGTCGACGGCCGCGACGACGACATGATCATCTCCGGCGGCGAGAACCTCTTCCCCTCCGAGGTCGAGGACCTGCTCGCCGGCCACCCGGCCGTGCGCGAGGTCGCCGTGATCGGCGTCCCGGACGAGGACTGGGGCCAGCGCCTCAAGGCCGTCGTCGCGCTGCACGAGGACGGCGAGGCGAGCGAGGCCGACCTGAAGGCGTACGTGAAGGAGAACCTCGCCGCGTTCAAGGTGCCGCGCGAAGTGGTGTTCGTGGACGTGCTTCCCAGGAACGCGACAGGCAAGGTCCTCAAGCGCGAGCTCGCGTAGCGCTCGCGCTATCTTCGACGCGTGGCCGCGCGCGCTGACAGCTTCGACCTCGCCGCCCTGCGGCTGAGCTCCGGCGAAGGGCGCTCGCTGGAGCTGGAGGTCCCGCTGGAGCCGTATGAGCTGAGCGGCGTTCGGTACGAGGTCGATCCCGTGCTGGCACCGGTCCGGCTCGACCTCTCGCGCATGCTGCACAACGGCTGGTCGCTGCGGCTGCGCTTCGAGGTCGCGCTGCACGGGCCGTGCATGCGCTGCCTGGAGCCGGCGGCCCCGCGCTTCGCCGTCGATGCCCGCGAGGTCGAGCAGCCGGGGGGAGGCGAGGAGCTCGAATCGCCCTATGTGAACGCCGAGCAGGAGCTCGACCTCGCCGGCTGGGCGCATGACGCGCTCGCGCTCGCGCTGCCGGCGCAGTTGCTCTGCCGGGCCGACTGCGCCGGTCTCTGCCCGATCTGTGGCGCCGACCTCAATGCAGCGGGAGCCGAGCACGCGCACGAGGCCGAGCCGGACCCGCGCTGGGCGAAGCTGCGGGACCTTCAGCTTTAGAGGCTGGTAGCCTCCACCGAGCTATGGCCGTCCCGAAGCAGAAGCAGTCGCACTCGCGCACGAACAAACGCCGCTCGCAGCACAAGATCACGGCGCCCACGACGCACGCGTGCCCGCAGTGCCACAGCCCGCGGATGCCGCATCGGGTCTGCCCGGTGTGCGGCACGTACGGCGGGCGCGACGTGGTCGTAGCCGCCACCGGCGACGACGACGCCTGACGTCTCCGCATCCGCCGTGCCGTCGATCACGGTCGCCGTGGACGCGAACGGTGCCGACCTCGGCCCCGCCGAGGTCGCGGCCGGAGCTGCGCTCGCGGCGGCGCAGGGAACGCGCGTGCTGCTGTTCGGACCGGCCGCGGCGATCGGGCCGGTGCCCGACGGCGTCCAGGTGATCGACGCGCCCGTCTCGATCGCGAAGGCGCCCGACCCCGCGCTTGCCGTGCGCTCGACGCCGGAGGCCTCGATCGTGCTCGCGACGAAGGCCGTCGCCGAGGGGCGCGCCGACGCGCTCGTCTCCGGCGGCTCGACCGGCGCCGCGCTCGCCGCCGGGCTCTTCTTCATCAAGCGTGCGCGCGGCATCCATCGTCCGGCGCTCGCGATCCCGATGCCGGTGCCGGGCGCGCCGGTGCTGCTGCTCGACGTCGGGGCGAACGTCGAGGTGCGCCCCGACCATCTCGTGCAGTTCGCGTTCATGGGCGCGGCCTTCGCCCAGGCGGTGCTCGGCGTCGCGGCGCCGCGCGTCGGGCTGCTCTCCAACGGCGAGGAGCCCGGCCGCGGCACACCCGACGTCGTCGCCGCGCACGCGTCGCTCGTCGCGGCGGGGGAGCGGCTGCGCTTCGTCGGCAACGTCGAGGGGACGCAGATCACCGAGGGCGTCGCCGACGTCGTCGTGATGGACGGCTTCACCGGCAACGTCACGATCAAGCTGATGGAGGGCGTGTCCAGCAAGCTGATGCGCTCGATCCGCGACGTCGCGATGGCGAGCCCGCGCGGCCGGCTCGGCGGCCTGCTGCTGCGCAAGCCGCTGCGCACGCTGCGCGAGGACCTCGACCCGGAGCTCGCGGGCGGCGCGTACATGCTCGGGCTGCGGCGCGTCGGCGTCGTCGCGCACGGCCGCTTCACGCGCAAGGGCTTCGCACGCGCGATCGAGGTCGCGGCCCGTGCCGTGCAGGAGGACGTGGTCGCTCGCACGCTCGCCGCGCTCGACGATGCGGGCGCGTTGCGCCAGGCACCGGCGTCCGGAGCGCCGGCTAGCGTTCCGGCTCAATGACCCGCGAGCAGGTTCTCGACCGCATCCGCACGCACCTCGCCGACGAGCTCACGATCGATCCGGCGGAGATCGACGACGCCACCCGCTTTCGGGAGGATCTCGAGGCCGACTCGCTCGACCTCTACACGCTCGTGCAGGAGCTGGAGGATCGCTATGCGGTCCGGATCTCCGACGAGCAGGCGGCGGGGATCCTGACGGTCGGCCAGGCGGTCGACTTCGTGCTGGGCCAGGTCCCGCCCGCCGCTGCCGACCGCGAGCCGGGGCCCTGAGCACTGCGCTCCCTCGCCGACCTGCTCGATCGACTGCCGGACGACCTCGCTCGGCAGATGCTCACCCACTCCTCGTGGACGGAGCGGCGCTCGGACTCCTACGAGCGGCTCGCGTTCCTCGGCGACAGCGTGCTCGCGCTCGCGATCACGACGCACCTGTATCCGCGTCTGGAGGCCGAGCGCTTCGGCGCCGGCCGGCTCACGAAGATCCGCGCGCAGGCGGTCTCGGGCCGCTCGTGCATGGCGGTCGCCGAGCGCCTCGGCGTGCCGGAGCGGCTGCGCGCCGCGGCACCGGACGGGCTCGCGCAGACGGCCGACTCGCTCGTGCGCACCGAGCGGGTGCTGGCGTCGGTGATCGAGGCCGTGATCGGCGCCTGCTACCTCTCGTTCGGGTACGAGGAGACGGCGGCCGCGGTGGTCGAGGCGTTTGCGCCGGAGGTCGAGGCGGCGCTGGAGCATCCGGTCGACTTCAAGTCCGCGCTGCAGGAGCGGCTCGCGCGTCGCGGCGAGATCGTCACGTACACGGTGACGGCCGAGGCGGGACCGCCGCACGACCGCGTCTTCACGGTCTCCGCGACCGTCGGCGGCGTCGAGGTCAGCGCAGGGGAGGGACGCAGCAAGAAGGACGCCGAGCAGGAGGCGGCTCGCGCCGCGCTCGACGCGATGGAAGACTGATGGGCAACCGGATCGGAACCGCATGCATCTGAAGTCGTTGACGCTGAAGGGCTTCAAGTCGTTCCCCGACCGCACGCGGCTCGCGTTCGGTCCGGGCGTCAGCGTGATCGTCGGTCCCAACGGCTCGGGCAAGTCGAACGTCACCGACGCGGTGCTGTGGGCGCTCGGCGAGCAGTCGCCGCTCGCGGTGCGCGGCCAGTCGATGCAGGACGTCATCTTCGGCGGCGGCCACGGTCGCAAAGCCGGCCAGGAGGCGGAGGTCGAGCTGGTGCTCGACAACGCCGACGGCGGGCTCCCGCTCGACTTCGCCGAGATCTCGATCCTGCGCCGGCTCGACCGCTCCGGCGAAGGCGAGTACCGCCTCAACGGCGCTCGTTGCCGCCTCACCGACGTGCTGGAGATCCTCTCCGACACCGGCCTCGGCAAGGAGATGCACTCGGTCGTCTCGCAGGGGCGCGTCGAGGCGATCGTCACCTCCAAGCCGCGCGATCGGCGGCTGCTGATCGAGGAGGCGGCCGGCCTGGGCAAGCACCGCAAGCGCCGCCGCCGCGCGCAGCTCAAGCTCGCGCGCACGCAGGACAACCTCGACCGCGCGCTCGACGTCGAGCGCGAGGCGCGCTCGCGCCTGCGGCCGCTCAAGCGCCAAGCCGAGGCGGCCGAGCTGCACGCGCGGCTGGAGCGCCAGTCGCTCGAGGCGCGCTGGGAGCTCGCGCGCGACGCTGTACGCGCAAGCCGGCTCGAGCTCGAGCAGGCCGAGACGGCCGCCGCCGCCGCGCGCGAGCGGCGCGAGCAGGCAGAGCAGGCGCTCACGGGCGTCGCGCAGCGCCGCGAGGCGGCCGAGCAGGCGCTGCAGCAGCGCAGCGAGCAGCGCGAGGAGCTCTCCGACCGCGCCTACCGCGCGCGCTCGGCCGGCGAGCGCGTCGGGCTGCGGCTCGAGGCGGCGCGCACCGCCGCCGCGTCGCTCGGCGAGCGGATCGCGCGGCATGCGGCCGAGCTGGATGCGCTGCGCGCGCACGAGCAGGCGGACGTCCCCGACGCCGAGGCCGCCGACCGCGTCGCCGCGCTGGAGACCGAGCTGACGGCGCTGCAGGCCGACCGCCAACAGGCGCTCGAACGCGAGCTGGCGGAGCTGGAGCAGCGCCGCGCCGCCGCCGCCGCGGAGGCGGAGCGCCTCCACAAGGACGTCGAGACCGCTCGCGTTGCCGTCGCTGCGGCGGAGGCCGACGCGGAGCGCGCTCGCGAGGCGCGCCGCGAGGCCGAGCGGGCCGTCGAGGCCGCGCGCCGCGAGGCCGCCCGCGTCGGCGGCGAGCTCGCGTCCGCGAACCAGTTCCTGCGCTCTCATGCCGGTGCTCCGGGCGGCGCCCCCGCACTCGCCGACGCCCTCGACGTCGACGCCGGCTTCGAGCTGGCGCTCGCGGCTGCGCTCGAGGGCCGCCTGCGTGCGGCGGTGGTCGCCGATCGCGCCGCCGGCTCCGCGCTGCTGGAGCGCGCCGGCCGCGATGGCGGCAGTGCGCTGGTGGGCGGGCCCGCCGCTACGCCCGCTCCGAAGAAGGCGGCCGCGCCGTTCGCTGGTGCGAAGCGCCTGCTCGACCACGTCCGCGGGCCCGTCGAGACGCTCGCGCTCGCAGCTCCGCTGCTGGCCGACACGTGGGTCGTCGACGACGTCGAGAAGGTCCCCGAAGACTTCCGCGGCACCGCCGTCACGACAGCCGGCCGCGTCTGGATCGGCGCGTGGCGCGAGCTGCGCCAGGTCCCCGCGGGCGGTGAGGAGCGCGTGCTCGCCGAGCGCAACCGCCGCGACGAGCTGATCGCCGCCAGCGAGGCGGCCGCGAAGGAGGAGCAGCGCGCGATCGCGAGCGTCGAGCAAGCCGCCGCCACAGTCGCCACCGCGGACACGGCGCGCGACGAGGTCGATGCCGTCATGCGCGCCGTCGTCCGCGCCCACGACGAGGCGCTCGAGCAGGAGCGCCGCGCGGCGCGGCTGATCGAGCAGCGCCGCGACGCCGGCGACGACGGCCCGGGTGCGGTGCGCCGCGCTCAGCTCGAGGCCGAGCTGGCGGCCGAGCGACGGCTCGCCGAGCGTGCGACGCGGGAACGCGAGGAGCGCGCCGCGCGGATCGCGCTCGCGGAGGCGAGGATCGCGGGCGAGCAGGCGCTCCTGCCGGCCGCCGAGCGGCTTGTGGAGGCACTCGCCGAGACGGCTGCCGCGATCGCTGCGCGCGTGGAGGTCTTCGACGCCGAGCTGGCCGCGCACCGCGCCGCCGGGGAGCATGTCGCCGTCGAGCTGCGCGCCTGCGCGCGCGAGGAGGCGGAGCTGCAGGGCCGCCTCAAGCGCGACGGCGAGGCCGTCACGGGCGCCGAGGTGCGCGCCCAGCAGGCGCGCGACCGCGAGCACGAGGCCGGCGCGGAGCTGACGGCCCTCGCCGAGCCGCTCGGGCTCGAGCCCGAGCCGGCCGCGGAGCCGCTTCCCGACGAGGAGCGCGCCGCGCTCGCTCAGCGGATCGAGCGCCTCGCACGTCGGCGCGAGCAGCTCGGTCCCGTCAACCCGCTCGCCGAGCAGGAGTACGAGGAGGCGCTCGCGCACGTGGAGGAGCTCGAGACGCAGCGCAACGACCTCGAAGCGGCGCTGCGCGAGCTGAACGGACTGATCCGCGACACCGACCGCCAGATCCGGGAGACGTTCGAGGAGACGTTCAACGCCGCCGCGAAGAACTTCGAGGAGCTCGCCGAGCAGCTCTTCCCCGGCGGCCGCGGCCGCCTGCGGCTCGTGCGCGAGGACGCCGGTCCCCGCCCCGTGCTCGGCGGCGAGCCGCTCGACGCCGCAGCCGACGGGGACGGCGACGCCGCCGACGCCGCGGCCGACGTGGAGGAGCGCGAGGAGGAGGATCTGCTCGGCGTCGAGATCGAGATCACCCCCGCCGGGAAGTCGATGAAGCGCCTCTCGCTGCTCTCAGGCGGCGAGAAGTCGATGACCGCGCTCGCCTTCCTCTTCTCCGTCTTCCTCGCCCGTCCCTGCCCCTTCTACATCCTTGACGAGGTCGAGGCCGCGCTCGACGACCTCAACATCGACCGCTTCCTCACCCTCCTGCGCAAGTACGCCGAGCGCGCCCAGTTCATCGTCGTCACCCACCAGAAGCGCACGATGGAGGCCGCCGACTCGCTCTACGGAGTGACGATGGGCGGCGACGGCATCTCGAAGGTCATCTCCCGCAGGCTCCCGCCGGCGCAGGCCGCCGAAGCCGAGGTCGCCTGACCGAGCACCGCAGGTCTACGGTCGAATATCGACCACAAACCTGCGCTGCTCGCGTTCAGAGCCGCTTCTCGAACCAGTGCGTCGCTGTCGGCGATCCGTTGTAGTCCGGGATCTCCGCGTATCCCGCCGCGTGGTAGAGCGCGACCGCCTCGGGCTGCTGGGCGTTCGTGTCCAAGCGCAACCGCCCGAGCCCGGCCTCCCTCGCTGACTCCTCCAACGCGGAGAGCAACCGCGACGCATGGCCCCGCCGCCGCGCGGCCGGCACCACGTACATGCGCTTGATCTCGCCCAATCCGGGCTCCAACGTCCGCAAGCCTCCGCACGCGACCGCGACGTCGCCCTCCAAGACGAGCAGGAACGCCCCCGTCGGCGGCCCCATCTCATGCACCTCCACCCAGCTCGCGCCCGCCGCTCCCGGCGGCGGGTCGATCGGGGAGAAGGGGCGTCCGCGCGCGACCAGCTCCGCTCCGTACGCGGCCAACAGCTCGACGGCCTCAGGCGAGGAGGCCGACGCAGGCTGAACCACGATGGACGGGCTCGACACGCTGGTATCGTCGCCGATCGCGATGGCACGTGACTGGCAGGATCTCTTCATCACGCGCGCCGGGGGCGTCGCAACCGCCGCTCCGGACGCGCCCGAGCAGGCGGAGCGCCGGCGCGGCTTCTTCGGACGCCTGCGCGAGAACATGCGCAAGACGCGCGAGGCGCTCACCACCGAGATCCAGGCGACGCTGTTCGAGGAGCTCGACGACGAGACGTGGGAGCGGCTCGAGGAGGCGCTGATCGCCGCAGACGTCGGCGCGCGCACGACCGCCGAGATCGTCGAGCGGCTCGAGCAGGAGGCGACCGCCGGGGACCTGACCGGTGGCGAGCAGCTGACCGCTCGCCTGACGGAGCTGCTCGCCGAGGCCGCGCGGACAGGGGAGGACCGCATCGACCTCACCGCCGGCCCGACGGTGATCCTCGTCGTCGGCGTCAACGGCACCGGCAAGACGACCTCCGTCGGCAAGCTCTCTTGGCATCTGCGCAACGAGCTCGGCCAGTCGGTGGTGCTCGGCGCGGCGGACACGTTCCGCGCCGCCGGCGTCGAGCAGCTCGAGCAGTGGGCGGCGCGCGCAGGCGTCGCGTTCGTCAAGGGTGCGCCCGACGCCGACCCCGGCTCCGTCGCCTACGACGCGGTCGCGACCGGCGTGCGCGACGGCGCCGACGTCGTCGTGATCGACACCGCCGGGCGCCTGCACACGCAGGACAACCTGATGGCGGAGCTGGCGAAGGTCCGCCGCGTGATCGCCAAGCAGCTCCCCGGCGCGCCGCATGAGACGCTCCTCACCGTCGACGCGACGACCGGGCAGAACGGCCTGCGGCAGGCAAAGCTGTTCGCGGAGGCCGTCGAGGTGAGCGGGATCGTGCTGAGCAAGCTCGACGGCACCGCGAAGGGCGGCATCGCGCTCGCGATCGCGCGCGAGCTCGGCATCCCCGTGAAGCTGATCGGCATCGGCGAGCAGTTGGAGGACCTGCGCCCGTTCGACGCCGACGACTTCGCGCGCGCGCTCGTGAGCTGAAAGCACGCCGTTCAGGCCCCTGCCCGCAGTAAGCTCACTGACATATGGACGGCTGGGTGATCTGGATCCTCGTCGCCTGCGCCTTCGGCGTCGGCGAGATGCTCACCACGAGTTTCTTCCTCGCGCCGTTCGGCGTCGGCGCGCTCGTCGCGGCGCTGATCGCCGCGATCGGAGGCGGTCTCGTCGGCGCTTGGGCGACCTTCATCGTCGTCTCGCTGCTGATGCTCTGGGTCGTGCGCCCGATCGCGCGCGCCCACCTGCGCACGCCGTCGCAGCTGCGCACGGGCACTGCGGCGCTGGTCGGGCGCCGCGCGGTCGTGCTCGAGCGGATCGCGAACGACGAGGGCGTCGGCTGCGTGAAGATCGACGGCGAGGTGTGGACGGCGCGCGCCTACGACGAGGACCGCGTCATCGACGTCGGCACGGCGGTCCAGGTGATGGAGATCCGGGGCGCGACAGCGCTCGTGAGCGAGTAGATGAACTGGGAGCCCGCATGACCGCAGCAATCGTCCTGGCCGTGATCGCCGTCTTCGTGCTGATCCTCGTCGCGCGCACGATTCGCATCGTGCCGCAGGCGCGCGCGGGCGTCGTCGAGCGCCTCGGCCGCTACAGCCGCACGCTCAGCCCCGGACTCGCGGTGATCGTGCCGTTCATCGACCGCCTGCGTCCGCTCGTCGACCTGCGCGAGCAGGTCGTCTCCTTCGCGCCCCAGCCGGTGATCACCGAGGACAACCTCGTCGTGCAGATCGACACGGTCCTCTACTTCACGATCACCGACCCGAAGTCGGTCACCTACGAGGTCGCCAACCCGCTGCAGGCGATCGAGCAGCTCACCGTCACGACGCTGCGCAACGTGATCGGCGGGCTCACGCTCGAGGACGCGCTCACGAGCCGCGACAACGTCAACTCGCAGCTGCGCGTCGTGCTCGACGAGGCGACCGGCAAGTGGGGGATCCGCATCAGCCGCGTCGAGCTGAAGTCGATCGACCCGCCCGGCCCGATCCAGGAGGCGATGGAGAAGCAGATGCGCGCCGAGCGCGACCGCCGCGCCGCGATCCTCACCGCCGAAGGCGTCAAGCAGTCGCAGATCCTCACCGCCGAAGGCGACCAGCAGGCGGCGGTGCTGCGCGCGACCGGTGAGCGGCAGGCCGCGATCCTGCGCGCCGAGGGCGAGGCGAAGGCGATCCAGACGGTCTTCGGCGCGATCCACGAGGGGCGCCCCGACCGCGAGCTGCTCAGCTATCAGTACCTGCAGATGCTGCCGAAGCTCGCGCAGGGCGAGGCCAGCAAGATCTTCGTGATCCCGTCGGAGTTCACGCAGGCGCTCGGCGGCATCGGCGAGGCGCTCGGCGGCAAGGTCGACGAGCTGGCGCGCCGCGGCGGATCCGACGACGCGCCACCCGGGGACCGCTAACCTCGGGCGTCCATGTTCGACTCACTGGCCGAGAAGCTCCAGGCCACGCTCGCCGACGTCCGCGGGCGCGGCACGCTGACCGAGGACGACGTCAACGCGGCGATGCGCGAGATCCGCCTCGCGCTGCTCGAGGCCGACGTCAACTTCAAGGTCGTCAAGCAGTTCACGGCCGCCGTCAAGGAGCGCGCGCTCGGTGCCGGCGTGGTCGGCCAGCTCAACCCCGGCCAGCAGGTCGTGAAGATCGTCAACGACGAGCTGGCCGAGCTGATGGGCGGGGAGTCGCGCGAGCTGGCGTTCTCGCCGAGCCCGCCGACGGTGATCCTTATGGCCGGCCTGCAGGGCTCGGGCAAGACGACCGCGACGGGCAAGCTCGCGCGCTTCCTGCGCGAGCAGCACGGCTCCTCCGTCGCCGTCGCCGCCTGCGACGTGCACCGCCCGGCGGCCGTCGAGCAGCTGATCAAGGTCGGCACGCAGGCCGGCGCCGACGTCTACGAGCAGGGGACCGACCGCAACCCCGTCGAGATCGCGACGTGGGCGCGCGAGCGCGCCGGGCGCGAGGGCAAGGACGTGCTGATCGTCGACACCGCCGGGCGCCTGCACGTCGACGAGGCGCTGATGCAGGAGCTCGCCGAGGTCAAGCGCGTGACGAAGCCGACGAACGTCCTGCTCGTCGTCGACGCGATGACCGGCCAGGACGCCGTCAACGTCGCCGAGCAGTTCGCCGCGGTCGTGCAGTTCGACGGCGTCGTGATGAGCAAGCTCGACGGCGACGCGCGCGGAGGCGCCGCGCTGTCCGTCAAGGCCGTGACCGGCAAGCCCATCCTGTTCGCCTCCCTCGGCGAGAAGCTCGACCAGTTCGAGCGCTTCCACCCCGACCGCATGGCGCAGCGGATCCTCGGGATGGGCGACATGCTGACGTTCATCGAGAAGGCCGGCCAGCAGTTCGACGAGGACCAGGCGAAGGAGCTGGAGCGCAAGCTCCGCAGCTCGCAGTTCGGCCTCGACGACTTCCTCGACCAGCTGCGCCAGATCCGCAAGCTCGGCCCGCTGCAGAACCTGCTCGGGATGATCCCCGGCTTCGGCGGCCAGCAGCTCAAGAACCTCAAGGTCGACGAGCGCGAGTTCGATCGCCTGCAGGCGATCATCCTCTCGATGACGCCGGCCGAGCGGCGCAACCCCGAACTGATCAAAGGCTCGCAGCGGCTGCGCATAGCGAAGGGCTCGGGCACCAACGTGCAGGCCGTCAAGGCGCTGATCAAGCAGTTCGACCAGATGCGCAAGCTGATGAAGGGGATGCAGCAGGGCAAGATGCCCGACATGGGCGCGCTGATGCGGAACCGATAGCGGGGCCCGCCTCCGGTGGCCACGTGGCCACTTCCGGCACCCGCTCGGTAGCACCGGACGCCTGCGCCCGCTACCCTCCTGCGTCGAACCACTTCGAAAGGGAACCGTGGCAGTACGACTTCGCCTGACCCGCGTGGGCGCGAAAAAGAATCCGATCTGGCGCATCGTCGCCGCCGACCAGCGCTCCAAGCGCGACGGCCGCGTCCTCGAGACGATCGGGCACTACAACGCCCAGACCGATCCTTCGACGATCGTGCTCGACGAGGAGCGCGCCCGCGCATGGCTCGCACGCGGCGCCCAGCCGTCGGCGACGGTCCGCAAGCTGTTCAAGACGCAGGGCATCACGGGCGCTTGAAGGACCTGCTCGCCTACATGGCCCGCCAGCTCGTCGACTCCCCCGACGAGGTGAAGGTCGACGAGTTCGAGGAGGACGACGGCACGCTCGTCTTCGAGCTGTCCGTCGCCGACGACGACTACGGCAAGGTGATCGGTCGCGGCGGCCGCACCGCCAACGCGCTGCGGCTCGTCGTGAAGGCCGCGGCGACGAAGGAGGACCGCCGCGTGCTCGTCGACATCATCGACTAGCCGTGGACCTGCTGCACGCCGGTCGGGTCGGCAGACCACACGGCCTCGACGGCAGCTTCCACGTCACGCGTCCCCAGCCGGCGCTGCTCGATGCCGGCCGCATCGTGATCGTCGACGAGCAGCCGCGCGAGATCGTCCGCCGCGCCGGCACCGACGCGGCGCCGATCCTCAGGCTCGCCGGTTGCGAGCAGCGCGCCGCAGCCGAGGCGCTGCGAGGCACCGACCTGTTCGTCCCGCGCGCGGAGGCGCCCGCGCTGGAGCAGGACGAGTGGTGGCCTGAGGAGCTGGAGGGATGCCGCGTCCACGACGGCGAGCGCGAGGTCGGCGTCGTGCGGCGCCTGCTCGGGCTGCCCTCGTGCGAGGTGCTGGAGGTCGAGCGGCCGGGGGCCTCGGAGCTGCTCATCCCGCTGATCCAGGACGCCGTGCGCGCGGTCGACGTCGCCGCGCGCCGGATCGACGTCGACCTCGACTTCCTCGGCGAGGCGGTCGACTGATGCGGCTCGACGTCTTCACGCTCTTCCCCGAGGCGTTCGACTGGTTCCGCTCCCAGCGCCACGTCGGGAACGCGCTCGCGCAGGGCCACGCGCTCGACTGCGTCGACTACCGCGCGACGACGCCGCTCTCGGGCGGCCAGGTCGACGACATGCCGTTCGGGGGCGGCGCGGGGATGGTGCTGCGCGTCGACGTCATCGAGGCGTCGCTGCGCGCCCGCTACGGCTGCGACCCCGTCGAGCTGCCCGCGCGCCGACGCGTCGTCGCACTCACCCCGACCGGCCGCCTGCTCGACGACGCGCTCGTCGACGAGCTCGCCGCCGAGCCGGCGCTGACGCTGCTCTGCGGTCGCTACGAGGGCTTCGACGAGCGCATCGTCGAGCACTTCGCCAGTGACGCGATCTCGATCGGCCGCTACGTGCTCGCCGGCGGCGAGCTGGCGGCGATGGTGCTCGCCGACGCGGTCCTGCGCAAGCTGCCGGGCGCGCTCGGCCACGCCGACTCGGCGCTCGAGGAGTCCTTCAGCCCCGCGCTCGACGGGGCCCCCGAGTACCCGCACTACACGCGGCCGGCGGAGTGGCGCGGATGGGGCGTTCCGGAGGTGCTGCTGTCGGGCCATCACGAGCGGATCC
>DASRAV010000005.1:0-57147 GCA_035637995.1 Conexibacter sp. | reverse complement strand
GACGAACGCCGACGTCGCGCTCGTGATCGGCGTGCCGATGGACTTCCGGCTCGGCTTCGGCGAGTCGTTCGGGCCCGAGACGCAGCTCGTCGTGATCGACGTCGCCGAGCCGCTGCGCGAGCATCCGCGCACGGTCGCGGCCGAGCTCTACGGCGCGCTGCCGGCGACGCTCGGGGCGCTGCGCGAGGTCGCGCTGAAGACCGGCCCGGCGGGCACGCACGCGTGGCTCGAGCAGCTGCGCACCGTCGAGGAGGAGAAGCACGCCGCCGAGGCCGCCGAGCTCAACGACGAGCGCGCGCCGCTGCATCCGATGCGCGTCTACAAGGGCCTCGCGGAGGTGATGGACCGCAACGCGATCGTCGTCTGCGACGGCGGCGACTTCGTCTCCTACGCGGGCAGAGTCGTCGACTCCTACGAGCCGGGCTGCTGGCTCGATCCGGGGCCGTTCGGCTGCCTCGGCACCGGTCCCGGTTATGCGCTGGCGGCGAAGCTCGCGCGACCGGACCGCCAGGTCGTGCTGCTGCTCGGCGACGGCGCCTTCGGCTTCTCGGGGATGGAGTACGACACACTCGCGCGCCACGGCGTCAACGTCGTCGGCGTGATGGGCAACAACGGCATCTGGGCGCTCGAGAAGCACCCGATGGAGTTCCTCTACGGCTACTCGGTCGCGGCCGAGCTGCGGCCGGCGACGCGCTACGACGAGGTCGTGGCGGCGCTCGGCGGCCACGGCGAGCTCGTCGAGCGGCCGGACGACCTGCGCGCCGGGCTCGATCGCGCGTTCGCCGCGAACGTGCCGGCGCTGGTCAACGTGCTGACGGATCCGGCCGTGGTGTACCCGCGCAAGTCGAATCTGGCCTGAGAAAGAGGAAACCGCCCGCGTCGTGCGGACGGTTTCCTCGAAGCGGCCCCATCAGGACGGGCAGGGGTACGTGCCTTGAAAGGGCCTATCAGTGGCTCAGACGGCGGGAGGCGCCGTCGATGCGGCTTCGCCTGAACCTATGGGTCGGGTGGTTGCTCGCTTGCACGAACCCCAATGCCCGACGACCGCATATTCCTAGGGTGTCATGGACCGGACAATCGAACATCCGTCCAGAGTGGCCGTTGGTTTGATCCGGCTGGCGGTGTGGGCGCGCGGCTGGATCGCCTGATTTCAGGCGCTTGCGCGCTCGAGCGCGACGCCGTGGAGGATGTCGTGCTCGGAGATCTCGACGCGGTCGAGCCCGAACGCCCGCAGCGCCTCGATCAGGATCACGACCCCGGCGACGACCGTTGGCGCGCGATCGGGATGCAGGCCGCGCACCTCGCGGCGCTGTGCAAGCGGCAGCTGCGCGAGACGCGCGAGCAGCAGCTCGCACTCGGGGAGCGCAATCGCGTAGCCGTGCACCCGCACCGGGTCGTAGGGCTCGAGCTCCTGGTCGATCGCGGCGAGCGAGGTGGCGGTGCCGGCGACGCCGATCGCGCGCGCGGCACTGTCGCGAACAGCCGCCGGGACGGCCGACTCGATCAGCCCCCGCACCTCGTCGGCGAGCGCCTGCAGCTCGTGCGGCTGCGGCGGGTCGTGATGGATGTGGCGCTCGGTCTGGCGCACGACACCCGCGTTCAGCGAGACGTGGAAGTCCAGCTCGGCGCTGTCCGCGTGTCCGACGACGAGCTCGGTCGAACCGCCGCCGATGTCGATCACGAGCAGCCGCTCGTGCGCGGAGGGCGTGCGATCGTGGGTCGCGCCGCGAAAGGTCAGACGCGCCTCCTCCTCGCCCGTGATCGAGCGCGCGTCGAGGCTGTACTCGTCACGCACGGTGGCGGTGAAGGCGGCGCCGTTCTCGGCGTCGCGCACCGCGCTGGTCAGAACGGCAACCCGCATCGCGGCAGCCACGGCGGCCGCGTCCATCGCCGCGCGGTAGGCGCCGAGCGTCTCGAGCACGCGGGCGATCGCCGGCTCGCCGAGGCGGCCGGTCGCATCGACGCCGTCGCCGAGGCGCGTGACCTGCGAGCGGCGGTCGAGCTCGTCGATCGCGCCGTCCTCGGCGTCGGCGATCAGCAGGCGAGTGGAGTTCGTGCCGATGTCCACCACGCCGACGCGCATCGCCTGATGCTACGCGGTGACCGCGTGCGGCAGGGGCTCGCCGGCGAGCCCGGCGAGCACGTTGTCGACGGCCAGGTCCGCCATCGCCGCGCGTGTGTGCGTGGTGGCAGAGCCGATGTGCGGGACGACGAGCACGTTCGGCGCGGCGAGCAGCGGATGGTCGGCGGGCAGCGGCTCGGGGTCGGTGACGTCGAGCGCGGCGCCGGCGATCGTGCCGGCGTGCAGCGCGGCGATCAGCGCGACGGTGTCGACGACGGGTCCGCGTGCGGTGTTGACGAGGATCGCGGTCGGCTTCATGCGCGCGAGCGCCGCGGCGTCGATCAGGTGGCGCGTCGCGTGCGTGAGCGGGACATGGAGCGAGACGAAGTCGGCTTCGGCGAGCAGCCGCGAGAGCGGCGTGCCGCCCCGGCTCGTCGTCGCGACCACGTCCATGCCGAAGGCGGCGGCGCGGTGGGCGACGGCCTGCCCGATGCGGCCGGCGCCGACGATGCCGAGCGTCGCGCCGGCGATGTCATGGCCGAGGAAGGCGGTCGGGTTCCATGGCCCCCACTCGCCGCGGCGGACGGCCTCGGCGGTCTGCGGCAGGCGCCGCGCGGCGGCGAGCAGCAGCGCGAAGGCGAGATCCGCGGTCGCGTCGGTGAGCACGTCCGGGGTGTTGCCGACGGGGATCTCGTGCGCGCGGGCGGCGCCGAGGTCGACGTTGTCGACGCCGACCGCGCAGCTGGAGACGACCTTCAGGTGGGAGCAGGCGGAGAGGAAGTCGGCGTCGATCCGATCGACCAACGTACAGAGCAGCGCATCGGCCCGCTGCGCGCGCTCGAGCAGCCCGGCCCCGGATGGCGGGGCGGAGCCTTTCCATAGATCGACCTCATGCCCGGCCGCGATCAGGCGCTCCAGCGCGTTCCCGACGACCGGGCTGGTGACGAACACGCGAGCCACGGCGAGATCGTAGATCAGGCGCCCCAGCACCCATCCACCCCCGAAAGCCAGGGGTCATTCGCTATAGTGCTTCGTCCACGCCGCGGGGTGGAGCAGTCTGGTAGCTCGTCGGGCTCATAACCCGAAGGTCGCGGGTTCGAATCCCGCCCCCGCTATGAACAGAGGCCCCGCTGGTGCGGGGCTTTTGTCGTTCTGGGGGTCGGTCGCCGCGGTGGTGGGGCAACGGATGGGGCAACGTGCGGGCTGCTTCTTCGGCGGTCGGTCGCGGTACTCTGAGCGGCGTGGCTCATCAGATCCATCTGAATCTCGATGACGAGGCCGCGGCTCGTCTTGCGAATCTCGCGGAGCGCGCTCATGCAGAGCAGGATGATCTTGCGGTCACGCTGCTCTCGGACGCGTTGGCCGAATTCGAGCGTGGCCCGGCGGACATGACCGATGTGCTGGATCGCGTCCCTGGATCGCTGGAGCGGCTCCAGCTCGGGCGTGAGCAGGTCGGTCGAGACGAGACGGTCGGTCTCGACGAGCTGTAGGTGGCGCGCGTTCGCCTGGCCGCGGCGGCCGTCGAGGACCTCCGCGAGCTGATCCTCACCCACGAGCTCCCGCCCAACACGACACCGCGGGTGGTGCGACGTCTGCGCGCGCTCACCCGCTTCCCGGAGATGGGCCGGGCGCTCAGCGGACACTGGGATGGCACGCGCTATCTGCTCGGTCCATGGCCGTGGCTCGTGATCGTCTACGAGTACGACGCCGGTGCGGACACGGTGACGGTGCTCACGATGCAGGATGCGCGGCGGGCGAGTTCTCCGACGAACGAATAGCTCGGGCTTCCAGGTTGGAACTGTCCGAGCTGAGGTTGTCGTGCCGCGGCCAGGGCGCGACGTTCCTTCACGATGACGGAGGTGGGAGGAGACCTGACGACGGCGCGGTCAAGTCGCGAGCCGCCGCCGCGCGTGCAGGAGCACGAGCAGTGGGCGTGTGGGCGCGCCGATCGCGTTAAGGACGGTGCGCGCGGTCAGCGCACTCTCATCTGCCCATGCCTTTGGGTCCGAGAGGAACATGCCGGCCATCGCGGCGAGGATGACGGTGTGCTGCTCGCTGTCGCGCAAGTGGCGCACACCGCTTCGCGCGGCTTCGGCGAGGCTACCAAGACCTCGGGCACGCTCAGCCGGGGTGTCGTAGTAGCGCAGGTAGCTGTGGTTGGCGAGGCCGTTGTCTTCGGCTTGGTCGATGAAGTGGTCGCAGAGGACGCCGAGGGCGGAGATCGACTGGTAGGCGGTGGCGGTCGTGTGTGCATCGTCCGCGGTGGCCGCCGGGTTCGCGGCGAGTGCCATCAGCGCGTGGATCGGGAGGGGGCTGCTCGCCGCAGCGCACTGCTCGTGCCAGCGCAGCTGCGGTCGAGCCCAGGTGCGCAGGCGCTGCTCGGCGAGCTGGCGCGGACCGTGGTTGATCGCTTGGACGGCGCGGCCTTCGTCCGCGAGGCGCAGCGCAGAGGCGTTGATCGCGTCCCACGCCGGAAGCGCTGCGCAACCCTCCTGGCACGCTCGGATGAGCGCGCCGAGGTAACCGCCGTCGTCGAGCGCGTGGAGAGGGCCAGGGGAGCCTCTGGGTCGGAGCGCGTCGAGGAGCGCATCGAGCAGGTGTGGGTCCGCGTGCGGGTCGCGCTCCGTGCGGACGTCGACGTAGCTCCACAGGAGCACGTAGGCAACGAGGAGGGGGACGAGCTGGCGCTGCTGGCGGAGGGGCGCGAGCACGGCGAAGAGTGCGGCGCCCTGGGCGCTCATGTCGGCGTCGAAGGGGCGCAGGACGTGCGTGCGCAGCTCGGGGTCTGGGATGGCGTGTGCTCGTTGCCTCCATCGCGCGAGCTCTCGGTGGGCGTGCGGCTGGATCGTGGTGAGGTAGCGCACGATGACCGCTGCGAGCGCCCACGCGAGGCGGCGGTCGGCCATCGGCCGATCCTAGGGACGCCGAGGTCGGCAATGTCACTTATATGTGGGGTCTCAGTCGCCGTGGAAGGCGAGCGAGGGCCCGGTGCGCGCTGCGAAGTAGCCGGGGATCGAGACGACGAGCAGCGCGAGGACGGCGATCGTCGCGAGGGTGGTGAGCGCAAGGGCTATGGCGAGTCTGAAGATCGTCGGGAAGCCGGTCGTCAGTTGCAGCCAGCGTGTGCCGAGCGCCTGACCGTAGAGGCCGAACGCGGCGCCGATCAGCGCGCCGGCCGCGAGCACGAGCGTCGCCTGCGTGAGCAGCAGGCGCAGCACGCGCCCGACGCTGTAGCCCTGCATCCGCAGCGTTGCGAGCCGGCGGCGCTGGAGCCAGACCGCGCCGGCCATCGCGGCGCCCATCGCGAGCACGGCGGCGAGCAGGAGCAGGGTGGAGATCTGGGTCAGGCGGTTCAGGCCCTGGCGCTCGAGCCGGCCGAAGCGCGCCTTCCGCGCCGCCTGGGTCTCGACGAGCAGCGGCGAGCCGGCGGGGAGCGCGTGCTGGATCGCGGCCTTGCCGGCGGCTGGGTTGATGCCGGGCCGCAGGTCGACCTCGAGTGCGGTCACGTCGGACCCGGGCCACCAGCGGCGGTAGTCGTCGCCGTTGAGGACTATCGAGCCGGGTGCCCATCCCAAGTTCGAGACCACGGCGGCGACGCGCAGCTGCTGCGGCCCGGCGGGCGTGGGGATCGTGAACGGGTCGCCGACGCCGACGTGGAGGTCGTCAGCGATCGAGGCGGAGAGCGCGGCCCACCCGCCGGCGCGGATCTCGCTCGTCGCGCGGTTGATCTCACCCTCCTGGACCTGTGTCGGCGGGATCAGCGTGCGGTCGTTCGGCGGGCGGGCCATGACCCACACGCGCCGTCCGGCCATGTCGAGGAACTCGCCGCGGTATGCGCGCACGCTGGAGACGACACCGGTTCCCAGCAGCGCGTGGTGGTCGGGCTGCTTGAACGGCGTCGTCATCAGGATGTTCTCGTCGCCGGCTGCCGTGACCCAGATGTCGGTCGTGCCCAGCAGGCTGCTGGCGGTGACGTCCAGCCCGTGCAGGAGGTCGCGGTGCGCGCCTTGGATCGCGACCGTCCCGAACACGGCCAGGGCGCCCGTCGCGGCGAGCGCCGTCGCGCGCGTGAGCGAGCCGCGCAGCTCCATGACGGCCAGCGGGAGGGAACTTCCCCGGATGCCGTCGATGACGCGGTCGACGAGCGCGAGCACGCCCGCGAGCGCCGCTGGCACGAGCGCGAGCATCGCGACGGCCAGCAGCGCGACGCAGAGCATCGTCGCCTGCGGGACGAGCGCCACAAGCACGGTGGTTGCCGCGAGCAGTCCGGCGCCGGCGAGCGCGAGTGTCCTGCGCGCGTGTCCGGTGATCGCCTCGCCGGGTTCGTCGTTGCTGCGGTAGACGGCGTCGACCGGCCGCCGCGAGAAGAGGTCGCGCACGAGCGGTGTCGTCGCGATGAAGGTTGCGCCGATCCCGCCGGCGAGCGCGAGCGCGACGCTCTGCAGGTGCACGACGCGCTGCCCCCCGACCGGGAAGGCGAAGCTCAGGTAGCCCGGCGCTGAGTGGAAGACGTGGTGTGAGAGCTGGTCGCCGAGGGCCAGCCCGACGATCGAGGCGAAGATGCCAAGGACGGCTGCCTCGAACGCGAGCTGCACGAGCACCTGGCGGCGCTTGTAGCCCTGCATCCGGAGCTCGGCGACGAGCCGGCGGCGCTCGGGCACGGTCAGCAGCATCGCGTTGAACGTGAAGAGGATCCCGACGATCGCGCAGATGCCGGCGAACAGCCCGGTCGACTGGTTGTTCGGCGTCGCGGCTTGGTCGACGTACGTGATCTCGATGTCGCTTGGCTCGACCGAGAGCCGCCCGGCCGCGAGCGTCGTGAGCGCCGCCCGCACCTTCCCCTCGTTGCCCGGCTCGACGGCGACGAGGATGCGCGTGACGCGATGCGGGAGCCCAGTGAGCGTCTGGACGTAGGAGAGCGGCGCGACGGCGAGCGGGCTGTCGAGCGCGGTGCCGATCTGGCTGCGGTCGAGTGTCGCGGACACCGGGACCCGGAGCGCTATGGGCTGGCGCGTCGCGAGCGTGACGAAGTGGTCGCGACGCGCTCCGATCCATTCGGCGAGCGGCTTGGGCAGCAGGAGCGCTGGTGCGAGCCGCGGCCCGAAGCGCCCGCCGAAGCCGTTGACGAGTGGGCCGCCGACGTCGGAGATCGCGCCGGTGACGCCGACGAGGTCGACGTTCGTGTGTCCGCGCGGCCCCGTGATGCCGATGCGCTGCTCCAGCACCGGCGCGGCGACGCGCACGCCGTCCACGGCGCTCACGCGATCCGTCAAGGCTTGGTCGAACCCGCGCGCGTCGCGTGCTGCGACCTGGAGCGTGAACTGGCCGGTGATGCCGTGCACGAGCTGTTCGACCGAGCCGCTGATGCTCGAGTTCGCGACCTGCACCGCGAACAGCAGCGCGACGCCGGCCGCGATCCCGGCGGCCGCGAGCAGTTCCTGCAACGGCTGCGTGCGCAGCCGCCACCAGTAGAAGAGGACGACGGTCGAGGGTCTCATGGTGCGTCTGCGGCGATCTGGCCGGGCGGGAGCGCCTCTGGGACTTGGTCGGTGAGCTTGCCGTCGCGCAGCACGAATGCTCGGTCGGCGAAGTCGAGCGCGGCCGGATCGTGCGTCGCGAGCAGCACGCCGAGGTCCTGGCTGTGGCAGATCTCGGAGAGCAGGCCGAGCACGGCGCGGCCGCTCTCGCTGTCGAGGTTGCCCGTCGGCTCGTCGGCGAGCAGCAGCTTCGGGTCGTTCGCGAGCGCGCGGGCGATCGCGACGCGCTGACGCTCGCCGGCCGAGAGCTTCGCCGGATGCCGGGTGCCCTTCGCGCCCAGGCCGACGCGGTCGAGCCACGGTTGCACCCGCCGGCGCGCGTCGCGCCGGGCGGTGCCGCGCCCGAGCAGCTTCACGGCGGCGTTGTCGATCGCCGAGGCGCCGGGGATCAGGTGGAAGGACTGAAAGACGATCCCGAGCTGCTGGAGCCGGTAGGTCTCCGTCTCGCGGTTCGACATCCGCGCGACGTCGCGGCCGTCGAACAGCACGTCGCCCGAGTCGGGGTGCAGGATCCCGGCCGCGAGGAGCAGCAGCGTCGTCTTGCCCGAGCCGCTCGGACCGTAGAGCGCGACGAACTCGCCGGCGGCGACGGTGAGCGAGATCCCGGCCGCGGCGTGGATGTGCTCCTCGCCTGAGGTGTAGGTCTTGACGACCTCCCGCAGCTCAAGCATCGCCCGTGCGAGCTGGGGAGGAGCGAGTGGGCAGCGGAATGACGGGCGCCGGCTGCAACGACTGCGCCTCGCGCAGCTCGCCATTGCCGACGAGCAGCAGCAGGCGATTGATGCCGACGGCGCCGCTGGCGTCCGTCGCCGTCATCAGCACGGCGATCCGCTCCTCGCGCACGACGCGCTGGAGGTTCGCAAGCGCGTGGTTGCGCTCCATCTGGTTCAGCGTGTCAGTCGGGTCGTCAGCGAGCAGCACGCGCGGGCGGCGAACGAGCGCCTCCGCGAACGCGACTCGTTGGCGCTCCGCGTCGGAGAGCTCGTGCATCTGCGCGTTCGCCGACTCGCCGACGTCCCAGCGGTCGAGCTCCTCGTGTGCGCGGCGGCGCGCCTCGCGTCGCGCGATCCGGCCGGCGAGCAGCGGAACGGTGACCGTGTCGAGCACCCGGCGCGCCGGCCACGTCGCGCCGCTCCACACGCACGCGAGGTCGTTGCTCCACAGCTCGGCCCGCTTCGTGTCCGACATCGACCTCATCGGCTTGCCGCGGAACGCGACGGTCCCCGCATCCGGCGCCTCGAGGCCGGCGACGATGCGCAGCAGCGTCGTCTTGCCCATCCGCCGGTCGCCCAGCACAGCCGCGAAGTCGCCGGCGTTGAGGTCGAACGAGACGTCGCGCAGCGTCGGGATCTCGTGCGAGCCGCGCCAGTGGCTCTTGCTTACCGCTGAGAGCGAGAGCAGCGATGCCGGCTGGGCTGGGGCGGCCGTCATCCGATCAGCCGAGTGAGAGGCTGCGCGGCGTCGGCAGGTCCGCCAGAGGGATGAAGCCGTGCGCGCGGAACGCCTCTGCGCCGATGCGAACGCGGCGCAGCCAGTTGAGGTCGCCCTGCAGGCGCGTGATCGCCGCCTCCGTCATGAACCACGGGACCGCCGTCAGCCACTCCACATGCCGGGCGTTGCCGATGTCCAGGTGATAGCGGGAGAGGTGACGCGCCAGCTCGTTCGCGTGCGCGTCGATCTGCGCGTCGAGCACCTGGATCAACGCGAGCGCCTGCTGCGGCTTCGTGGTCGTCCCGATCTTGAGGAAGATGTCGGCGCGCACCGGGTCGATCTCGGCGACGGGCGCGGTGAGCCAGGTGAGGAACTTCTCCTCACCTGGATGGGTCGCCTTGTAGATCACGCGTGGCTGCCGTCGGCTCCTGCCCTGGCTTGCCCCTTGCGCGGCGCTTTTCGGTTCGTGCTCGACGATGAACCCCTCGAGTTCGAGCGTCTCGAGCGCCGCGTACACCGTGCTGGGATTCAGATCCCAGGCGTCACCGAACCGCTCGTTGAAGCGCCGGATCAGGTCATAGCCGTACCCGCGCCGCTCGACGATCAGGCCGAGCACAGCGTCCTTCATCGCCATCCGGCGGCCCCCGCAATGATTCCCAACGGTCCGTCTCCCGATCGTTCCGACAGCCTTCAGCTTGGGCCAGACCCAAGAAAACATGACCGTACTTCAATCCAGAAGCCCCTGCAATGCCCAGCAATAAGTGACATCCGCCAGCTACGGGGGGATGCGACTGTTCCAGTTCGGAACACTTGCGCCAGACCTATCCGCCTCCTCGATGCCCATCGAGGATCCCCGGCATCATGGGGATGGGGGCTGGGGAGACATACGACACGATCGGCGGCGCTCTGACGATGGGCGAGGCGATCGTGGTCCTGCGGCGCCTGACCGGCCTGAGCCAACAGGCGCTTGCCGCGCGCATCGACATGCACGTGAACTACTTCTCGTCGGTCGAGCGCGGCAAGGTCCGCAACCCCGGTCTCGTAACGACGAGCCGCATCGCCAACGCACTCGGCGTCAGCGTCGGAGTCCTCGCGGCGAACTTCGTCCGACCCAGCGCGATACCGCTCTCACGGGCGGCGTTCCAGCCTTCCCGGCCTGTCGAGGAGGGCTACGACGGAGCGTCGGAGATGGGCGCCGCTATCCGGCTTCAACGACGCAGAGCCGACCTCACCCAGGAACGACTCTCTGCCATCACCGGACTGCATCGAGGCCACCTCTCGAGCATCGAAGCCGGCAGAAAGCAGAACCCCGGCTTGGGCACGATCGCCAAGATCGCCGGCGGCATCGAGCCACGACCAGCCGAGCTGAGCGATCTCGTTGCCGACCTCGCCCGAGTGTTCACGGGAGAGCTGACCGTCCACGAGCTCCGAACCCGCGTCCCCACACCTTCCGGGCTGCCCGTATCCCTCGGCCTCCCCCCCGAGGTCACGGGCACATAGAACCGGAAGACGGCGAGAGCGGGGCGCGCGCTGCGGCAAGCGCGCGTCCCGCCTCGTCTCGTCGTCGAGACACCAGACCCTTCCCTGAAACCCCTATACATTCACCGGCTCCAAAGGGGCGGAGCAGTTGCAGGTCGGGTACCGCGAGATCTCACGTATTTGCAGGTATTTGTCCCCTGCCAACGCGAGTCGCAAAGGGGGCGGAATCGTGCAGGCCGGGGTGCCGGAAAAACGGGACTGACCTGCAAGAAATGGGGGCCGACCTGCGTTTTCTCGGGGCTGACCTGCACGATTCGGGGGCTGGCCTGCATACGACGATCGTTTAGCGGCGCGCGATCAGGGGGTATGCGGACGGCCCTTTCTCGACATCGTCGCGTGAAGGCCTCAACTCCGAGCCAGCTGGGCGGCGTCCGATGAACGTCGCGCTCAGCGAAGACGAACTGCTGCGGCTCGCGCACGCCCTTGCGCCCCTGATCACGGCACAACTGCCGACGGTCGACGGGGCTCCGGCCGGCTATCTCGCTCCGGAGGCGGCGGCCGGCTACCTCGGTGTCTCGCGCAAGCGCATCTACGACCTCACTTCGATGCGTGCGCTCGTGCCGGATGGGCGTGACGGGCGTACGCCGTTGTTCCTCCGTCAGACGCTTGACGCGTATGTGCGTGCGAACGGTCGGTGAGCGGGACCGCGAGTGCGTGCCGTCGACCGGCTCGCCTACTAGCCTCGATGGTTCGATAGGTGGCCGGGGCGCGGCTGCAACCGCCCCCGGCCTGGCACCGAGAGGAGTGACCCTCTGATGCACGCCAAGGGTACGGCGGCCGGCACCGCGGATGCTTCGAAGCAGGACTCGCGCAAGCTCGTGAAGACGCGCACGCCTGGCATCTTCCGGCGCGGCAAGTCCTACGTCGTCGTCTACCGCGCCGGCGGCCGCCAGCACAAGGAGTTCGCGGGCACGCTTGACGAGGCGCGCCGGATCAAGCGCGAGCGCGAGACAGATCGCGACCGCGGCGAGCTACAGGAACGCACCGCGATCACGCTCCGGGGTTATCTCGAGGAGTGGGTCGAGCGCTACCGCGGACAGGGTCGTCGTGGCTTCCGCGAGGGAACTCGCGATGAGTACCGGCGGCTGCTGACGCAGTACGCCTACAAGCACTTTTCGGAGAAGCTCCGGCTTACGGACGTCACGCCATATCGGCTCGCGCGGTTCGTCGACTGGCTCTGCGACGAGGTCGCTCAGGGCAAGCGACTGTCGGACTCGACGGTCGCCAACGCCGCGATCCCGGTGCGGGCGGCGCTCGCTACGGCGCAGCGCGAGGGGCTGATCCGCCACAACCCGGCGGTGAAGCTCGCCCTGCCGCACCGCGAGCAGATCCGCGAGGACGAGGAGGACGAGGTCAAGACGCTGTCGCGCAAGCAGGTCGTGCAGCTGATCACCGGTGCGCCGGAGGAGCACCGGCTGCTGCTTGAAGTCCTCGCGTCGTGTGGGCTCCGCGTGTCCGAGGTGATCGCGCTGCAGCGGCGGCACGTCCAGCTCGCGGGCGACAGACCACACCTGAGGATCCGCCGCGCGATCGTGAAGCGGCGTGTCGAGCCGCCGAAGACAAAGCACGGCCGGCGCGACGTGCCGCTCCCGACCGGGCTCGCCGACCGCCTGCGCGCACACCTCGCAGGGCTCCCCGGCGACGCCGACGTGCTCGTGTTCTCGGCGGCCGGTGGAACCGCGCTCGACCCCGACAACCTTCGCGCCCGCATGCTCAAGCCTCTGGTCGGCAAGATCGGCGCGCCGTGGGCTGGGTTCCACACGCTGCGGCATACGTACGCTTCGCTGCAGCTCGTGGGCGGTGTCAACATCGTGCAGCTCTCGCGCGTCCTCGGCCACCACTCGCCAGCATTCACGCTTTCGGTGTACACACATCTGCTGCCGGGGGAGGAGATGCCAGCGCTCGATCTAGCACCTGCGTCAACCGGGAAGAGCCGCTAGGCCGCTTGCTTCACACGCGGTTCGGCATGTCGCCGGTTGTCAGTGCATCATCACTGGCGTGGATGTCCTGACCGTTACGAAGGTACTGAGCTGATGGCGAGGACGCCACGCGAGCCGATCCTCGACCTTCAGGATCCTGATCTGAGCGGGAAGCGCTTCGAGCGCTTCTGCTTGGACCTAGTTCGTGCGTTGCCCGATGTCGCCGACGCGCACCTGTACGCGCGTCATGGCGAGAGGCAACGAGGCATCGATATCCATGCGGACCTGTGTGATGGCCGTGTGCGCACGATCCAGTGTCGCCGCGTCAAGCGCTTCACCAAGGCCTCCGCGGAAAAGCTCATTGCGGACACCACGTACCAAGCAGATGAGCACTGGGTGTGGTGTACATGCCCGATGTCCGCGGGCGCCCGGGACGTGTTGCGTGGGGTTGCCCAATGGGATGGCTGGGACATTGAGCAACTGAGCAGCGCTGTGCGCGGGCTGCCGCGAGAAGTTGGGCGCTGGATGATCGAAGATCATCTGGGAAGCGGTGCTCGCAAGCGTTTGCTGGGTCCAGAGGCTGACCTGTGTATTGCGCCAGCGAATCAATGGTTCGCGCGGAGCGACGAACGTGCTGCTGCCTTGCGAACCAACCAGTCCCTCCGAGGACGGGGAGAGCTCCTCGACAGGATGGTCGAGGCAGTTCACGGCCTCGACTACAGCGTTGTGCTGCTGGTCGGCTGGGGTGGAATCGGAAAGACGCGCATGCTGCGCGCGCTTGCGGATACGCTGGATGACGATCGGGTGCTACTGCTGCGTGATGGCGTTGAGGTCACTGCCGCCCTCGCCGAGGAACTGCCGACATGTCGGTTTACATTGCTCATCGACGATGCGCACCGTCGCTCAGGCTTGCCGGCGATTCTCGCCACGGTGTTCACGTCGGACGAACCAAGGACGGTAGTTCTCGCTACTCGCCCACAGCGGCTCGCCGCTCTGCGCGCTGATCTGCTCAACACCGGAATCAGTCCGGCTTCGGTCGTCGAACTCAACCATTTGGCACCGCTCACGCACGACCAGGCGCAAGCCCTAGCTTTGGACGAGCTCGACGAGGCACATCAGGGAGCAGCTGATTCCTTGGCTGTGCTCACACGCGACGTCCCCGCGCTCTGTGTACTCGGCGCACGCCTCATCAATGACGGTGACCTGGCCCCTGGCGAACTGGTCAATCATGAGGCTGCTCGAGCTGACATCCTCGCCCGCTTTCGCGACGAGTTGGTTGGCAAGATCTCCGAGGAAGTTGATCCTGCGGTGGTGCGCGGACTCCTCGTTCTGATCGCCGCCTTGCAGCCACTCGAACTTACAGGTAACGAGATCGCCACATGGCTGTCAGAGCAGGTCGGCCGCAGCCCGGCTGAAGTGCGTCACGCCATTCGAGGTATCGAGCAAAGCGGACTTCTCGGAGGCACGAAACGTCGCCGGATTGTGCCCGACGTGCTTGCTGATCATGTCCTCCGCGAGGCCTGTGTTGAAGCCGACGGTCGATCGAGCGGACGGGCCGACGAGCTGCTTGCTCTCGCGCCGCCTTGGGCGATGTCCCGGGTTCTCGCCAATCTGGCGGAACTCGACTGGCGGCTTGGCTCTCCGGGTGAGCATCCAGTACTCGACACCCTTCTCACAGGGCTGGAGCGCGAGATCTTGGCCGCTCGCGCGTGGGATCGAAGTCAGATGCTCGAGCGGCTGAAGGAAAGCGCGGTCTTTCTCGCGGACTGGATCGTCACGCTCGCGCGCCACGTATTGGATCGTCCTGCTCAGGACAGCGTGCTCTTTGCCGAGCACGAAGTTACGGACACAGATGCGCGTCGTGCGCTTGTCCCGTTGCTCGGAAGTGCGGGGCTTGTGCCTGTTCACACGGCGACCGCGCTCCGCTTGCTGTGGGAGATCGGTCGCGACGTTGAGCCGAAAGGAGCTTTCAGCGGCGAAGAGCCTCTCGATGCCATACGCTGGTTTGGGAGCTATGAGCTGAACAGGCATTACCAGGAGACACTTCTAGAAGTCGTGGAGCAGCTCGTCATGGATGAGGACGAGGCGGAGTGCCACAGGATTGTCCCCATCACCCTGCTCATGCCCCTGACCAGTCGGGAGGGGACCACCTCGTCGAGTAAGGGATACACGGTTTCGCTCGGCGCGTACTTCGTCGATGCCATTGCTGCGAAGGAGCTGCGCGATCGGCTACGGGTCTTACTCGTTAATCGTTGCTTGCATGGCGGCCCGCGAACTCGCTTCGCCGCGGGAGGCCTGCTTGGCGAGATGCTTCGACAGCCTCACGGCTACTTCGGGGCAAGTGCACCACCTGCTGCGATCGCGCAATGGCGGACCGAGCAACTTGCCCTTCTCGAGGACATTAGTGACCTCTTGCACCGCAGCGACGACGTGGTGGTCATAGCGCGCCTGCGGGACAGTCTGGATTGGCCTGGGCGGCACAGCACGATTCGAGGCACCAAGACGGCTGTGCGACGTATCCAGCGGGCAAACGGCATGTCCACGGACGAGTTGTTGCTACGCGTGTTGACAGGTGGCTTCGATCATTTCGAGTCGCATGAGGCAGCTCAGCGTCGCATCCGAGGCATAGCGCAAATGCTTATGACTGAGAATCCCCGTGTAGATGGGCTCTTGATGCGCATCGACGACATGCTTACCAAGATCGCTGCCAGTGATCCACAACGGCACACTGATGCCGGTGCTCTCATGGGCGCCCTGATGGAGCAAGACGCTGACTGGGGTTTGGAAGCCGTGGGAATTCTCGCAGCTGCCCCACAACGACCGGTGGCACGTGCTCTAGGGGTCCTGCTGACTGTTGCAGTGACGAGTGCGCCCGGACGCGCTCGAGAAGTGCTCGAACAGCTCGTAACTGCGAAAGATGTCGTACTGCGACGATATGCCGCTGACCACATTAGTCGGATGGCATGGGTCTCCGATCCCGAGGCGCCGGAGCGGAGACTCGCCGTGACCCTCGCCGCCGACAGTGATCCGGTTGTCGTGAGGTGCATCGCACTCGCGGCGCTTCGGGCTGCTGACGAAGAACCCGAGTTTGCCCGCGCAGTAGTGCTCGCATTCCCGACGCTCGGGGATCGGATACTTGCGGAGGACGTCTGCATGGTTCTCACTCACGAGATTGGGCTGACGAAGAGCGATAATGCGGAGCTTCTCCGACGCTTGCTGCAGTGTCCGGAGGTCGCTTACTGGCATGACCGCATGCTTGTTGCCATGTCTGCACGCGAGCCTCAGCAGGTACTCGAATACCTGCTTGCACGAATCGACAATCAGGATCGCCAGGGATACTGGGCCGTGCCGTTTGACGGGCTCAGCGGTGATCCGCTCGCTCGACATCCACACCTGCGCGCGAGTTCGGCACGACAGATTGTGGAGTCTGCTGCACGCTCCGACGGCATGGGGCCTTACGGTGCGGCCTCGCTGTTCTGGTCGTACGCTGACGGGCGGCAGGAAGGGCTTGATGTTCTCGCCGAGGCGATTGCCAGCACGGACGCCGAGCTATGGGATGCCGCGTTGGGCATCCTCTCCCACGGACCGCACGGGATTATCTTGGCCAATCCAAGCTGGGTGGCGAACCTGCTAGAAACGGTCGACACGGCCGTGCTGGACGAGGCGCAGGGTGCGCTTTCATCTGCGTTGACGATGGGTAGTAGACAAGGCACTCCCGGCAAGCCTTTCCCGCGCGATGTTGCACTGCGCGATCGCTCGGCCGAGTACGCCAAGTCAGCCCGTCCAGGAAGTAGTGCCGCGGCATTCTGGACACTGATGGTTCGGCAAGCGGAGCGCGCGATCCGGCAATCGTTGGAACGTGACCGCCTGTTCGACGACGAGTGATGTTCGAAGGTCGGCGTGGGGCAACCCTTGGGGCAACGCGTGCCACGGAGCGCGGCAGCACACGGCGGCGAGTCGGAGCCAAGATACCCCACCGCAGCGGGCGCGGCCGATCCCCAACGCACCCCACCGCACACCCCCAGAGGGCTCATAACCCGAAGGTCGCGGGTTCGAATCCCGCCCCCGCTATTCGAGAAACAATCCTCCCCCTGAGAAAGGTCGTTTTTGGGGGTCTGCGGTACAAGCCGCATTCTCCGGTCGTCAGGGCTCTTGCGCCGGGTGATGTCGTCGTCTGCGTCTCTCCTGGCCGCCTCTTCTCGCTGCATCCGGGTCGCTCGTCGAAGGAGGCGGACGATTGCGCTGAGCTGCCGGTCGCGCAGCGCACCGTCGGGATCTTCGTCCTCGGTGAGGACATGGACGTTGTGGCTGATCTCAAGTCGTTCGCGTGTCATAGGGTCGGGTGTGCCCACTTGGCAGTACGCGAATCCAGGACTGCTAGCATTGCTGGCATTGGATGCAACGCTTGATCGTGAGGTGAGATGTCGACGTTGACGGTGCGGAACCTGGACGACGGATTGAAGGCGCGCCTGCGGGTGCGGGCGGCTGAGAACGGTCGCTCGATGGAGGCGGAGGCTCGCGCCATCTTGCGCTCGACGCTGGTCGGCGAGACCGGCGCGCACGATCGGCTGGGTAGCCGGATCCATGAGCGCTTCGCGGGGCTCGGAGCTGACAAGCTCGACCTGCCGCCACGCACGGATCTGCCGCGCGCCGCTGATCTGCGTGCATGATCGTCCTCGACACGAACATCATCTCCGAGTTGATGCGGAGACGGCCGGCGGCGCGTGTGGTCGGCTGGGTCGATGAGCAGGACGCGAGCGCCCTGGCGATCACCGCGGTGACGGTTGCCGAACTGCTCTATGGCGTCGCGCGGCTAGCAGATGGTGCGCGCAAGACCGAGCTAGCCACCGCGGTGGATGCGCTCGTGCGGGAGGACTTCGCTGGCCGGGTACTGCCGTTCGACGCTGCGGCCGCCACGCACTATGCCGATCTCGTTGCTGAGCGCGAGCGGCAGGGTCGGCCGATCAGCACCGCCGACGGTCAGATCGCGGCGATCTGCCGCCTGCGCGCTTCGACCTTGGCAACGCGCAACGTCCGCGACTTCGATGAGACAGGTATCACCGTGGTCGACCCATGGTCAGCGGTGTCCTGAAGGTCCACTACGGTCGACTGCGTCAGGTGGTGCGTTGCATGCCTCGGTAGTGCGCGGCGCGCGGAGGCGAGGTCGACGTACTCAGACGCGCGAGGCGCAAAGGAGGGCCGTCGAGGCGACGCAGTTTCGGGCGCAAGAGGTCGTACGCGAGCTGCGCCTGCCAGTCAGTGGGGTGGAGCACGGCGGCCCGGACGACATGAGCGGTCAGGTCGGCCAGTTGCAGGCCGGCGTAAGCGTGCGACTGCTCAAAGCCCAGACCGTTCTCGAAGATGCTTGAGATGTCGATCATCTTCTCGGTGACGTGTCGACGCTGTGCACCCGACCAGCCGCTGTCGCGCTCGAAGCGCTCGATGAACGGATGCGGGGGCCTGGCGTCCTTCCATGTCTCAATCAGAGAAGGCGGAACCGCGAATTGCTGCCGAGCATGGGCACAAGCCCATCGCGGAGAAGCTTCTCTCCTGCTGCAAGCTTGCCCGGAAGCGTTGATCGAGGATGAATCTGAAGGCCGTGAAGTCAGCCCTCCATCTGTCATCCGCGAATACGAGAACGGACTTCTGAAGCGCATCGTGGATGGGTTCGACGTACAGGATCGTATGGAGGAACTCGGCATCCGGGATTCGAGTCGCCAGACCGACGCGCTTGATCTGCGCGTCCATCCAGTGCTCGATGTCGGCTGCTTCGCCGCCGGCACTTCGGTACCAATCCAGGCTCTTCTTGATCTGGGCCGCCTGGTCGAGCGCCACCTACCGAGCGCCCCGCGGTCGAGCATGTCCGTGTCCGTCGCCTGCACAAGTAGCTCCAGCGGGCTTGCCGCAATGAAGCGGCACAGGTTCAGACGCTGACCGGGTGTCAATGACTTGGCGTGCAGCTCCTCGACGTTCCACTGCGAACGGCGATCAGCCGCAAAGCTCTTGAACTGATTCGCGAACGAGTCCGGACAGAGGACGGCTGCCTGGGTGTAGCAATCGAAAGTGCTGTTCGGTAGCGCGAAGCCGCCGCTCTCATCGAAGTAGAATCCATCACGCTAGAGCGGAGGCACGTGCACGGACGCGAGGACCATTGCCGGATGGCCCATGGAAACCTCGCCTACCTACGAACCGGTCGCTGCGTCCGGAGCGGTGGGTGCGTTGCGGCAGTCGGGGCACCTATGAGGCTTGCGGCCCCTGCTGCGAACGCGCTGGAACTCGGCACCGCAGTTCGAGCACATGAGCGTCTCCATGAGGGGGTTCTGCTGTCGCGGAGGTGGTGCTGGTCGTTCGTGCCGCCGGCCGGGGTGATGGCGGCGTGCTCCCGCCGGCCAGCTTGGCGTCCGCGTACGCGAGGCGCTTGCGGAGATCCTCGACCGCTTCGGGCCGCGCGGCGTCGGAGCCGTAGACGGCGAGGCCACGCTCTGCCCAAGAGCGCATGCGCGGCCAATCGCGCGCTTTCTGACAGCGGATCGCGGCCTGTCTACATCTCGATGAGCGGGACGGAGCCGAACTTGTCATAAAGCGCAGAGCGAATGCTGTCCATCTCGGCGTGGTGCTCGACGCAGACGGCATCGTACTCGTCAAGCGCGGAGGCGAACGCATCCCGGCTCTTGTAGAGGCACCTGCCCAGCTCCGCGAGCATGTAGTGTCGGTCGATCGGATCGCTCTCGCCTGCGAGCAGCTTGCGGAGGACGACGATGTCGGCGGGCGTACGGTTGCCCGACAGCTGCTTGTACCACGACAGGTCATAGGTGTCGTCCTCTAGGTCGGTGGCGAGGGCTTCGGAGAAGCCGGTGCGTAACTCGCCGATGTGGCCGGTCTGGCGGGGGCGCAGCCCGAAGTCTGCGGGGTCGTGATCGAGGAAGACGCCCAGCATGCCCATTCCGTCTTCTCGCTGACCTCCGCCGACGATCTGTCCCGATAGCGCGATCGGGGATGAGTGCACCGCCATCAGGCGCAGAAGGCCGGGCAGGTAGATGACCGCATCCTCGCGTGAGAGATAGCCGACGAGGCGACCATCGATGAGCACCTTGATCGCATTCGGGTCGTGCTTGTTCTCGGGCTCAGGAACGAGCACGGCGCTGACGTCGCGACGGATGCGGTCGGCGCTGAAGCCTCCCACAAGGTGCCAGAGATCATCCTGGCGGTAGGACTCCCCGACGACCTCGAGCGTCTCGCTGCCCTGCAGCACGACGGCGGCACGAACGGGCTCTGTCTGATGCTCCGGACCGTCTGGCCGCAGCGTCCGGTTCCGCACACGATCGAAGAACCCCATCGTTCATGTATTCGATCATTGCGGCCTCTGCCTGTGCGCTAGCAGGTCATCGTTCTGAGGCGACGTCGAGGGCCGCCACTCGCTAGCAAGGCGGACGCGGGAATCCGGCGCCACGAATCTTGAGCCGTTTACGGCAGATCCCGCACCTCAACGAACCGATAGGTGCGGTCGGGGAAATGCGTCCAAATCCCGCCCCCGCTATTGAAAATAGCCTGCAAATGCACGCTATTTCGTTCTGTTGACGATAGCGGGCGTGAATGCGAGCGCGTGTGCACGCGCACGAAGCTCTGTTCAGCGCTCCGTGCGACGCGTTGTTCATGGCTCGGGCTCGAGCGTGCGCGATGCACGGTGGGGGGAGCCACGCTCTGGCGTAGCGGCGGCTCTCGAAGCGCCAACGACCGGCAGCCGCTCTAGTCGACCCGGCGCACGTCCGCGGCAGCGAGCACTTCGTCAGCCAACTCGGCCGGCGAAAGCCTGTCCGAACGCAGCATGAGCGTCCCCTCCGGCTGCCGGGCGGCGGCGGCGATGGTCGCATCCACTCGGCTGAAGGCCCACTCGCGCGCCGACTGATTCGCTCCCGGATTGTCGGGCGGGCCGCCGCGGGCATCGAGTCGCTCTCGGAGCACCTCGACGTCGGCCTCCAGGAAGACGTGTAGGACCTCCTCGCCCGCGTCGGCCAAGCCCCCCAGAATCTCGACCCGATACGTGTCGCGGATGAGCGACATCGGGACAATGAGCGTGTCCGCGTGGTGCTTGCACAGCGACACCGCCGTCGCAAACCACCAGCTCCCGCCAGCTCGGCAGGTCCTGGAAGTCGTCGTTGTGTCGTAGGGGCCGGTGTGAGTTAGCTCCTGGCCGCCGCGGCCGCGTGATCAGCGTCGTCGCCGCGGGCGAGTGGCGCTTGGCGGCGCACTTCGCGGTGCGAACAGCCTAAATTGCCGATCCATGATCCGGTGGATCGTCGGGGCGGGCCTCGTCGCACTCGTGTTGCTGGCGCTGTGCGGCGCCCCGGCGCTTGCTGCCCCGGGGTTCGTCGCCGCCCAGACGCTCTCGTCCAACGGGGCGGACGTGCCGGTGATCGCGTTCGCGCCCAACGGCTACGGCATCGTCGCTTGGAACCAGTACAACGGCGGGCCGAGCGTCGTCGACGTGTCCGTTCGCCCTCCCGGCGGCGCGTGGTCGGCGCCGCAGGCGCTCGATGAGAGTTCGATCTCAAAGGCAGAGCCGTCCGTAGCGATCGACGCCGCCGGTGAGGCCGCGGTCGCGTGGGAGGACTCGGTCGACCAAGGCGGCGCGCAGGCGATGGTCGCGACGCGACCGGCCGGCGCGGCGTTCGGCACGCCCGAGATGCTCGCGGACGGGAGTGCCGGCAAGGCGTTTCACCCCGCTGTCGGCATCGACGCCGGCGGCCGCGTGACGCTGCTCTACGACCGCTCGCCGGACGTCGCCGAGCGCACGTTCGCGGTCGGCTCCTCTGCGCTCGCGGTGGCGCCGCGCGTGGTCTCGGCCGACTGCGACACCGACCAGATGCAGCTCGCCGTGGCGCCCTCGGGCGATGCGGTGGCCGCATTCCGCTGCGGTGGCGCGATCTTCGCGCTGCGGCGCGCGGGGAGCTGGACGGTGTCGCCGATCGTGGCGGACTCCGGCACGAGCTGTCCGGCACCGACGATCTCCGAGCAGCCGTCGGGCGTCGCGATCGACTCGCAGGGGCAAGCGGTCGGCGTGCTGTCGACGCAGACGCAGACGTGGGATCCGAGCTGCACCCAGCGCAGGCCGAGTTCCACGTCGATCGACTTGCGGCTCGTGCTGCCGGTGGGCGGTGCGATGACGCCGGTCGGCGGTCCTCCCGCGGCGAGCGAGGCCTCGTCGGTCGTCCCGGAGTGGCCGCTCGGCGTCGGAGGCATCGCGATCGGTCCGAGCGGGATCCTGCTCGGCTACGGGGTGAGTCCGTCCAGCTTCGCGGTTCAGGGAGAGGTGCGCGCGTTCGACTTGGCGGGGGTCCCGCTCGGTCCGGCGCAGACGCTCCAGGGCTCATGGCCTGGTGCAGGGGTCCCGCGCGTCGCGCTCGCGGCCAACGGGAGCGCGCTTGCGGTGTGGGAGGGGCCGACGACTGGCGGCGACGCGCTGCTCGCCTCGATGAGGCCGCCCGGTGGAACCTTCGGAGCTCCGGTTGCGATCACCAGCTCGGCGGACAACGCGCTCGGGGAGCACCTTGCGCTCGATGACGCCGGCGACGGGGCGGTCTCATGGCACAACACCGGAGAGGCTTCGGCGCCGCACCCCGCGCACGTGCGCGGCTTCGACGCGACCGCGCCGCAGCTCGGCACCGTCTCGATCCCGACCGGCGCGCACGCCGGTCGAGCGACGGCGTTCGCCGCGAGCGCGAGCGACTTCTGGGGCCCCGTGTCGCTGACGTGGAGCTTCGGGGACGGGGGCTCGGCGTCCGGCGCCGCCCCGACGCACGCGTTCGACCGCGGCGGCAGGTTCACTGCGACGGTGACGGCGACCGACGCCGTTGGCAACGCGGCCTCGCGGTCGGGCGTCGTGCACGTCGTTGCGCGAGCGCCGTCGCTGTCGCGTCTCTCTCTCGTCGACAGGCGCTTCCGCGTAGGCCCCGTGTCGGCGGCGATCGCCGCGCGCGTCCGGCGCCGTCGCATGCCCGTGTCGGTCGGCACGGCGTTCCGATTCAGGCTCGACGAGGCCGCGGCGGTGACGATCGCGTTCGCGCGGCCCGTTGTCGGACGTGTCTCGCGTGGGCGATGCGTCGCGTCGAGCCGGCGCCTGCACAGCCGCCCCCGCTGCACACGGTTCGTGGGGGTCGGCAGGCTCATGCGTCGCCTCTCGGCCGGCCGCGCGCGCGTGTCGTTCAGCGGCCGTATCGGGCGTCGCGCGCTCGCGCCGCGACGGTACCGCGCGACGCTCACGCCGAAAGCGTTTGGTCTGACCGGTGCCTCGCGGCGCGTGAGCTTCGACGTCGTGCGCTGAAGCGGCCTGCGAGCGACGCGGGCTGAGCAGCGCGGGCCTGCCGCCAGCGGACGCGTGCCCTACCGGCACGCGGCTCTGATCAATCGACCTTGTCGCGGACCTTCTTGGCCGCGTCGCCGACCTTGTCGGCCGCCTTGCCCGCCTGCTTCTTGACGCTGCCCGCTGCCTGGTCGACGCGGCCGCGATCCTTCATCTCCTTGTCGTTGGCGAGCGCGCCTGCGGACTCCTTCACACGCCCCTTCGCCTTCTGTGTCTTGCCAGCCATCGCCGGCCTCCTTCCCATACGTCGAATCGGTCGCTCACGCGTAGCGCGAGCGCATAAGGAACATCACGAGCGCCAGGATGCCGAGCACGAAGAGGATCGGGTTGACGATCACTCCGCCGGCGATGGCGATGACGAGCAGCACCACACCGAGGATCAGCCACAACATGCTCCGTTCTCACCTCCTTTCGATCACCAGGGGCACCGGCCGCGGCGGGATGCAACGGCGGTCAAGCATCGGCGGACGGCAGGCGGGCGGTCGCCCCCCAGCGAATGTCGACGTCGCGGTAGGTCACGCCCGGCTCGACCTCCTCGGGCAGGTTCTCGCGCTCGCTGCCGGAGGCGGTCTCCACGGTCTGCTCGCCGCGTCCGTGCTCCGTGATCTCGCCGTGCAGCTCGACGTGGGTCTGCGGCGTGCTGCGGAAGCGCAGCTCGCGAGCACGCGCGCGGGCACCGATCTCGACGTCGGGCTCGTCGATGCGATCGGGATCGCCTTTGGGCGCCACGACGTCACGACCCCACGTGCGCGTGGTGGACGTCGCGGATGGTGATGCGGCCGTCCGCCCCGGTGCCGTCGATCTCGTCGAGATCGACGTCCAGCTCCTGCGCCTTGCGCAGGGCCGCCGTCGTCGCGTGATGCTGCTCGGCCTGCTGCTGCTTGCGTCGTTCGCCGATCTCGATCGCCTTGCGCGTCGCGGCCAGTCCGAGCCCCTTGGTTTCCTCCACCGCGGCCTGCTTCAGCTCGTGGACGATGTACCTGGCGGCGAGCTTCGCGACGTTCTTCGGGCTCGCAGCGGCGGCGAGGGCGCTCGGATCGGCGCCACCGCCGTTGCCGTGCAGTGCGCCGGTCACGGCCTGCTCCAGCTCGCCCAGCGCAGCTCCGGCGCCCTCGGAGAGCCCGCCCACCGCCTGTCCGGCGGTCTGCCCGGCACCCTGGACCGTCTGGTCGAGGTTCCCGACCGCCTGGCCGGCGCCCTCGCCGACGTCGCCGACTGCCTGCCCAGCGCCGGCGCCGACGTCGCCGACCGCCTCCCCGGCGGCTCCGCCGACCTGGCCGACCGCCTGGCCGGCACCCTCGCCGACGTCGCCGACTGCCTGCCCGGCTCCTGCGCCGACGTCGCCGACGGCCTGCCCGGCGCCGGAGCCGACGTCGCGCACGGCGCTCTTGGCACCGCTGCCGACGTCTTCGACGGCCTCGCCGGTCTTGCCGAGCGTGTGCCCGGCGCCCTGGCCGACGTCCTCGAGCGTGCGCCCGAGGCTCTCGAGCAGCTCGGGATTGCGGTCGAGCGTGGTGAGGACGCGGTCGACGATCGCCGTCACGCGCTCGAGGCGGACCTTGAGCAGCGCCTGCGCCTCGACGCCCTTGACGTCGACTCGCAGTTGACCGAGGTGGACGTCGACGCCGACGCTCAGCTTCACGAGGTCGAGCACCTTGGCCAGCAGCGAAACGTGCGCGTCGAGGTCGTCCAGCTCGAGATGGATCGAGTCGACCTTGACGACCGGCACGTCGAGCAGCACGTCCGGGTCGCCGCGGGGATCGTCGATCCCGGCGAGCGCGTACGCCTCGTACTCCCGCTCAGCGGCGGTGCCGGCGCCCGCGACGTTCTGCGCGAAGCGGTAGCGGTCCGTCTTCTCCGAGGCCCGGCGCCCGCGGTGCTCACCGCGCTGCGGAGCCTTGACGTCCTCTGCGGTCAGGCCTCTGCGTCCGCCGCCGGAGGCATCCTTCGAGCTCGTCCGCTGTGCCGCCATCAGCCGCCCTTTCCTGTCTTGCCCTCGCTCGGTGGATCGCCCTGTGCGAGCCCTTCGGTCGCCTGGCGCGCACCCTGGCCGGCGCCGGCGACGCCCCGACCGGCGCCTTGGTCGGCCTGCGAGACGCCTCGCGCCGTGCCGCCGCCGAGATCGGCGACGCCTCGCTGCGCGCCCTGGCCGACCTGCTGGACGGCCTCGCCGGCGCCCTCGCCGACCTCTCCCACCGCCTGGCCGGCGCCACGCCCGACATCCTCGACCGCCCCTTCGGCGCCCTCGCCGATCTCGTCGATCGCCTCGCCGGTCTCGGACAGCAGCCGTCCGCCGCCCTCGCCTACCTGCTCGACTGTTCGGCCGAGGCTCTCCAGCAGCTGCGGATTGCGGTCCAGCGTCGTGAGGACACGCTCCAAGATCAAGCTCACGTTGTCGAGCCGCGCCTTCAGCAGCACCTGCGCCTCGACGCCCTCGATCTTCAGCTCGACCTTGCCGAGGCTCACGTCGGCTCCGACGCTGATCTGCACGAGGTCGCGCACCTCCGCCAGGACGGCCACCTGCGCGCGCAGGTCGTCGACCTCGATGTCGATCTCGTCGACCTTGACCACCGGAACGTCCAGCAGGACGTCAGGGCCCGGCGGAAGGTCGCGCGGGTCGAGGATCGAGTAGTCGGCGAACTCGTCGCTGCGACGTGTCCTGCGCGAGGATGATCGTCCGTTGCCCTTGCGCTCGGCCATGAGCTCCCCAATCCCTCTCTCGTCTCGCGTCAATCGGCCTTGCGCGCGGCCTGCTCACGCACGCGACGGAGCTCCGCGGCCAACTCGCCGACCCGATAGCCCGCCTTGCCGACCTCCACCGTCGCGGCGCCGAGCGCCTTGGTCGTGGCACGCAGCGTTTTCGTCGTATCGCCGTTGGACCGCTGCGGCAGATGCGGCAGGGAGACATGCGGCATCGAGACGTCGGGCATGTGGATGCCGCGGTGCTTTCCTCCCATGCCCGGGAGCGAGAAGCCCGAGCTCCGCCGGCCGTTGCGCGCCAGCGCGACGCCGCCCGCGACAGCCGCCAGCGCCGCCCCGCCCAGTGCAGGCCCCTTGGCCTTGTCGATGACCTGATGGAGGGTGCCGGCAGTGCCCTCTGCCACGTTTGTCGTTCTCTCCTCCGTGCCGGCTTCGGCGCCTGCCGGCTTGCCGTTGGCTTTCGCGCGGCTGCGCGCAGCGCGGTCGGTGGGATTTTTCTTGGAGCGCGAACGCTGCGGCGAACTCGTCGTAGCCATATAGGCCTCACCCTCTCCTCGCATCGGTCCCTTATGGGCTACCCATGAAATGCAGTGACAAACAGCGTCACCGGTGAGTGACGCCGCTTGGCGCGGGGACGTTCAATTCACCATCCGTTTCTCGACCGCCCGGGCGGCGCGCTCGAGATCGAACTCGCGTGCGCGGCGATACAGCGCACGGGTGCCGATCCCGATGATCACGCCAAGCGCCACAGCACCACCGCGACGGCGCCGCGCATGCTTTTCGTCGACATGCACGTCGCGTCCACCGGACTCGCTACCGAGGAACGCGTCGACGGCCGCCGTGACGATCCGCTCGGGATTGAAGCCGTCGTCCCGTTTACCGCTTCGACTCATGGCGCAGCAGCCGATAGGTGATCGCCGCCGCCGTGCCGCCCACGGCGAGCGCGGCAGCCGCAGCACGCGGCGGCGCGGGCCGCTTGCCGCCCACGCGATCGAACACTGTACGACTTACGAACCTGCGCATCGCGTGTCTCCCGTCTAGCTGCTGCTCGTGCCTGCACGTCTGTCGGACGCGCGTTTCGCGTGCTGACCGTTCGAGCGGCTGCGTGCGCGCGCACCGCCGCCTCCGCTCGGTTTCGCCGCCGATCTCGCTCTCGCGGACTCGGGTCGGCGCGGCGCGTGCGAGCTGCTGCTGTCGTGGACGTCCTCCACCTCCGCGTAGTCGCGCCCGCGGTCGTAGCTGCGGGGGTGCTGCTTGACGACCTCGCCGTCGTGGATGACCCCGCGCCACGCGCCGGTCTCGATCTCCTGCATCTCCATGAAGGCCTTGAAGCGCGCGAGATCGGCGCGCACGGCTCGCTTCACGTGCCGCATCCCGCGCGCCGCCTTCTCGATCAGCGAGCCCGGCTCGACGGCGAGCGAGACCTGGATGCGCGTGAGACGCGGCGCGAGCTCGTGGAAGGTGACCACGCCGGTGTGCGTGACGCCCTCGGACGTGTTCCACTGGATGCGCTCGTCGGGCCGCTGCTCCACGATCTCCGCAACGAACGGCTTGGACATTCCCCACAGCTTGACCTTGAAGGAGACGGTGCAGTCGTCCTGCTGCGCGACCTGCATCACGCGATGCATGAACTGCGGCCATTCCTCGAACTGCGTCCACTGGTTGTAGGCGACCTCCAGCGGCACCGCGATCTCGACGGCCTGTTGCACTGGCATCCGCCGACCCTTGCCGACGCCCGGAGCGCCCTTCGCCTTGCCACCGCCACCGCCTGAGAGCATCTGCTTGCCCGCCTCCTTCATCGCGCCCGGCGCACCGCCGGCCTGGTCGATCTGCTTCTCGACGACGCCGCCGACGACCCCCTTGACGCCCTCGGCCGCTCGCCGGATCGGGCCGCCCGCCGCGTCCTTCGCGGCCTCCACCGGGTTCCCGGCGTGCTTTGCCACCGTGTGACGCAGCGCCTTCCCGGCTTCTTTCGCGGCGAGCGGGGCGGCCAGAGCCAACGCCGCCCCCGCGACGACTCCGCGCGTGCCCGAGAGTTCTCCGTCGCCCGATCGTGCCGACGGCTTGCCGCGCCCGCGCCCGTTCTGCGACGCCGCATCCGTCGCGCTGCGCGCGGCCTTTCCCACTGCGGAGCCAAGCGCGTCACCGAAGTCGGCGATGTTTCGGGACATGTCTCCCTCTCGCTCGCTTCCTCCTTGGTTACCCACGCCGGGACGTTTTAATCGCGCGCGTCCTCGACCTGACTTAATGGTTAATACATCTGCGCCAAGTTCACGCAGGAGGACACCATGACCCGTGATCCGGCGCCGCGCCGGTGACGGCCTGCGCCGTCAGCTGCGACGGATCCCGGTGACCAGCAGGTAGGCGGCCGGGAGCGCTGCGGAGTCGGCCTCGCCCTGGTTCCAGCGGCGGGTCAGCTGGCGATAGGCCTCGAGGAACTCCTCCCAGCGGCCTTGCGGCTCGAGCGCGCGTCGTGCCATGACCATCGGGCCGAAGCGGTCCATGAAGTAGTCGGTCATCTCGTCGACCGGTCCGTCGTAGCGCTGGAGCAGGGTGCGCTCCTCGCAGCTGATCTCGAACGTGCCGTCGAGCAGCTCGTGGGCGCCCTCCTCGGTGCCCCAGCGGACCGGAGGTCCCTCCGGCGGGGGCGGCGGGCTCAGGAACGACGCGATCGTCGCGAACATCTCGCCGACGAAGCCTGCGGGTCGCCACGAGCACAGTGCGATGCGCCCGCCGGGCTTGACCACGCGCGCAAGCTCCGCCGCCGCGAGCGACTGGCGGGGCGCGAACATGATCCCGAAGGTCGAGACGGCGGCGTCGAAGCTCGCCGCCTCGAACGGGAGGTCCTCGGCGTCGGCCTCCACCCATTCCAGCTCGACGCCGTGCTCCGCCGCGCGACGTCGGCCGGGCTCGAACAGCTCGGGCGTGAGATCGGAGGCGATCACGTCAGCGCCGCGCAGGGCGGCCTGGATGGCGGCGTTGCCGCTGCCGGCGGCGATGTCGAGCACGCGGTCGCCGGGACCGCACTGCGAGGCCTCGGCGGCGGCGGTGCCCGCCTCCCAGATGAAAGGCACGACGGCGTCGAAGTCTCCCGCCGCCCACGTCGCGCGCGCCTGCTGCTTCATCGCCGCGATGTCGGCCATGACGCGGAGTATCTCCGACCCGGACGTCCAACTGCAAGGCAGTGCCTCCGAAGCCTGCTGCGCCCGCTCGGACCTGGCTGCGGCAGACTTCCGGCGGATGGCGTACGACGAGCAGCCGGCCGAGCGCACCCGCGAGACGCTCTCCGACGAGGGTCCGCTGCCGGAGTTGGTCGAGACCGTGCTGGCCGTGCCGCTGCATCGGACGCTCGGGCTGCGCCTGATCGATCCCGACGACGCGGCCGCGGGCGTGGAGCTCGACGTGCGGGGTGCCGCGCTCAACCCGAGTCGCGTGCTGCACGGCGCGGTTGCTCCCTTGATGATGGATGTCGCCTGCTACCTGGCAGTCATGGCGGAGCTGGAGCCGGGTGCGAACGCCGTCACCGTTAGCATCGCCTCCTCGTTGCTGACGGCGGTGCCGGCCGGCGCGAGGGTCCGGGCGCACGGCCGGATCGACCGACGCGGGCGCGGGCTGGCGCATCTGAGCGCGACCGTGCACGACGGCGAGCGGCTCGTCGCGACCGCGCAGGTCGTCAAGGCGCTGGTCTTGCCTCAAGGGTCTGTTTGAGCTGCTTCGTCGGCGTAATCGGTATTCGTGATCGCACATCGCGAGGCCATCGCTATGCCGCGACGTGCTGCTCGTGGCGGCCCTCGGCGAACTCCTCGACCGCCTTGGCGCAGAACGCCGGCAGGTCGTCGGGCTTGCGGCTCGACACGAGCCCGTTGTCGACGTGGACCTCCTCGTCGACCCACGTGCCGCCGGCGTTGTGGATGTCGGTCCGGAGGCTCGGCCACGACGTGATCGTGCGGCCTTTGAGCACGCCGGCCTCGACCAGCGTCCAGGGGCGTGGCAGATCACCGCGACCGGCTTGTCCTGCTCGAAGAACGCGCGCGCGAACGCGACCGCCCGCTCGTCGGTGCGCAGGAGGTCCGGGTTCGCGACGCCGCCCGGCAGCACGAGCCCGTCGTAGTCCGCGGCGCGCGCGTCGTCGACCGTCTTGTCGACGGGGAACGTGTCGCCCTTGTCGAGGTGGTTGAACGCCTGCATCTCGCCGTCCTCGATCGAGACGAGGTCGACCTCGGCGCCCGCCTCGCGGATCGCCTTCCAGGGTTGTTCCAACTCGACCTGCTCGACGCCCTCCGTTGCAAGGAATGCGATCCGCCTGCCCTTCAGCTCCTCAGCCATGTCGCTCACCTCGTGATCGCTCGGGTCGGTTCTCCGGTTCAGCTACCCGAGGACGTCTCGTTTGCCACGCGTGCTCGCCGGGCAGGTCCGAGCACGAGCTGGGCGGTGCGCGGCGTCTGCGCGGCGGGGCCGCGATGCGCGTCGTGCAAGGATGAGAGGCCCCACCGCTAGCAGAGGAGGACCGCATGTCCGAGTATCCGCCTGGCACCCCGTCCTGGGTCGAGCTGTCCTCGCCCGATGCCGACGCCTCTGCCGCCTTCTACCGCGACCTCATGGGCTGGACCGCGACGGAGCCGGGTCCCGCCGCAGAGACCGGCGGCTACCGCATGTTCCAGCAGGACGGCCAGAGCGTCGGCGGCCTGATGGGTCACATGCAGGAGGGCCAGCCGACCGTGTGGGCCACCTACATCAGCGTCGCGGACGCCGACGAGACGGCGGCGAAGGTCAAGGCGGCGGGCGGCGGCGTGCTCGTCGAGCCGATGGACGTGATGGACATCGGACGGATGGCGTTCTTCACCGATCCCAGCGGCGCGGCGTTCGGCGTCTGGCAGCCGAAGACGTTCGCCGGCGCCGATCTCGTCAACGAACCGAACTCGCTCTGCTGGAACGAGGTGCTGACGCGCGACGCCGAAGCCGGCAAGGCGTTCTATCCGGCCGTGTTCGGCTGGGCGGCGGGCCGCCCGTCGTTCGAGGGCGCGCCCGAGAGCTACACCGTCTGGGAGCTCGACGACAAGCCCGTCGGCGGCATGATGCAGATGACCGACGAGTACTTCCCGCCGGAGATCCCGACGCACTGGAGCGTGTGCTTCGCGGTCGCCGACTGCGACGCGACGATCGCCAAGGCGCGCGAGCTCGGGGCGACCGTCACGAACGGGCCGATGGACATGCCGATCGGCCGCTTCGCCGGCTTCGTCGATCCCCAGGGAGCGTCGTTCACCGTGATGCAGCCGGCGTCGGCAAGCTGACCTCGCGTAGGCGTCGGACAGTCCGACGCCTACGGCGCGGGGTCGCCGGCTGGGCCGGCGACCCCGTAGTCCCCGAGGCCGGCCGCGAGCCGGTCGTAGGCGCGCGCGGACTGGGGCCGCAGGCGCGCGGCCAGCCGCTCGGGGTCCTCGCCGGCCAGCAGCCCGTCGAACGCAGCGCGGAAGATCGTGATGAGCGTCCAGGCGAGCGTGCGGGCGACGACCGCGGGGACGAGGTCGTCGGCGTCGGCCCCGGTCGCCTCGGCGATGGCGGCGACGAGGGCCTCGGCCTCGCGCTCCCACCCCGCCGCGAGCCGCGCCTGCAGCGCGGGGCTGTCGCGCACGATGCGCGGGACGACGAGGCTGTCCTCGGTCTCGCCTGCGGCGACGGTGTCGAGCATCGCCTCGGAGTTCGCGCGGAAGACGTCGAGCACCGAGGTGCCGGGCGGGCGCTGGGCGATGTCCGCCTGCAGCCGGGCCAGCCGCGAGTCGCCGCCGGCGAACACGAGGTCCTCCTTGGCGGCGAAGTGGTTGAAGACCGTCTTCTCGGAGACGTCGGCGGCGACGGCGATCTCGGCGACGGTGACGGCCTCGAAGCCGCGCTCGGCGAACAGGCGGCGCGCGGTGGCGGCGATCGCCTCGTGCGTGGCGCGCTTCTTGCGCTCGCGCAGGCCCTGGGGAACGTCTCCTGGCATGAGTATAGCACTATAGCGACAGTAGTATTACAGTCACTGTAGTGTTATCCTGCCGCGCCATGAACACCTCCACACCACCCGCCATCGAGGTCGACGACCTCGTCAAGACCTACGGCGAGGTCGAGGCCGTCCGCGGCGTCTCGTTCACCGTCGCCCGCGGCGAGGTCTTCGGCTTCCTGGGCCCCAACGGCGCCGGCAAGAGCACGACGATCAACATGCTCTGCACGCTGGCGCGACCCACCTCCGGCAGCGCCCGCGTGAGCGGCTTCGACGTCGCCGCGGAGCGCGACGACGTCCGCCGGCACATCGGCCTCGTCTTCCAGGACCCGACGCTCGACGGCTACCTCACCGCCGAGCAGAACCTCCGTCTGCACGCCGAGCTCTACGGCATCGACGCCGGGGTCGTCCCGGCGCGGATGCGCCAGATGCTCGAGATGGTCGACCTCTCAGACCGCCGCGACCAGACGGTCCAGACCTTCTCGGGCGGCATGCGACGACGCCTGGAGATCGCGCGCGGCCTCATGCACTCGCCGCGCGTGCTGTTCCTCGACGAGCCGACCATCGGCCTCGACCCGCAGACCCGCAGCTCGATCTGGCGCTACATCCGCGCGCTGAAGGAGGCCGAGGGCACGACGATCTTCATGACCACGCACTACATGGACGAGGCGGAGCTGTGCGACCGCATCGCGATCATCGACCACGGGAAGATCGTCGTGCTCGACACGCCCGCGGCGCTCAAGGCGAGCGTCGGGGCCGACCGCCTGGACGATGTCTTCCTGCATTACACGGGCTCGGCGATCCGAGACGCCGAGACGGCATCGGTGAGCGACCTCAGCCGCGCGACGATGCGCGTGCTCTCGAGGGCCGGCCGATGAGCGCCGCGGTCACGGAGGTCGTCGCCGTCCGCGTGCCCGAGCGCTCCTGGCGCTCGGAGGTCCGGGCGGCGCGGATCGTCTGGCGGCGCGACCTGATCCGCTTCACCGGCGACCGCATGCGGATCGCAGCGATGCTGATTCAGCCGCTGCTGTTCCTGTTCGTGCTCGGGGCCGGGCTGCAGCGGCTCTCGGCGGCGTCCACCGACGGCGTCGACCTCAAGACGTTCATCTTCCCCGGGATCCTCTGCATGGCGCTGGTCTTCAGCGCGATGTTCAACGCGGTCTCGCTCGTGATGGACCGCGAGTTCGGGTTCCTGCGGGAGATGCTCGTCGCGCCGGTCCGGCGGTCGTCGATCGTCGTCGGCAAGTGCCTCGGCGGCGCGACGGTCGCGTCGCTCCAGGGCGTGATCCTGCTGGCCCTCGCCGGCTTCGTCGACGTGCCCTACGACCCCGGGCTGCTGCTCGGCCTCTTCGGCCTGCAACTGCTGATCGCCTTCACGGTCACCGCCTTCGGCGTGATGGTGGCCGTCCGCATCAAGCAGATCCAGACGTTCACGACCGTGATGCAGATGCTCGTGATGCCGCTGTTCTTCCTCTCCGGCGCGCTCTATCCCGTCGCGGGCCTGCCCACCTGGCTGGAGGTCCTCACCCGCCTCAACCCGCTGACCTACGCCGTTGACCCGATGCGGCGGCTGGTCTTCGACCATCTCGACATCTCCGCGGCCGCCCTGCGCACGCTCGAGCCCGGCATCGCCTGGTTCGGCTGGCGCGTGCCCTCGCTCGTCGAGGTGGGGATCGTGCTGGCGCTGGGCCTGGCGATGATGGCGGTCGCCATCTTCCAGTTCACGCGGACCGAGTGACGGGCGGCGATGGTTTATGCGCGGGTCGGGCTCCCAACCTGCGCTACAGTGCCTGCGCTCCGGTCCACGCTCAGGTCGCTCATTCGTGCATTCGCCGCGCCAGGCGCCACCCAGCTCCACGGTCCACCGGCACGCGATCGTCGCGGCGGTGCTGGCGCTCGGGATCGGCTTGGCGATCGCCACCGTGGCATGGGCCGCGCCCGCGTTGTCGATCGACTCCGGTCCGTCGGGGGCGACGAACGACGCGATGCCGGTGTTCGGGTTCACGGTCGACGCAGGCGCGACGGTCGAATGCTCGATCGATCAGGGGACGCCCGCGTACGGTCCGTGCTCGGGAGCGGCGACGCATGCGCCGGACGCGCCGCTGCTCGACGGCGACTACGTCTTCCGGGTTCGGGCCACCGACGACCAGCAGGAGGAGACCGAGGCGTCGCAGTCCTTCTCGGTCGACACGGTGGCGCCGTCGTTGTCGATCGACTTCGGCCCGGCGGGGTCCACGAACGACGTCACGCCGTCGTTCGGGTTCACCGCCGAGCTTGGCGCGACGGTGGAGTGCTCGGTGGATCAGGGGACGCCGGCGTACGGGCCCTGTACGACGGGGGCCTCCCAGCTGGTGGCGGTGCCGTTGGTAGAGGGGGCGTACTTCTTCCGCGTGCGGGCGACGGACGCGGCGGGGAACTCGGCCAGCGCCTCACAGGCGTTCTCGGTCGACACGACAGCGCCGTCGTTGTCGATCGGCTCCGGTCCGGCGGGGCCCACGAAGGACGCCACGCCGTCATTCGTGTTCACCGCCGAGCCGGGCGCGACGGTGGAGTGCTCGGTGGATCAGGGGACGCCGGCGTACGGGCCCTGCTCGACGGCGAGCTCGCACACCGCGACGGCGCTCGCCGACGGGACGTGGGTGTTCCGGGTCCGGGCGACGGACGCCGCAGACAACGAAGCGGTCATGACGCAGTCCTTCTCGGTGGACACGGTCGCTCCCGCGGTCGGCGTGGTCTCCGGTCCGTCGGGGCCGACGAACGACGTCACGCCGTCGTTCGGGTTCACGGCCGAGGCTGGCGCGACGGTGGAGTGCTCCGTCGATCACGGGACGCCGGCGTACGGGCCCTGCACGACGGCGAGCTCGCACACCGCGGCGGGTCCGTTGGCCGACGGGTCCTACCACTTCCGCGTGCGGGCGACGGACGCGGCGGGGAACCGCGCGACCGCCGTGCAGGACTTCTCCGTCGACAGCGAGGCGCCGTCGTTGTCGATCGACTCCGGTCCGGCGGGGCCGACGAACGACACCACGCCGTCGTTCCAGTTCACGGCCGAGGCCGGAGCGACGGTCGAGTGCTCGATCGACCAAGCGGCGCCGCCGTACGGGCCGTGCACCAGCGCGACCACGCACGCCCTCGGCACGCCGCTGCCCGAGGGGACGCACGTCTTCCGCGTGCGGGCGACCGACAGCGGCGGGAATCACGCGGTCGTCTCGCGCACGTTCACGATCGACACGACGCCGCCGTCGCTGTCGATCGGCTTCGGCCCGTCCGGGACGACGAGCGACAGCACGCCGCTGTTCGGCTTCTCGGCGGAGGCTGGGGCGACGGTGCAGTGCTCGATCGACCGCGGGACGCCGGCGTACGGCCCGTGCGCGAGCGCGACGACGGACGCCGCGGTCGCGCCGCTGGCCGACGGCGCGTACGTCTTCCGCGTGCGCGCGACCGACGACGCGGGCAACCAGACGCTGCGCACGCGCGCGTTCACGGTCGACACCGCTTCACACGTGCCCGGGAGCCCGAAGCCGGATCCCACGCCTGTGGTTCCCCCGGTGACGCCCCCGCCCTCCGGTCCACGACTGCTGAGCCCGTTCCCGCTGGTGCGGATCGCGGGCACGCTGACCCCGACCGGAGCGCGCATCAGGCTGCTCTCGGTGCGTGCTCCGCGCGGCGCGCTCGTGCGGGTCAGCGTCAGCCCGGCCTGCAGCAGGAAGAGACGGTCGTCGCGGCGATGCCGCGTCCTGCGCGCTGCCGCGACGATGGGCAAGAGCGACGCGATCGACTTCAGTCGCCTCGCGCACGTGTATCGCAGCGGCACCGTGATCGTGGTGCGGGTCTGGCGCGCCGATCGGATCGGCAAGTACACGCGCTTCACGATCGTGCGCGGCAAGGCGCCTCGGCGTGTCGACCAATGCCTCGTGCCGGGGGCGACCCGCGGAAGCCGATGCCCGAGCGTCTGAGCCTGGCGGCGATCGCGACGTGCGCCGTGCTCGCCGGCGCCGTGTTCGGCGGCGCGTATGCGCTCGCCCACGACGGGCCGGCCGACCCCACGCCGGCGCCCGCGTCGCCGACGGCGATCCGGCTCGAGGACGAGCCGATCGGCGCGCTCCACCGCGTCAGCCCGCTGCCGGCGCTGATCGTGCCGCCACCGCGGCCGACGCCCGCCGAGCCCGCGCCGGTCATCGAGAGCTCACCGTCCGTCGTCCCCGCCGCGACGCCCCCGCCCGCCGCGACGCCCCCGCCCGCCCCGACGCCGGCGCCGGCGCCCAAGCCGAAGCCGCCCGCGAAGAAGCCCCTCACCTTCGACGACTCGGGCTGAACGTGCCGGATGGCGCGAACAGCCACCCGTCCGGCAGCGAGTTCGAGGCGACCCGCCATCGCTTCGGCGCGCGCCGGCTGCACGAGCTGCTGGCAACGCGCGGCGACACGGGCCTGTGGCTCGCAGAGGACGACGACGGCGGCGAGACGCTGCTGCGGCTCTACCCGGCGCTGCCGACGGCGGAGCAGTGGCACGCGCTCGACCTGGCGGCCTCTCAGCGTGCCTACGTCGTCGACCCGCGGCTGGTCCCGATCGAGGAGATCGCGCTCGACGTCTGGCCGCACCTGAGCTTTGACTGCGCGGACGCCGAGCCGCTGGCACGACGGATCGCCCGCGCGCCGATGGCGCCCGAGGCGGCGGTCGCGGTGTGCGCGGACGTCGCGGCCGCGCTCGCCGCGCTCGAACGCGCCGGCGTGCCTCCCGTCGACGTCAGCCCCGCGGACGTCGTGCTCGTCGGCGAGCGGGCCCGGCTGCTCGCGGACGTCGGGCTGCCGGGCGGTCCGCTCGCACACGCGTGCGTCGACCGCGCCCACCTCGCCCCCGAGCGTGCTGCCGCGATCGCCGACCGACGGCGTGGCGTCCGGGCCGCGCTCCGGGGTGCCGCCAGCCCGACCGCGGAGAGCATGACCTACGCGCTGGCGTCGATCGTCGCCGCCGCGATCCACCGGCCGCCGGGCGGTGCGAGTCCTGCGCCGACGACCCCGAGCGCGCGGCTCGAGCAGGTGCTGCGCGGCGGCCTCGCCCAACGCCCGTCCGAGCGCTACGGGACTCCGGCGGCGCTCGTCCAGGCGCTCGGCGACGCGATCGGGGTTCACCCGTCGCACAGCGACGTGAGCGCGCCGCGCGCGACCCGTACGCGACGCGCCCGTGCGGCGGGCGGGCGCCGGCGGACGAGGCCGGGGCGTCGCCCCATCCCCATCGCGATCCCGGCCGCCGTGCTGCTCGTCGCGGCGGCGATCGGCACCGTCGCCGGGTCGGCGACCACGGCGTCCGACCCACCGGCGGCGGTGACGCTCGCCGGCGCCGGCCTCAGCGTCGAGGCGCCGCGCGGCTGGCTGCGCGCCGGAGCCGGCGCCGGCCCGTCGGCGATCGGCGCGCCGGCGCTCGTCGCCCACCCGCCCGGGCGGTCGGGCGCGACGGCGCTCGTGGTCACGCGCGCGGCCGCGCCGCTGCTCGCACAGCTCGTGGACGCCGTGCCCGAGGCCGTGCGCTTGGGCGACTACGACGCATGGCGCTACCGGGATGTCGCGGTGGGCGCCGAACGCGTCGCCGACGTGTACGTGCTCGAGGACGGCGACGGCCGCCCGATCGTCGCGGCCTGCCTCGGGCCGTCCGCCGCGCCCGCCTCCGTGCGCGCGGGGTGCTCCGCCGCGCTCACGACGTTGCGCCTCCCCGCCGGTCGGGCTGCTGCGCTCGGTGGCGACGTCGTGGCACGGCGCGAGCTTGCGCGCATCGTGGCGGACCTCGACCGGACGCGCGCAAGCGAGCGCCGCGCACTGGCGGCCGCAGCGACGGGGCGGCGACAGGCCGCGACGGCGGACGGCCTGGCCGCCGCGTACGCGCGCGCCGCCGCAGGCGCGGGGAGGCTGGGGACGGTTGGCGCGCCCGGCGACCTGCCGCGCCTCGTCAATCAGCTGAAGGAGACCGGTCGGGCCTACGCCGCGCTCGCGACGGCGGCGCGCGCCACGCGCCGCACGGCCTACGCCCGGGCGCGCGAGCGCGTCGTCGCGCAGGAGCGGGCGCTGCAAGCAGACCTCGCCGCCCTTGCCGCGGCGAGGTCGAGCTCCTGAGCGCCGCACGTGTCGCGCTTCACGCCGGGTCGCTGCTCGCGGTCGAGCGGTCGCCGTCGTCGCCCTGGAAGCGCCGGAACGCGTCGGTCATGCGACGGTCGACGGCGTCGAGGCCGTCCTGCTCGCCGTCGGTCGTGACGGGATCCTGCTGCTCGGCGGCGTTGGTCTCGAGCAGCACGCTCTCGAGGAAATGGTGGACGTCGCTCTCCGCGCCCTCGCTGACCTCGCGGACGCGGATGCGCGTCTTCTTGACGGTGATCTCGCCCCACGACTCGCCCGGACGCTCGAGGCGCCGTGCCAGCAGCTCGAAGCGCTTGCGCCATGCGCTCGACGGCTCGGCGGCGAACTTCACGTTCAGCTTGCCGCTGCGGACCTGCGCGCTGCTCCAGTCGATCTCTACGGCGCTCACACTCAATCCTTGGCCAGCGTTCCCGAGCCGCGGGCCGCGAAAACGGTCGGCGCGGCGCGTCTCATGCGCGAAAAACCGAGTAGGAGCGCGGTCGAGCGGGAAGTGAGGCTCCCAGGAAGGAGGCCTGAGATGACCCAGGCGATTGAAGACCCGACGATGCCCGGCGCGGTCCTCGAGGTGCCCGATCCCGCGCCGCCGGAGCAGCCGGCGCCGCCAGAGCCCGGCCCGACGGTGCCGGACCCCGTTCCGCCCGAGCAGCCCTCCGAGGCGCCGCTCGGCCCAGAGCTGCCCGACCCGGAGCCACCGCACGAGCCCGATCCCGAGCCGCCGGACGTGCCCTCGCCGGATCCGCGCGGCCCCGAGACGACGTAGGAGATCGATCAGGGACGCACGCCGGCATGCCTCGTGCACCCGCTGTTTGACGAACGCGGCTCGCGGGCAGCCCCGGGGCTGATGCGAAAGCCGGTCTCCACCGTCTCGCGCTGATGGCACCGACGCGCCTCTTCTACTGCGCCTCGCATGAGCAGTTCCCGCCCGACGCGCTGCTGGCCCATGCGGTCGCAGCCGAGCGGGCCGGGTTCGACGGGATCGCATGCAGCGACCACCTGCAGCCGTGGTGGGAGCCGGGCGAGTCCGGCCACGCGTGGGTGTGGCTCGGCGCGGTCGGGCAGGCGACGGGCCTGCCGTTCGGAACGGCGGTCACGCCGCCGGGGCCGCGCCATCATCCGGTGCTGATCGCGCAGGCGTGGGCGACGTTGGAGCTGATGTTCCCCGGCCGCCCGTTCCTCGGCATCGGCTCGGGCGAGTCGCTCAACGAGTCGCCGCTGGGCGCGCCGTGGCCGCCCGTCGGCGAGCAGATCGAACGGTTGGAGGAGGCGCTGTCGCTGATCCACCGCCTGTTCGCCGGGCAGCGCGTGAGCACGCGCGGCACGCACTTCTCGACCGCTGGCGCGTTCCTGCACAGCCGCCCCTTGCGGCGGCCGCCGATCTACGTCTCGGCGTTCGGACCCAAGGCGGCTGCGGTCGCCGGGCGCTGGGGCGACGGCCTGTGGACGCTCGCGGACCCCGAGCAGGCGCCGGGCGTGATCGAGGCCTATCGCGCCGCGGCCGGGGACGCCGGCCACGAGCCGGGCGAGATCGTCCTGCAGGCGGCGTTCTCGTGGGCTCCCGACGACGACGCGGCGCTGGAGGGCGCGCGCCCGTGGAAGGGATCGCAGCCGGCCGAGTTCTACACCGACGACTGGCACGACCCGGCGGCGATGTACGCCGAGGGCGAGCGCCAGACCTCCGACGAGGATTTGCGCGAGGCGATGATCATCGGCGCCGACCCGCAGGTTCACGTCGAGCGAATCCGCGACGTGATCGACCTCGGCGCCACGACCGTCGTGCTCACCAACAATTCAGGCACCGATCCGCTCGCCGCGATCGGCACCTACGGCGAGCACGTCCTGCCCGCGCTGCGCTGAGCGGCATCGCTCGGCTTCGCGCGCACAGCTCCTCGGTCAGCTGGGCGCAGCGTCCGAGCGCGGCGGATCGGCCCCGGGGATGCCGGGTGGTACGGCGTCTCCTCGATCGATGGCCTGTGAGAGCCGTTGCTTGGCGGCGAGGCGTCCTTCGTCGAGGACTCCGGAGCCCGCGGCGTAGGCGATCGCGTCGCCGCCCTTGCCTCGCAGGACGAACGCGCAGCCGACCGCTATCAGCGCCCCGGCGATCGGGCCCGCGACATACACCCAGTAGCTCGAGAAGTCACCGCTCACCAGCGCCGGGCCGAACGACCGCGCCGGGTTCATCGACGTGCCGCTCACCGGTGCCGACCACAGGCCCGCGAGCGCGATGTACCCGCCAACGCCCAGGGCGGCGATCGCCCCGACGTTCTGGGCAGCCGAGGCGGTGCCCAAGATCACGCTCACCAGCACCGCCGTGAGCGCGATCTCCATGAGCAGCGCCTGCCAGTTCGCATATCCCGGGCCGGGCACCGTCGCGCCGAGGTGCTGGACGTTGCCGAACACCGCGAGCAGGAACAGGCACGCCAACGTGGCGCCGACCAGCTGGATGACGACGTAGCCCGGAACACGCTTCCAGGGGAAGTCTCCACGCAGCGCGAACGCGAGCGAGACCGCCGGGTTCAGGTGCGCGCCGGACACCGCGCCCATGAACAGGATGATCGCCATGACCATCAGCCCCGGCGCGACCACGGCGGAGGCAAGGCTGATCTGGCCCTTGCCGTGCAGGATGCCGCCACCCGCGGCGACCAGCACGAGCATGAACGTGCCCAACAGCTCGGAGAACAGCCGGCGCCACTCCAGCCGCGGATCGTCGAAGTCCCTGCGATCCCCGAACTCCAACATCATCAGATGATGCGCGCGGGGCATGAGCGACCCGACCGCCGGTTCGGCGCTCGCGCTCGGCGTGACGCCCGCGGGTGTATCGCCGCTGGCCACGGTCAGGGGGTGAAGCCGTCGACCATGGACGTGATCGTACGACCGCGCGTGGTGTCTCGACTCATCCCGATCGGGCGATGCGGCCGTGGATCGCGTCGCGGACCAGTCGATGGCGGACGGCCGCGTAGGCGATCGACGCGTCCTCACGGTGGCGGTGGCGCAGGACGTGGCTCGGCCATGAGTCGCCCGAAGGCCAGCTCCATCACCGCCGCGCGGCTGCGCCCGGGGTGGTCGGCGGCGATGAAGTGGTTGCCGATCCAGAGCGAGAAGGCGAGCATGCAGCGGGCCTCGACGTCGTTCTCCGGGCAGAAGGCGCCGAACAGCGAGCGCATGTAGTCCATTCGCCGGTTGTCGACGCGCCGGAGGCGGCGGGCGACCACCTGATCGCGCCGGGCCCAGTCGCGGATGGCGAGGTCGATCTTCAACGGGTCGATCCGCAGCACCTCGTCGGCCGAGGCGGCGATCGCGGAGAGCCGCCGCAGCTTCGCCCTGGCGTCGCCGCCCTCGCCCTCGACGCGCTCCATCACCTCGTCGACGCTCACGCGCTCCCACGTGTCGAGCAGCTCGTCCAGCAGCGCGCGCCGGCCGTCGAAGTGCCAGTAGAAGCCGCCTTTGGTGACGCCGAGCGCCCGCGCCAGCGGCTCGATGCGGACGGCATCCGGGCCGCCGGCGGCGAGCGCCCGCAGCCCCTCGTCGATCCAGCTGCTGCGAGGCGTGCGGGGAAGGGTCATGGTCGTTCCTCTGCCGCGTTGCGCGGCGAATGGGGCGCCGCTTCAGCTGATGGCGCGCTCTTCCATACGGTACCGTATAGTGATGCGGAATGAGGACGCGCTCTCCCTTCTCTGATTGCGACTCCGGGCGTCGGCCGTGAACGCGGGCGCCGCGCAGACGTGGTTTATCGCGGGCACGATCCCGCTCATCCTCGCCGGCGGCCTGCATGCGCTGGGAGCGCTGATCGACACCGTTCGCCCCACCTTCTTCGCGCCGATCGACGGCTCGGCCAAGCCCGTCGTGGAAGGCACCGGTGTCCGGCTGGTGCGGATGGTCGGCGGCAGCGGTGCGAGACCGTCGATGTGGAGGATGTGGCTCGGCATCAACATCAGCCACGGCCTCGGCGTCTTCACGTTCGGGTTGCTCTGCCTGCTGATCGCCACGCAGGACTTCGAGCTGGTCAAGCGCATCGACGCCCTGCGGCCGCTCACGATCGCCTTCCCGGCCGCCTACTTCGTGATCTCGCTCCGCTACTGGTTCTACGGGCCGGTGCTCGTCACCGCCACAGCGACAGCGTGCTTCACCGTCGCCGCCGTGCTCTCGGCATGAGCAGGGCTTCCGGACACCGCTGCGCCTGACGCACACGCCCCCGACCGCGCGCTTCATCCAGCGCCGCTAACCCGTTCGGGGGGTCTGGCGGGCGAGGCGCCTTGCCAGGTGCACGGGCGGATCTAGGGTCGATGCGTGGCCGATTCGCTCGACGCATCGCACGCAACCCGCCGCCGCTCCTGCCTGGTCGTGCCCGGCTCTGCGCCGGAGAAGCTCGCGAAGGCGGCCGCGCTCGGTGCGGACGAGATCGTGATCGACCTCGAGGACGCCGTCGTGCCGGCCGCGAAGGCGCGTGCGCGTGCGGCGGTCCTCGACGCGTTGGCCGCGCAGGACTGGTCGGGCGTGGTGGTGAGCGTGCGCGTCAACCCGCCGCGCACGCCGTGGTGCCACGAGGACCTCGCGGCGCTCGCGGGCGCCGCAACCCCGTTGCGCTCGATCGTGGTGCCGAAGGTGGAGAGCGCCGGCGATCTCGCGTTCGTGGAGCGCCTGCTCGACGGGGTCGAGGCCGGGGCCGCGCCGCGTGAGCCGCTGTGCGTGCAGGCGCTGATCGAGACGGCCGCCGGCGTGGCGCGCGCGCAGGAGATCGCCGCCGCCTCGGCACGGCTGGAGGCGCTGATCGTGGGCTACGCGGATCTCGCCGCCTCGCTTGGCCGCACGCCCGCGGGCGCCGCCGACCTCGCGGCGTGGGATCCGCTCCGCGAGCTCGTGTTGCTCGCTGCGCGGGCGCAGGGGCTGCAGGCGATCGACGGTCCGTACCTCGGCCTGAAGCCCGACGCGGGCTTCGACGCGGCCGTCGCCCGCGCGCGCGACGCGGGCTTCGACGGCAAGTGGGCGATCCACCCCGCGCAGGTCGCGCCGCTCAACGTCGCGTTCGCGCCGAGCGAGGCGGAGGTCGCCGAGGCGCGCCGCGTGCTGGTCGCGCTCGCGCAGGCCGAGCGCGACGGCGGTCAGGGCGCGGTGGCGCTCGACGGCCGGATGCTCGACGAGCCGCTGCGGCGTGGGGCGGTCAGGACGCTGATCCGGGCCGGTCTCGAGCCCGACGGCGCATGAGCGCCGTCGAGACGGTCGTGACGCGTTCCGAGCACGACGTCGCCGGCCCGTTCTTCGAGGATCTCCACGTCGGGCTGCGCGCCGACGCCGCGCCGGGGCTGACGCTGACCGAGGGCCATGCGGCGGCGCACCAGGCGATCCTCGGCGGTCGTCTGCGGCTCGCGCTCGAGGCCGGGCTGGCGCGCGAGGTCACCGGCGCTGCGGCGCCGCTCGTGCATCCGCAGCTGGTATGCGACGTTGCGATCGGACAGTCGACGCTGCTGACGCAGCGCGTGATCGCGAACCTCTTCTATCGCGGCCTCGCGTTCCGGCGGCTGCCGGTGATCGGCGACACGTTGCGCACGAGCACCGAGGTCGTCGCGCTGCGTCAGACGAGCGCGAAGCCGGGCCGGGCGGCGACAGGGCTCGCCGCCCTGCGCATCCGCACGGTCGACCAGCAGGAGCGGGCGGTGCTCGACTTCCATCGCTGCGCGCTGCTGCCGCTGCGCGACCCCGATGCGCGTACCGGGCGTGCCGACGAGCTCGACGCGGTCGGCGCCGGGGAGCTCGACGCCGCCGCGCTCGCCGGCGCCGTCGCGGACTGGCGGCTCGACGCCTTCCGTGCGGCGGTTCCCGGCGGTCACGCCGCCGAGCTGGCAACGGGGACCGTCTGGACGATCGGCGACGGCGACGTCGTCAGCAGCGCGCCGGAGCTGGCAAGGCTGTCGCTCAACGTCGCCGCCGCCCATCACGACGCCGCGAGCACGGCCTCCGGTCGGCGTCTGGTCTACGGCGGCCACACGATCGGGCTCGCGGCCGCCCAGGCGACACGGGCGCTGCCGAACCTCGTCGCGATCCTCGCCTGGCACGGCTGCGATCACCTCGCGCCGGTCTTCGAGGGCGACACGCTGACGAGCCGGCTCGAGCTGGAGCGGATCGAGCCGCTGCCGGGGGGGGAGGCGTCGGACGGCGCGCTCGTGCACCTGCGCTCGCGCGTGCGCGCCCGGCGCGCGGACCTGGCCGGCGACGCGACCGACGAGGTGCTCGACTGGCGCTTCGCGGCGGTGATGGCATGAGCGCCGGCATCCTCGCCGGTCTGCGGGTCGTGGAGGGCTCGGCGTTCGTCGCGGCGCCGCTCGGCGGGATGACGCTCGCGCAGCTCGGCGCCGACGTGATCCGCTTCGACCAGGTGGGCGGCGGGCTCGACCATGGCCGCTGGCCGCTGGCGGCCGATGGCCAGAGCCTCTTCTGGGCGGGCATGAACAAGGGCAAGCGCTCGATCCAGCTCGATCTGCGCAGCGAGCGGGGCCGCGAGCTGGCACGTGCGCTCGTGACGGCGCCGGGCGAGCAGGGCGGGTTGTTCCTGACGAACTTCCCGGCGCGCGGCTGGCTCGCCTACGAGCGCCTGCGCGCACAGCGCGAGGATCTCGTGATGGTCGCGCTGACGGGCAACCCGGATGGCACGAGCGAGGTCGACTACACCGTGAACCCGGCGACCGGGTTCCCGTGGGCGACCGGGCCGCGAGACCTCGCCGGCCCGCTCAACAGCGTCCTGCCCGCGTGGGACGTGGCGATGGGGACGCTCGCGGCGACGGGGCTGCTCGCCGCCGAGCGGCACCGCACGCGCACCGGGGAGGGGACGCTCGTGCGGCTCTCGCTCTCCGACGTCGCGTTCGCGATGGTCGGCAATCTCGGCCGCATCGCCGAGGCGCAGCTCGGCGCCCGCGATCAGGCCAAGGACGGCAACTACCTCTACGGCGCGTTCGGACACGACTTCGAGACGCGCGACGGGCGGCGCGTGATGGTCGTCGCGCTCACGCCGCGCCAGTGGCACGCGCTGCGCGACACGACCGCGATCGGCGAGGCGTGCAAGCAGCTCGAGCGCGTGACCGGGCACGATCTCGACACCGAGAGCGGCCGCTACGAGGCGCGCGATCTGCTCGCCGCGCTGCTGCGCCCCTGGTTCGCCACCCGCGACCTCGCGACGATCCGCGACCTGTTCGCCGGCACCGGCATCTCGTGGGGTCCCTACCAGACGTTCCGCCAGCTCGTCGAGGAAGACCCCCGCGCCTCGACCGCCAACCCGATGTTCGCCGAGATCGACCAGCCCGGCGCCGGGCGCTACCTGATGCCGGCCTCCCCGCTCGACTTCTCTGCCGTCCCACGCGTCCCCGTCCGCCGCGCTCCGCTCCTCGGCGAGCACACCGAGGAGATCCTCGCCGAGCTGCTCGGCCTCAGCTCAGCCGAGATCGGGCGGCTGCATGACGACGGGGTCGTGGGGTCGGCGACCGTGCCTGTGGCTTAAGTGCGGGGGTGAACGTCCGACCAGCGCTGACGGCTCGGCGCTATGGCAGGAGGCGGAGCGGCTTGCAGGCGGCGCGAGCGTCGATCGCTGATGGTTGCGCCGGATACCCGTGGATACCCTGTGGATTCCTGTGGGTTTTGGCCACGAGATGGTCTCCGTGGCCAAAACCCTTCGCTGCGTTAAGTCCGATCAGATGTCCCGGCAGCGCCGGTGTGACTACGAGTAGGTCTCGATCAGGCCTGTCGGCGTGCCGCCGAAGTACGACCAGCCCGACGCCTCGCAGCGGACCGACGAGACGCAGGAGATGCCACGCAGCTCGCCACCGGTGGCGCCCAGTGGCACGCTGAGCGGCATCGTGGACCAAGGGGTCACGCCGTCGTAGACGTCGGCGAAAGGCTGACCGGAGGATGTGCCCACCGCGAAGCACTGCGTCGTCGAGACGCAGGAGACACCGTAGGCGATGGGGCTCGTGCCGACGGCCCAGGTGAGGTTCGCCACGGCATGCCACAGCGCGCCGTCCCAGCGGGACGCGATTGCCCGGTTGCCGCTGCCGGTGGTATATGTGCCGACGGTCAGACACCAGGTGGAGGAGACGCAACTGATGCTGTTGAGCAAGTAGTTGGAGCCACCGGTCGGCAGCACCACGGCCGAGGTCGTCGACCACGCGCCTCTGTTCCAGACCTCGGCCAGGGCGGCACCGCCGGTCGACCCGACGGCCACGCAGTAGGTGCTCGTCGGGCACGAGACGCCCTTCAGCGTGGCATTGGTCGCGGTGGTAGCGCTGGAATCGGTCCAGGTCGAGCCGTTGAAGACCATCGCGAACGGCTTGTCGTCGCCGGACACCATCTTGTAGCCGACGGCCATGCAGAAGGACGACGACGTGCACGAGACGGCGTTGAGCTCCGCCTGGCTCGCACCCAAGGGGATCCCGATGTTGTAAAGCGTCCAAGTCGACCCGTTTTTGACCTGTGCCATGATCGCGGGCGTGCCGCTCGAGTTGCCGTAGGAGCCGACCGTCATGCACCAAGTGGTTGACGGGCAGGACGAGCCAGACAGTCTGCCGTTTTTCGGGCCGGGGTTGCGCGTGACACCGGTCTGGAATGCCCACCCCGACCCCGACCCCGACTCGGCATGGGCGCCCCAGGTGCCGTTGTAGTCCTGACCCACAGCGGTACATGTGGTGGAGGATGAACAGCCGACACCGTAAAGCGCCTCTTGCGTCACCCCAGACGGGAAGGTCAGCGAGTGTGCTACCCAACTCGTTGCCAACGCATCTGAGGGCGGCGCGGCGAGAATTGCAGCCACCAGTGCGACCCCCATCATCAGATCCTTGCCCGAGGTGCGCGCCCTGCGCATCGTTACCACTCTAAACACGTCAAACCCCTTTTTGCCTAATTAGGCAGTGTAGTGATCTGTCTGACTCAAGCTAATGACTGCGCCAACGATGCCGTCAGAGGGGCTCTATCGTGGCGCATGTATGAACCTCCCGCTTGGGTTTACCAACAGTGTAATTCGGAATACGCATAGGCACCGACTCGCCGTTGCCGATCGTGCCGCGACAGCTCCCCTGTCCAGGCGAAACTTTATCCCGTAATCCGCAGGGAGACGCTACCAAAATACGGTGCACGGTCCAGCGGGGATGTCGGAGTCCAAACCAGCGACACCTGCGGCATGGATCTCGCGAGCGATGGCCGGATGCGTTCGAATTCCGGGCGTGCAGCGATTCCCGATTTATCGAGGAGTGCGATCGAGGAAGGCGGCGTTCTGACAGCTTGCTGTAGCGGCGTGTCCGATAGCGGGCACTACGGAGCCGGGTCGCGAGCGAACCACGCCGGGCGAAGGACTGCCGTCATCTGCCGGTCGTCTGTACGACGCTCTCCGTGCGCTCGGTCGATCCACAGGCGGGTCTCATGGACCAGGCGCGTCGCTGCGTTGTCGGACGACAACCGCCGTACCCAGAACCTGGCTCAGGGCCGGTCGCCGCACCCCGGGAACGCAAGCGCCTCACCCCGCCACAGCAGAAGCGCCTACAATGCCCCTCCGCGCCGACGTAGCTCAGCTGGTAGAGCACCTCCATGGTAAGGAGGGGGTCCGGGGTTCGAGTCCCCGCGTCGGCTCTACGCGCCGGGACTTCTCGAAGGCGGGCGCCGGCTTGAAGGGCCGGAGTGCAGCGTCGTGGCCATTTCGTGGCCAAAACTCGGTTACGAGCGGTCCGCCCCGTCACGGCGCCGATCTGCCGATCAGATCACCTCCCGCACCCCCGCACCGCCAGCCGCTGCATCCGGTCCACCTCGCGCCCGTTCTGCGCGCGCATCACCACGTGCATCCGCGCGCGCCGGCTGTGCGCTGAGCAGAGGTTCGTGGCGGCGGCGAGCGTCGCGCGCGGGCCGTCGAAGAGCCGCAGCGTGAACGAGCGGATCGGGACGTCGGGGGCGTTGAAGCGCGCACCGAGGCCGGAGCCGTTGAGGATCCTGATCGTGCCGACGAGGTCGAACGCGACCTGGCCGCGCAGTGCGACGATCAGGTTCGGCAGGGCGCCGGCCGGCTTGGTGGGGTCCTGGACGAAGAAGGCGTCGCCCTCCAGCGGCGCGCGCAGCAGCGGTGTCCGTGCGATCGCGTGCCCGAGGCGCGCCTTCGCGCAGTCGCCCGCGTCGTATTGCGCACGCGTGCAGGCGTCGTTGGCGACCGTCAGCAGCGCGGACAGCGTCGTCGGCAAGTCGACCGCCACCCCCGCCAGGTTCGCCTGGCCGCGCCCCATGCTCACCGTCGCCGTCAGCGGCGTCGAGGTCCCGTGCGCCGTGTGGCCGCGGCGCCCGACCGTCACCGTCAGCCGCGGATGGAACGGCAGCGCCCCGCAGTCGCCGACCTGGAAGCGGCTCGTCGGCGTCGCGAGCGTCCCGCTTGTCGACGTGATCCGCGCGCGCGAGCGCAGCGCGCGGCAGTTCGTCGGGTTGAACGTGAATCCCGGCCGGTCGACCGTCACCTGCGCGATCCGCACCTGCAGCGGGATCCCGTCGAGGATCGTCGGCAGCGGATCCGTCACGACCCGCAGCACCGCCGTGCGGCGGTCGACCCGGACCTGCGCGCGCACGATCACATTGCCGAGGTCGAACGGCCCCGCCACCGCGTGCACGACGATCGCCAGTCCGAACGGCGCGCCCCTGTAGCGGCCCGTCAGGTACACGCGGCCGTCGCTGATGAAGAACGGATCCGGCCCCGGGCCCGCAGCGACCACGGCCGTCCCGATCCGCGCGCCCGCTCCGCAGCGCCCCGCCGCGGCCGCCGCCGCCGGACACAGGTCCACGCGTGCGAGCCGCCCGAGCAGGCCGCGCGGCAGCGTGACGTCCACGCGGCTGAGCTGCTCGTCGCGGTCGCCGCGGCTCACGCGCACCACCACCGGCGAGTCGTGCCCCGCGACGGGGTTCGTCGTCCCGGCGACGAAGCCGGGGGAGAAGCCGCGCGGGCCGCACGGCGCACCATGCCCGTCGCCGCTGATCGTGAACGAGTCCGACGTCTGCACCGCCGGCAGCGAGGCGTTCCACGGGGTCAGCGTCGCCGTCGTCGTCTGCACGCCGCACGTCGCCGGCGTCACCAGCGGTGCCCGTGCGCCGCCTTTCAGGTGCAGGTGCAGTCGCGAGACCGGCAGCTGCGGGTCGTCGTCGAACGTCGCCGTCAGCTGCCCCGTCACCGGGTCGGCGACGACCTTGCCCGGCAGCTTCACGACCACCCCCGGGCCCGTCACGACGAGGTAGATCGCCAGCAGCGAGCCGAACGGGTTCTCGTTCTGAGCGGCGAGATACACCGAGCCCGACAGCGGATCCGCCAGCAGCGGCGTCACGACGCTCGCCGTCCCGATCTTCGACGCGTCCGGGCACGCGGGCGGCGCCTCGCTCCCGAGCCCGATCTGCAACGGGGAGCAGGCGAGCAGCCCGCCCGCCGCCGAGGGCGAGATCGTCATCCCGGCCGGCAGCGTCACACGCGCGTCGCGCAGCGGCGGCGTCGCGATCGCGCGGTCGTCGCCGGAGGCCGCGTAGAGCAGGCTCGCGCTCGGGACCGTGTCGTCCTTCTGCGGCACCGTCAGGTCGACGTCGAGGCCCGTCGGCGTGCTCGGCGTGCGGGCGTCCGGCTGCACGTCGAGCGACGGCTGGAAGCGGAAGCGTGGGTCCCCGCAGCCGGTCATCGCCGTCGCGGGATCGCCCGGCGTCGCCTGGATCCATCCGGCGAACACGTTCGGATGCAGCCACGAGTCCACCCGCAGTTCGATCGTCCCACCGGCGTCGCACTGCGAGGGCAGCGTCAGGAACGGCCGGATCGGGGCGCCGTCGAACGCAACGCCCATCGCTCCACTGACGGGGTCCATCCGCAGTCGGTCGTGCGCGTGGTCGGCCGGGACGCCCCACAGCGTCAGCTCGGCGCCGCGCAGCAGCACGAGCTCCGGCACGCCCTCGATCCGCGCGATCACGGCGTAGCGGTCGGAGGGGTCGACGGAGGCGACGATCACGACCGGGTTGCCGATCAGCGAGAAGCCGAACGCCGCAGCCGCGCCCTTCGGCGGCGTGATGCTGTAAATCGGCACGTCCGTCGACCCGTTGGTCACGCCGAGCAGCTTGCCGAGCTGGAGCGACAGGTCGAGCGTGCCGACCTGCGTGTTCGCCGGACAGCTCCCTTTGCTGCTCGGGCCGCCGACGTTCAGCTGGATCGCCGGGCAGCTCGGGATCGCCTGCGGGTCGCCGATCAGGCCCGCGGGCAGTCGCGCCTCGAACGTGCGCAGGTGCTCGGCCGGCTCGGTGTAGAAGAGGTCGCCGAACGTGACGTCGTCGGGATCCTCGCGCAGCCCGAGGCCCAGACGGAAGTCGACGCGCGCCTCGAACGGGTGCGAGCCGGCCTGACGTGCGGGCACGCCGGCCGGAGCGGCGGCGTCGTAGGCGTCCGCCATCACGCTGCCCGGCGCGAAGCCGAAGCCCGTGGGCGTCGTCCCCGTCGGCAGCGCGGAGCTGAACGTCGTCGTGTCGGTCGTCGAGCCGGGTGTCGCACCGGGGCTTCCGCCGGAGATGACGGCGACGTTCTCGCCGGTCGTTCCCTCGCTGCCGTCCGGCACGTCGACCGTGATCTGCACGGGCCACGCCGCGCCGCGCAGTTCCGAGTCGGCGCCCGGTGCGGGCACCCCGTCGGTGCCCGTGCAGGTCACCGTTCCGGTGCCGACGCCGTCGCACGACCAGTCCTGCCCGAACGCGGCCGTCGCGGTGACTCCCGGCGGCAGCGTGTCGACGAGCTGATACGCGCTGCCGTCCGTGTCCGCGTCGCCCTCGTTGAACGGGGCGATCACGTACTGACCTCTGCCTCCGGGTGGCATGTTCTGCGGGCCGTGCACCGAGGTCACGTGCCACTGCACGTCCGCGGCCGCGGGGGCGGCCGCGAGCAGCGGCGCCACCAGGCACGCCGCCGCGAGGAGCGCGCGCAGGCGTCGCTCAGCGGCCGTGCGCATGGCTCCCCGTCCTCAGCACGAGCACGAGGCGCCTGCTCGTCGGCGCCCGCGAGAAGCGGATCGCGACCACGAGCCGCAGCCGACCGCTTGCCGCCAGGCGCGCCCGTGCTGCGTGCGTGAGCCGGAGCGTCAACGTCGTGCGGCCGGCCGCGCGCATGACGACGGAGGCGTGCCCGACGCTGCGGATCCGGCCGCCGAGGAGCGTCTGCGCGAAGGCCGAGATGCGGCCGGGCCGGCTGACGCGCAGCGAGAGTCGCAGGCGCCCGGTGCGCGCAAGGCGGGCCCGCTGGGCGGCGGTCGGGCGCCCGACGCTGAAGCGCGCCGGCGGCGCGAGGTCGTGCGCGCCGCGCAAAGATGCGCTGCCGGGGTCGGACAGCGCAGGGCTCGACGCCGGTCCCTGGCATTGATCGCCGTCGCACCCCGGTTGCGGTGTCGGCTGGGCGAAGCCGCCGCCGATCCGGGCGTCGTAGAGCTGGTAGGAGCTGTCCTGCGCCTCCCACGTCAGCTGGGCGGGATCCTGGAAGAGGAAGTCCTGTCCGTCCGCCGAGACTCCGGTCGGATACGGACGCAGCGTCCCCGGATAGCGCGTGACGCCGTTCGTGATCAGCTGCTCGACGCCGTCGTGCCACTCATAGATGTCCCACGTCCGGTTCACGTCGTCGACGGAGAGCGTGTCGCGCGTCGCGAAGAAGACCATGCTGCCGTCGTCGGTCAACGAGCGCACGTCCGGCGCGACCGCGAGGTGCGGGAACCCGCCCGTGAGGTCGACCGGGACGTTGGCCGTCGCGCTCGCGCCATGCGGGCATGAGAGGCACGACAGGTCCTGGTCGCGGTCGTCGTAGCGGTAGTACTGATACAGGCCGCCGTTGTGCGAGCCGCTGAGCGCGTCGAGCCCGGGCGTGTTCGAGCGGAAGATCAGCACCGTGCCGTCCGGCGTCGTCTGGCCGCCGACGTAGGGCACGTTCGCGAGGCCGTCGGGGTCCCCCCCCGGATCGAGGACGGTGATCGGTCCGACGTAGTGGACGCTGCCGTCGCCCGCCCGCCAGACGTAGAGGTTCTGCACCGTCGCGGTGCCCGCTGCCGGTGCGCCGGCTGCCTGGGCGGGGGAGGGGAAGTAGACGCGTGAGCCGTCTGCGGCGACGACCGCGCTCGAGAGCTGGTTGACGGCGGCGCCCGGCACGTTGGCGCCCGGCACGACGCACGTGACGCACGTCAGCGCGCCCGTCGCCGCGGTCCAGCGGTAGACGTCGCGGTCGCTGCTGCTCCCGTCCGCGTCGTCTGAGGGGTCGTAGCTCGTGGAGCTGCGGAAGAAGGCGAGCGAGCCGTCCGGCGTTGCCTGCAGGAAGCGGTCGATGCCGTTGTCCGGGTCGCCGGCAAGCGGCGGACCGGAGACGAGCCTCGTCGTGGCGGCGGCGAGGTCGCGCACGTACAGCTGCCGCGGATTGGAGCACGCGTCGCCCTTCGTGCTGAAGAAGGCACGCGCGCCGTCGTCGGAGATCCAGTGCTCGGAGGTCGCGTTGACCGCGCCGCCTGGGAAGTCCATCGTGCCGCCGCGCCCGTTGAGACCGCAGACGGGCGGCAGTCCGGTGGGCCCCATCGCGCTCACGAGCGTCGGCGGGCTCGTGCCGAGGTCGAAGACGTTCGTGTTGTCGGCCCCGATCGCGCCGGCGACGTAGCCCGGCAGCGAGGGGTCCGCTCCGCGTGGGATCGCCGCGAGCACGTGCCGCAGGTCTCCCGACGTGACCACCGGCACGCCCGCAAGCCCGATGAACACGGGGAACGTGTGCAACAGCTCCTGGTCTCCAGTGTCGTCCAGTCGCATGACGCTTACGTCCGGTGCCTGCTGGATGACGCCGACGCCCTCGAAGGCCGATGCGATCCAGCTCGTCAGGTCGGGCGTCGCGGCGCCGATGCTGACGGTGCTCGCGGGAAGCGTCGCGCGCGGCGGGAGAGCGTTGTGCGAACGCCATCCCGTGGGGGTGCGGGTCGCCACGAACACGCCCTGCCCCGACGTGGAGCCCGCCGCTCCCCCGGCGAACAGCCGGTAGAGAACGCGCGTGCCGTCGCTCGAGATCGGCAGCGCCTGCGCCACCTGGTAGCTGTTCTTGTCAGCTTGGCTGACGAGCTCCCAGCCGCGACCGTCGACGGCGCCCGGTGGGCGCGGAACGTCGTTCGAGCCGGCGGCGGCGGAGGCGGTCGCGAGCAGACCGGCAAGGCAGAGCGCGAGCGCGAGCCGTGTGATGCGGGCACCACGGGCATCGACGCGCTCGGAGCGTCTGACGCGGGCCCACGACACACCAAGTTTCACGCACTTGCGACTATAAACAGCTTCGATTCTCTATGCAAGCCGGGCGTCGCAAGGTCTTCAAGGCCCAGAGCAAACGGTTGATCCAAATTAGTCTAAAATAATGTGTATCAGCGCCCTGGCTTGTGTGGTATTTGTCGTCCTATATCTTGTATCTCGTGAGGGTTCGTGCTATGATGCCAACGTCTTCGCTGTCCATCGGTACGGGCACGAAGGGGCCACGAGAATCCACGTGAGGCGCTCTCCCCGCTGGGAGGGCTGTAGCAAGCCAGACCGTGAGATGCGCTGCCTGATGCCCGTACGACTGCCTGGGGGGTGATGCACGTATTCGCGTCCGTTGCGTATCACGCACGAATGGAGGGTAATTCATGTTGCGTAAGGCGAAACCGCTGGTCGTCGTCGTGGCGGCACTTATCGTGCTTGCCGCGATCGCGCCGAGCGCGGGGGCATACAGATCGCTCATAATCGAAAGAGGGGGCACGATAAGACAAGTCTCCACGGGAGAAATCAGCTTCGTGGGCGGCATTCTGATCGTCTCGTGCAACCTCACGCTCAACGGCGAACTGAGATCCGGTCCGTTCACCGGGGAATTCCCCATAGTCGCGGGGCTAGTGACGAGCATCGAATGGAGACCGTGCTCGGGTGGCGAAATCCTCTCGATCCTAAACGTCCCGTGGACGATCCAGATCAACAGCCTGCTAGAAACCCTGGGCGAAGCGAGAATAGCCGGCATCAGACCCGAAGCGATCACCGGGGGGCTAGTCAGCCTCGTCGAATCCGGTGGCGGAAGACCGGTTGGCTTCCGGATTGAATTGGAAACAATACCCTGCCTATATGGAGGCAGAGGCGAAAGTCCCGCAGCGCTACTGCCGCTCACGAGAACAAGAGAAAGAGAAGGCAGATTCTCTTACTCATTGGGTTCGCTATCGGTTCTAGAATCCGTTAGATTCAGAAAGAGAGAAGAAGACTCGGAAAGATGCCCCGCCAGCGGCTTCATAAGAGGTAGATTCAGCGCCGCAGAACCGGCGCAGACCGCAGTCTTCCAGTAAAGCGCAGCAGCCACGCGAGCGGAGCGCCGGTCGGCGCTCCGCTGTCGTTGCAGTCGCCAGGTGCGGAACAGCAGCAGGATCGGCGTGATCACCGGCCGCAGCTCGTGTGTCACCCGCTGCGCGGCGAGCGGCGTCTCGGCGCTGCCGGCCCGCCATGTGGAGAGGTAGTAGGCAGCGGTCCCCGACACCGCCATCGCATGGTGCGCAGCGTGACGCAGCGCTCCGGCGCCGGCGAGCGCACGCCCGGCCACGACGCACAGACGCTCGGCGGCGACGCTGTCATCGACGTAGTAGCCGAGATAGCTGTGGTCGCCGCTGACGGCGTCCTGCGTGCGGTCCACGAGGCTGTCGAGCAGCGTCGTGAGCGCGCACACCGGCAGGTAGGCGACGGCGATGCGTCTCGCCTCCTCCAGCGTGGTGCGCACGTCGGCTGCCGCCGCGATCAACGCGTGCACCGTCAGCACCGAGGCGGCGAAGCCGGCGGCGACCTCGGACGCCGTCAGTCCGGACCCGGATCCCACGCGGGCCGCCCAGCGCATCAGCTGTCCTGTGCCCTCACGGGCCACCGCGTGGCTGCGGGTCTGCGCCTCACCGCAGCAGGCGGCGGTCCGCCATGCGACGGGTGCGACGGCGGCCGCCGCCGGCAGCGTCAGGAACGCCGCTCGACAGGTCGCGACAAGCGCGTCGAGATAGCCGCCGTCGTCGCACTGCGGATGGTGGCGGTAAGGGTCCGTCTGCGGGTCCTCGCCTCCGAGCGCCAGGCCGAGTGCTCGATAGAGCTGGCGGCCGTTGCGCAGTGGGTCGGGGACCGGCTGCTCGCTGACCGCGTCGAGATAGTCGTAGATCACCTCGAACGCGACGATCGCCGTGACGACGCGCGCGCGCCGGCGCAGCGGGGCGAGCGTCGCCAACGTCGCCGTGATCTGGGCGTGGGCTCCGGCGTCGGCGAGCTTGCCCAGGGCGTGCGCGCGCAGCAGGCGATCGGGGATCGCGTGCGCGTGGCGCTGCCAGCGCTGCAACTCGCGCCGTACGCGGCGTGAGACGGTGAGCCAATAGCGCAGGTTCGCGAGGGCCAGCGCCAGCGTCATACGGCCCGCCGTCACGCGACCGTTCGCCGGATGGTTCATGTGGCGTAGTTTGCGTTGCTTTGGTTCTCTGGCTAAAGGAGCGCTAAACGCTTGGCCACAGCGGCCTACTCCTGCAGCCCGAGATGCGGCGGAACGCGAGACGCGAACCAGCCCGGCACCGCGACGACGGCCAGCGCCGCCGCGACGACGATCGCGAAGATCTGCACGGTGCGCCAGCCGGCTGGATCGGACGCGACTGGAAAGCCCGTCACGAGTCGCAGGTAGCGATCGGCGCCCACCTGCCCGTAGACGCCCGTCAGTGCGCCTGTCAGGCATCCGGCGCCGAGCACCACGCCGGCCTCCAGCAGCAGCACGCGCCACAGCTGGCGTGGCGTGAAGCTCTGGATCCGCAGCGCAGCGAGCGATGCGCGCCGCTGCCAGATCGCCGCGCCCATCGCCGCGGCCATCGCAAGCACGGCGGAGAGCAGCAGCAGCAGCGAGATCTGACTGAGTCGGGCGAGCGCCTGCCGGGCCGCGGCGTTGATGCGACCAGCCCGCTGGCGCGCGGTGTCGACGATCAGCCCGCTCCGCGGTCCCACCACTCGCGCGATCGCCCGCTGGACGACGCGCGCGCTCGCTCCGGCCGCGACGTCGACCTCGAGCGCCGTGGGGGACGAGCCGGCCCAGGCGCGAGCGTAGTCGGCGCCGTTGAGGATCGCGGTACCGGGCGGCCAGCCGAGGTTCGTCGTCGTCGCGGCGAGCCGGTAGGAGACGTCTCCGGTCGGCGTGGGCAGCGTCAGCCGCCCGCCGATCGACACGTGCCGTTCGTGGGCGACCTGATCGGAGACGGCGATCCAACCGCCCGCGCGCAGGCGGGCCGTCGCCGTCGCGAGGTCGCCGCTGACGAGTTGGCTCGTCGGCAGCATCGCCGGGTCCGTCGATGGCCGCGCGATGATCCACAGGCGCCGGTCGGCAACGTCGAGGAAGCCACCGCGGTAGCGGCGCACGGAGCGAACGCCCGGCACCGCGGCGACGCGTGCCGCCAGCCCGCGGGTGGCGATCGGGTTCGTCGCCTGGTTGTCGCGGGCGTTGACGACCCACAGGTCTGCCGTGCCGACGTAGTCGGAGGTGTAATGGCCGATCCCGCGCAGCAGGTCGTCGCGTGCACCGCCGATCGCGACGCAGCCGAACACCGCGACGGCGCCGGTGGCCGCGAGCGCGAGCGAGCGCAGCGTCGTAGCCCGCAGCGCCAGCAGCGCGATCGTCAGCATGCTGAGCCGTTGGACGCGCGCAGCGAGCGCTTCGCCGATGCGCAGCACGGCGGCGAACGTCGCGGGGATCGCGAGCACTGTGGCGAGTGCGAGCAGCATGCTGGCGGGCAGGGCGGTCGAGGGCACCCAGAGCAGCAACGCGCCTCCGATCGCGAGCGTCGCGATCGCACCGACGAGCATCCGCTGGCGCGCGGTGGGGGAGAGCGCGTTCCCGGGAGCTCCGGCGGAGTGGAAGACGGCGTCGACTGCGTTGCTGCGCCGCAGGTCCAGCAGCGGCGGGGCGGCGGCCAGGCAGCTTGCGGCGATCCCGCCGAGCAGTGCGATCACGATCGGCACGACGCCGACGATCGTACCGGCGCCGAGCGTGAACGGCGGTGCCAGGTAGTCCGGCGAGGTGTGGAGCAGGCTGCGCGCGAGCGCGTTGCCGGCAATCAGCCCGACGGTCGAGGCGACGACGCCGAGGACGATCGCCTGGAACAGCGTCAGCACGACGAGCTGGTGGCGCTTGAAGCCCTGGATGCGCAGCTCGGCGAGCAGTCGGCGACGCTCCGGAGCGGTCAGCAGCATCGCGTTGAACGCGAGCAGGAACCCGAGCAAGGCGCTGATCGCGGCGAAGAAGCCGGTCGCCTGGTCGCTCGGGCGCACGGCACGCTGCAGGAGCCCGGTCTCGGCGTCCGCCGGCCCGACTGTGAGGCGCCCCTGTGCCAGCGCAGTCAGCCCGTTGTGCACGTCGGCTGCCCGTCCGGGTCGGGACTGGACCAGGATCCGCGTGATGCGCCCGCGCAGCCCGCTGACGGCCTGCAGGCGCGGCAGCGACATCACGGCGAGCTGTG
>DASRAV010000004.1:0-49188 GCA_035637995.1 Conexibacter sp. | reverse complement strand
CGACGCGCAGATCGCCGCGCTCAACGTCCCCGCCTGGAAGAAGACGATCCTCACCGCACTCGCCCACTACGGCGGCTACGTCGGCGACACCGGCGGCCCCGGCTTCGGGCTCCAGTTCGAGTCGAGCGCGACCTACACCGTCTTCGGGCTGGCCGATCCGCTCGTCGCGTTCGCGCAGCAGAACGGGATCTCCTCCAGCGGAGGCATCTACGTCTTCGACGTGGCGAGCGGAGTCGACTGGGCGCGCTACCTGCGCGTGCTCACGCCGCCGGCAGGTTGAGGTAGCGCCGCAGGTGGACGTCCACGGCGTGAGCGACTGAGAACTGCTCGATCACGAGCTGGCGCCCGCGGGCCGCGCGCGCCGCGGCGTCCGCGGGGTCCGCCAGCAACGTGCGGCAGGCGTCGACGAGCGCATCGGGATCGCCCTGCGGGACCAGCAGCGCGGTGTCCGGCGGCAGCTGGGCGATGTCGGAGACGGCGGTCGCGACGACCGGCAGGCCTGCCGCCATCGCCTCGAAGAGGCCGAGGCCCATGCCCTCGTTCGCCTGCGTCCCGAACAGGAACAGGTCGGCCGCGGCCAGCAGCGCGGGCACGTCCTCGCGTACGCCGAGCAGGCGGAAGCGGTCCTCGCCGAGCCCGCGCCCGCGCGCCTCGGCGGCGAGTCGCTCGCGCAGCGCGCCGTCGCCCGCGGCCAGCAGCACGACGTCGGGCGGCAGCTCGGACGCGATCAGCGGCAGATGCTCGGTGCCCTTGCCGGGTCGCAGATGCGACGTCGAGAGGATCGCGCGCGTGCCCTCCGGCACGCCGAGCGCCGCGCGCGTGCGCGCGCGCAGCGCGGCGTCGGGCTGGTAGGCGCTCGGGTCGACGCCGAGCACGCAGACCTCGAGCTTCTCCTCCGGCACGCCGAGCGCGCGCAGCTGGCCGGCGACCCAGTGCGAGACGGTCCAGAAGACCTCGACCTGGCGTGCGAGCCAGCGGTGACGCGGCCCCGGCAGCTCCCACGTATGGCTGGAGGGCACGATGTGCTTCGTCGTGAAGCGGCGCGGGACGCGCAGCAGCCGCGCGGCGGCGAGCGCGTTGTAGGAGTCGTAGCCGAAGTGCGCGTGCAGATGCGTCGGGCGCAGTCGGCGCAGCAGCTGCCCGATCCGCAGCAGGTGCTGCGGATCGCCGACCTGGCGCGCCTCCGGCACGACGTGGATCTCGGCCGCGACGTCGGCGACGAAGCTCCGCGACGTCGGCGGCTCGTGGAAGACGAGGTGCGACTCCATCCCCGCCTCGGCGCAGCGGTGGGTGAGCCCGACGAGGAAGCGCTCGAAGCTGCCGTACTGCTGCGAGCGCCATCCCATCACGTGGACGATGCGAGCGGGCGCGCTCATGGGCGGCGCAGCCCGAAGCGCGCCCAGCCCGCGATGAAGCCGCAGCCGAACGCGAGGTGCATGACCCCGAGCACGACGGGCAGCGGCGCGACGTCGCGCGCGGGCCCGTGCGTGCGCTCCGCGACCGCGGCCGCCACGAGCGCGGCGGCGTAGACGCCGACGCCGACCCGCGCGAGCAGGCGCAGCGCGCCGAGCGGCAGCAGCGCGGCGAGCACCGTCACCACGACGGCGGGCGGCAGCAGGTGCGTCTTGCGCATGCTGTGCGGATGGCGCGCAGCGGTCTTGGCGCGGTAGAAGCCGAAGCGCCAGTACTGGCGCCACAGCTTGCGCAGCTCGCGCCGCGGCAGGTACTCGGCCGCCATCTGCGGCAGGCAGACGATCCGCCCCCCCTCGGCGTGCACGCGCGCGGCGAGCTCGGAGTCCTGGTTGACGGGCCAGCCGTCGTCCCAGCCGCCGAGGCGGTCGAGCGTCTCGCGCCGCCACACGCCCGCGAAGACGCCGGTGTCCAGCTCGACCTCCGTCTGCGCCTGCGCGTCGGGGTCGTTCATCTTCCACTTCGCCGAGCCGCCGACGCCGAGGCGCGAGCCGAGCGCGAGCGCGACGCTCGGCGAGATCCCGCCGTTGGCGCGCGGCACGACCGGCCCCGCGACCCACACGACGTCGTCGCCGCGCTCGAGGCGCTCGATGCCGGCGGCGAGGTAGCAGTCGGGGAAGTAGGCGTGCGCGTCCATGCGCGCGACGTAGCGCCCGCGTGCGGCGCGCAGCGCCACGTTCAGTCCGGCCGCGGTCGTGCGCGCCGGGTTGTCGACGACGACGATCCGCGCGTCCTCGCGCGCCAGCTCCTGCAGGATCTCCTTCGTGCGGTCCTGCGAGCGCCCGTCGGCGAAGACGAGCTCGTGCGTGCGCCCGCCGAGCTCCTGCGCGAGCATCGCGGCGACCGTCTCGCGGATGTGCGCCTCCTCGTCGAGCACGGGGATCAGCACGCTGACGTCGGGAGCGCTCATCGCCGGCGGGATCCTACGGCGCGTCCGCGCGCGAGTCGCGCTGCGCGATCACGAGCAGCGCGGGACCGAGCCCGATCAGCACCCAGAAGCGCTGATCGTCGATGTTCGAGAGGAAGAACGACGCCGCGAGCGCGCCGACGAGCGCGAGCAGCGCGGCGCGCGCCATCGTCGCCATCTCGGGGTCGCCGCGGGCGTCGAAGCGGCGTGCGGCGGCGGAGCAGGCCTGCAGGCCCGTGAGCGCGATCGCGAGGAACAGCAGCAGGCCGACGATCCCGGCCTCCGCCCACAGCTGCAGGTAGGAGTTGTGCACGACGATGTGCTGGTTGACGAGCAGGTCGGCGCGACTGAGCGCGCCGGGCTGGCGGATGTAGTCGGGCGAGACGACGGGGAACTGGCTCAAGCCCACGCCGGCGATCGGATGCGTCTCGACGATCCGCCAGGCGACCTGCCATATGTCCGAGCGCCCGGAGCCTTTGTCGGTGTTGGACGTCACGCGCTGCCACGCGCTCGGCGAGGCGATGAAGAAGGCGGCCGCGCCCGCGATGAAGACGCCCATGAACGCGACGATCAGCAGCCGCCGCTCGCGCCAGACGAGCAGCGCGCCGATGCCGACGACGACGACGGCGATGAAGCCGCCGCGCGACTCGGTCGCGGCAAGGCCGATCGCCAGCACGATCGCCGCGATCAGGAGCAGGAAGCGGACGATCGGCTGCCGCCGGCGGAACGCGAGCGCCCCGGCGAGCATCATCGCCGGCACGATCGCCGCCGCGAGGTAGTTGGGGTCGCTCGTCCCGCCGCGCAGGCGACCTTCGTCGCTCGTGAGCGTCGAGGCGGTGCTCGCGTCGGTGTGCAGCCCGCCGGTCACGACCCCCGAGAGCACCGACAGCACCGCGCCGATCACGAACGCGGCCGCCAGGTAGCGCACGTGCCGGGGCTCGGTGACGACGGTCAGCACGGCGGAGAAGACGAGCCCGCTCATCAGCAGCCGCCCCACGACGGTGCTCGCGAAGCCCGAGTCGGGCGCCCACACGAGCGTCAGCAGCACCCACAGCAGGAAGATCAGGAACAGCGTGACCTGGCGCCGGCGCAGGCGCGCCGCCTCGCTGGTGGTGTCGAGCAGCTTCACGCCGCCGGCCGCGACGGCGCCGATCCACACGAGCAGGATCACGAGCAGCGAGCGCTTCGACGCCGAACCGAAGAAGTGGATGCCCGCGAGCAGGTTCGTCACGAGCCAGACCGACAGCGCGAGCGGCGGGTTGACGAACGCGAGCGGCACGAACACGAGCGCGCCGAGCAGGCTCAGCCCGAGCTTCATCTGCCCCAGCGTGACGAGCGTCACGACGATCGCCGCGTAGAGCGCCGCGCCGGCCGCGACGAGCACCTGGGGCGGAACGTGCGGGAGCGACAGCCTGCGTGCCATGGCGGCGACGCTCAGGACAGGCGCTCGCCGCCGCGCTCGCGGCGCTGCTGCTGACGCGCCGCCGGGGCGGCGCTGCGCAGGGTCGCGAGCGACGTGGCCGCGCCGTCGACGTCGGCCGGGGTGTCGGTCACGTAGCCGTAGTAGTCACTGCGCACGGCGCCGGTGCTGCCGACGACGACCAGACCGCTCGGCGCGATGTCCATGTGCTCCATCTGCTCGCGCGCGAGGGTCAGCTCCTTGCCGTCGGTGTTGCCGGGCCGCGCGACGAGCAGCACGTCGTCGGCCGCCGCGGCGATCCGCAGCGCGTCGCTGACGCGCCCGAGCGGCGCCGTGTCGATCACGACGTAGTCGGCAAGCTCGCGCGCCTGCGCGAGCAGCTCCGGCAGGCGGCGCGAGAGCGCTTCCAGCACCGGCGAGATGTCACCGCGCGGCGGCGCGCTCAGGACCTTCAGCGCACGCGTGGAGGGGACCGGCACGAGCAGGTCGGAGAGGCGGACGTTCGAGCGGAAGAGGCCGAGCACGTCGGAGCTGACGCCGAGGCGCGCACCGACGTCGGGTTTGCGCAGGTCGAGGTCGAGCAGCACGACGCGATGGCCGGCGGCGACGAGCGCGCGCGCGAGGTTGATCGCGGAGGTCGTCTTGCCGTCGCCCATCGAGGCGCTCGTGAGCATGATCACGCGCCCCTCGTCGCCCGGCTCGTCGAGCTGCACCTGCAGCGTGCGGAAGGCCTCGCGGATCGCCGGGTCGGGCGTCACGGCCGGGTCGCCGTCGCCGCCGCCGCGGCGCCGGCTCATCGGCACGCGCGCGAGCACGGGCAGCGGGTAGCGCTCGAGCAGGTCGTCCTCGTCGCGGACGCGCTGGTCGATCTGCTCGAGCAGCAGCGCGGCGGCGGTCCCGATCACGAGCCCCGCCATCAGGGCGAGGAACAGGATCAGCTTCGTGCTGGTGCCGGTCAGCTTCGCGGCGCCGGCCGGCTGTTGGAGCTGGAAGTTCGGGTCGGTGCCGCCGCGGATCGGTTGGAGCACGGCGAGCTGGGCCGCGAGCGAGGTCGCGGTGGCCGGATCGATGCCGGTGCCGAGCGCCGTGCGCTGATCCTCAAGCGCCGTGTACTGGGCGTCGGCCTGGGCGCGCAGCGTGTCGCTGCGCACCTTCAGCGCCGCCCGCGCCGAGGCGTTCGCCGCCGCGACGGCGGCAGCCGAGCTGGTCTCCTTGGCGGTGACGGCGATGATGTTGCTGTCGCCCTGGGGGACCACCTTGACGGTGTCGGAGATCTTCTTCGGTGTCCAGCCGCCGCCGAGCTTGCCGGCGGCTTCGAGCGCCGCCTTCGGCGAGCTGAGGATCGTGGCCGCCGTCTGCAGCGTGCGCGTCGGATCGACCGATTCGGTCAGCAGCGGCAGGCCCTGCACCGTCGTCCCCGTCGAGGGCGTGACGAGGATCTGCGCCGTCGCCTGGTACTGGTGCGGTCGCTTCGCGATCCAGGCGCCCGCGACGAGCAGCGCGACGACCATGATCCCGCCGACGAGCCACGGATGGCGTCGAACCGCCCGCGCGTAAGGGCCGAAGGCTCCTTCGTCGCGCCTCGGCGGCAGAGAGGGCATGCTCGACGGCACAGGCGATCTCGCCGCAGTATAGACAGGCCCTCGGGCGCCTCTGGCGCCGCCGCGCCCGCTCTGACCGCCGCTGCGCCCGCCTCCCTCGCCGCTCACGTCCGCCTCCCCTGTCTGAGATCTCCGAGCGCGTCCTCGACGCGCTCTGCAACCGTCGGCCAACCCGATCCGTTCATGACGCGCGCGCGTCCCGCCTCACCGAGCCGGGCGGCGAGCGCGGCGTCGCCGACGATCGCGTCGAGCGCGTCGACGAGCGCCGGGACGTCCCCCGGCGCGACGACGCGACCGGTGCTGCCGTCGGTCACGGCGGCGCCGAGGTCGCCGACGTCGCTGGCGACGACCGCGCGCTGCATCGTCATCGCCAGGTGCACGACGCCGCTCTGATAGCCGGCGAGATAGGGCATCACGACGACGCGCGAGCGCGCGAACAGCCCCGGCACCTCCTCCAGCGGGACGTAGTCGGGCCGCACCTCGACGCGCTCGCCGCGCGCGGCGGCCCACGCGAGCACCTTCTCCGCCTCGCCCTCCTCGGGCACCGGCGGGCCGGCGATCGTGAGACGCACGTCGGGCCGGCGCGCGGCGAGCGCGTCGAACGCCTCCATCAGCACGGGCAGGCCCTTCATCTTGCGCCACGCGCCGAAGAACAGGATCCGCGGCTCGGTCGCGGGCGGCGGCGGCTCCTCGGAGAAGATGCGCTCGTCGCCGTGCGGGATCACGACCAGGCGCGTCGGCGGCCACGTCTCGTTGTACTCCGCGAGGCTCTTCTCGCCGTGGACGAAGAGCAGGTCGAAGCTCGGGTAGGCGCGCTTGAGCAGCTTCAGCGTCGTGCCGGCGGTGACGAACAGGTCGCTGCCGCCCCAGCGGTTGAACGGGCGCACGTTGTGGCAGACGTGCGCGACCGGCGTGCGGCCCTTGACGGTGGTGACGGCGAGCGCGCCGAGCGCGGTCAGCGCGAGGTCGAGGCTGCCGTTGAGCACGATCGCGTCGTAGCCGCCGAAGCGCACCTCGCGGGCGATCCGCCCCCACGTCGCCGACAGGCGCACGGCGGTGCGGGCGCGACGGGCGAGGCGCTCGAGCCCGGTGGGGCTGCCGACGATCGACGGCGCGCCCGACGGCAGCAGCTCGCGGCGCCTGGCGGGACCCGTGCGTCCGCTCAGCTCGTTCTCGCGCGCGACGATCAGGTCGACGTCGTTGCCGCGCTCGGCGAGCGCGTCGGCGAGCTGGACGGCGTAGTGCAGCAACCCGCCGAACGGCACGGGCTCGATCACGGCTATGCGCATACCTCCACCATCGGCAGGTGGCGGACCGGACTTCACCCCTGCGTCCACCTGCGCACCGCCGCGATGCCGTCCCACAATGGGCTCCGGCGCAGGACCCGCACCGGCCGCGAGACCTTCAGGCGGAAGCGGCGATAGTCGTCGGCGCGGTAGAGACCGATCCGCGGCAGCGTCATGCGCGCGAGCGCGTCGGGCGCGTGCGGCCACGCCGGCACGCGGTCGGGCAGCGTGACGGCGGCCGCGTAGCCCGCGGCCGCGGTCGCCTCCGCGACGCGCTCGTCGTAGGCGCCGAACGGGTAGGCGAGCGTGTCGATCGGCAGCTCGAGCACCTCCGCGAGCTGGCGCTTGGAGTCGCCGAGCTCCGCCGCCAGGCGGGCGTCGTCGAGGCGCGGCAGCCACGGGTGCGTGCAGGTGTGCGAGCCGACCTCCCAGCCCTGGGCGGCGACCTCGCGCAGCTGCGCGACGCTCATCGGATCGAGCTCGGCGGCGTGCTCGGTCGCGAGGTGCGCGCGCACCTCCGGCCACGCCATCGGCGCGCCGTCGGCGATGTATCGGGAGGGCGCGTACACGGTCGCCACCGCGCCGAGGCGCTGAAGCACCGGCAGCGCGAGCGTGGAGACCGAGCGCAGCGCGTCGTCGAACGTGATCGCGACGCGCTTGCCGCGTCCGCGCGCATGGGCGGCGTCGCGCACCGTCACCGGCCGGTAGCCGCGGCGCATGAACCAGCCGACCTGCTCCTCCAGCTGCTGTGGCGTCACCGCGAGCGGCGACGGCCAGGTCGCGCTCACGCCGTGGTAGCAGAGCGCGACGACGTCGCTCACCGCGCCGCCGCGGCCGCGATGAACTCCGCCACACGGGCGGTCTCGGCTTCGAGCGTGTGGTCGCGCACGTGCGCGACCCCGACGGCCACCCGCTGCTCGCGTCGTGCAGCGTCCCCGGCGACGAGCTCGAGCGCAGCGACGGCCGCGTCGAGGTCGCCCGGCGCCACGAGCTCGACCGCGTCGCCGACGGCGGAGCGCGTCCCGCCGACGTCCGACATGACCGCCGGCAGCGCGGCCGCGAACGCCTCGAAGAGGATCTGCGGCAGCCCCTCGGTCCAGGAGGTGTGCAGCAGCACGTGCGCGTTGCGGTAGGCCTCGAGCAGTCCGCCGTCGAGCGGTACGTAGCCGCGCAGGCGCGCGCGATCGGCGACGCCGAGCTGCTCCAGCCGCTGCGCGAGGTCGTCCTTCAACGGCCCCTCGCCGCAGACGGTCAGCCGCCAGCGCGGGTCGACGGCGTTCAGGCGCGCAAGCACGTCGGCGAGCATCAGCGGGTTCTTGTCCGCTTCGATGCGGGTGACGCTGAGGATCTCCAGCTCTCCGGCGTAGTCGCGCGGGGGGGCGCCGCCGAGGTCCGCCTCGCGCACGAGCGAGATCGCGACCGTCAGCAGCCGCTTGGCGTCGGGATACTGCTCGGCGATCTGCGGGCCGACGACGACGATCGGCGTGCCCGTGCGCGCCATCAGCCGCCAGGCGCCCTCGAGCAGCGCGCCGGCGACGTGGATCCAGCGGCGCGTCGGGTGGCGGCTGCGCAGGTACTCGCGCGTGTTCTGGCGCACGCCGAGCGCGACCGTGCGACGGCGCATGCGCGCCTCCACCGCGTACAGCAGCGCGAGCGGGTTCGGGCCGAGCACCCAGACGGCGTCGACGTCGTCGAGCACGCGCCAGAAGACGCGCAGCGACGCGAGCATCTGGCGCCAGGCCTTGAGCGGACGCGTGATCGTCTCGTAGAACGGCATCGGGACGAACTCGACCTGCTCGGTGAGGCGATAGCGCGCGGCCCGCGGCCGCGGGTCGAGCCGGCCGGTGAGCACGAGCCGGTCGACCTTCTCGGCGAGCTCGTCGATGAAGAGCGCGAACGCGCGCTCGGCGTAGACGACGTCGTCGAGCCGGTGGTACGTGTAGTCGGTGTAGACGGCGAGGCGCATGCGCGGGCGGATGCTAGCTGTCGCCGCCGCTCGTGCGACGGACGGCGTGGACGACGTGGCCGAGCCGCGTGCGCCAGGTCGGTCGCTCCAACCGCGCCCACACGAGCGGCTCGGTGCGGGTCGAGAGCTCCTCCTTGTAGCGCGTGACCGGGGCGAGGAAGTCGTAGACGGCGAGCCCCCGCTCGCAGCAGGCGCGCATGAACGTGGCGTGCGCCGCGACGCCGGCCTTGAGCTTGTTGTCCTCGTAGCGCCGCAGGCCGCCCTGGTAGAAGAGCAGCCGCTCGCCGTCGATCAGCCCGTAGAGGCAGCCGACGACCTCCTCGCCGCGGCGCACGCGCAGCAGCGCCGCACGCCGCTCGGGCACGAGCCGCGCGACGAGCGCGCGGTGGAACGCGGTGAAGCGCTCGCTCGCGAACGCGCCCGACTCGCCGGCCTCGGTCCAGCGCTGCTGATGCAGCGCGATCAGGTCGTCGAGGATCGCCTCGGCCTCTACGGCAGTCTGCGCCCAGTCGCTCTCAAGCTCGCCGAACGCGCGCAGCGTGCGGCGGATCCGCTGGCGGCGGCTGGAGCTGAGCGCGTCGAGCACGTCCTCGCCGTCGCGCAGGTCGGCGATCGGGCAGTCGTCGGGCTCGCGCGTGACGCCCGAACGCCCGGCGAGCAGCGCGTCGGCGTCCTCCGGATGCATGCCGTCGAGCGCGAGCACGTCCCAGCCGCGCTCGGCGAGCAGGTGGTCCACCAGCGCCGCGGCGAACGCGGTCCGCTCCGCCTCCGCGACGAGCAGCCGGTTGCGCTCGACGAAGACGCCCTCGCCGGCGGGCTCGCCGGCCGTGCCGAGGTGCAGCGTGCGCGGGCGCAACGATCGGCGGGGGCCCTCCGTCACCAGCGCGATCCCGCCCTCCCCGACGAGGAAGCGATGCGGCACGACGTCGCCGTAGTGCTCCAGCCACGTCCCCGTCCACGCCCACGAGCAGGTGAGCGAAGGAGCGCCGTGCGCCGCCTCCAGCTCGGTCCAGATCGCCCGCGCCTCCGCGCGCTCAGTGTCCGCGAGCACGCGCACGCGGGCATCTTGGCAGGCGAAGTGGACCGTGCACCCTCCGTCGAGACGGGTTTCCGAGCGTGCCGCCGGCTTCAGCTCCGGCCAGGCACTCCCGCGACGCATGACGGAGGCCGCTTAAGGCTGCTTCCTTCCGGACCTGACCTGGTTCACGGGCCGTCATCGTGCGGGACCTGGCCATCAACGCCTCCGCACGGTGCACCGGCCTCGGAAGCCGGCGACCCTCGAGAGGGAATTCAGCCCTGCTAGAGCGGATTGCAGGTACAGGGCACCGCTACCTCCCCGCCTAGCACGGTCCGCGGGCGATCCTAGCGCGCGGTGGCCCCCGCCGCGACGTGGGCGAGCGTGCGGCGCAAGCCCTCGTGCAGGTCGACCTCGGGCTGCCAGCCGAGCTTCGCGCCCGCCTGCGTCGCGTCGAGGCAGCTCCGTCGCACCTCGCCGGCCCGCGGGGGCTCGAAGCGCGGCTCGAACGGCGTCTCGCCGCCGAGCGCCCGCATCGCGTCCGCAAGGTCGAGCACGGACGTCTCGACGCCGCTGCCGATGTTGACCGAGCCGGTGACGTCGCGGCGCTCGGCGGCGAGCAGGTTGGCGCGAACGATGTCGCCGACGTAGACGAAGTCGCGCGTCTGCTCTCCGTCGCCGAAGATCAGCGGCGTCGCGCCGCCGGCGAGGCACCCGCAGAAGATCGCGATCACGCCACCCTCGCCGAGCGGGTCCTGTCGCGGGCCGTAGACGTTCGCGTAGCGCAGCGCCATCGTCGAGAGGCCGTGCAGGGCGGCGTAGAGCGCGAGGTAGCCCTCGCCCGCATGCTTGGCGGCGCCATACGGCGCCAGCGAGCGGATCGGCGTGTCCTCGGGCGTCGGCACGACGTCGGCCTCGCCGTAGATCGCTCCGCCCGTGGAGGAATAGATGACGCGGCCCGCGCCCGACGCGCGCGCGGCCTCCAGCACGTTGATCGTGCCCTCGACGTTCACGCGCGCGTCAAATGCCGGGTCGGCGACGGAGCGGCGCACGTCGATCTGCGCGGCGAGGTGGAAGACGACGTCGGGCCGCTCGGCCTCGAACGCGGCTTGCAGCGAGGGCGCGTCGACGATGTCGAGCTCGTGCAGCGTCGCGCCAGTCGCGAGCGCGTCGTCGAGGTTCGCGCGCGAGCCGGTCGAGAGGTTGTCGACGACGACGACCTCGTCGCCGCGCGCGAGCAGCGCGTCGACGATGTTCGAGCCGATGAAGCCGGCTCCCCCGGTCACGAGCGCCCTCATGCGGCGCAGCCTAGTGGATCGGAGTGGCGCGGATCGACCGCAGCGGCGGACGCTCCTCGACCGCGACCGGCGCCCGCTCGAGCGCGCCGCCGTGCGGGAAGACGATCGTGCCGGCGACCTCGCGCTCGCCGTGCACGCGCCGCTCGGCCGCGACCATCACCGCATAGGCCATCGCGCTCAACGCGCGCAAGGACTGGTGCTGGTTCTGGCGCGAGCCGAGGTCGACCTGCGCGAGCGCATCGAGTCCGGCTTGGCGCAGCGCGTCGATCAGCAGCGCGATCTCGACGCCGTAGCCGACCGCGAACGGCAGCGCCTCCAGCAGCGAGCGCCGCGCCGCGACCTCGCCGGCGAGCGGCTGCACGAAGCCGGCGAGCTCGGGCACGTGCAGGTTCAGCAGCGGGCGCGCGACCAGCTCGTTCACGCGGCCGCCGCCCTCGGGCAGCGTCCGGTCGCCGATGCGGAAGGGGCGCCGGTAGGCGCCCTTGACGAACGCGACGGCGGCGTCGGCGAGCAACGGCCCGATCAGGCCGAGCGCGAAGCGCGCGTCGAAGTCGCGGGTGTCGGTGTCGACGAACGCGACGACGTCGCCGGTGGTCACGGAGAGGGCGCGCCACAGCGCATCTCCCTTGCCGAGCGCCGGGCCGTGCTCGGCGAGGACGTCGGCCTCCTGAACGACGCTCGCGCCGAGCCGCTCGGCGAGCGCAGCCGTTCCGTCGGCGGAGGCGGCGTCGATCACGAGCAGCTCGTCGATCGCGCCCTGCTCGCGCAACGGCAGCAGCGCCTGCAGGATCGGCCCGATCGTGTCAGCGACCTCCCGCGCTGGCAGCACGACGCTGACGCTCGCACCGCTCGCGCGCTTGTCCGCGAGGATCCGCTCCAGCGGGAAGTCCTCGGCGTGGTAGCTGCGACGCGTCAGCCAGTCTTCGAGCACGCCCGCAGGATGGCAGAGCAGGCCTGTACGCTTCCCAGCGCGCTGTCGCGCATACACGGAGAGGTGCCGGAGCGGCTGAACGGGCGCGACTGGAAATCGCGTAACGGGGGTGACCTCGTTCGGGGGTTCGAATCCCCCCCTCTCCGTTTCGCTCGGCGCTTCCACGCTCACGACATCGGAAACCGGCGCCCGAGAAACCGACGTCACACTCGGAGGATCGTGAACCGTGATCCGAGCAGGTCGCGCATGTCGCCGGGATCCGACGTCACGACGGCGTCGCCGCGCTGACGGACGCCGCAGGCGATGCAGGCGTCGACGGTGCTGGCTCCTGGAGTCTGGCGCCGCAGCTTGCCGCCCGCTCGCGCCAGCTGCTCGCTGAGCGGCTCGACCGAGCAGGCCTTGAGCAGCCGCGCGATGCGCGCGTCCTGCGGACCCCCGGTCCAAGCTTCTGCCAGTGCGATCGCCGGCACCGTCGGCACCAGCCCGCGACCGAACGCGACCGCGAGGATCTCCCGCATGCGCTCCTGCCCCCGCTCATAGGCGATCAGCGCGCCGGTGTCGAGCGTCAGGCCGGCCATTCGCTTGCGACCTCGCGGCGGACCCGCTCGGAGACGGGGCCAAGCTCCGCGTCGTCGGCCGCGAGCAGCTCCTTGCCGCGCGTCACGCGCAGCTCCCGCTGCACCGCCGCGTTCACGTACGCGGACAGGTTCCCGGCCGCATGCCGCTCGGCCTCTCGCAGCACAGACTCATCGAAGGAGATCGATCGCTTCTGGCTCGCCACAGGCATGATGCTACCACAGTAGGATCAGAGCCCGAACAGCTCCAGGCACCGGCGGATCCCGAGCCCGGGTCCCAGCACCCCCGCTGATAGGATCGGGCGCGCCCTGCTGTCCGCATCGTCGCGTGCCGGCTCGGGTTTACGCCCGCATGAACGTCCGAGTCAGCGATATCGCCGTCGCGAACCCTGAATCGTCCTACTCACAGGACGAGATGCTCGACATGCTCGGGCTCGAAGGCGATCGCTTCGCGGAGGCGATCTTCGCCCGCTGCGGCGTCTCCAAGCGCCACTTCGAGCTGACGCCGGAGCTCCTCTCCTCGACGTTGCAGGAGCGCACCGTCCAGACCGAGGACCAGCTGCTGCGGCTCGCGATCGAGGCGATCGACGAGATCGGCCTCGACCCGCGCGACGTCGGCACGCTGATCACCGCCACGTACTACTCGCTGGGCGGCCCGACGCTCGCCCACCGGCTGCTCGAGCACTACGACATGGACCCGACGACCGACAAGTACCACGTCGTCGGCGTCGGTTGCGCGAGTGCCGTCCCGCTCTTCAAGGTGGCCGCACAGTCGATGCGCGACCATCCGGGCAAGCACGCGCTCGTCGTCGCGGCCGAGTCGATGACCGGCTTCTTCACGCGCGTCGAGGAAAGCGACGAGCGCACGAAGACGATCGGCTTCTCGCTGTTCGGCGACGGCTGCGCGGCGGCGATGCTCACGAACGGCAGCTCGACCGCCGGCCCGGGCGTCGTCGCGACGCAGGTGCATCAGGTCGGCGGAACGCTCGGCGCCGTCCACTTCCGGCTCGAGGCTGATGACAGCTTCATGCACATCGGCCGCGAGCTGCCCGGGATCGCGAAGGCGCAGCTGCGCGCGCTCGTCGACGACTTCCTCGCCGCGCAGGGCGAGGCGCGCAGCGAGATCGCCCATTGGCTCGTGCACCCCGGCGGGCGCGGGATCGTCGAGGGCGTGCGCGACGGGCTCGGGCTCAGCGACGAGGACGTCGCGATCAGCTGGGACGTGCTCGACCGCTACGGCAACATGGGCACGCCGTCGAGCTTCTACGTGCTGCGCGAGACGATCGCGCAGCGCCAGCCGCGCGCCGGCGACCTCGGGCTGATGGTGACGATCGGCCCCGGGGTCACGATCGGCCTGATGCTGCTCAAGTGGTAGCCCAACCGAAGGAGATCGACGTGGCAGACGTACGAGTCATCGGCGCGGGCTTCGGCCGCACGGGAACCTGGTCGATGAAGGCGGCCCTGGAGGAGATCGGCTTCGGCCCGTGCTTCCACATGATCGACCTGATGCCGCATCCGGACCGGGCGGCGCACTTCCTGGCCGCGCTCGGCGGCGAGCGCAACGACTGGAACGCGACGTTCGAGGGCTACCGCGCCACGGTCGACTGGCCAGCCTGCACCTTCTACGAGGACATCATGGCCACGTACCCGGAGGCGAAGGTCATCCTCAGCGTGCGCGACTCCGAGAAGTGGTACGAGAGCGCGAAGAAGACGATCTACGCGCTCAAGGAGGCCGCCGAGCGCGGTGAGCTGCAGGGCCAGGGGCCGGGCGCGCCGCCGGAGGTCCTGGCGATGATCCGCACGCTGATCTGGGACACGACGTTCCAGGGCCGCTTCGCCGAGAAGGACTTCGCGATCGGGGTCTTCGAGCGCTGGAACGAGGAGGTCAAGCAGACCGTCCCGGCCGACCGGCTGCTCGTCTACGAGATCCAGCAGGGCTGGGAGCCGATCTGCGACTTCCTCGGCGCCGAGGTGCCGGACAGCACGTTCCCGCACCTCAATGACGCCGACACGTTCCGTCAGATGTTCGGCGTGCCGGCGACGGCGTAGCGACCCGGCGGCTCTACGCGTGCACGCGGCGCCGGTTCGGCGCCGTGCCGAAGACGCGATCCCAGAACGGCGCGCTGACGCCGTAGCCGCTGTCCGGGTCCTGGAAGTGGTGGCGCATGTGCAGCTCGTGCAGCCGGCGCGGCAGCCATGCCGTCGGCTTGCGCCCGCCCGGCAGGTGGTGGACGTAGTAGTGGAGCATGTCGTAGCCGAGGTAGCCGCTCCAGAAGCCGGCCGAGAAGGCGAAGCAGATCGGGCTGCCGAGCACGACCACGAACAGCCCGTAGAAGGCGGCCGACAGCGGGATGCTCACCGACGGCGGCATCACGAGCCGCAGCGGATCGTTCGGGTGATCGTGGTGGACGCCGTGGATGATCCAGTGCAGACGCGCACCGACCCCCTCGCGCGGCTCGAAGTGGAAGACGATGCGATGCAGCCAGTACTCGGTCAACGTCCAGAAGACGTAGCCCCCGAGCGCCCACAGCAGCGCCCGCCAGCCGGGCATCAGCGTGAGCGCGTGCGCGAAGACGATCACGATCGCGGGCGCGAAGATGATCGCGGGGACGCTCCAGTGCACCCGCGAGAGCCGGTCCAGCAGCGGCGACTCGAACATCCGCGGCGAGGCCTTCAGCACCTCCGAGCGCGGCAGGCCTGCCAGGTCAGTGCGCCTGGGGTAGCTCGCCATGCTCATGATCCTAGCCTCTAGCCGTCAAGCGGCCAAGCGAACACGATGTGTCGGCGCGCAAGCGCCACGAACGGCCTGCGCGTCCCCTCGCCGCCGTCCAGCGGCGCGAACTCGACGTCGGTGAGCGCGATGAACTCGCGTTCGCTCGCGTTGAGGTAGTCGGTCAGGCGGCTGCCGTAGCCCTCGAGCGAGAGGCGCACGGTGCCGGTGATGCGAAGCCGGTTCGTCTCGACGACGATTCGCTCTTGACGCTGTTGCATGAGCGCGGACCCTAGCGACTGGATCGGATCCCGCCCCGAGCGGGTAGGGTGTGAACATGCGCGTTTTCCGATCTCTCGTGCTTGCCGGGGCGGTCGTGGCGGCGGCGCTCGGCGGCGCCAGCAGCGGCGCCGGAGCGTTGCAGGCGAAGACGAACGTCACGATCGGCGGCATCGCCACGCCACCGATCCTCGCCTTCACGACGACGCCGCAGACGCTCGGCCTCACCGTCGACGTGCGCTTCTCGACCGACGTGCCGGACGCCGACCCGGAGACGGTCAAGCAGGCGACGGTCTTCTTCTCGCACGGCCCGCGCGTGAACGGCGCGCTGTTCCCGAGCTGCGACGCGAAGAAGCTCAAGCAGCGCCGCGGCGATCCGCGCGCGTGCCCGAAGGGCTCGCGGATCGGGACCGGCGTCGCGATCGGCACCTCGCCGCAGTTCCACGGCGTCGACGAGAAGCTCAACGTCGAGCTCTACAACGGCTCGCACGGCCACAGCATCATCTTCTTCCTGCACGGCGAGCACCCGGTTGCGATCAGCGGGCTCATCGACGCCTCCTTCCAGGCGATCCACAGCCATCGCTGGGCCTACAAGCTGACGCTGAAGGTTCCGAAGGGGCTGCAGCAGATCAGCCGCGGCATCTACGCCTCGCTGCTGCGCTTCACGACGAAGGTCGGCGCCAGCGTGCTCGTGCACGAGGGCGGGCGCACCGTCCGGCGCGGCTACATCGAGGTGCTCGCGTGCCCGCCGGGCGCGCTCGTGCCCGTCAGCAGCAAGTTCGACTTCCTCAACGGCAGCTCGGCCTCGGCGAACGGCTACATCAGCTGCGGCAGGCGCTGACGCTCAGTAGGTTTCGGCCATGGAGCGTGGCCTGATCGCGATTGCCCCCGACGGTGCCCGGTGGCGCGTACGGCGCCGTTGGTCGAATCGCCCCCTGCCGCGGCCCTGGCGGCGTTGGCTGCGACGCGACCGGGAGTCGGCCGACGGTTCGGGTTGGGGAGCCGGCTGGACAGACCCGCTCGACGCCTGTTCCGGCGCCGACGACTTCCTCGCGGGGATCGCGCTGGCGCTCGCCGCCGCGGTCGTGGTCGCGCTGCTGGCGTTCGTGATCCTGCCGTTGCTGGGGATCGCGTTCGAGCTTGCGGTCGCGCTCGCGCTGTTCGGCTCAGGCATCCTCGGCCGCGTCTTCCTCGGGCGCCCATGGACGATCGAGGCCGTCAACCTCGACCGCGTCGGAGAGACGGGCACCTTCGCCGTCAAGGGCTGGCGCCGCTCGCGCCGCATGATCCTCGACCTCGCCGGTGCGATCCAGGCGAGCGGCCTGCCGGCGCAGATGCCCCAGGCGGCCGAAGTCGAGCGCGGCATCTCCGGCGAGGGCGCACCCCGGCTCTGAGCGCCGCTACGAGCTGGACTCGGTGATCAGGTCCGTCGTCGTCCAGTCGCGCAGGAACGCCTCGGTCGCCTCCGCGTCGAGGGGGCGGGCGAAGAGGAAGCCCTGGCCGCTGTCGCAGTGCTCCTGGCGGATCAGCGAGAGCTCCTGCGGGCGCTCGATCCCCTCCGCGAGCGTCTCGATCGAGAGCGCCTTGCCGAGCTGGACGAGGCTGCGCAGCAGGATCTCCCCCTCGTGCCCGTTGCCGAGGCCCGAGATGAAGGAGCGGTCGATCTTGAGCGAGTCGATCGGGAACTGCTGCAGGTAGGCGAACGACGAGTAGCCGGTGCCGAAGTCGTCGATCGCGATCCGCACGCCGAGCGCCTTGACCTCGAGCAGGCGGCGAGCCGTCTCGTCGGCGTTGCGCATGAGCGTCGTCTCGGTGATCTCGATCGTCAGCGCCGCGGGATCGAGCCCGCTGGCGGTGAGCGCATCCTGGACATGGGTGAGGAAGTCGTCGTCGTCGAGCTGGCGCCCGGAGACGTTGACCGCGATGCCGATCGGATAGCCGGCGGCGTGCCAGGTGGCGCCCTGCCGGCAGGCGGCGCCGAGCACCCACGCGCCGACGGAGGTGATCAGGCCCGTCTCCTCCAGCAGCGGGATGAAGTCGTCCGGCTGGACGACCCCGCGGCTGGCGCTCTGCCAGCGGATCAGGCACTCGACCCCGGACGGCGTCATGTCGAGCAGGTCGAACGTCGGCTGGTAGACGAGGAAGAACTCGTCGTTCGCGACGGCCTGCTGCAGGTCCATCTCCATCTCCATCCGCAGCTGGACCGCGTCTTCCATGCCGGACTCGAACGCGACGTAGCGGTTCTTGCCGTCCCACTTGGCGCGGTACATCGCGATGTCGGCGTGGCGCAGCAACTCGTCCGCGGTCGCACGGTAGCCGCTGGCGATGCCGATGCTCGCCTTCACGAACACCTGCGCCTCCTCGGCTCCGTCGAGCTTGAACGGCTCCTTGAGCGCGTCGAGCAGGCGCTCGGCGATCAGCTCGGGACCCGCGCCGAGCGAGACGCCCTCGGCGATCACGACGAACTCGTCGCCGCCGAGGCGCCCGAGCCCGTCGGTCCCGCGCACGGCGCTGTCGAGTCGTGCGGCGACCGCGCACAGCAGCTCGTCGCCGACGCTGTGCCCGAGCGTGTCGTTGATCGACTTGAAGTTGTCGATGTCGATGAAGAACGCCGCGACCGGGGTCTGGCTCAGGTTCGCGCGCACGAGCATCTGCTCGATGCGGTCTCGGATCAGCGTGCGGTTCGGCAGGCCCGTGAGGTCGTCGTGCGTGGCGAGGAACGCGAGCTCCTCCTGGCGGCGCGTCAGCTCCTCGTGGGCGCGCTGGCGCTCGCCCTCGAACGACTCGCACATGCGCACGAGCGTCACGTCGAGGCTGCGCTGCAGCATCCGCAGCGCCTCCTGCAACGCGGAGGAGGAGAGGCCCAGCTCGGCCGCTCCCTCGGCGACGACCTGCGCCGCGGCATCGCGCCAGCAGAGGCAGCGCTTGGTGACCTCGTTCAGCGGCGCGACCTGCTGCGCGGCGAGCTGGCCGAAGATCGCCCACGACTCCTGGCCGACGTCGCGCGCGACCTCGACACCCTCGCCCGCCATCCAGCTCGCGACGGCGACGGTCGAGACCGCGCCGACGCGCTCGAAGCTCTCCTCCACGACCGCGTCGAGCACCTGGCCGAGCTGCGCCGAGCGCACGATCATGTCGTGGGCGACGTCGTCGGTGCGGGCCTTGAGCCACTCCCCGAGACGGCGCAGATCCTCATCGGCCGGCGCCGCTGCGGGTGACACGTCTCGCTCGTCTGACGCTTGAGTCGACATCCTTGCCACCATCGACACAAGAGCCGCGAGACTTGACACTTTGACACTCTGTCAAGCGTCCCATCCCTCCTGGTAGCGCAGCGAGCCGGGGGTCGTCAGCAGCTCACCGGTCTCCAGCAGCGTCTTGAGGCCGGAGAGGATCATCGGCCACCCGCCGTAGAGCTCGCCGTTGGCGCCGTCGCGCAGCTGATCGTGGGTGACGGTGAGGCGGCACGAGTCGCCGACGGGCTCGATCTCCCAGGTGACCCGCGAGGTCCCCTCGCGCTTGACGTCCTCGCTCCAGAGCGCGTTGAAGCTCTGCACCAGCCGCCGCGGAGGCTCGACCTCGAGGTTCTCGCCCTCGCTGATCGCCACGCCGGCCGCGGCGTGGGCCGCCTCGTAGCGCGAGCCCGGCGTCCAGTCCGAGCTGACGCCGACCCCGAACGAGTACTTCTGCCGCTGCTCGCCGTCGGTGATCGCCTCCCACAGCCGCTCGGGCGTGGTCTTGATGTAGATCTCGAACACCTTTTCCATGACGTCCTCCTCGAGGTCGTGCTTGAGCGCGCTGAGCCCGGCGGCCCAGGGCTCGGCGTACTTGCTCACCCAGCGGTCGTGGACGAGCCGGATCGGGACGGGGTTGAGGAAGTGCAGCTTCTCGCGCCCGCGCCGCTTGGCGACCACGAGCCCCGCCTCCTCGAGCACCTTCAGGTGCTTCATGACGCCGAAGCGCGTCATCGGCAACCGCTGCTCGAGCGCGCTGAGCGTCTGGCCGTCCTGCTCGAACAGCTCGTCGAGCAGGCTGCGGCGCGTCGGGTCTGCGAGCGCCCTGAAGACCGCGTCCATGGGCTGGACCATAGGTGACTATATGGTCACATGTCAAGCGTGCGCGTGCATGCGGCCCATGTGCGTCGGCTTGGCGTGCCCGAGCACGAGGACCGGGCTCGTCGCCAGCGGCGTCCAACCATCCTTCGCGACGAGCAGCGCGCGCAGGCGCGCGGGCCTGCGCACTCGCAAGCGCGCTTGCGAGAGATAGTCCAGCCGCGAGCGCGCGATCGGCCACCAGCCGAAGCGCTCGTGCAGATCGGCCTGGAGCATGATGCGGGCGTAGGGCGCGCTCGGCGTGACGGTGACGACGACGCCGCGCTTCGTGGCGCGCAGCCGCACGCGGCGCGCGCTGACGAGCAGGCGCCGGGTCTGGCTGACGTCGGCGCCGGCGGTCGCACGGTAGTCGCCCGTCGCCGCGGCGCTCACCGTCGCGCTCCAGCTGCCGTCCGGCGCCGGGGAGGCGCTCGCGACGGTCGCGAAGGCGCCGCCGTGGAGGCTGCGCTGGATCGCCACCGGCCGGCTCGGGTCGGCCGTTCGGCCGCTGAGCACGACGCGGCCGCCGACCGGCACCGCCGCCGCCGGCAGCGGCCCGAGGATCACCCGCCGGACGTCGACCTCACCGGTCATGCTCGGGTGGATCGTGCAGTGATACGCGTACGTTCCCGTCGCCGCGAAGCGCTGCGTGTAGACCCCGCCGGGAGGCACCTCGCCCGCGTCGAACAGCCCGGTGTCGGAGGTGACGGTGTGGACGCGCAGGCTGACGTTGGTCCACGCGACCGTCTCGCCGGGCAGCACGTCGAGCTGCGAGGGCGCGAAGGCCGCGAACTCGACGTTCACGGGCTGGGTCGCCGCCACGGCGCTCGCCGGCGCGACGGCCGACGCGAGCGCGAGCGCAAGCGCCGCAGCGACGACGGCGACCGTGCGGCTCACTTCCGGCTCACGACGTAGGTGCCGATCATGCCGCGCATCATGTGATCCTCGACATGGCAGTGATAGAGCCAGGTGCCCGGGTCCTGCTCGCGCCAGCGGATGCGGAAGCTCTCGGCCGGTCCGACCGCCTGCGTGTCCTGCGGCACGCCGCCGGGCCCGATCCAGCGATGGCCGTGGACGTGGAAGGTGTGGAAGTCGGAGCCCATCGCCATCACGTCCCACTGCACGAGGTCGCCGACGTCGGAGCGGAAGACCGGCGTGTTGCCGACGAACGCGCGGCCGTCGATCGCCATGAACTTGCCGAACGGCGAGAAGACGACCTGAAACTCGCGATCGGGCGCGCGCTCATGGCGCCCGAGGATCGAGAGCATCCCGAACATGCCGCCGTCGATCGAGTCCATCATCGACGGCGAGTGGTCGTGGTAGGGCCATACGCCGACCGAGTCGCTGCCGGCCGTCAGCCGGTAGGTCCACGACTGGCCGACCTTCACCTCGGCGTCGCGACCGGAGACGCCGGGCACGTAGGCGCCGTCGGAGCTCGGACGGTAGTGCACGCCGTGGAAGTGCATCGAGTGCGGGTCGCCCCGCAGCGTGTCCATGTTCTTGAAGTGGATCCGCAGACGGTCGCCGACGCGGGCGTGAAGCAGCGGCCCCGGGATCAGCAGCCCGTCCGAGCTGGAGCGCGGGGCGTTCGCCTCAGGCTTGCGCCAGTGCGGCGTGAAGCGGCGATAGACGACCGTCGGCAGCAGCGAGTCCGCGAGCGGGATCGTCATCCCCATGATCGGGTCGCGGCCGTTGGGAACGATGTTCCACGACGTCGGCACGGCCGCGATCCAGTAGTCCAACGTCCGCGCGGTCGCGGGCGCCGCGAGGCAGAGCGCAAGGACCCCGGCGAGCGCCAGGGCCCTTGCAGCGCTGCGAATACGCACGAGGCGGCTTACTTGACCAGGACCTTCGACTGCATCCACGGGTGGATCAGGCAGATGAAGTAGAGCGTCGTGCCCGGCTTGGCAGTGACCTTGAAGTTGACGAAGTCGCCCTTCTTGCCGGTGCCGATGACGCCGGAGTCACCGGGACGGTCGACGTTCTCGGGCGTCGCCTGGCCCACGCCGTTCTCGAGGAACGGGAACTTCGGCGGCGCCTCGGTCTGAGGATCGGCGCCGTGGGCCTTCGTCAGCTTGTTGCAGGCCTTGCAGTTGAAGAGCGTCTTCGCGGTCTTCGGCACGTCCTTCTTCGCAAGGATCGTGAACGTGTGCGGACCCTCGCTGCCGTCCCCGTTGACGACGTGCAGCGTCCCGCCCGAGCGGACGGTGTAGGAGTCCTTGGCCCAGTGCAGGCCATCCTGGATGTAGCGGTTGGCCTTGAACTTGAACGACGTGGCGCTCTTGATCGTGACCTTGGCCGGCGCCTTCTTGCCGGCGGCCATCGCAACGCTCGCGGCGCCCAGCGCCACGAGGATCGCCACTGCTACGACGGAGAGCTTCTTGAGGCTCATGCAATCCCTTTCCGACCGGCGCACCGGTCCCCACAGACAACCTCGCTCGACGACCAGAGCCGGGGCGCGCAGCGCCCGCAGGCTCGGCGAGTCGGGAGCATACGGCACGCAGGGGGAGTGCAGTGGGGGAACTTGGCGTGCCAGCGGTTGCCACGCCGACCCGTCTGTCAAGACGCTGACAACCCGGGAAAGCTGGCTATCGCGCTCGAGAGCAACGACAGCAGGCCCTGCACGAGGTGGGCGTGCCACCTGACCCCGCGGGCGGGGCAGCTGGTGTTGAACGCGCTGTTGCCCCAGCGCGACAGTCGTCCCTTGGCGGTGCTGCCGCTGAGCTTGCCCGAGACGTGAGCATGTCCGCCCGTGTCGAGGACGCCGCCGACGGAGAAGCGTCCGCGGCGAATCGGCGTCCCGCCTCCGAGCAGGATGCCGTTGGTGTGAACGCGCCCGTCGGCGCAGTGCGCGCGCCAGCGGAAGTCGACGTCCTGAACGGAGGACTGCCCGACGGTGAAGGAGATCGGCAGACCTTGGCTGGTGGTCCCCGAGTAGTGGCCGGCCTTAAACCCCAGCTGCCGCGGCGGAGTCGGCTTGGGCGCCGGACAGCGCGTCGGATCGGCCGCTCCCTGCCGGACCTCGCCCGTGGTCAGCGCACCGTCGTACACGAGGACGCAGGCGAGCGCGCCGGCGGACTGCTCACCGCGCCCGGAGCCGCTCACGTTGTCCTTGAAGAGGCGCAGCACCCCGGATCCGAGGCCGAATCCCTGGGTCGTGGTGGCCGCGGCCACCGGCGTGCCGTTGACGTAGACGACGGTCCACTGCGAGCCGGCGAGGGTGGCCTCGCTCGTGAGCGTGACCTGGACGTAGGCGGAGTCCTCGAACACCGCACCCGTGCTGCGAGCGACGTAGTCGCCGGCGTAGAAGACGGTCGTACCGCTCGCGTCGTAGAGCCCGTCGTCGGAGGCGCCGTCGCTGAAGTCGAGCAGGCGCCGGAAGCCGGAGACGTCGGCCAAGCGGAACACCATCACGACCGAGTGGCTGGTCGGATCCACGAGGCCGGCCGTCCGCACCGACACGCCGCCGCCCTGCGGGAATGCCAGCACCTGACGCGCGACGCCGTCGACCGTCTCGGTCGCAAAGTGGTTGCCCGGCCCGACGTCGACGAGGTCGGGCGCGCCGGCGAGCTGCGATGCGCGGCTGCCGTGCAGCTGGTAGCTCGCCTTCAGCGTGGCGGCACCCGCTGTCGCGCTGCCGCCGAGGAGAGCTAGCGCCACGGTCGCGCCCACGATCCCGCTCATCCGCCGCATCGGGCGGAGCGTATAAGACCGGACTGCGGCTCAACCTTGGATGCGGAGGCTGCTGGACGTATCTTCGAAGTGGCTTGGGGCGCTTCGAGAGGTCACCGGAGCTCTGCGAGGAAGGCGGACACGGCCTCGCGCCACTGAACCGGCTGATCCAGGTGAAGGTCGTGTGCCGCGCCGGGAAGCTCGACCAGGCGCGCGCCGGGAAGCCGATCGACCATCTCGCCTCCCTCCGACGCAGGGATGATCCCGGCGCCGGCGCGCACGACCAGCGCGGGGCAACGGATCCGCTCCCAGTCTCCCCAGTGGTCGTCGGTGAGCGCCGAACGGAGCGTGCGCTCCATCACGTCGACGTCGAACGCCGGCCACCAACCGCCGTCGCGCTGCTCCAGCCCGTCCGCCCACGCCTCGGCGGCGAGCGAACCGAAGCGGGCAGCGAAGTACGAAACGGCCGCCTCGCGCGTCGGGAAGGGCATCGGCCAGCGTCTCAGCGACGCCGCGACCTCAGCAGCCGCGACAGCGGCGCTCGCCGACCCGCCGGCACCGGCCGGGCTGGCGTCGGCAAGCACCACGCCTCGCACCAGCTCGGGGTGTCGCGCAGCGAAGATCAGCGCCAACTGCCCGCCCAGCGACTGGCCGATGACCACGGCCGGACCGAGCCGAAGCTCCTCGATCACGAACGCCACGTCTGCGACATGCGCCTCGCGCGAGACGTCCGCTGGCGCCGGCTCGCTTCGCCCATGCCCGCGTGCGTCACATGCGACGACCCGACAAGTCTCCGTCAGCCACGCGGCGGTCCCGCGCCACTCTCCAGCGTGTCCCGCCAGGCCATGCAGCAGGATCGCCGACGGCCCGGGCCCGCCGTAGTCGAGGCATGCAAGCCTCGTGCCTGCGCGGTCCAACGAGCGCCACTTTGGGGTGCGCATGGTGCTGTCACTCCGGTGATCCAACGTCAAGGCCCTGGACCGGCGTGCCGATCGACCGTCAGATGAGCACGGCTGCGCCGGCCCATCTGACGGTCAGCATCGGTCAGTCTACGGCTGAACGCGTTGCCAGCTGAACGGCCCGAAGCTCGTGCTCGACGTCGGGTTGTCGGCACGCGGGTCGTCGGTGAGACGGGTGTACTCCAGCGGTTGCGCCGGGAACGTCGTACCGCCGTGGACGACGACGCGGTGGAAGTTCGGCACGCTGTAGGTGCCGCCGTTGGCCGCCTGGTTGGCGTACGCGTCGTCAGGACACGCCTCGGTCGAGGCGTCAGCCGCGCCGGTTTCGATCACGCACGGCGCTCCCTGCACCAGTGGGTTGTCGGAGCGGTACATGTGCGAGTCGCCGTTGAAGAGCAGCACCGGCTTCCCGAACGCCGACGTGTGGCTGGCGATGCTGTCGATGAACGGCTTGTAGTTGGCGATGTGCGACGGCGCCTTGCCGTCGAGGTCCCACATGTCGGCCTGCTCGAGGATCACGACGCTGCCGACGCCGTCGGCGTGTGCCTGGGCGAAGGCCCGGTCGAGCCAGTCGAGATCGGCCTGCGTACGCTGGGCGATCTCGTCGGTCTGCGCCTGCGTGCGCGCCAGCCCGAACCAGTTGTCGGCGTCGTTGTTGGAGCCACCGGGGATGTTCAACGCCACGAACAGCGTCTGCGACTGCTCCCAGATGACGTTCTCGACGTAGTTGGCGTCCGTGCCGGCGCCGACCTGCGCCTGCGACAGCACCCGCTTCGGGCGGCCGCCGAGCGTGTAGCCGGGGCGCGGGAAGAAGATCGAGCGAATTGCGGCCAGGTTCTGCAGCGGATCGCCGCCGAACTCGCTGCCGGGCAGCTCCTTGGTCTTCTGGCAGTCGGTCCACTCGTTGTCGCCGGGCGTGAAGACGAGCGGATCCTTGTATGCGCTCCACATGTCGGCGACCGACTGGTCGTACGCGACGGTGCACGCCTGGCTGCCGGAGTGGATGTCGCCGACATGAGCGATCAGGTCCACCTTGGGATCGTGGTTGACCCCGTCGATGAACGCGGGGGTCGCGGTGAACGCCGCCGTATCGCCGTTGCTCGCACCGTAGGGCGCGTCGCCGTAGAGCGCGAGCGTCAGCGTGTTCGCCGAGCCCGTGTTGATCGGCGTGCCGTTGCCGGCGATCGCAGCGGGCGCCAGCGCGAGCGATGCCGTCGCCGCGACAAGCCCCGCGAAAACGCTTCTGTTCATGCTGCCTCCATGCCTCGTCAAGGGCCCCGTCGGCTGCCGCGCTCGGCGGCGGCCGCACGGAGCCACACGGTGGTTCGCCTCGGTTCCAGCGGTTGGCTCTGGATGAGGCGATGTCCCACGCGACGCTATGGCACATGTGCGCCTTGCCCGGTGAAGATGGTGTGACGGTCGTGTGACCGATCGCTACGCCGCCGCCAACTGCTCCAAGACCGCCAAGACCTCGTCGTCGTGCGTCTTCGGCGTGACCTTCGGGATCACGTGCGCGACCGTGCCGTCGGGGCCGATGACGAATGTCGCGCGGAGGGCGCCGAAATACTTTCTCCCGTACATGCTCTTCTCCGCCCACACGCCGTATGCCTCGCAGACGGCGTGGTCCGCGTCGGCGAGGAGGGTGAAGTCGAGTGCGTGCTCGTCGGCGAACTTCTTGACGGCCTTGACCGGGTCCGGGGAGATGCCGATCACGACGGCGCCGGCCTCGGCGTAGTTGGGCAGGTGGTCGCGCACGCCGCATGCCTGCACCGTGCAGCCGGAGGTGCTGGCCTTCGGGTAGAAGTAGAGGACGACCGTGGTGCCGGCGTAGTCGCCGAGGCTCACGGGCTCGCCGTCCTGGTCGGGCAGCGTGAACTGGGGGGCGGTCTGGCCGGGCTCGATCATGGCCCGGAGGCTACTTCAACAGGCGCGAGAGGCGCCGGTCCTTGAGGATTCGCCCCTCCGTCTGACACGTCGGGCAGTAGGCGATCACGTAGTCCTCGAAGTGGACCGCCTCCAGGCGCGTCGCGCAGCGCGGGCACGGCTCCCCCTCCTGCCGGTGCACACGCAGCGGCAGCGGCAGCTTGTCCGGCAGCGGGAGCGTCAGCGTCTCCGCGTAGAGCGCGAGCGCGGCGCCGAGTCGGTCGACGACGGCCGCGCGCAGGCGCTGCGCCTCCTCCGCATCCAGGTCGGCGCCCCGCTTGAACGGCGACAGCTGCGCCTGCCACAGGATCTCGTCGACCCACGAGCGCCCGACGCCGGCGAGCGTGCGCTGGTCGCGCAACAGCGAGTGCAGCGGACGCGGCTGGGCGAGCAGCGGCCCCAGCGGCGGCGGGTCGGGCCACGCCTCCGGCCCGAGCGTCGCGAGCGCCTCCTCCGCCTCGACCTCCTTGTCCCGCAGCAGCTTCGCCCACGCCGCCTGCTTCGTGCCGAACTCGCGCAGCCGCAGCTCGCGGCCGTCGTCGAGGCGGACCAGGACCCGCGAGGTGCGGTCGCGCAAGCCGGCGCGCTTGTCGTAGAGCTGAAGTCGTCCCGCGGACATCAGATGCACCAGCAGCACGAGCCCTGCATCGAAGCGCACGAGCAGGTGCTTGCCGCGGCGCTCGACGGCGGTCACCCGCGTGCCGTCGAGCGCGTGCAGAGGCGGATCGAACGTCTTCAGCGCGTTGACGCCGGGCGCGAGCGTCGACTCGACGCGCGCACCGGCGATCGCGCCGTCGAGCAGGCGCGCCGTGATCTCGACCTCGGGCAGCTCGGGCATGCGCCTCAGAGGCTAGCCAGCGCGACGAGATCTGCCGCTCCGGCCCGCAACTCGCGGCCACTCCGGAAGTTGATGCAACTGTTACCCGACGCATACCCGCGCTTGACGCGCGCACAGAAGGATGACGGCATGACACGGGAAATCCTCATCATCGCCGGACCCGAAGGCGAAGACGACGCGCTCGTCGCGTCCGCGGCGGCGCAGCGGCCACGGCACGTGACGGTGCTGATCGAAGCGCATGACCCGGCCTGGGGCTGGAGCGAGCTGCGCGCCGCGAAGGCGCGGCGCGACCGCCTCGCGCGGCTGCTGACCGCCGTCGAGCGCGCGACCGGCGCCGCGGTCGTCGGGCTCGTCGGCGACCCGGCGCGGCTCGATCCCGGCCGCTTCGACGCAGTCGTCGGCGGGCACGGTCAGCCGCTTGCCGCCTGAGCGGCGCCGCGCCGCCGCGCTTCGCCTAGCTTTCCCGGCGTGAGCGGCGCGATCGTCGACACCCACGCCGAGGCGGCCGAGCTGGAGCTCGCGCCGTTGCTGGTGCGCGAGCCGCTTGCCGCCTTCCTCGACGCGCGCGGCCTGGGCGAGGGACCGCTCGAGGCCGATCCGCTCGGCGACGGCCATTCGAACGTCACCTACCTGATCCGCCGCGGCGCGACCGAGCTGGTGCTGCGCCGTCCGCCGCGCCCGCCGCTGCCGCCCTCCGCGCACGACGTGCTGCGCGAGGCGTTCCTGCTGAGCGCCGTCGAGCACGCCGACGTGCGCACCCCGCGCGTGCTCGCGACCTGCGAGGACACCGGCGTGATCGGCGCGCCGTTCTACGTGATGGAGAAGGTCGAGGGCGACGTGATCACGACGCACGTGCCACCGGCGCTCGACTCCCCGGAGCAGCGCCGGCGCATCGCCGACGAGCTGATCGACGCGCTCGTCGAGGTCCACGCGGTCGACTGGCGCGCGTGCGGACTGGAGGGCTACGGCAAGCCGACCGGCTATCTCGAGCGCCAGCTGCGCCGCTTCGGCGGCCTGTGGGAGCACAACAAGACGCGCGAGATCGCCACGCTCGACCGCGTCAGCGCCTGGCTCGCCGAGCATCGCCCCGAGTCCGGACCGGCGACGATCGTCCACGGCGACTACCGGCTCGGCAACACGATGCTCGCGCCGGGGGCGCCGGCGCGCCTGAACGCGATCTTCGACTGGGAGCTGGCGACGATCGGCGACCCGCTCGCCGACGTCGGCTACCTGACCGCGACGTATGCGCAGGCGGGCGACGCCGGGACGATCTTCACGCTCGGCGCCGTCACGACGCAAGCCGGCTTCCCGTCGCGCGGGGAGCTGATCGCGCGCTACGAGGAGCGCTCCGGTCGCGCGATGGGCGACGTGCGCTGGTATGCGACGCTGGCGCTGTGGAAGGCGGCGATCTTCCTCGAGGGCTCCTACAAGCGGCTGCTCGCCGGCACGACGGACGACCCCTTCTTCACGCTGCTGGACACCGGCGTCCCGGACCTCGCCGAGTACGCCTGGCGGGTGGCCCATGACGACTGACGGCAGCGCGGACGGGGCGCGAACGGCGCTGCTCGTCGACTGGGGCGGCGTGCTGACGACGAACCTGTTCGCGTCCTTCGGCGCCTTCTGCACCGACGAGGGGCTCGCACCCGAGACGCTGGCCCAGCGCTTCCGCGGCGACGAGGAGTTCCGTGCGCTGCTGATCGCCTTCGAGGAGGGGAAGCTCGAGGAGCCCGCGTTCGAGGAGGGCTTCGGCAGGCTGCTCGGCGTCGCGCACGTCGGCCTGATCGACCGGCTGTTCGCGCGCGTCGGACCGGATGCGGCGATGCTCGGCGCCGTGCGCGCGGCGCGCGCGGCGGGGATCCGCACCGGCCTGATCTCGAACTCGTGGGGCACGCGCCGCTATGACCGCGCGATGCTCGCCGAGCTGTTCGACGGCGTCGTGATCTCGGGCGAGATCGGGATGCGCAAGCCGGCACCGGAGATGTACCGGCTCGGCGCCGAGCGCGCGGGCGCCGCGCCGGAGGCGTGCGTCTACGTCGACGACCTCGTCTTCAACCTGCCGCCCGCGGCGGAGCTGGGGATGGCGACCGTGCACCACACGAGCGCGGAGACCACTGTGCCGGAGCTGGAGCGGCTGCTTGGCGTGACGCTCGCCTGATGCGCCGCATGCCGATCGCCGCCGTCAGCGCCCTCGCCGCGGCGCTCGCGCTCGCCGGCTGCGGCGACGGCAGCCTGTCCGCCGACCAGCTGCGCTCGCGCGCGAGCGCGATCTGCACGCGCGCGGCCGCCGCCACCGATCGCATCCCCGTCCCCAGCTCGCCCGACGAGGGCGTGCGCTTCCTGCGCGCCGGGTCCGCGAGGCTGCTGGCGGCCAACCGCCGGCTCGGGCAGCTCCCGGCGCCGGAGGATCTGCGTGCCGGCTACAAGCGCGCGGTTGCGCTCGGCGCACTCGAGCTGGGGCTGATCGAGGGCGACGCGAACGCGATCGACCGCGGCGCCGACGCGATCGACACCTTCCACCGCCTCGAGGGCCAGCTCACTCCGCTCACAGACCGGGAGAACGCCCGCTGGCGGGCGCTCGAGATCCCGGGCTGCGTGCGGCGTTAGTCCCGCTTTCCGCGGCCGTAGATGAACTTCGTCAAGCGCCCGAGCAGCTTCGTCTTGCGCGCCGAGTAGGGGAACATGTAGGGCTCCTTCTTGGTCGGCGCGAAGCGCGTCACCAGGAGCGTCTGCTGCTGGGTGTACTTGCGGATCCCGCCGGCGCCGTGGCGGGTCCCGAGGCCGGAGGTCTTCCAGCCGCCCATCGGCAGCTCGAGCACCGTGTAGTTGATCTGCGCGTCGTTGACGCAGACGGCGCCGGCCTCGACGCGGCGCGCGAGCTGCTCGCCGCGGCGGACGTCCTTCGTCCAGACCGAGGCCTGCAGACCGTACGGCGAGTCGTTTGCGAGCGCGAGCGCCTCCTCGGCGTCGCCGACCTTCATGATCGGCAGCGTCGGGCCGAACGTCTCCTCCGTCATGCACGTCATCGAGTGGTCGACGTCGACGAGCACGGTCGGCTCGAAGAAGTTTCCGGGGCCGGCGGCCTGCTTGCCGCCGACGAGGATGCGCGCGCCCTTGTCGACGGCGTCCTTGACGTGGCGCTCGATGATGTCCAGCTGCGGCGGGAACGTGACCGCCCCGACGTCGACGCTGCCGGGTCCGTCGGGGCGGCCCTGGCGCAGCTCGCGCACGTTGTCGACGACCTTCGCGACGAACTGGTCGTAGACGGGCGCCTCGACGTAGACGCGCTCGACCGAGATGCAGACCTGACCGCCGTTGTTCATCGACCAGTAGGCGGCGGCGTTCGCCGCGCGCTCGACGTCGGCGTCGGCGAGCACGATCATCGGGTCCTTGCCACCGAGCTCGAGGCCGAACGGGGTGAGCGTCTGCGCGGCGCGCTCGGCGACCTTCTTGCCGGTGCGCGTGGAGCCGGTGAACATGACGAAGTCGACCTCGTCGACGAGCGCCGCGCCCGTCGTCCCGTCGCCGGTGGCAACCTGGAAGACGTCCTGCGGGAGCCCGCACTCGCGCAGCGCATCGGCCATCAGCAGCGAGGTGAGCGGCGTGACCTCGCTCGGCTTCAGCACGACGGCGTTGCCGGCCGCCAGCGCGGGGATGCAGTCGCCGAAGGAGTTCGTCAGCGGGAAGTTCCACGGGCCGATCACGCCGACGACGCCGACGGGGCGGTAGCGCGTGATCAGCTTCTTGCCCTTCACGAACGGGTTCGCCGACTTGACGTGCTCGTCGGCGAGGAAGCCGGGCGCCTCCTTGGCCCAGAAGCCGAACGCGCTCGCCGCGTACATGATCTCCGCGAGTTGGGCGTCCTCGTAGGTCTTGCCCGTCTCCGAGACGATCGTGGCGATGATCTGCCGCGCGTTGTCGGTGACCCACTTCTGTGCGCGCAGGAAGACCTTGCCGCGCTCCTCGAAGCCGAGCGCCTCCCAGGCCGGCTGAGCGGCGCGCGCACGTGCGACCAGCTCCTTGACCTGGCTCGCCCCGAGCGTCGGCACGGTCGCGATCACCTCACCCGTCGCCGGGTTCTCGACGGGGATGCCGGTGCCGTTCTCAGTCGCGGTCGCAACCGGCATCTGCTCGACACTCGCCATGGCGTTTCTCCTCGATGATCGCTTGACCTTGGGTCAAGGCTACCGGAGTCGGCGCCTGCGTTGGCCGGCTGGCCAGGAGCGGTGTCAGCGCGTCAGCGCCAAGCGTCCGTAGGCGCCCGCGTTCGGGATCACCTCGGCCGCGTCGGTGCCCAGCCAGCGCTCGATCAGCGAGGCGTAGACCTTGCGGAAGTCGACCGTGACCTTGAGGTTGTCCTCGCGGTCGAGGTCCGTCAGCGACGGGTAGTCGGTGAGGATCCCCGAGGCGGCGTGAGTGCCCTGCACCCAGGCGAGCCCGCCGGCGCCGTGGTCGGTGCCGTCGGACTCGTTCGCCTCCGGGCGGCGGCCGAACTCCGACCACACGAGCGTCAGCACGCGGTCGGCGACGCCGCGCGCCTCGAGGTCGGCCTGGAAGGCCGCGAGCGACTGCGACACCGAGGAGAGCGATGCGGCGAGGTCCTCCGGCTGGTTGTCGTGCGTGTCGAACTGGCCGTCGGCGTCGACCGCGGCGAGACGCACGCCGAGCGGCTTGGCGATCAGCGCGGCCAGGCGCGAGAGCCGCTGGCCGAGCACGTCGTCGGCCGGATAGGCGACCGGCGGCGCGAGCGGGTCGACGTCGTCGTGCTCGGCGTAGGGCGCGAGCTGGTCGCCGACGCGCTTGGCGAGCCGCGCGGCGCCGAGCACCGCTGCCGGGCCCAGACCGCGGCCGTGGCCCGCGGACAGCTGCTCCCACGCCGCGAGCATCTGCTTGTGCGGGTGCGCATCGACGCCCCAGACGTCGAGCTGCACGTCGCCCGGGGACTCGAGCGCCGCGACCGGCGCGGCGGCGGTCGCGAGCACGGGCGAGAGCGTCGAGCCGAGCGTCAGCCCCTGTAGCGGGTTCGTGCGCGAGCCGTGATGGTCGAGCCAGCGGCCGAGCCAGCCGGGCGCGACGCGCTCGGTCACGAGCCCGGTCTCCCAGAAGTGGCGCGAGTGGAAGTGCGAGAGGTCGGGGTTCGCGTAGTCGATCCCCGGCATGAAGCCGATCTTGCCGGCGTCGAAGAGGCCCTTCACGCCGCCGTTCAAGCCCTGCGTGAGCGCGGGGTGCAGGCCGAAGGCGTTGCCGGCGAGCATCGCGGGAGCGGCGATCTTCGTCGCCGGGCGCAAATCCGAGTAGCGGCCGTACTGACCGACGGGGACGAGCGTGTCGAGCAGGTCGCAGCCGCCGGGCAGGAAGACGGTCACGAGCACCGGCGCGGACGGCGCGGCGGCGGCCTGCGCGCTGGCGGCCTCCAGCACGCGCGTGAACGGGAGCGCCTGCTCGGCCCAGATCGCGAGCGTCCCTCCGAGCGCTCCGGCGAGCGCCTGGCGGCGCGAAAGCCGTGGCGCAAGCCAGCGCTCGCGCGCGGCGCCGCTCGTCTGGCGGAAATCGTTGCAGCCCTTGTGGACGGAGCGCGCCATCAGCAGAGCTGGCTTTCCGGCCCGGCGATCAGCAGATGGCGCAGCGTGCGCTGCAGCGACTCCGCGCGCCAGTCGGCCTGGTCGCGCCAGCTCTTCGGGATGTCGTTGAACCAGCCGGCGGCCAGATGCGTGAGGACGCGCTGGATCGGGGCGGAGGTCGGCGGCGAGCCGACGGCGGCGTGCGCGAGCGCGAACGCCTTGGCGGGCGCGAGCGTCGCCTTCACGCTGCCCTTCTTGACCTGCGGGCGGCCGTAGGCGAGCAGGAAGTTCGCGAACGCGAAGCGCTGGCGCATCGAGTTCGACGACATCCACGCCGGCCCCCAGTCCCAGCCGGCGACGGACGGCGGCGCGAACGGGTACTGGCCCATCGCCCCCAGCAGCCACGTCGGATACGCGTGCGTGACGTAGGTGCCGCTCGTGCGCATCGCACCGACGACGTAGACGACCGGGCACTTGACGAGGTCGGGGGCGTCGAGGTTCGCGTACAGCGCGGGGTGCTCGAGGATCGCGCGCACGACCGGCTTGATCTGCCCGCCCGAGCTGGTGTAGGTCGCCGCCAGCGCGCGGACGGTCGCGCGGCTCGGCGGCGTCGCGACGAAGAAGTCCCACAGCTTGCCCACGAGGAAGGGCGCGTGGCGCGGGTGGGCGCAGACGAGGTCGAGCACGTCGTCGACGCCGAGGCGCCCGCGGCGGCCGAGCACGCGCTTGACGCCGGGATCGTGCTGCGCCGGGTCGTACGTGATCGCGACGAGGCCGCGGTCGTTCCACTTCGTCGTGTAGCCGGTGAGCGCGCGTGCCGCCTCGCGCACGTCGCGCTCGGTGTAGCCGGAGCCGAGCGTGAACAGCTCCATCAGCTCGCGCGCGTAGTTCTCGTTCGGCGCGTCCTTCGTCGAGTCCGCGAGCGAGAGGAAGAGCTGCATCGCCGGATCGCGTGTGACGTCGCCGAGCAGCGCGCGGAAGTTGCCGACCGCGTGGCTGCGCAGCATGCGGTTCTGACGCAGCATCAGCGGACGCTCCTGATCGGACGTCGCGAAGTGGTCGTGCCAGAAGAGCGTCAGCTTCTCCTGCAGCGGATGCGTCGTGCGGATCATGCGGTCCAGCCACCAGAGGACGTCGTCGCCCCACTGGTTGAGCGGATCGAGCTTGCGGCCCTCGGCGTGCGGCGCGGGACCGCGCAGGCGGGCGCCGCCCGGCGGGCCGTTGACAACCCAGTCGAGCGTGGCCTCGCGGCCCTTGCGCGCCCAGGTGCGGGCCTCGCGCGCGGTCGCGCCGAAGCCGGCGCGCCAGAGCAGCCGATGGACGTGCGCCTCGGTCCAACCGCCGCTCGCGCGCGAGCGCGGGTGCCGGTGGCTGTGGCGGTGCCTGGCGTGGTGGCGGCGCTTGGCGGCGTGCGCGCTCATCGCCGCGTCACGCGGATCGTCGTGTGCATGCCGCGCCGCGCATGGTCGGCGAGGTCACAGCGCAGCCGGTAGGTGCCGGGCGCGAGCCGCACCGCCACCGACGCCTGCGCGCCGGAGCGCACCTCGCCCGAGCGCGCGAGCGTGCGCCCGCGGCGGTCGAGCACGACGAGGTCGTGGCCGTCCTCGCCGTAGTTCGTGACGTTGAAGCTCACACGGCCGGCGGGGACGCTCGCGCGGTAGATCGCGAAGCGGAACTCGCGCGCGCCGATGCCGACGGCGGACGCACGCGCCGTGCGGGCGGGCCGACGGGCTGCCGCGATGCCCGCGACGACAGGCGACGCCGCGAGCAACGCGACGACGATCGTCAGGTGCCTGGCCCCGGGAGTCATCCCAGCGCCATCGGCACGTCCCTCGCCCGTCTTTAAGCGGGCGGCCCCAGGCTCCGATGAACGTCGAGCCGGCCCGCTCGGATCAGTCGCTCAGCTCGACGCGCTCGATCTTGACGTCGTCGACGGGCTTGTCGCCGGGGCCGGTCTCAGCGGCCTCGATCGCGTCGATCGCGTCCATCCCCTCGACGACGCGCCCGAACGCGGTGTGCTTGCCGTCGAGCCACGGCGTCGCGTCGGCGGTGACGATGAAGAACTGCGAGCCGTTCGTGTTCGGCCCGGCGTTCGCCATCGCGAGCGTGCCGCGAACGATCTTGTGGTCGTTGATCTCGTCGACGAACGTGTAGCCGGGCCCGCCGGTCCCCGTCCCCTGCGGACAGCCGCCCTGGATCATGAAGTCCTTGATCACGCGGTGGAAGATGAGCCCGTCGTAGAAGCCCTTCTCGGCCAGCTCACGGAAGTTCGCGACCGTCTTCGGCGCGTCGTCGTCGAACAGCTCGAGCGCGATCGCTCCGTGCGAGGTGTGCAGCGTGGCGTGGGACATCGGCGGCCTCCTGGGGTCGGGGATCGGGCTCGACCCTACAACGAGGGCCGAGTCCAAGGTCAGGCGCGGGGGTCGAGCAGCAGCTTGCCGGTCGTGCGGCGAGCGGCGAGGTCAATCTGAGCCTGTGCCGCCTCGGCGAGCGGATAGGTCGTGCCGCCGGCGGCCCGCACCTCGCCGCTCGCGGCCAGCCCGAACAGCTCCGCCAAGGGCTCTTCGACCATCTCAGGTCGACCGAGGCAGTGCATGAACCAGAAGCCGACGACACTGCGCGACTTGCGCATCAGCGCGCCGGTGCGCAACTCGTTCTGCTCGCGCGAGGCGATCCCGTAGGCGACGATCCGCCCGAACGGCGCGAGCGCCGCCAGCGTCGCATCGAAGACCGCGCCGCCCGCCATGTCGAAGGCGACGTCGACGGGCTGGCCGCCGTTCGCCTCGACGATCCGCTCGGTCAGGCCCTCGGGGCTGCCGTCGATCGCCGCGTCGGCGCCCAGCGACAACGCGAGCTCGCGCTTCTCCTCTGTGGAGGCCGTCGCGATGACGTGGCCCGCGCCTATGTGCCGCCCAAGCTGCGTTGCCAGCGAGCCGACGCCGCCCGCGGCCGAGTGCACGACGACCGACTCGCCCGCCGCGACCCGCCCGCACGTGCGGTAGAGATGCCAAGCCGTCAGGCCCTGCACGAGCAGCGCGAGCGCAACCCCGTCTTCGACCCCGTCCGGGATCGGGTACGTCAGCGCCGCGGGCGCAAGTGCATACTCGGCATAGCCACCGCCCCCGCACAGGGCGATCACGCGCTCGCCGGTGTCCGTCCGCACGCCCGCAACCTCGGTCCCCGGCACGAGCGGAAGTGTCGCCTTCGCGAGGTAGGAGTTCTCGCGCTGATGCGTGTCGGCAAAGTTCACGCCCGCGCGCGAGACCTCGATCAACAGCTCGCCGTCGCCCGGCGCCGGCACCGGCAGATCGACCAGCTCCAGCACCTCCGGGCCTCCGAACTCCCGCAACTGGATTGCGCGCATGGGCGCCAGGCTAACCAGTTAGCGGAGAAGTCAGCCCCGTACCGGCTCGAGCCGGAGCAGATAGCCGTCGACCTCAGTGCCGCTGACCTCGTCCACGACGCGGCTCGCTTCGCCGGCGGGGACGTCGAGGAAAGCGAACTGGTCGAGCACTCTGACGTTGCGGACCGCCTCGCCGTCGAGCCCGGTCGCGGCGGTGATCGCGTGGATCAGGTCCTTCGGCTCGAGGCCCTGCGCGCGGCCACCGGCGACGATCAGCTTCGTGCGGCGGTCGTCGGCCGGGGAGCCGTCGCCGTTGGTCGGCGCGACGTGCGGCTTGGAGTGCCGTGGCGGCTTCGCCTCGACCTTCAGCGCCGCGACCTTCGCGCCCGGCGTCCAGGGCGACGTCGGCGTGCTGGTGTGGCGTTCGATCGCCTCGAGGTCGCGCTTCTGGCGCGCCTCGTAAAACGTGATCGCGCGGCCCGAGCGCCCGACGCGACCCGTGCGGCCGATGCGGTGTACGTAGACGTCCGGCGAGGTCGGCACGTCGAAGTTGATGACGTGCGTGACCGAGGAGATGTCGAGCCCGCGCGCGGCGACATCGGTCGCGACGAGGATCGGCAGGCGACCGCTCTTGAATGCGAGCATCACGCCGTCGCGCGAGCCCTGCGACATGTCGCCGTGCAGCGCCTTGACGTTGAGCCCGCGGTCGCGCAGGGTGCGGAAGAGCTGATCGCAGCGGATCTTCGTGCGCACGAAGACGATCGCCTGGTCGGGGCGCTCGGCCTCGATCACGCGCACGAGCGCGTCGTTCTTCTCCGCCTGCTTGAGCTCGAGCGCGAACTGCTCGACGGTGTCGACCGTGAGGGTCGCCGCCTTCACCTTCACGAGCACCGGCTCGTACAGGTAGCGATCGGCAAGCGCACGGATCTCGGGCGGCATCGTCGCGGAGAAGAGGGCCGTCTGACGGCTGCCGGGGGTGAGCGAGAGGATCTTCTCGACATCCTCGAGGAAGCCGAGGTCGAGCATCTCGTCAGCCTCGTCGAGCACGACGAAGCGGCACGCGTGCAGCACGAGCGAGTGGCGCGAGATGAGGTCCTTCACGCGGCCGACGGTGCCGACGACGATGTGCCCGCCGGCCCGCAGCTGCGCCTGCTGGGAGCGGATCGGCGCACCGCCGAAGACGGCGACCACGTCGACGCCCTTGCGCGCGCCATACGCGCGCAGCGCCTGCGTGACCTGGATGCAAAGCTCGCGCGTGGGCGTGAGCACCAGGCCCTGGACCTCGTGCTCGCCGGGATCGATGCCCTGGATCAGCGGCAGGCCAAACGCGGCGGTCTTGCCGGAGCCCGTCTGCGCCTGGCCGATCACGTCCGAGCCGGCGAGCAGCGGCGGGATCCCCTGCTCCTGGATCGGGCTCGGGTTCTCGTACCCGACGTCGCGCAGCGCTTCCAGCAGCGGCTCGGAGAGGCCAAGGTCAGCGAAGGTCGTCATCGCTGATGAGACTAGTCGGATGTGTGCTGGGAGGTCGCGCGGTCTACGCATTCCGGTGAGCGAGCAGGGGACGACGCCGGGCCGGTGGCGCCATCCCCTGCTCGTGTCCCCCCTCGCGCGCGCCGCTGCGGGTCCAATCCGGCGCGCCCGGCTTCGCGTGGCAATGATCTTTGGGAGACCAGAATATTATACTACCTTCTGGTTGGTAGGTGTGGTTCTATCCGCCACAACTCGCCAGAATTACCTCCACCAACCAAATCGGCCCGGCGGGTGCACCAACACCCCCGGGCCCGGCACAGGAGCGAGACCTCCCATGCAGGCACAGCGTATCCGCGCTCAGCACAATGAGCGCATCGTCCTCGCGCACGGCATCCTCGGTCGCACGATCGAAGACCTGCGCACCGCCCGCGCCATGACGCGCCGCGAGCTGGCCACCGCGACCCACTCGAATCCGCGCTACATCGGCGCGCTGGAGAGCGGGCGCATCAACCCGCCGTTCCACGTCCTGTTGCGGCTGATCCACCCGCTCGGCGTGCGATGGGCGACCTGTTCGCCCTCTACCAGGGCCACCACGATGCGTACCCGGCACGGCCGGCTGAGCCCGCGACGGCGGGGGCGACGCCAGCCGGCGTCGCCCCCGCCCGCGGTCCTAGCGCCGTCCGCAGCCTGCGACGTGCAGGTGCTGACGGCGTTCGATCACGAGACCGTTCTGTGCCTTGAACGTGAGTGACGCGGTTTTGCGCCGCGCGCTCTTGGAGCAGAGGTTCTCAGCCGCCGCGAGCGGGCTGTGACTGCCCGAGACGAGGCTGAGGACGAACTTCTTGACCGGCACGTCCGGCACCGTCGTGAACTTCGTCGCGAGCGTCGTTCCGTGCGGGATCCGAATCGTCCCGACGAGATCGAAGGCGACCTGACCGCGCAATGCCACGATCAGGTTCGGCAGCGATCCGGCCGGCTTGTCCGGATCCTTCACGAAGTACACGCCGCCACGCAACCCGTGGGCCAGCAGGGGCGTGATCGCCGTCGCCGACCCAGCTCGCGCCTGCTCACAATGTCCAGCCTCGAACTCCGCCCGGGTACAAGCGTCGTTGACCACATTCAACAGCGAGCTCAAGCTCAGCGGCAAACTCACGTCCACCGACTTCAGATTCGCGCCACCCCTGGGCATCTTCAGCACCGTCTTCAGCGCCGTCGAGGAGCCCTTCGAGGTATGGCCCTTCCCACCGACCGTGATCGAGAAGTCCGGGTGGAAGCCGAGTCCAGCACATCCGAGCACCTGGAAGCGGTCGCGGACGTGAGCGACCGTTCCCGCGCTCGACCGGATCGCGCCGGTGATCTGCTTCGCGGCGCACGAGGTCGGATTGACCGCGAAACCCTTCCTATCGATCGTCACGTTCACCAACCGGACCTGCAAGGGAATCCCCTGGAGGATTGTCGGCAACGGATCCGTGGCGACCTTCGCCGTGGCGTTGTGCCGGTCGATGTACAGCGCGCTTCGGATCGTGATCTGCCCGAGATCGAAGGGGCCGGCGATCACCGGCACCTCGAACACGAGCGAGAACGGCGCGCCCTTGTACTTCCCGCCGAGGTAGACCGTGCCGCTGACTGCGAACGGGTCCGATCCTGAGCCTGCGGCAGCCGTCACGCTGCCGATTCGCGATCCCGCACCGCACGTGCCGGCACGAGCATCCGTGCCGGAGCACATCTTGATGCCGGCGAGCTTTGCGAGCAGCCCATCGGGCAGCTGGATCGCATCGATGCCGCCGATCTCCTCGTCGTCGTCGGAGCGCGAGATCGTCACCGACAGCGGGGCGTGCTTGCCCGCGACCGGGTTGGTCGTTCCCGCCGCAAACGTCGGCTTGAACTGGGGCTTCGGGCACGGCGCGCCATGCCCGTCGTGGGTCGTGGTGAAGCTGCTGTCGGAGATAACCGTCTTGCCGGACCAGCCTGTCAGCACGGCACGGGTCGTGTACGTCCCGCACTTCGGCGGGTTCGACAACGCCGCCCGATCGCCCCCGAAGAACTCCAGGTGCATGTTTGAGAATGGCGTCTGGGGGAGGTTGTCGAACGTCGCCTTGAGCTGCCCGTCTGCGCTGCTGCTCGGCGAGACGCCGCCGGCGAGCTTGATGACCAACCCGGGGCCTTTGGCCACGAGATAGATCGCGATCAACGAGTTCGACGGGTTGTCATGCGGCGTCGCGAGATAGACGGCGCCGTCGAGCGGCTTCTCCAGCAGCGGCGTGTCGATCTTCAAGACCCCGATCTTCGACGAGTCCGGGCACGTCGGCTCCGTCGTGCTCTTGAGCGCGATCTGCGCCGGCGAGCACGCACCGAGACCGCCAGCCGACGACGGGTTCACCCGCACGCCCTCCGGCAGCGTCACGACCGCCTTGCGCAGGTCCGACTCGCCGAGCTGATCCGGGTCTTCGTTCTGGGGCAGGGTCAGATCGAACGTGTACCCCGACGGCCCCGGCGACGCCGGCTCCGTTGGCTGAACCGACAGCGACGGATCAAATGGCAGGTCCGCACATCCCGTCACCCCTTGCTGGGGACCCCACTGATCCTCTGGCAGTCCGTCCGGCAAGCCGGGTGCGAGATGCGTGTGGATCGACCGCGTCAAGAACGTCGTCGGATGAAACCAGGACGCAATCGCGAGCGACCACGGCTCGCCTTGGCTCGCGCTCGCCGGACACGATGTCGGCAACCGCAGGAAGGGGACGCGGGGAGCGTCGGTCGTGCACGGCGGGCTGCCGAAGTTTCCAGGGCAGACGCGACTGTCATCATGGGACGGGTCCGCTGGCACGCCCCAGAAGGTGGTCTCGACCGCGAGGAGCCCGGTCCCCTCGCTCGTATTGTGCGCGATGAAAGAAACCCCAAAATCGGATCCCGTGCGAACCTGGGCGGTCGTCAGCACCATCGTGCCGAGCACGAAGAAGCCGAAGCGCGCTGGGGCGTCGGGCGGGGTGGTCATGTTGTAGAGGGGGAAGGTGCCCACTCGCCCATAGGTGAGCGTGACCGTCACGGTTCCGACCTGCGAGGCGGCCGGGCAGAACGGGCCGTCGTCCTCGGTGAGCTCCACGATCGTGCACTTCGGGAGAGAGGCGGGATTCCCGATGAGGCCCGGGGGCGCGTCGACCTTGATCTCCTTGACGGGCTCATCGGGGACGACGACTGGGTTGCCGGACGCATCGGTGACCGTCGTCGTGGTGAAGCGGATCTGGGTGGCGAGCGCGTCGGGATGCCCGCCGGCCTGCGTGTAGAGCGATCCGCCCGAACCCGTCGGCTGGGTGTCGAAGCCGGCAATGTCGAATGCCGATGCGCTTGTCGTCGATCCAACGCAAAGAGCGATGGTCAGCATGCCTATTGCGAATACGCTGCGAATGCTCATCGCCGTCCGCTCCTCTGGGTCTGCGCTTGCGCGCTGTGCCGCGGCGTCGCATGCCGGCGCCTGACACACCTCGTTCTTTCGTGTACCTTCCGAGGAACTCGTCCTCTCGTGCAATGCCGTCTCCGGTGCGTCCGTTGCACGTTGCCCTCGCCGGACACCCGGTCGGAGATAGGCGGCGTGACCTCGTTCCGGGCGGCTTGAGGGCCGCGGCATCCGGCGGTCGTGGTGCATGCCACACGCACGGGTGGCTCGGGGAATCCGCCACCGATCCGCGCGTCGTAGAGGTCAACCTGATCGTCGACGTCCCAACCGACGAGCCGGTCGCGCGTCGTGAAGAACGCGTCGTGCCCATTGGCGCTCGCATCCATGAAGTACGCCGGAGAGGCCCCCGGCGCTCCGCTCGAGAGCAGGTGCGCCGTGTGCGTCACGGTGTCGTACTCGTAGGCGTCCTGGGTGGTGCCGTTGGCGTCCTCGGGGACAAGCCGCTCCCCCGTGGAGAAGAACACGAACCGTCCGTCGTCGGACAGTGAGTGATTAAGCGGCCGCCCGAAGTGGGTCAAGCCGTGCCCGACGTTCGCCAGGAACGATGCGTCGGTGTGTGCCGGGAGGCTTGCCGGCTGGCGGCATGAGACGCAGGTCAGCGCTCCATCGCCACCGTTGGCAGTGGCGTCATAGACGTACACCTCGGTGCACCGGAGATCGATGTCGACGGCACAAGTGTCGCCCACGCCTGAGTGCGACAGCGAGCCGCCTCCCAAGGAGACGAACGTCATGTGCCGCCCATCCGGCGTCACGCGGGAGCTCTTCGGGTCGCCAAAGAAGCTGCCGGTTCCGGACAGCTTCGTGACGTCCTCGGTTGCCACCGTCGCGATCTCATGGACGGCTCCGTCGTGCCAGAGCATGAGCCGAGGCGAGGGCGGCGAGGTGACGAAGTAGACGTAGCTGCCGTCGTCACTGACGCCGACCACACCGCCGATCGATCCGTCGAACAGCAGCGTGAGATTGTCGGGAGCAGAGTCCGGCTTGCTCGCGTCGTACACGTAAAGACCTCCGCCGGAAGCATTCGTAAGCTGCTCAGGGCTCGTGAAGTAAACCCTGGTCCCGTCAGGCGTGGCCGTCAGGTACCGGGCATCCTCCGGCGGGTCGGGCGGCGTGCGCTCAGAAGCGTTGAGCTGAATCGTGGACGGCGTAGCGGTCGCGTTCCCGACCCGCATGTACAGCGCCCCGTCGGTGACACTTCCGCTCCCGCGCACGGTGAAGAAGATTCGCGAGCCGTCGCGAGAGATAACGTTGGGCGTGTACACAGCGTTGCCATTCCTCGTATCTGAGGTCGTCACCGACGCACCTCCACCCGCCTGAGAGTTGACGGCGGCTGTCCCATTCGGCAGGACACCTGCGAGGCGCACAGTCCCGTCCGCCCACTCGTAGAGGTGCAGCGGGCACGTGCTCCGGGTCGAGCTGTAGGAGAGAGGCTCGCAGTAGGGGACGTCGCTCGTGAGGCTCTCCTCCGACTCGAAGATCACATGCCGGTAGTCGGCCGATGCTGCGGCAAAGCCCGGTTGAGTACGCGGATCCGCGCCCAGGGGAGCTGAGCATGCAGGGCAGTCGGTGACCAGTTGGGGAAGCTTCGGTCCCGGCGCGCGCAAGCCTCGGAGCAAGTACAGCTTGGGGATGGCATCTGTGTTCGGTGAGTCGCCGGTCAGCGGCGTCTTCGTCAGGAAGACGCCGTTATCGAGGTCTGTGGAGAAGTCGTCGACGTAATACGACTCGAGCGTTGCAAAGCCCTCGACGAAAGTTGGTGGCGTAAATGGCCCTGGATCGATGGCATGGGTAGACCAGCCGTTACCGGTCCGTCGATCGCGCACACCGATGTACTCGGTCGCCGTTCCGGTTCCACGCACGTCCCCGAACCCCGTCAGCGAGAGGAACGCGACGGCGTTCCCGTCGCCGCTCGCGCGCGTACGCGTGCTGATCGAAATGACGTCCGCGCCGTTCTTCGAAGGAGGCGAGACCATCTCATAGCGGCGCCCGTCAGGCAACGAGGCGGCCGCGGCAACAGGCGCCGCAGCCACGGCGGGCCAGAGAAGGACACACAGCAAAAATACCTTACCGAAACCACAACCCATCGGATCTCCCATGTTCCAGTGCGATACAGAAACGCTAGTGTACAGAGTCACCGGCGCGGAGTCTACCGTTCTACCGCGCTTTAGGGGCTTGACTTCCTGCTTTTCAGGTCTATATGATCTCCCATGCGCTCACAAGGGGCCAGCGGGGGGGACGCTTGAGGCACCGACTGCTGTCCCAGAGGCGGGCGCCTAGATCGCTGAAACGCGAGGTGCGGTGCACGCCGCTGCGCGGACGTTCACTCCTTCGCACTAAAAAGGAGGTACTACCGAAGCGCCGGGCTGGCGCTGCGTATCCCACGCTTGCGCAGTGGGAACGAGTTTTCCTGCGCTGATGTCTCAATGTAAAGGAAAGGAACGCGTATGTTTCGTTTGAAGGTGCTCACGGTGGCGATGGCGACGGTGTTTGCTCTGTCGCTGCTCGCAGGGTCGGCGAGCGCGCTAAGATCGATTGAAATTGGTGCATCCGAAACGACTCTCGTGCTAAATGGGAGAATGACTTTCACCAATCCCGTGAGCGACATCATATGTAACGCGACGGTGACGAAAACAATTTCGAGAGCGTTTCCAAAAACCTCTGGGATACTAATAGGTAAGATCACCAGAATCGACACCGCTAGAGTGAGAGAAGCAAACTGCAGACTCGCGGGGGAGGAATTATTCAGAAGACTTGAAAGCATTGAATTCCTATTAGAAGGTGAAGAAAGAGGGCGCATATATTACAACGCGATACTAGGAACGCTACCGAACATAACAGGCATACTATTCCTAATAAAGCAGCTTCGTGGTGGTTTCGTAATAAGCAGAGAAAGATGCCTATACGAACCACCTGTAGAAGGCTCCGGTGTCCTAGCGGAAGTGAGTAGAGGCGTCATCGGTAGACTAAGACTCCTAAGAAACACTCAAGGATTGGTAGTAGGCGGTGGACTCTGTCCGGGATCAGGTGAATTGAGAGAAACCTTGACACCGCTACAGACAACGACGATCAGACTAGTCTAAATACGCTCTGATGCATCATCTGTGGGGTCGCCTTCAAGGCGACCCCACAGTGCTGCCGCTAGGCGACCTCGGTCGCGAGTCGCCGAACGGCTCCTCCACCCCCGACGGCCCCAAGGAGGCATGCATCGGAAGCCGCCGATCGATGTGCGCTGGGTTACACATCGACGCACCGCGCGCAGCTCGTTCGGCGCACCCGAGGTGCGTCCGCACGCGTCCTCGACCAACCGCTCGCCATCGCGAGTGCATCTGGCCAGCTCCAACGCCGCTACGCTACCCCCGCCGCTTCGCACCCACGACCAGACAAAGGCCGCCACCCACATGTCGCTCACCGTCGTCGGCTCGATCGCGTTCGATGCCGTCACCACGCCGTTTGGGAGCCGCGAGAAGATGCTCGGCGGCTCGGCCGTGCACTTCAGCCTCGCCTCGTCCTTCTTCACCGACGTGCGCCCGGTCGGACCGGTGGGCGACGACTTCGGCGCCGACGAGTATGCGGTCCTGCACGGTCGCGGCGTCATCACCGACGACATCGAGCACGTGCCCGGCGGCGAGACGTTCTTCTGGCGCGGCCACTACGACTACGACCTCAACACCGCGCACACCGACGACACGCGGCTGAACGTCTTCGGCGACTTCGCGCCGAAGCTCTCACAGGCCTCGCGCGACTGCGACGTCCTCTTCCTCGCGAACATCCAGCCCGACCTGCAACGCGAAGTGCGCGAGCAGTGCTCCAGCGCGCGCCTCGTCGCCCTGGACTCGATGAACCTGTGGATCGAGATCGCGCGCGACTCGCTGCTGAAGACGATCGAGACGGTCGACTGTGTGATCCTCAACGACGCCGAGATCCGCGAGCTGACGCGCAAGCCGAACCTCGTGCAGGCGGCGCGCGAGCTGCGCGCGCTCGGGCCGAAGGTGATCGTCGCCAAGCAGGGCGAGTACGGCGCGGCGCTGCTCACCGAGGAGGGCTTCTTCGGGCTGCCGGCCTTCCCGCTGGAGACGGTGCTCGATCCGACCGGCGCCGGCGACTCGTTCGCGGGCGGCTTCGTCGGCTACCTCGCCGCCGCCGGGGGCGACGACCTCAGCCGCGAGACGCTCTGCCAGGCGATGGCGTACGGCACCGCGCTCGCCTCCTACAACGTCGAGCAGTTCGGCACCGAGCGCGTGCGCTCGCTCACGCGCGAGGAGATCGCCGCCCGCGTCGCCGAACTGCGGCGCATCACCCAGTTCGCCGACGCGCCCGTCTCGCTGCGGGCCTGAGGCCGCGCAGGGCTTCACAGCACCCACTCACGGGGGTAGCATCGACCGCATGGGTTGGGGCTTCGTGTGGCTGATGCTGATCCTCAAGATCCCGATCGGGCTCTTGCTGTGGCTCGTCTGGTGGGCGATCAAGCAGGCGCCCGAGGAGGCGGAGGGCCAGCAGGGCGGCGGTGGCGGGACGAAGGTCCACCATCCGCGCGGCCCGCTGCCGCGCCACCCGCGGCGCGGACCGCACGGCGATCCCGTCGTGCCCGCACCGCCGCGCGTGCGCACCGTCGTCGCACGGGCGCGCACGCCGGAGCGCTAGATGGTCGATCTCACGAGATTCGTGGATGCGAGGAGCGCGATGGGTGGATGCTGGACGGCGCGCGGTGTCGAAGTCGATGCCGGCGGCATCGGCGAGACGCCGGGTGACGCCCAGCGCCGCCCAGCGCGCTCCTCGCGCCGCGAGATCGTGGGATCAACCATCTAGATCCGGCGCTGCTGGCAGACTTCCGCCCGATGACCGACGCCCCCGCCTCCGTCCTCTCCGACGGCACGATCGTCCGCCTCGTCGCGGAGGGACGGATTCGCATCGACCCGTGGGAGCCCGTGCTCGTGCAGCCGGCGAGCGTCGATCTGCGGCTCGGCGACACGTTCCGTGTCTTCCACAACCACCGCGTGACGTCGATCGACCTGCGCGATCCGCCCGGCAACCTGACCGAGGAGGTCAAGGTCGCGCAGGGGGACGCGTTCGTGATCCACCCGGGCGAGTTCTGCCTCGGGCGCACGCTGGAGTGGGTCGAGCTGCCGGACGACGTCGTGGCACGCATCGAGGGCAAGTCCTCGCTCGGGCGCCTCGGGCTGATCGTCCACGCGACGGCCGGCTTCTGCGACCCGGGCTGGAAGGGGACGCTGACGCTCGAGCTCAACAACCTGACCCGCGTGCCGATCAAGCTCTACCCGGGCCTGCTGATCGCCCAGCTCTCCTTCATGACGCTCGACCGCCCGGCGGAGCGGCCGTATGGCAGCCCCGAGCTCGGCAGCCACTACCAGGGGCAGCGCGAGGCGACCGAGAGCAGGTACGAAGGCAGCCGAGCCGATTCGGACCCCGCCGACGTCCCGATCGGATAGCTTTTGCGCCGATGCTGCCTGTGATCCTCGCCGCGGCCGAGCACGCCGAGCACTCGAAGACCGCCTTCTACCTCTGCGGCGGCGGGTTCGCCATCTGGGCGGTCTCGCTCGGCGTCATCGGGATCACGCGCCCGGCGTTCCCCAACGGCGAGTCCGGCGGGCGCATCGTGATGCTCGTCAGCTTCGCGCTCATGGTCGCCACGATGGCGTCCGCGGTCCTCACCGCAGGCTGACCTCGTTCACCGCCCGGGACCGGGCCGGCGCGGCCGATCCGGTACAACAGGTGGAGAACGCACGAGCTGAGATCAGGGAGAGCCGATGACGACCGAGACCGCAGGGACCGGAGCCGGTGGGGGCGTAGCCGAGGCCGCCAGCACGCTCTCGATCACCGACAACCGCACCGGGCGCCAGTACGAGATCCCGATCGAGGACGGCGCGGTCCGCTCGATCGACCTGCGCCAGATCAAGGTCGACGAGGAGGACTTCGGGCTGCTCGCCTACGACCCGGCGTTCCTGAACACCGCCTCCTGCCGCTCGTCGGTCACGTTCATCGACGGCGACCGCGGGATCCTCGAGTACCGCGGCTACCCGATCGAGCAGCTCGCCGAGAAGTCGAGCTACCTCGAGGTCGCCTACCTGCTCGTGCACGGCGAGCTGCCGACGCAGCCGCAGCTCGACGCCTGGACGCACGAGATCACGACGCACACGTTCGTGCACGAGAACGTCAAGGAGTTCATGCAGGGCTTCCGCTACGACGCCCACCCGATGGGGATGCTGCTCGCCTCCGTCGGCGCGCTCTCGACCTTCTATCCCGAGGCGTCGAAGATCAAGGACCCGGAGGCGCGCTACGCGCAGATAATCCGCCTGATCGCGAAGATGCCGACGCTCGCCGCGTTCGCCTACCGGCACAACCGCGGGATGCCCTACGTCTATCCCGACAACGACCTCTCCTATCCCGGCAGCTTCCTCGGGATGCTGTTCAAGATCGCCGAGCTGAAGTACCAGCCGGACCCGCGGATCGAGCGTGCGCTCGACGTCCTCTTCATCCTCCACGCCGACCACGAGCAGAACTGCTCCACGAGCGCGGTGCGCGGCGTCGGCTCCTCGCAGGTCGACCCCTACTCGGCGGTCGCCGCCGGCGTCGGCGCGCTCTACGGGCCGCTGCACGGCGGCGCGAACGAGCAGGTGCTGCGGATGCTGCACCGGATCGAGCGGACCGAGAACATCCCCGCCTTCATCGACGGCGTCAAGAACGGCGAGGAGCGCCTGATGGGCTTCGGGCACCGCGTCTACAAGAACTACGACCCGCGCGCGAAGATCATCAAGGGCGCCGCGATGGACGTCTTCGAGGTGACAGGCACGAACCCGCTGCTCGACATCGCGCTGGAGCTGGAGCGGATCGCGCTCGAGGACGAGTACTTCGTCTCGCGCAAGCTCTACCCGAACGTCGACTTCTACTCCGGCCTGATCTACGAGGCGCTCGGGATGCCGGTCGAGATGTTCCCGGTGCTGTTCGCGATCGGGCGCACGAGCGGCTGGATTGCACAGTGGCTGGAGATGATCGAAGACGACGAGCAGAAGATCGCCCGTCCGCGCCAGATCTACACGGGCGCCCGCGAGCGCGACTACGTGCCGGTGGGCCTGCGCTCCGCCTGACGCGGACGTGGCCTATCGCCTGACGGTGCGCGACGGACCGCGCGTGGAGCGGGTGCGGTTCGGTGCGCTGGAAGAGGCGCTCGACGCGCTCGCCGAGCGCGTCGCGTCGCTGCGCGAGCGCCCGTCGCGGAAGGCGGTCGACCTGCGCACGCGGGTGTTCGAGCCGGTCGCCCAGGTCGCGGCGCGGCTCGAGCTGAGCGGCCCCGGGCGCCTGCTCCCGCGCGTGCGTGCCGGCATCGACGTCCGCGGCGACGGCTCCGCCGAGGCGTGGGTCGGCCGCGCGCGGCGCCGGGTGATCGGGCGGCAGGACGGCGAGACGCCGGCTGAGGCGTTGCGGCGGGTGCTGGCCCTCAGCTGACGGTCGCGAGCTGAGCGGCGTAGGGCCCGCGCCCGGTGAGGCAGTGGGCGCCGCAGCGGGCGGCGAGGGCGAGCGCTGCGTCGAGGCCCATGCCGGCGGCGAGGCCGTAGGTGAGACCGGCGGCGAAGGAGTCGCCGCAGCCGTATGCGTCGACCGGCGCTCCCGGCGGCCGGGCTGCAGGCCAACTGCCGCGCGTGCCGTCGGCGCCCTCCCAGTGCCCGCCCTGCCCGCCGTGCGTGAGCACGAGCCAGCACGGCGCCGGCAGCGCGGCGGCACCGGCGCACTCCTTTTCGTCGCTCGCGCTCGCGACGAGCACGTCCGGCACGACGCCCGAAGCGAGCAGCGTCTCGTGCGCGCGGGCGCTCGCGACGAGCGTGCGCGCGCCACGGGCCGCACGCGCGGCGGCCGCGTCCCCGCCGGTGAGGTAGACGCCGTCGGCCTCGCGCAGGGACTCCCACGGCAGCGGATCGTCCCCGTGCGGGACGAGCCGCTCGCCGAGCACGGTGATCGTGCGCTCCGCGTGCGCGTCGAGGTGGCTGAACGCGCGGCGCTGCAAGCGCGGGCGCCGCGCTGTGTACAGCTCGATCCCATGCTGCTCGCGCAGCTCCGCCTCCGCCCGCGCGGCGAGCTCGTCGCCGCCGAGCGCGGTCAGGAACGCCGCCGCGCCGGCGAGCTTGCGCAGCTGCACCGCCGCGACGGCGCCCCCGCCGGCCGCGCACGCGAAGTGCTCGCTCGCGGTGACGATCTCGCCGGGGACCGGCACGTGATCGACGACCGCGAAGTCGAGCCACTCGACGTGGCCGACGACGGCGACGCGGGGCGCGGTCGCGGATCCGCTCACAGCACGAGCGAGGCGCCGTTGCGCCGCAGCCACTGCGAATGGCGGCGATGGTCCGGGCAGCGCTGCGCGAGCAGGGCCCAGAAGCGCGGCGAGTGGTCCATCACCTCGAGGTGGCAGACCTCGTGC
>DASRAV010000003.1:0-34356 GCA_035637995.1 Conexibacter sp. | reverse complement strand
GCGCGAGCGACGCCTCGGCCGGGCTCGCGGCCGCGCCGGGCAGCCACAGCACGGTCGGCAGTCCGCCGATGAGCAGCGCGTGCACGAGCGAGTCGGCGTGACGCAGGCGCTCGGCGTCGGCGGCGAGCTCTACGCGGTCGTGGCAGGAGCCGACCGCTCCCGGCGTCGCGCCCACGTCGCAATCGATCGAGACGTGCGCATCGAGGCGCGCGGCCGCATGCTCGCGCAGGACGATCGTGCGTGAGGGATGGCGCACGCGCGCTCCCTCCAGCCGGCGCGCGAGCACCGTCGCCTCGACGTCGCCGCTGCAAGCGACGAGCAGGTTGAGCGTGCGCGTGGCCGCGTGCCCATGCGCGTGGCGGGCATGATCGCGGTTCATCTGCAGCAGCCGCGCGGCCACCTCGTCGAGCTCGACGTCCTCGCCGTGCCACTCCGTGCGCTCGGAGATCACGTCCCGCCCACCCGCAGGCGCGCTCACAGGGGCCTCCACGCGTTGCCGTCGCGCGCCGTCAGGCGATCGGCCTCCGCCGGACCGGCCGTGCCGGCCGCATACGGCTTCGGCCCGCCGACCACCGACTCCTCCGCCCACGCGGCGAGCACCGGGTCGACGATCCGCCACGCCGCCTCGACCTCGTCGGCGCGCGTGAACAGCGTCGCCTCGCCGAGCAGCGCGTCGTACACGAGGCGCTCATAGGCCTCGGGCGACTCGCGCAGGAAGGAGCGGCCGTACTGGAAGTCCATCTGTACTGGGCGTACCCGCATCGCCGTTCCCGGCACCTTCGCGGCGAAGCGCAACGACGCACCCTCGTCCGGTTGCACGGCGATCACGAGCTCGTTCGGCGGGATCGCGAAATCGGCACCCCCAAGCCCACCGAAGGCGAGGTGCGGCGCCGGCTTGAACGCGATCGCGATCTCGGTGGCGCGCAGCGGCAGCCGCTTGCCGGTGCGGATGTAGAACGGCACGCCGGCCCAGCGCCAGCTGTCGATCTCGAGGCGCAGCGCCGCGTAGGTCTCGGTGCGCGAGTCGGCGGGGACGCCCTCCTCCTCGCGATAGCCGGGGACCTGCTCGCCGCCGACCCAGCCGGCGGTGTAGCGCCCGCGAACGACGTCGGCGCGCGGGTCGAGCGGGCGCACGGCGCGCAGCGCCTTCGCCTTCTCGTCGCGCACGAGGTCGGCGTCGAAGCTCGTCGGCGGCTCCATCGCGATCAGCGAGAGCAGCTGCAGCGCATGGTTCTGGATCACGTCGCGCAGCGCGCCGGCGCCGTCGTAGTAGCCGGCGCGGTGTCCGATGCCGAGATCCTCGGCGACGGTGATCTGCACGTGGTCGATCGCGGTGCGGTTCCACAGCGGCTCGAAGATCCCGTTCGCGAAGCGCAGCACCAGCAGGTTCTGCACCGTCTCCTTGCCGAGATAGTGGTCGATGCGGAAGACCTGGCGCTCGTCGAACGCTTCGGCGACGCGCGCGTTCAGCTCGCGCGCCGACGCGAGGTCGTGGCCGAAGGGCTTCTCGATCAGCAGTCGCGTCGGCGGGTCCGCGCCGCGGCCGAGGCCGACCTTCGCGAGGTCGCTCGCGATGTCGGCGAAGAACGTCGGGGCGACCGCGAGGTAGAACAGCCGTTGGGTGGGGCCGCCGTCCTCGCGGTCGCCGGCGTCGAGCCGCGCGGCGAGGTCGCGGTAGATCTGCTCGCTGCCGAAGGTGCCGGCCACGACGCCGATGCGCGGCTCGAGCGCCTCCCACAGCGCGAGGTCGAGCTCGTGGCGCGCGTGCTGCTCGATCGCCTCGCGCATGTGGGCGCGGAAGGAGGCGTCGTCGTGGCCGTCGCGCGCGACGGCGACGATGCGCAGGCGCTCCGGCAGCTCTCCGTCGGCGAGCAGGTCGTAGACGGCCGGCAGCAGCTTGCGCGCGGCGAGGTCGCCGGTCGCGCCGAACAGCACGATCGTCGAGGGCGGCGGCAGCCGCTCCTCGACGTCCTGCGCGAACGGGTTCGCCGCGGCGGGGGCGGCCGTCTCGGTCGCCACGCGCCTACTCCTTGTGGATTGCGTGGCCGCCGAACTCGTTGCGCAGCGCCGCGATCACCTTCGCCGAGTAGGACTCGTCCTGGCGCGAGGCGAAGCGCGCGAGCAGCGACAGCGTCAGGATCGGCGCCGGCGTGCTCGTGTCGATCGCCTCCTGCACCGTCCAGCGCCCCTCGCCGGAGTCGTCGACGTAGCCGCGGATCCCCTCCAGCTCGCTGCCGTTCGCGAACGCGCGCTCGGCCAGCTCCAGCAGCCACGAGCGCACGACCGAGCCCTGGTTCCAGAGGTGCGAGATGGCGCCGAGATCCAGGTCGAACTGGCCGTTCTTGAGGATCTCGAAGCCCTCGCCGTAGGCCTGGAGCATTCCGTACTCGATCCCGTTATGGACCATCTTCACGTAATGCCCGGCGCCGACCGGGCCGACGTGCAGCCAGCCATCCGGCGGCGCGAGCGTGTCGAGCGCCGGCTTGAGCGCCTCCATGTCCTGCTCCTCGCCGCCGCTCATCATGCAGTAGCCGACCTGCAGCCCCCAGACGCCGCCGCTGACGCCGACGTCGCAGAAGCGCACCCCGCGCTCCGCCAGCTCCGCGCCGCGCCGCTGGGTGTCGTGGAAGTTCGAGTTGCCGCCGTCGACCAGCAGGTCGCCGGGGTCGACGAGCCCGGCGAGCGCGTCGAGCGTCTGCTGCACCGGGTCGCCGGAGGGGACCATGATCCAGATCCGCCGTGGGGCGTCGAGCGCGGCGACGAGCGCCTCCAGCGAGTCGACGCCGGTCGCGCCCTGCTCCTGCGCCTTCGCGACCGCCTCGGCGGAGAAGTCGAACGCCACCACGTCGTGGCCGCCCTGGCGCAGCCGCGTGACCATGTTGCCGCCCATGCGGCCGAGCCCGACGAAGCCGATCTGCATTTAGGAGCCCTCTGTCTCGAGTGACCTGGCGAGCGCCGCGACTGCCTCCGCGGCGTCGCCCGGCAGGTGGATGCGCAGGAAGGGGCGCCCGCGCGAGCGCAGCGCACTGCCGTCGCCGATCGCCTGGGAGCGCACGAGCGCGGCGAAGTCGTAGCCCGCGCCCGGGATCTCGACGCCCGCGCTGCCGTCGTCCACGAGCTGGACGAACGTGCCCGTCGCCGGTCCGCCCTTGTGCAGCTGGCCGGTCGAGTGCAGGAAGCGCGGACCGTAGCCGACCGTCGTGGCCGCGCGCGTGCGCCGGCGGATCGCGAGGCGCAGCGCGGTGAGCGCGTCCTCGAGCCGCGGGTCGGGGGCGAGGAACGCCAGCGTCGCGACGTAGGCGTCCGCGCCCGCGGCGTCGATCAGCTCGCGCAGCGCGGCGGCGGCGTGCTCGCCTTCGACCGCCCCGCTGTCCTGCGCCGGGAAGCTGCCGTCGCGCACGTACGCCTCGATCGTCGCGACCGTCAGGTCCTTCGCCTGCTGCACGTTCGGCTGGTCGAACGGGTTGATGCCGAGGACCGCGCCGGCGACTGCGACCGCCAGCTCCCAGTGGAAGAACAGCGCACCGAGGTCGGCTGCCTCCGCGAACGGGATCGCGATCACCGGGTGGCCGGCGTCGGCGAGCGCGTCCAGCCGGCGCGCGACCTCGCCGTCGCCCTCGGCGGTCGTGTCGTGGATGTGCACGAAGACGCGGTCGTCGCCGTACTCGTCGACCTCGCCGAGCGGCTCGTCGGCGATCGGCACGATCCCCTTGCCCTGCTTGCCGGTGCTCTCGGCGACGAGCTGCTCGAGCCACAGCCCGAGCGATGCCAGCGGCTCGTCGACGACGAACGTCAGCTTGTCGCGCCCCTGGCTCGCAAGCTCGCCGAGCGCGAGCCCGAGCCACAGCGCCGGCGCGTGGCCGGGCTCCAGCGACGGGTCGGCCGCGCGCGCGGCGACCTCGGCACGCTCCAGCAGCTCGCGCACGTCGGCGCCGATCAGCGCGCCCGGAACGACGCCGAACGCCGACAGCGCCGAGTAGCGCCCGCCGATGTGCGGGTCGCCGTGGAAGACGTGGCGAAAGCCCTGCTCGCCGGCGAGCGTCTCGAGCGCCGTGCCCGGATCGCTGACCGCCGCCCACTGGCGCCCGTCGGGCACGAGCGCGTGGAAGTGCGCGTGCAGCGAGCGCGGCTCGAGCGTCCCGCCGGACTTCGAGGAGACGAGGAAGAGCGTCGTCTCGAGCGGCAGCGCCGACTCGAGCGCCGCGATCGCGTCCGGGTGCGTCGTGTCGAGCACGTGCAGCTTCAGGCAACCCTCGCGTGTGCCGAACGTCTGCCGCAGGACCTCGGGCGCGAGACTCGACCCGCCCATGCCGAGCAGCGCGCAGTCGGTGAAGCCCTCGGCCCGCACCTGCTCGACGAACGCGTCCAGCTCGTCGAGCCGCTCGAGCGAGCGCTCGGCGATCGTCAGCCAGCCAAGTCGCTCGGAGGGCTTGTCGTCGCCCGCGGCCCACAGCGTGTCGTCCTTGGTCCAGACGCGCCGCAGCACGTGCTGCTCCTGCGCCCACGCCGATCGCGCGCCGATCGCGCGCGCCTGCTCGTCGGTGAGGCGCCCCTCGATCCCGGCCGGCTCGCCGGCGATCACCGCGGCGCGGCGCCGCTCGACGCCCGCCAAGAGGCGATCCATCGCGTCGGCGAACTGTGCGATCCCCGCCTCCAGCAGCTCGTCGGTGACCTCCTCGAGCGAGACGCCGGCCGCCTCGACGGCGGCGAGCGCCGCGCGCGCCGCCGGCTCCCCGTCCTCCAGCAACGGCTCGATGACCGCACCATGGTCCTGATAGGCGAGCAGCGTCGCGAGCGGCATCGTGTTGACGGTCTTCGGGCCGGCCAGCTCGGCGACGTACTTGACGTCGGAGTAGTGCGGGTCCTTCGTGCCCGTCGACGCCCACAGCAGCCGCTGCGGGCGCGCGCCCTTGGCGCGCAGCGCGGCGAAGCGCTCGCCGGAGACGAGCGTCAGCCAGCGCGCGTAGGCGAGCTGCGCGTTCGCGACCGCGGCGCGGCCCCGCAGCTCCTCGTGCCCGAGCGCCGTCAGCCGCTTGTCGGCGTTGGTGTCGACGCGCGAGACGAAGAACGACGCGACTGAGGCGACGCCGTCGACCGGCTCCCCGCGCGCGGCGCGATCCTCCAGGCCGGCGAGCCATGCCTCGGCGATCGCGGCCCACGCGTCGAGCGAGAACAGCAGCGTCACGTTGATGTTGATCCCCTCGGCGATCGCGGCGCGGATCGCGGGGACGCCCTCGGGCGTGCCGGGGATCTTGATCATCGCGTTGGGCCGCTCGACGCGCGCCCACAGGTCGCGCGCCATCGCGAGCGTGGCGTCGCCGTCGCGCGCGACCGATGGCGCGACCTCCAGCGAGACGTAGCCGTCGCGGCCGCCGGTCGCGTCGTAGACCGGCCGCAGCACGTCGGCGGCGCCCTGCACGTCCTCGATCGCGAGCGTCCAGTAGATCGACTCGACGTCGGCGCCGTCGTGCGTCAGCTCGGCGAGCCGCTCGTCGTAGTCGGGGCTGCCGAGGATCGCCTGCTCGAAAATCGACGGGTTCGACGTGACGCCGACGACGCCGTCCTCGCGCACCAGCCGCGCCAGCTCGCCGCCCGTCAGCATCGAGCGGCGGATCGAGTCGAGCCAGGCGCTGGTGCCGAGCGCGGCAAGCCGGCCGATCGGCGTCGTGGCGGGCGCGGTCGTCGTCATGGGGCTTCGTCTCCGGTTGCGAGTGGTTGGTCGAGCGGCGGGGCGGTCGCGACGTCGAGGCCGTGGCGCTCGATCGCGGCCACCTGGCCGAGGCGCCGCAGGTGGCGCTCGGCACCGCTGAAGCGCGCTGTCGCGAAGGTCCGCGCAAGCTCGCGTGCGAGCTCCGAGCCGACGACGCGCGCCCCCAGGCAGCCGACGTTGACGTCGTCGTGCTCCACGCTCTGGTGGGCGGTGTAGGAGTCGTGGATGGTCGCGGCGCGCACGCCGGGGAGCTTGCACGCGGCGACGGCGATGCCGGCGCCGGAGCCGCACACGAGCAGCGCGCGCTCGACGCCGTCGGCGAGCGCACGCCCGACCGCGACGGCGGCGTCGGGGTAGTCGTCGTAGCTGCCGACGTCGACGACGGTGTGGCCGTCCTCCTCGAGCGCGCCGACGACGGCCTCACGCAGCGGCACGCCCGCATGGTCGAAGCCGCAGGCGATCCTCATCACCCTGAGGCTACACCGCGCCGCGGGCGATCCAAACGCGCTCAGCCCAGCGCGTAGCGGAGGTAGAGGGAGCCGGCGCGCTCGAGCACCCACACGAGCGCCAGCGCGCCCGCCTCGGGCAGTCCCGGCCCGGCCGCGAGCGTCGGTGCCGTGCCACCGCCGGCGAGCTGCGGCGCGAGCGTCAGGAACAGCTCGTCGACGAGTCGCTCTCCCAGCAGTGCGCCCATCAGCGTGGGCCCGCCCTCGCACAGCAGCGCGCGCACGCCGTGGTCGGCGCGCAGCCGTCGCAGCGCGTGCGTGAGCGTCAGCTCGGCGGGATCGAGCCGGACCAGCTCGACGTGCGCCGCGCACGCGGGCACGGGCGCGTCCGGCGTCGTGAAGACCACGACGCGGGCGTCCGGGTCCGCGAACAGCGGGATCTCGAGCGGCAGCTCGCCGCTGCGGCTCACGGTCGCCAGCAGCGGGTCGGTCGAGAGCCCGAGCGCCTCGCGCGCGGCCCGCAGCTCGGGACGGCGCACGAGCGGGCCGTAGCCCTCGACGCGCAGCGTGTGCGTGCCGACGAGCAGCGCGTCGACCTGCGTGCGCAGCCGGCGGAAGATCTCCATGTCGCCGTCGTCGCCGATCGGACCGGAGCGCCCGTCGAGCGCGGCGCGGCCGTCGGCCGTCGTCGCGAAGTTCGTCACGACCCACGGCCGCTCGACATGCGCGCGCGCGGCGAGCCCGAGGTCCCCGAGCAGCTCGGCGCTGTCGACGAGGCCGGGCGCGGGATGCAGGCGGCGCAGCTCCATCGCCCCAAGACCCTACCCCCAAGATCCCGTGGCCGCATGCGGTGATAGCGTGCGCGCCCCGATGAGCTCGAACCGACCGGACCGCAACCTCGCGCTCGAGCTGGTGCGCGTCACCGAGGCCGCCGCGCTCGCCGCCGCCCGGCTCGTCGGGCGCGGCGACAAGGAGGCCGCCGACCAGGCCGCCGTCGACGCGATGCGCTTCGTGCTCGACTCGGTGCCGATGGACGGCCTCGTCGTGATCGGCGAGGGCGAGAAGGACGAGGCGCCGATGCTCTACAACGGCGAGCAGATCGGCGACGGCACGCCGCCGCAGGTCGACATCGCCGTCGACCCGCTCGAGGGCACGCGCCTGACGGCGCTGGGCATGCCGAGCGCGCTCGCCGTGATCGCGCTCGCCGAGCGCGGCTCGATGTTCGATCCCGGCCCGTGCGTCTACATGGAGAAGATCGCCGGCGGCGAGGAGATCGCCGACCTGCTGGACCTCGACCGGCCGTTGCCGGAGACGCTCGAGCTCGTCGCCAAGCGCAAGGGCATGGGCATCGGCGACGTCACCGTCGTGATGCTCGACCGCCCGCGTCACGAGGACGCGATGAGGCAGGTGCGCGAGGCCGGCGCCCGCATCCGCCTGATCCTCGACGGCGACGTCTCGGCGGCGCTGCTCGCCGTCAGCGAGCGCTCGCCGGTCGATCTGCTGTGGGGCATCGGCGGCACGCCGGAGGGCGTCATCTCGGCCGCCGCGCTGAAATGCATGGGCGGCCAGCTGCTCGGGCGTCTGTGGCCGCGCGACGAGACCGAACGACAGGCCGCGCTCGACGCCGGCTACAAGCTCGACCGCATCCTCACGTGCGACGACCTGTGCGCCGGCGATGACGTCTTCTTCTCCGCGACCGGCGTCACCGACGGCGACGTGCTGCAGGGAGTGCGCTATCGCGGCGTCGGCGCCACGACCGAGTCGCTCGTGATGCGCTCGCGCTCGGGCACCGTGCGCCGCATCCACGCCCGGCATGACCGCTCGAAGCTGCGCGCGGTCACCGGCGAACGCTACGGGTAGCCGGGCGTCTACCGCAAAGCCGCCGGGTGGAGGTGGCGGGTGTCGACGAACTTCGTCATCCCGTTGGCGCCCGGCAGCGCTTCGAACGTCGCTCTCGGATGCCAGGGGCGCAGGCCCTGCGGCGTGAGCAGCTCGAAGCCGCGCGCCGCGAGCATGGCCCCCATTTCCGGCGACGGTTCCTGCGGCAGTATCACGGTGTTGCCGCCGTCGGCTCGCAGTTCGTCGAGCGCCGTCTTGAACTGGCTGCGGGTCTGCACCGACTCGACGCCCGTGTACGGGATGACGTCTCTGACGCCGTAGGCGTCGGCGATGCGATGCCCTGTCGTCGCGAACAGGCCGATCGGAGCACCGTGGCGCACGACGAAGTGGTGGGCGCCGTCCGCGAGCGAGCTGATGAAGAAGCGCACGGCCGGATCCTTCACGGGGGCATAGGGCCCCGTTCCCGCGGTGGGGGCGACCCCGCCGGCGGGCGGATGCTGGATGCGGCCGATCTGCGCCCACGGCACCGGCGTCTGCGCGAGCGAGCAGGCCATCACGGCCATGCCGAACACGACCGCGATCGCGACGGCGCTCGGCACGCGCGAGCGCGCCTCGGCGATCCGCCGCACCGCGACGACCGTCAGCAGCGCGAGCGCGAACGCCCACGCGGAAAACGTTATGGGCAGCGTCTCCCAGGCCGAGCGGCCGACGTAGTAGCCCGCGGACGCAAGTCCGAAGAGCCCGCTCCAGACGAGCATCCCGGTGAGCAGCCTGTCCGGGGCGCGGTCGATCGCGCGCGCCGTCGCGACGCCGATCGCCGCGACGTACGTCGCGTAGATGATCAGATGCAGTCCCAGCACGCCGGCGAGCGGTATGAGGGCGAACCCGCCGACGAGGTAGATGCGCGCGAATTCGACCGATCGCCCGAACTGCGGCAGCGCGCCGGCTCGCACCAGCGTCAGCGCGGACACGAGCACCACGCCGATCGCCACGCCGGCGAGCACCTCCGCGGCCAGGCGTCCAAGGCGCGCGGGGCGGTAGTCGGGCAGCGTCCACAGGAACGCGGCGCCGGTCGCGCCGAAGGCGGCGATGCCGAACTCGCTGTTGTTGATCATCACGAGCGTCGCCACGGCGAAGATCGGCCAGGCACGGACGCGCTCGCGGTCGAGCTGGCGCGCCAGCAGCCAGGCCAGCAGGTAGGGGCCGGCGTAGCGCAGCGGGTGCACCGGAAAGTACGCGGCGAACGTGTGGCGGTTCAGGAGCTTGTTCGTGGCGTCGCTCCAGACGAGGAAGAAGCTCGTGGCGATGAACGGCAGGTAGAGCAGCAGCGCGGCGAGCGAGCTGCGCGTGACGCGGCGCAGGATCCCGTACACGGCGAGCACCGCGATCCCGGTCAGCGAGCACATCGCGATCGTGAAGGCGAGCAGCGTCTTGCCGAACAGCACCAGCGGCAGCGCTATGACGTACGGCCACAGCGATCCGTACTGGGCGGTGAAGTCGACGAGCGGCGTCAGGCCGTTGATCACCGCGAACGTTTCGTCGAACGAGAACTGGACGTGGTACCTGGTGACGGAGTTGGACCATTCGATCGACTGGTCCGAGTTGATCGCATGCAGCAGCCATATCGCCGTCATCGCGATCGCCACGAGCAGGATCCCGACGCGACGGCCCCGCGACTCCTGCAGCAACCGCACGCACGCACGGCGCGTGCGCTCGGTGCGGGCGAGCGCTACGACCGCGGCGGTCATGAGCGCGGCCACCGCGAGCGTGGTGTTCGTGAAGTACGGCCCGATGAACGCGGCCCGTAGCTGCCCGATCCAGCATGCGACGAGGAAGCCGATCGTCCCGAGCTGGGCGGCCGGCACCGCCACGGCGATGAGCCGCCGGTGCAGGCGCGATCTCCAGCGCATCGCCACGAGCGTCGTCACCGCGAGCAGGACCGCCGAGGCGATCAGCAGCACGTAGCGGGCCTGCTCGGTCGGCTCGGGCCGCAGCGGGGTGCTGGGCCAGAAGTCGAGGCTCGCGTCCGGTGAGAAGAGCAGCCTGCCGACCGGCGGGCCGAGCAGGACGACGGCCGCGAGCGCGAGCAACGCACTCGGGATCAGGGCCAGCCATGCGGCCGTGGCGGCGTCCGGGCGCCGTGCTGCACCGACGCGCGCCGAAGATGATGTGCCCCCAACAGCCGCTGTCTCGGAGACAGCGCTATTCACATGTGCAGATTACCGGAAGGGTTTCGGTGTCGTGCCGGCAAAGCGACCGACGCGCGACTCCGCGAGGTCCAGGCGCGCGAGCGAGCGCAGGAAGCCGTAGGTGATGAGCACGTGGATGCGCGACTGCGTCGCGCGGTACACGGGACGGCTGAGACGCCGCGCGATCGACGGGTAGAAGTTCGCGACCGCGACCTCGACGCGGATGCGGCCGCGGCCGGGGGTCGGCTCGGGGAGTCGCTGCAGGTCGATCTGCAGGTAGCCGTCGCGGTTGTGACCCTGGCGCTGGACGAGCAGCCCGTCCTCGATCCGCCAGCGCACGGTCCCGCGCTCGGAGTCCATCGCGTACTCGGGCGCCTTGAAGCGCAGCAGCCGCAGCGGGCGTCGCAGCAGCACGACGGTGCGCTGCGCTTCCCCATAGTCGACATGGATCAGCCCGAGCGTCACCCGCGAGAGGAAGCGCCAGTAGGTGCGCGCGAGTCGCTCGAGTTGCATCCGGCTCCAGAGCGCCTCCAGCGCGTCGCTCGGCAGCGTCAGCTCCGCGGTCTGGACCGAGCGCACCGCGCCGGCCGCGTCGATCGTCGTGTCGTCGCCGAGGCTCCCGATCTGACCGGGTGGGGGCGGTCGTCTGTGCCGCCGCACGGCGGCGACCGCGGCCGCGAGCAGCGCGACGAGCGCGAGCAGGGGAGTCAGCACCTGCCGGATTCTCCCCGCTTCAGATCGGCTCGACGCTGACAGTCGCGCCGGCGGCCAGCGTACCGTCGCCGGGCGGCACGAACGCGAGCGCGTCGGCGCCCACGAGCGAGGAGCCGAGGTGCGATCCCTGCGCGCCGTTCGGCGTCGCATGCAGCACGCCGTCGCGCTGCTCGAGGCGCACGCGGAGCGCCTGCTCGCGGTTGCGGCGCGGGACGTCGACGCTCAGCACGGCGTCGACGCGCGTGGGCAGCGGCTGCGCGCCCTGCAGCGCCAGCAGCGCCGGGCGCGCGAACAGCACGAACGTGACGAAGCTCGAGACGGGGTTGCCCGGCAGCCCGAAGACGAGCTGGCCCGCGCGCGTGCCGAACCACGTCGGCTTGCCGGGCTGGAGGTCGACGCGCCAGAAGCGCTGCTCGACTCCGAGCGCGTCGAGCGCGCCCTTGACGTGATCGTGCGGCCCCACGGAGACGCCGCCCGAGGCGAGCACGACGTCGGCGGTCTCGAGGGCCGCGGCGAACGCCCGCGCGGTCGCCGCGGGGTCGTCGGCGACCGCCTGCGCGGCGACGACCTCGGCACCCGCCCGCGTCGCGAGCGCGGCGAGCGTCGCGGCGTTGGAATTGTGGATCTCGCCTGGCGCGAGCGCCGCGCCCGGGGGACGCAGCTCGTCTCCGGTGCACAGCACGGCGACGCGCGGACGTCGTGCGCACACGAGCTCGCCGGCGCCCGCGGCGACGGCGGCGCCCAGCTCGGCGGGACCGAGTCGCGTCCCCGCCCGCAGCACGGTCGCGCCGGCGTGCAGGTCCTCGCCCGCCTGCCGCACGTGCTGGCCGGGGACGACGCCCGCCGCGAACGTGACGTGCCCGTCGGCCTCGTGCGCCTGCTCGAGCGGGATCACCGCATCGGCGCCGTCCGGCAGCGGGGCGCCCGTCGAGATGCGAACCGCCTCGCCGGCGCCGACCGCGGCGCCCGCCGGCGCCCCCGCACGCGCCTCGCCGACGATCGGCAGCGTGCGGGTGGACGCACCCGCCTGCACGGCAAAGCCGTCCATGGCCGAATTGACGAAGCCGGGCACGTCGGCGACGGCCTGAACGTCCACTGCCAGCACGCGATCGAGCGCGATCCCAACGGGGACGGGCTGCGCAGGCAGCGGGGCGCAGGCGGCGAGCACACGCGTGCGGGCGGCGTCGATCGAGGTGAGGACGGGCTCCACGGCTCCATTCTGTCCAGCGAGGCGTGCACGTGTCGGGACGCGCTGGTATAGACACGGCAATGACGGACTCCGCGCCGCCCGCGCCGCCTCGCCCGCGCCGGCCCCAGCCGGTCGCCTCGACGATCGCCGAGCCGCTCGCCGGCCGCGCCCAGGCGGTCGCGAAGGGCTGGCTGCTCGTGCTGCTCGAGCGCGCCCCGCTCGCGTCGGTCGGCGCGATCCCCGCCGCCGCGCTCGCCGCCGACGGGCCCGCGATCTGCGCCGCGCTCGCGCGGGCGCTCGGCTCCGACGCGGAGCTCGCGCGGCTCGGTGCCGACGGCGACCTCGCCGCGCTCGCGCAGCGAATCGGCCCGCTCGCCGCGGCAACGGACGCCGGCGCGATCGTCGGCGCGGTCGACGCGCTGCGCGCCTGCATCTGGACGGCCGCGCTCGAGCTCCTCGGCGAGCGCGCCGAGACGACCGCCGTCGCTGCGCTCGCCGAGCGGCTCGCGGAGGTCGCGGCGCTCGTCACCGCGACGGCGCTCGGCTCGGCGGCCGTCGCGCCGCCGCATGCGGACGCCGAGGTCGGCGTGGGGGCGGCCGCCGCCGATCCCGAGGTCCACGACCTGCGCGACATGGCGCCGCTCGGCGAGCTGCCGCCGCGCCCCGCCGTCGACCCCCGCAGCGGTCCGGCGGCCGCGATGGACGACAGCGACCTGTGGATCGCCACGCTCGAGCGCCACGTCGACCGCTGCCAGCGCGAGGGCGGCGGGCTTGCGCTGCTGCGCGTGGAGCTCGTCGACGGCGAGCGCATCGTCGCGAGCGCCGAGCCCGAGGAGCGCGGCGTGCCCTACGGCCGCCTCGCACAGGCCGTGCGCCGCGCGATCCGCCGCCAGGACCTCGTCGCGGCCGACCACAACGGGCGTGCCTGGGTGATCGCTCCTGCCGTCGGGCGCGCCGGTGCGATCGCGCTCGCGGAGCGGATCGGCGCAGGCGTCGAGAACGGCGAGCCGTGGCACGGCGCGCCGCTGGCGGCGACGATCGGCTTCGCGGTCTACGGCGAGGACGGCCAGGACGCCGCGACGCTGATCGAGCGCGCGGAGGAGGCGATGCTCGCCGCCTCCGCCGCCGGCGTGCGGATCGGCGAGTCGATCCCGCCGAGCGACGACGCCGGCCGGCCGGGCCCGCGGCTCGTCCGCTGAGCGAACCTGAGCCCTGCTGCTCAGCGCCGCGCGGGCGTCGCAGCCGGCAGCGCGAGCGCGCCGAGCGTCAGCAACCCCTCGCTGCCGCCGCCGAGCGCGTGGAACGTCGCGAGCGTGAGGTCCCAGCTGCGGCCGGGGACGAACGGCCCGCGGTCGATCACCGGCACGGCGAGCGTGCGTCCGCGGTAGTACATCGCGACCTGCGTCCCGCACGGCAGCGTGCGATGGGCGACGCCGATCGTGGTGGGTCGCAGGACGACGCCGCACGACGTCGTCCGACCGTACGCCCCGGGCCCGTACCACGACGCGACGCCCGGGCGGTAGACGGTCAGGCTGAGCTGCGGGCTGGTGCCGGCGGGCGTGTCGCCTGCGGCGCCCGCGCTGCTGCCGCTGGCGGCGCCCGCCACGACGCGCAGCTGGGTCGAGCCGGGCCGCTTCGGACGCCAGATGGCGTGGAAGCTCCCGTCTGCGGCGACGGGCGCTGCTGCGACGGCGACCACCCAGCCCTGCAGCGGATCGAGCTGCTCGACGCGCACGGCCCCGCTCGTCGTCGGCGCGCTCCCCGCGATGCGGACGCGACCGCGCACGAGCGCGGTGGCGTGCGCCGCGAAGGAGATGCCGTCGCCGGCGGCGCTGAGCAGCGGGTTGCCGACGCGCACGATCGTCGGCGGCGTGCCCGGCAGCACGATCGTGTCCGGCGCGGCCCCGCCCGGGCCGGCTGCGGGCGCGGCATCGACGAGCAGCCCGAGCAGGCAGGCGGCGAGCAGAAGCGTGACGATCTGGCGGCGGACGGTCATTGGCGATGCTGGGCCTACGAGGTGAGCTGACGGGCTCGCGACGCTCTGACGCCGCTACGGTCGCGCGCTGCGACCGATTCGCCCCAGCGAGCTGGCAGGCTCGCATCGGGTCCCCCGTCGGGCGTACGCAGGGCGCACAGCCGTTCGGCCAGGCGGCGGCAGTATACGCTCAAGCGAGGACTGCACGCATCCGATCCTCGGGGCGCGGGTAGAGCGCAACTTGAAACGTTCGCGTCCGTTCTGCGTAGTAGAAGAGGTAGCCCCGGACGGCGTGGCCGCTTGCGCTGTTTTGACTTCAAAAAGTAAAGTAGCTAGGATCGAACGTGCTTGAATGGCAGTGGTGCGCGTCCATGCGCGCAGCATCTGTCGCGAAGAACGCGCCGCGAGGCCGGACCGCCAGGCCGGAACTGGGGCGGCGCATGTGAGAAACGGAACTAGATGTCTGTAGCCGAACTTCAGGAACTCGAGGAGATCAAGGGTCTTCTCTCGCGCGGCCAGCAGCTCGGCGTGCTCACGTACGCCGAGGTCTCGACGGCCGTGAGCGAGCTCGACCTCGACGAGGCCGACGTCGAGGAGCTGCACGGCTACCTCGAGAAGTCCGAGATCGAGCTCGTCGAGGAGATCGACCCCGCCACCGCCGCCAACAGCCAGGTGGAGCGGGCGCCCGACAAGCGAACCCGCCGCAAGGCGAAGACGGCGCTCGATCTCAAGCCCGACATGACGACCGACTCCCTTCAGCTGTTCCTGAAGGACATCGGCAAGGTGCGGCTGCTCACCGCCCAGGAGGAGGTCGACCTCGCCAAGCGCATCGAGCGCGGCGACCTCGACGCGAAGCAGAAGATGGTCGAGTCGAACCTCCGGCTCGTCGTCTCGATCGCGAAGAACTACCGCAACCAGGGCCTGCCGTTCCTCGACCTGATCCAGGAGGGGACGCTCGGGCTCGTGCGCGCTGCGGAGAAGTTCGACTACCGCAAGGGCTTCAAGTTCTCGACGTACGCGACCTGGTGGATCCGTCAGGCGATCGCCCGCGCGCTCGCCGACAAGGCGCGCACGATCCGCATCCCGGTCCACGTGGTCGAGAAGCTCAACAAGATCGGCCGTGCCGAGCGCAAGCTCGTCACCGAGCTGGGCCGCGAGCCCACCGCCGAGGAGATCGCCGACGTCACCGGGATCGATCCGGAGGAGGTCGACTCGATCAAGCGCTCCGCGCAGGCGCCGGTCTCGCTCGAGAAGCCGGTCGGCGACGAAGAGGAGTCGGAGTTCGGCCAGTTCATCGCCGACGAGCGCGCCGAGTCGCCCTACGAGCGCGCCGCCGAGATCCTCACCAAAGAGGCGCTGCGCGAGGCGCTCGAGAACCTGTCCTACCGCGAGCGCCGCGTGCTCGAGCTGCGCTACGGCCTCGGCGGCGAGCACCCCCGCACGCTCGACGAGGTCGGTCGCACGTTCAACGTGACGCGCGAGCGGATCCGCCAGATCGAGAACCAGAGCTTGAAAAAGCTCCAGTCGCTGGCAGAGGCCCAGAAATTGAGGGACGTGGCGTAAGCCACTCCCGAGCTGTCTGCGAAGGGCCCCGATCGGGGCCCTTCCTCGTTCTAGAGGCCCGCCTCGGCGAGCAGCTCGCGCGGCAGCAGCGGCGGGGTGTCCGGGTACTTGGGCACGAAGCGGCGGGCGTGGGCCTCGCAGGGGCGTCCTGCGAGCGCCGGGGTGAGGTCGGCCATGCTGACGAGGATGCGGATCGACGGGGCGATCTGGAAGTCGGCGGCGTTCGGCTGCTCGCCGCCCAGGGTGCCGTCGGCGATGTAGCCGTCGACGCGGTCGAGCGTGGTCGGCAGGTCGGCCAGGATCTGGCGCACGTGCGCCTCGTCGGCGTCGACGCGCGCCGCCATCGCACGCGCGACCGGCCAGTTGAGCGCGGCGGCGACCGCCGGCAGCGGGATGCCGATCTCGGCGGCGATGCGGGTGCGCGCGCCGTTGTCGCGCGCGAGCGCCCAGCGGGCGAGCCGTCGCGGCACCATCTGCAGCTCGGACTCGCCCCACGCCTCCGCTGCCTCGACCGCCGCGCGCAGCTCGGGATCGCGCGGGAACAGGGGAGGGTCCGGCACGGCCGCCTCCAGTGCTCTGCCGATCTCGATCGAGCCCTCGATGCGACGGCCTTCGAGCTTGAGCGCCGGCACCGTCCCACGCCGGAAGCCGCTCGCCCACAGCATCATCGGATGCAGCCCCGGCAGCAGCTCGACGTTCTTCGCCTCGATGCCCTTGTACTCCAGCATCAGGTGCGCCGTCCGCGACGGATTTGAGATCGAGAAGCCGTACAGGCGTGCGCGCACGCGCGAACCGTACCCTTGAGTCATTGGGCGGTGCGTCGGTCATCCGGCCAGCAAGGTCAAGGGCGCACACCCCGGGGCCGATGGGAACGGAGTGTTCGACATCGACACCGCACTCCGCCACCTCGTCGAGGCCTCGGGATCCGACCTGCATCTGAAGGTCGGCTCGCGCCCGCTCGTGCGCATCAACGGCGTCCTGCAGCCGCTGCCCGACTCCGAGCGCCTCACCCCGCAGGACACCAAGCACGTCCTCGGTGAGACGCTGACCGATCCGGACCGCTTCAACGAGTTCGACCGCGAGCACGAGGTCGACTTCGCCTACGCGATCAACGGGCTCGGGCGCTTCCGCGTCAACGCCTTCCTGCAGCGCGGCTCGGTCTCGCTCGTGATGCGCGCGATCCCGACGCGCATCAGCACCGTCGCCGAGCTGGGCCTGCCGCCCGTCGTCGGCGAGATCGCCCAGGAGGAGCGCGGCATCATCCTGCTCACAGGCACGACCGGCTCGGGCAAGTCGACGACGCTCGCGGCGATGATCGACCAGATCAACTCGAACTACGCGAAGCACATCGTCACGATCGAGGATCCGATCGAGTTCCTGCACCAGGACAAGCAGTCGATCCTCAATCAGCGCGAGGTCGGGCAGGACACCGCCTCCTTCACGCGCGCGCTGCGGCGTGTGCTGCGCCAGGACCCCGACGTGATCCTGATCGGCGAGATGCGCGACGAGGAGACCGTCCAGACGGCGCTCTCGGCGGCCGAGACCGGCCACCTCGTGCTCTCGACGCTGCACACGATCGACGCGCCGGAGACGGTCAACCGCATCATCGACTTCTTCCCGCCCCACCAGCATCAGCAGGCCCGCGCGATGCTCGCCGGCACGCTCAAGGGGATCATCTCCCAGCGGCTGGTGCGCACGGCGGACGGACGCGGCCGCGTCGCGGTCTGCGAGGTGCTGCGGATGACCGGCCGCGCCCGCGACATGATCATGGACCCGGAGCAGACGGGCCGCTTGCGCGAGGTGATCGCCGAGGGCGAGTTCTACGGCATGCAGACCTTCGACCAGGCGCTGCTGCACCACGTGCAGGCCGGGCGCGTCACGATGGAGGAGGCGATGCAGGTCGCCACGAGCCCGCACGACTTCAAGCTGCTCGTCGCCGCCGAGGGGCGCCAGAGCACGTCGATGCAGGACGTCGCCGACGAGCCGCCCGAGCCGCAGCCACCGTATCGGCCTGAGCCTGACGCCGAGCCCGTGCGCGAGCGCCCCCCGGCGCCGCCTCGCGTGCCGGCTCCCGTGGTGACGCTGACGCCGACGCCGGGCCCGACCGCGTCGGCGGAGCCGACCGAGACGTCGGCCGGTGTCGCGTCGGTTGCGCCGCCTGGTCTTTCGTAGCGACGAGGACCTACTTCACTTTGGAAAGCATTGCGCTACCATGGGGTGTGCGATGGCGTCCAACGACAGCTGCCCCGTCTGCCGGACCGCGGAGATCGTCTGCGGCAAGTGGACGCTGCTGATCATCCGCGACCTCGCCGACGGCCGTTCGCGCTTCTGTGAGCTGGAGCGCTCGCTGAAGGGCATCAGCCCGCGCACGCTCTCGCTGCGCCTGCGCGCGCTCGAGGAGGAGGCGATCGTCGCACGGCACACGTTCCCCGAGGTGCCGCCGCGTGTCGAGTACGCGCTGACCGAGAAGGGCCGCGCGCTCGTGCCGATCATCGAAGACATGCGCGCCTACGGCCGCCGCTGGCTCGGCGGTGCGGACGGCTGCTGCGGCCCGGACGCCGAGACGACGGTGCACGACGCGCCGCCCGTCGGCGCCGCCGCCTGACACCGCCGCATCGCTGCAAGCCGCGCTGCGGCGGCAGGATCGCCCACGTGCCCGGCGAAACCGCGGGGATGCGCAACCGCACGCTCCATGGGCTGCTCGAGGCGTTTGCGATCGACGCGGGCCTGCAGCTCGCGGCGCAGACGGCGAGCGGTGCGGAGGTTCCGTTCGACGTCGTCGAGATGCCATCTGCGCCCACCCCGCGCACCGCGCTGTACTGCTACCAGCCGCAGACGGCCAGCTTCATCCGCTCGCACATGGGCCTGCTCGACCGCCTGCCGAGCTACCTGCCGGCGGCGCGGGCGCTCGCCGCGATCGACGGCATCGACGCCTACCTGCGCCGTCGCGGCGAGCCGCGCATCCCGCGCGACGGGCGCGAGCGCGCCGACGCGGTGCTGCGCTCGTTCCTCTCCGCCGTGTATGCGGAGACGAGCACGTTCGGCTACCCCGCGGAGCGCTTCGAGGCCGCCTACGGCGAGCTCGAGACCACCCTGTACGAGGGGCGCCAGGTCGCGGCCGTGATCGCGCCGGTGCTCGGGCTCGAGCTGGAGTCCGACGAGGTCCCGCTCGGCGAGGGGCTCTCGCTCGTGCGCGGCGAGACGCTCGCCGACGCTCCGCCGGAGGCGGTCTGGTCGACACCCGGCGAGGTCGAGCACGGCAGCGTGCTGGCGGTCCTGACGCTCACGGGCGAACGGATCGTCGGCCCACCGATCACGACGGCGCGCACGCGCTTCCGCCGGCTGGTGAGCGCGCTGCGGCTGTTCGAGGCGGGGACGTTCGCGCTCGGGCCGCTCGCGTGGGCGCGCGTCGACGGCGGGCCGTGGCAGCTCGCGCCGTTCGGCACCAACGGCCGCGCGCGCGTGCGCACGACGCTCGCCGCGGCACAGGAGGACGAGCTGCGCGCGTTCTGCAACCTCGTCGCGCGACGCACCCCGCGCGCCGGCGAGGTCGCGTGGGCGCTGGGACGCTTCGAGCTGGCCTGCGAGCGCTCGGCCCCGTTCGACGCGCTCACCGACGTGCTGCTGGCGCTGCGTGCGCTGCTGGAGCCCGAGGGCGCGGAGAGCGGCCGCCTCGCCCAGCGGCTCGCGGCGCTCTGCGCGCGGCCGGAGCAGCGCGCCGAGCTCGCCGAGCGGATCGCCCGCACCGTCGCGCTCGAGCGCACGATCGTCGCCGGCCTGACCCAGCCTACCGCGGGCGCGGACGCGCTCGTGGAGGAGCTTGCCGGCCATCTGCGCGCGCTGCTGCGCGACGTCCTCTGCGGCCACCTCGACTCCGACCTGCGCTCGCTTGCCGACGAGCTGCTCGTCGAAGTCGCCGAGCCTGTGGCTTAGCCCTCGGGCTCGACAGGTCGCGCGCGGAACAGCGGCACGGTGCCCTCGACGCCCTTGATGCGGCGCGGCGGCAATGACGAGAAGCGCCAGTGGTCGGCGTCCGCGGCCTGGCGCGTGGCGGTCTCGGTCACGACGCTGCCCGAGCGCGCGATCGCGGTGATGCGGCTGGCGAGGTTCACGGGGCTGCCGTACCAGTCGCCGGCGTGGCCGAGCACGTCGCCGGTCGCGAGGCCGGCGCGCAGGCGCGGGAAGTCCTCGCCCTCCGCCTCGACCGCCTCCACCAGCGCGTGCGCGGCCTCGAGCAGCGGATCGGGCTCGGGCGCGACGAGCATCGCCGCGTCGCCGATCGTCTTCACGAGCCGCACCGGCGAGCGCGCGACGTCGGTCGCCAGAGCGGTCAGCCGACCGGCGACGGCGCCGAGCTCCTCCGCCGGCACGCGCTCGCCGAGCTTCGTGAAGCCGACGAGGTCCGCGAACGCGATCGTCATGCGCGTGCCGCCCGCGAGCCGTCCGGAGGCGAGCTCGGCGGCGCCGATCGCGGTGCTGCGCAGCTGCTCGCGCAGGTGCATGTTGAGGATCCGCTGCATCACCGAGCCGAGCTGCGGGCCGAGCTGCTCGCTCACGAGCGCATAGCGCTCGCTCAGCTCGCGCTCGCTGTCGCCCGGGCGCAGGAACGCGTCGCCGACGAGCGGGCGCACGGTCGCAGCGACCCTCGCGAGCCCCTCGCCGAGCACCCGTGTGACCTCGAGGATCCCGTCCTCCGGCAATCCCGCCGCCATGAACCCCGTCAGGCTCTCGACCGCCTCGACGTCCTCGTCGGTGAAGGCCGGCTCGTCGGGCTCAGGGCTCGGCAACCCCAGCGCCTGACGGTGGCGCAGCACCAGCTCGACCGGCACTCCGGTGCGCTGCGCGACGTCGCGCGCGGTGTAGCGGTGGGTTCCGAGCGCGCGCTCGACCTGCAGCAGGACGAGCCGGTCCTCCGCCACCGCACGCTTGAGCTCCTCCAGCTCGACGCCCTCGGCGACCAGCAGCTCCAGCAGCGCGATCCGGTCAGCGCGCGCCGCCGCGTCCTCGATCCCGTCCAGCAGGCCCTCCGCAGCGAAGTCCATCGTCGCTGAGAGTACGCGGAACGGAGGCGTTCAAACGCCGGTCTCGCACGGCAGGCGGCCGGCGTCGATCGCCGTGACCAGCGCGGCGTGGTCGCGGTCGTTCTGGTCGGCGTAGGCCTCGGCGTAGTCGGCGATCGCGCGGTCGAAGACGTCGCCGGAGCCGAGGTAGGCGGCGATCGCGATCGCGTCGCCGGAGCGGGCGTGGGCGCGGGCGAGCGTCCAGGCGCAGAGGCGCGTGTAGTTGGCCATCGCGTCCTGCTCCATCGTCTCGAGGTCGGCCGAGCTCTTCCAGTCCCACAGCTGGCGGACGTAGAAGTCGCGCTCGACGTCGTCGATCCCGGTCGTGTGAATCCAGCCGAGGAAGATGTCGCTCGCCGACTGCATCAGCCGCTGGCCCTCGACGACGCGCTGGCCGTGATTTGCCTGCTCGGCTGCCCCCGCGAACGGCTCGAGCACCGACGCCTGTGCCTCCTTGCATTGCAGGAACAGCGGATCGTCGTCGTCGCGGCCGAGCATCAGCACGATCCACGCGCGCGTGCCGACGCTGCCGACGCCGACGACCTTGCGCGCGAGGTCCGCATAGCGAAAGCCCTCGAGCAGACGGCGGCGATCGGGCTGGAGCGTCGCGCGGTAGGACTCGATCAACCCGCTCATGCGCTCTTCGAACGCGTGCGCCTCGCCGTCGGGCAGCAACTCGTCGACCGGGACGATGAGCGGCGGATCGGGCGCGATCCGCGGGCGGCCGTTGACGTGGTGGGTCAGCTTGGCGAACGCCCGCGCGCTGTCCTTGCGGCGCGCCTTCGCGGTCGTGCGCTCGAACTGCGCGACGGCCTTCTCGCCGCGCTGCTCGCGCACCTGCGCCACCACCTCCTGCTCGTCCATGCGCGCGTACCAGACGTCGAGCGTGCTCATGCCGGCGAACGCCCGCATCGACTGGCGGTACTGCGCGGCGGCATGGCGGGCGATCGCGCGCTGGGCGCGCTTCGGCCAGCCGCGATCGCGGCTGGCGATGGCGGCGCTCACGGCGAGCCGCTTGAGGTCCCACTCCCACGGGCCCGGAAGCGTCTCGTCGAAGTCGTTGAGGTCGAAGACGAGGTCGCGCTCCGGCGAGGCGAAGCCGCCGAAGTTGGAGACGTGCGCGTCGCCGCACAGCTGCACGCGAATGCCGGACACGGGGCTCTCCGCGAGGTCGGATGCCATCACCGCCGCCGCGCCGCGGAAGAACGCGAACGCCGAGGCGGCCATGCGGCCGTAGCGGATCGGCACCAGTTCCGGCACGCGGCTCGTCGCCTGCTGCTCCAGCAGCGCCAGCGGATCGGGGCGCGTGTCCGGCGTCACCCAGTCCGCGTGGCAGGAGCGCGGCACCTCGCTCCGGGCGGCCTTGCCGCGGGCGGAGCGCTCGGTGGGCGTGCGTGGGGGCGTGGCCGTGGACGTCCACCCAGGATCGCAGTGGCAACCCGGTCGCGCAACGCTCCTGCCGCGAATGGCGCGCGGGCGGTCGTCGAGGGAGGGCGCTGGGGAGCTTGGCTCCCACAACGCCCTCCTGAGCTAAACGAGCGGTTAGAGTAGTGTTATTCTCACGCTCGGCGACGTTTCCCCCGTCCCTTCGACAGTCCCTCTTCTCGGGCAGAAGGGGGAACCGGAGATGAGCGGCATGCCGGTTTCTTCCCCAATTATTCTTCCGGTGCTGATTTCTCTTCTGGATACAGTCACTAGTGCGAACACCGTGCCTTCGTATAGGCAACTGATCTGACCGACAATGCTTCTTATTCCGAGTAGGAAGGCGATGGTCTCGCGGCCTTTGAACCCGGTGATTTCCGGTAGGGTCCCTAGGAAGGAGACGTAGACGTCGCTCCAGGGCAGTCTTAGCGCAGTGAATTCCGTAACGGAACCCCCTTCGGCTCTGCAGGAGGACACGGGTATTTCGAGATTGGTAGTCGATCCCACTCTCGTGCCTTCGACCTTTGTTATCGCTCTTGCCATCGTTAGGGTTCCGGTCACTTCGCAAACGACTCTAAACGATCTTTCTTCAGTGCCTCGGAACGTCAAGGCTCTCGATCTGCCTCTGAGGTTTATTTCACTGACTCCTATGGATCTTAGGGCCATCGACGTGCTGGTTCCTACTGCGAGCACGGCTGCGGCTGTGAGCACGCCTACGAGGAGCTTTCCACGCTTTCGCAACTTGCATCCCCCTTTGGTTGCCCATCCGTCTCCCGAGCGGATAGTGCGGTAGGCCTATTCTACCGGAGTCAGATATTTCAATGCTCCGGGATGGCGAAGCAGCGGTGCATCCGCACGAGCCCCGCCACGTCGTGCACGTCGTCGTCCAGCAGTGGGACGCGCAGCAGCGGCACCGCCTCGCCGAGCTGCTCGCCGAGGTGCGCGACGTTCTCGGCGTCGCGCAGCGCGAGCACGTGCTCGTCATGGAACGCAGCCGCGACGAGCTCGACCAGCGCGGGGGAGAGGCCGGCGTGCGCGGCGAGCAGCTGGGACAGCTGCCCGGCGTCGCCGTCGCCGAGCGCGTCGACGTGCATGCGGTTGACGATCGCGCCGCCGAGCGACATCCCGGCTGTCGCCAGCCGCTGCTGGAAGTGGATCGCCTCGTCGATCGGCTCGCGCTCGGGAGACGTGACGAGCAGGAACGTCGTGCCGTCGTCGCGCAGCAGCGCCTCGACCTGCGCGGCCCGCTCGCGGAAGCCGTCGACGAGTCCGCCGAGCAGGCGCAGGAACTCGGAGAGGTCGCCGAGCAGCTCGGCGCCCGTGATGCGTCGCAGCAGGCCGAGCGCCATGCCCGTGCCGCGCCCCAACAGCCGGATCCCGGCGCCGCTCGGACGCAGCAGCAGCTGCAGCGCACGGCCCTCGAAGAAGCGCGTCAGGCGCGCCGGTGCGTCGAGGAAGTCCAGGGCGTTGCGCGACGGCGGCGTGTCGAGCACGAGCAGGTCGAAGCGGCCGTTGTGCGCGAGCTCGTGCACCTTCGCGACCGCCGTGAACTCCTGCGAGCCGGCGATCGCGTCCGACAGCTCGCGGTAGATGCGGTTCGCGAGGATCTGGTCGCGCGTGCGCTCATCCGGCGCGAGCCGCGCGATCAGCTCGTCGAACGTGCGCTTCGCGTCGAGCGTCATCGCCCACAGCTCGCCGTCGAGCGGCAGGCCGGCGGCGGCGAACGGCTCCGCCGCGATCTGCTGCGGCTCGTTCGCGAGCTCGTCCAGGCCCAGCGCGCCGGCAAGTCGTTGCGCCGGATCGATCGTCACCACCGCCACCTTCAGCCCGCGCGCGGCCATGCCCATCGCGACGGCCGCGGCGGTCGTCGTCTTGCCGACCCCGCCCGAGCCTCCCATCACGCACACGCGTCGGCCCTCGAGCAGCTCTGCCACGCCGCTCACAGCGTCGGCTCCAGCAGGTCGGCGAGCTGCTCGAGCACGGGGCGATCGAGCTGCGGGGCGAACACGTAGGGCAGCTCCAACGGCTCCTGGCCGCAGGCGGCGGCGAGCCGCCCGATCTGCTCGCGCTGCACGCCGGCGCGGGTGTGCTCGGAGACGGCGGCCTGCAGCGCCGCGCGCACGAGCCCCGGCTCGGCGCCGGCGAGCGCCCGCTCGGCGCCCGACGCCTGTCGCGGCCCGAGCCGCTGCGGGTAGCACGCGTTGGCCACGATCTGCGCGAGCTCGATCCCCAGTTGCTCGCGCAGCCCGCGCTGGAGGAACAGCGTCTCCTGCACGGGCATCTCCTCCGGCAGCGCGACCGCCAGCACGGCGGTCTGCGCCGGGTCGCGCAGCGTCGCGTCGATCGTGGCGCCCTGGTTGGCGATCGGCCCGACGCGCGCGATCTGCGCGAACGTGCGCGGGGCGCGCAGCGCGCCGAGCGCGTGGCCGGTGGCCGGCGCGTCGACGATCACGAGGTCGTACGGCAGCCCGCCCCGCACCCGCCGCTGCTCCTGCGCCAGCTCCCAGACCTTGCCGATCATCAGCAGCTCGTGCATCCCCGGCGTCGCGGCGGCGAACGCGTGGAAGGCGCGCGAGGCGGACAGCAGGTCACCGAGGCGTCCGGCGCGCTCGTGCAGGTACTCCTCCATCGCCCTGCGCCAGTCGATCGAGATCGCGAACAGCCGCGTGTCGAGCTGAACCTCCTCGCCCGGCTTCGAGACGCGTCCGAACACGGTCGCGGCGCGATCCTGGCCGCTCAGCTCGGCGACGATCGTGCGCAAGCCGCGGCGCGCCGCGGCGATCCCGAGCGCGATCGCGACCGTCGACTTGCCGACGCCGCCCTTGCCCGTGACGAACAGCAGCCGCCTGTCGGAGAGCCCTGACACCGGCGCGGAGCCTAGTCGTCCGCAGGAGGAATCCCCGCCGGCATTGCGAATAGGAGCGCGTATGGCTTCCCCGACCGCATCGGAGCGACACCCGTGAAGGCGAAGGCCAAGGTCATTGCGCTCGCCAACCAGAAGGGCGGCGTCGCCAAGACCACGACGACCCTGAACCTCGCAGTGGCCTTTGCGGAAGAGGGCCATCGCGTGCTGTGCTGCGACATGGATCCGCAGGGCAACCTGACGATGTCGCAGGGCATCGACCCGGACACGGTCGAGACGTCGATGTACGACGTGCTCGTCCACCAGATGCCGATCCGCGAGGTGATCCGCCGCCGCGAGATCGACGTCGCCTGCTCGTCGATCGACCTCGCCGGCGCCGAGCTGGCGATGGCCGCGCAGATCGGCCGCGAGCGCGCGCTGCAGAAGGCGTTCGCGACGATCGAGGACGACTACGACTTCATCTTCATCGACACGCCGCCGAGCCTCGGGCTGCTGACGATCAACGCGCTGACGGCGGCGGACAAGGTGATCGTCCCCGTCCAATGCGAGTATCTGTCGATGCGGGGCCTGATCCAGCTCCAGAACACGCTCTCGATGATCCGCGAGAACCTCAACCCCAACGTCGAGATCCAGGGCATCCTGCCCACGCTCGTCGACACGCGGACGCTGCACGCCAAGGAGGCGATCGAGATGCTCGAGGAGAACTTCGGCGATCGCGTGTTCGCGTCGCGGATCAAGAAGACGATCCGCTTCGCGGAGGCCCCCGTGAAGGGCATGTCGGTGCTCAAGTACGATCCGGACGGGATGGCGGCCCACTCCTACCGGGAGCTCGCGAAGGAGGTCCTCGGCAATGGCAAGCGGTAAGCGTGCGAGCATGAGGGAGGGTCCGCTCGCGGCCCTCTTCCGCAAGACCGAGGACGACGACGCCGGCCACGACGGCGCGCCGGAGGAAGCGGCGGCCCCGACGTCGCAAGGCGGGCGGGACCGCTCCGCTGCCCCGCATCCCTCGCTGCTCGGCCCCTCCGAGGAGGGCGCCGCGCCCGCGGTCAGCGTCCCCACGCCGCAGGAGCGCCTGCGCGCCGCCTTCTCCTCCGACATCCCGGAGAACATCCTCGAGCCGGTGCGGATGCCGCCGCGCGAGCTCTACACGCGCGAGGACGACCAGCTCGCCGCGCGCAAGGCCGGCCACGGCCCGGTGCTGCGCGTCGTCGGCGTCGGCGGCGCCGGCGTCAACGCCGTCAACCGCATGATCGAGGCCGAGGTCGCGGGCGTCGAGTTCATCGCCGTCAACACCGACGTCCAGTCGCTGCAGCAGTCCGCCGCGCACCTGACCGTGTCGATCGGCGACGTCGTCACGCGCGGGCTCGGCTCCGGCTCGGATCCGTCGCTCGGCCGTCAGGCGGCGATGGAGGAGTACGACCGCATCAAGTCGCTGCTCAAGGGCTCGGACATGATCTTCATCACCGCCGGCTCCGGCGGCGGCACCGGCACGGGCGCTGCGCCCGTCGTCGCGCGCATCGCCCGCGAGGTCGGCGCGCTGACGGTCGGGATCGTCACGAAGCCGTTCGGCTTCGAGGGCTCGCGCCGCCGCGCCCAGGCCGAGGAGGGCGTCGAGGCGCTCGCGAACGAGGTCGACACGCTGATCGTCGTGCCGAACGACCGCCTGCTGACGGTGCTCGACCGCGGCACGTCGATGGTCGACGCCTTCCGCGTCGCCGACGACGTCCTGCGCCAGGGCGTGCAGGGGATCTCCGACCTCGTCACGCTGCCCGGGCTGATCAACCTCGACTTCGCGGACGTGCGCACGATCATGTCCGAGGCCGGCAACGCGCTCCTCGGCATCGGCATGGGCGTCGGCGAGCGGCGAGCGATCGACGCCGCCGAGCAGGCCGTCGCCTCACCGCTGCTGGAGACGAGCATGGAGGGCGCGCGCTCGATCCTGCTGTCGATCACCGGCGGCGAGAACCTCTCGCTGTGGGAGGTCAACGAGGCGGCGAAGGCCGTCGCGGAGGCCGCGCACCCGGATGCGAACATCATCTTCGGCGCGATGGTCGACGAGAAGCTCGACGATCAGGTGTGGGTGACGGTGGTGGCGACCGGCTACGGCTCGCCGCGCGCCCAGCGCGCCGCGCGCGAGAGCGGACCGATGCTGCTGCGCGAGCCGATCGGCGAGCCGCGCGTCGCCCGCACGAGCCCGTCGCGGCAGGAGCGCCCGATCGGCGCCCGCTCGGGCGAGCTCGACGTGCCCGAGTTCATGCCCCGCAGATAGCGGCGCCCACCCGCCACCCCCGCGCCGCCATCCTGGCATGCTCCCGGCCGTGACCGTAAACACGGCCGGGTCAGCTCCCCGCGGGGTCGTCGCCGCGGGCCACCCGCTCAGTGCGGAGGCCGGCGCCGAGGCGCTGCGCGCCGGCGGGAACGCGGTCGACGCGGCGCTCGCGGCGATGCTGACGTCGTTCGCGGCCGAGCCGCTGCTGACCGGACTCGGCGCCGGCGGCTACATGCTGGTCGCGCCCGCCGACGGCGAGCCGCTCCTGCTCGACTTCTTCGTCGAGGTGCCCGGGCGCGGGGCGGACCCGGCTGCGCGGGCGGAGCTGGTGCCGGTCGACGTCTCCTTCGGCGATGCGGTGCAGATGTTCAACGTCGGTGCAGCCTCCGTCGGCGCCTACGGCGTCCCGCGAGGCATCTGCGCGGCCTCCGAGCGCTACGGCCGTATCCCGCTCCCCGAGCTGGCCGCGCCGGCCGCCGCGCTGGCGCGCGAGGGCGTGCCGCTCAACGCCGAGCAGGCGTACGTGGTGGAGATCCTCGATGGCATCGTCACGCTCACGCCGGAGATTGCGGCGATCTACGCGCCCGGCGGGGAGCTGCTGCGCGAGGGCGACTCGGTGCGCCAGCCGGAGTTGGCGGATGCGATCGAACGGCTTGCAGCGGAGGGGGCGCGGCCGTTCTACGAAGGGGATCTTGCGGCCAAGGTGGTCGACTTGCTTGTCGGGCAGGGGGGGCTTTTGACCGCCGCGGACCTGGCGGCATATGAGGTCGTGTCGCGCGAGCCGGTGCGGGCGCGCTACCGCGGGCGCGAGGTGCTGACGAACCCGCCGCCCTCAGCCGGCGGGACGCTGATCGCCCTGGCGCTTGCGTTGCTGGAGCGCGACGCTCCTTCCCCGCCGACGGTCGAGGCACTCGTCGCTGCGATGGACGCGACGCAGCGCGAGCGCACGCCGGCGTTCCTCGACGGGCTCGACGAGCCGGGCTTCCTCGAGCGCTTCGTCGCCGGACGACTCGGCTCCACCACGCACATCGCGGTGATCGACTCCGCCGGCGGGGCGTGCAGCGTCACCTGCTCCAACGGCGAGGGCTCGGGGATCGTCGTCCCCGGCACCGGGATCCACCTCAACAACATGCTCGGCGAGCAGGACCTCAACCCGCTCGGCTTCCACATGTTCCCGCCGGGCCGGCGGCTGCCGAGCATGATGGCGCCGACGGTCGTGCTGCGCGACGGCGTGCCCGAACTGGTGCTCGGCAGCGCCGGGTCGAATCGCATCCGCTCGGCGATCCTGCAGACGATCGTCGCCGTGCTCGACCGCGAGCTGAGCGCCGACGAGGCGGTGCGCGCCCCGCGCGTGCACTACGAGGACGGCGTCGTCTACGTCGAGCCGGGGATCGCGGTGGACAGGCTCGAGGCCGACGGCCACGGGATCGCGCGCTTCCGTGGGCTGAACCTGTTCTTCGGCGGGGTGCAGGCGGTCGAGCACGATCCGGCGACCGGGGCGTTCTCGGGCGGCGGGGATCCGCGCCGCGGCGGGGCGGCGGTGGTGGCGTGAGGCTGGCGCTCGCCGCGCCGCTTGCGCTTGCGGCGCTCGCGCTGGCCGGCTGCGGCGCGAACTATCCGGACCTGTTCGTGCTCACGCGCAGCGGCTCGCTGCCGGGCGCGAAGCTGACGCTCCTCGTCAACGACGGCGGGACCGTCGCCTGCAACGGCGGCGCTCCGCGCACGCTGCCCGACGCGCGGCTGCTCGACGCGCGCGACATCGTCACCTCGCTCGCCGACGACGCCCGCGACGACCTCGTCCTCCCGCGCCCGGCCGGCGCGCTGCTGCGCTTCCGCCTGCGCGACGCCGACGGCACCGTCACGTTCAGCGACGTCGACGCGGCCCGCCGGCCCGACCTCGGCAAGGTCGTCGCGTTCACGCGGGCGGTCGCGACCGATGTTTGTGGCTTGGAACGCTGAGTCAGTCGCTAACAGTCATGAAGTGTACAAAGGTCGTCGCTCACGCTTGATAAACGATGTCCGGGGCTCATACCTCCGGTGGGTTCAATTCCCACGCCCTCCGCCATGAAGCAGCTCGGCCGGGCGATGTGAAGCCAGCGAATGCTGAGGGGAGTTATCACCCCGCGTTTCACCGCCCGGCCCGCGCACCGCATGATACGATGGGATTCGTTTATCAAGCGTGTATCAGGCGCCATCCGACCCGCCGCCAGGCGGGTCGGATCGTTAAGGAGCGCTACTGAAACCGCACCTTGCCGTTCGATCTCGCGCGCTCCTGTGCGTGGGAGACGAACTCGAGGCGCTTCATCGCGGCGCGGAACAAGCGGGTGACGAGGCGCAGGCGCGCGTTCTCGGAGCGGAGGTCGAGCAGCCCCTGCTTGGCGTCGAGGCCGAAGTCGACGGTGGCGGCCATGTCGTAGGCGCTCATCGCGGCGAGCGCCAGCGGCTCGGGGCGGTTGTCGGTCGCGCGCTCGACGAGCTCGGCGTACGTCTCGTGGGCGAGCGCAGCGGTCGGGCCGTCGAGCTCCTCTTCGCGGTCGCTGAGGAACTCGACGACGCCGGCCGGGTACGCGAGCCGGTCCTCGCGCTCGACGATCCGGAACGGGCGCGTGCCGCGCGTGAGCAGGTTCAGGCGGCCATCGTCCATGCGCTCCAGCACGTCGGTGATCTCGCATGCGCAGCCGACCGGTCGCAGGCCGTCGTCGGCGAGCCAGACGATCCCGAATTCGCTGTGGCGCAGCAGGCACTCCTCCATCATCGTCTTGAAGCGCTCCTCGAAGATGTGCAGCGGCACCGTCTCGCTCGGCAGCGCGACCAGGCCGAGGGGAAAGAGCGGGAAGTCGTTGACCAGCCGGCCGGGCATCGGCCAAGTGTACGAGTGACCCGGCGCCGTCCGTGGGAACGTATGCCATGCGATGCCCTCGACCGCCATCGTCTGGTTCCGGCGCGACCTGCGCGTGCACGACCATCCGCCGCTCGTCGCGGCGCTGAGCGCACATGAGCGGATCGTGCCCGTGTTCGTGCTCGATCCCGTCCTGTTGGACGGGCGCTTCGCGTCGGCTCCGCGCACGGCGTTCCTGCTCGACTGCCTGCGCGAGCTCGATGCGGCGCTGCGGGAGCGGGGCGGTGGGCTCGTGCTGCGCGAGGGCGCACCGCACGAGGAGTTGGCTGCGCTGGCGACCGAGGTCGACGCGCGCGCCGTCTACTGGGCAAGCGACGCGACGCCGTATGCGCTCGCCCGCGACCGCCGCGTGCGCGGCGCGCTGACACAGGCCGGCGTCGAGGCCATCCCCGGACCCGGCAACTTCGTCGCGGACATCGGCAAGCCGCGCACGCAGGGCGGCAAGCCGTACACCGTCTTCACGCCGTTCTTCCGTGTCTGGGAAGCGCTCGACCGTCGCCCCGTCCATCGTGCCCCCGACGAAGTTCCATTGCCGCGGGGGATCGCGAAGAGCCGGATCCCCGCGCGCGACGACGGGCTCACGGAACGCGCCGCCGCGGCCGGAGAGCGGGCCGCGCGCGCTGCGCTGTCCCGCTTCCTCGATCATGACGTGGACGCCTACGCCGAGCATCACGACCGGCTTGCCGGCGGCACCTCCATCCTCTCGCCGCACCTGCGCTTCGGCACGCTGTCTGCGCGCGAGGCGGAGGAGCGCGCGAGCGGGCGCGGCGGCGAGGGTGCCCGGGCGTTCGTCCGCCAGCTCGCGTGGCGCGACTTCTACGCGCACGTCCTGCTGCACCACCCGGCAGACCTCCACCACGAGCATCAGCCGCCGATGCGCGCGCTCGCGTGGGACGCAGACGAGGAGCTGCTCGACGCCTGGCGCGAGGGGCGCACCGGGTACCCGCTCGTCGACGCCGGCATGCGACAGCTGCGCGCGAGCGGCTGGATGCACAACCGCGCCCGGCTCGTCGTGGGCTCGTTCCTGACGAAGGACCTGCAGCTCGACTGGCGTGCAGGCGAAGCCTGGTTCATGCGCTGGCTGCTCGACGGCGACATCGCGCAGAACAACGGCAACTGGCAGTGGATCGCCTCCGTCGGGGTCGATCCGGCGCCCGTGTTCAGGCGGATCCTCAACCCGACGATGCAGCAGCGCCGCCACGATCCCGACGGCGACTACGTGCGCCGGTGGGTGCCGGAGCTGCGCGCCGTGCCGGACGAGCATCTCGCGGAGCCGTGGCGGATGAGCGCCGAGCAGCAGCGCGACGCCGCCTGCACGATCGGCGACGACTACCCGGCGCCGGTCGTCGAGCATCGCGTCGAGCGCAGGCGCGCGCTGGCGCGCTATGCGGCGGCTCGGCAGGGCTAGATAAACGAGACCGTTCGCGCTAGCGTGTCACAGACGCCGGCGCCGCGTCGTCGTAGAGGCCGAACGCGCGCATCGGCTGACCGGTGCGGACCACACGAGACAGCGGAGGGCGCCATGACCGAGATCACCGTCGTCGGAGGAGGCATCGCCGGGCTCGTCGCCGCGATCTCCTGCGCGGAGCAGGGAGCGCCGGTGCGGCTGCTCGAGGCCCACGGCCAGCTCGGCGGACGCGGGCGCAGCAGCGACGGTCCGTACATCACCAACTTCGGCCCGCACGCGCTCTACAAGAACGGGACCCTGTGGGCGTTCCTGCAGCAGCGCGACCTGCTGCCGCCCGTCGTGCGCCCGGCGTTGACGAAGCCGCTGTACATGCGCGTCGACGGCCGGCGCCGCCGCACGCTTCCGCCCGCGATGCTGCTGGCGCTCCCGCGCCTGCGCGGCGACGCGCCCGACGACGTCGACTTCCGCAGCTGGGTCAACCAGCGCGCCGGCGCGCGCGCGGCCGAGCTGTTCTCGCGTGGCGCTGGCGTCTTCACGTTCGAGCACGACCCCGGCCGGCTCGCCGCCTCGTTCGTGTGGGACCGCTGGCGCCAGGCGCTGCTCGACCTGCCGCCGAAGGCGCGCTTCCCGCGTGGCGGCTGGACGACCGTGATCGACCGCCTGGAGGCGGCCGCGCGGCGACTCGGCGTGCGGATCGAGACGGGCACGACCGTCACCGAGCCGCCGCCCGCGCCGGCGATCGTCGCGACCGAGCTGCCCGCCGCGCAGCGGCTGCTCGGCGACGCGACGCTGCACTGGGAGGGAACGCGCGTCGTCACGCTCGATCTCGGTCTGCGCGCCCGCCGCGGCGACCCGTTCATCGTCTGGGACCTCGACGAGAGCGGCTGGGTCGAGCGCTACACCGCGAACGACCGCACGCTGGCGCCCGCCGGCCACGCGCTCGTGCAGGGCCAGATCGGCCTGCTCCCCGGCGAGGATGCCGACGCCGGCGAGCGGCGGCTGGAGGCGCTGTTCGACCTCGGCTTCCGCGACTGGCGGCAGCGCACGACGTTCCGCCGCCGGATGGTCCTCGAGGGCCGTGCCGGCGCCGTCGAGCTGCCGGGCACGACCTGGCGCGACCGCCCCGCGATCGATCGCGGCGACGGCATCTTCCTGTGCGGCGACATGGTCGCGGCGCCGGGGCTGCTGAGCGACCCGGTCGCGACGAGCGCCGTGGAGGCGGCGCGCGGCGCGCTGGCCTGGCGCGCGGCCCTGCCGACTCAGGCGGAGGGTCGTCGCGCCGAGACGAGCAGGTTGTAGAAGATCGCCGCGGGCAGCCGGCCCTCGAGCAGCCGCTCGTCGAGCTTCTGCAGGGTGAGGTAGCCGCGGTAGGCGTACAGGCGCCAGCCCCAGGGCACGTCCTCGGGCACGGCGGTCGCCTCGAGCACGCGGTTCGTCCAGCCGAACCAGTTGGCGAGCAGCTCCTCGCCGCGCACCCGCACGTCGGCGAAGCCGGCGCGGCGGGCGTGCGCGGCGAGGTCGGCTGGGGCGAAGGCGTGGATGTCGACGAAGCGCTCGAGCGCGTGGTCCTCGGCGTGCGCGTCATGGCCGTCGCCGCCCCCGTCGAACCCGGCCGCCCGCGCGCCGATCGCGCGGCGCCACAGCGGCGCGACCGCGGCCGCACCGCGCTTGGGCACGCGCGCGAGGCGGTCGCCGTAGCGCGAGGGCTCGCCGGCGAAGACGACCGTCCCGCCCGGCCGCAGCACGCGGTGGAACTCGGCGAAGGCGCGATCGAGGTCGGGGATGTGGTGCAGGATCGCGTGGCCGAGCACGAGGTCGAACGAGGCGTCCTCGAACGGCAGCGTCTCGGCGTCGGTCGCGACCGTTTCGACCGCCAGCCCCAGCCGCTCGGCGTTGCCGCGCAGCGTCGCGAGCATCCCGTCGGAGATGTCGGTGCAGACGGCCTCGCGCACGACGCGTGCCTGCAGCAGGTTCAGCGAGAAGTAGCCGGTGCCCGAGCCGATCTCCAGCGAGCGCAGGAAGCCGCCGTCGAGCGCCGGCCCGAGCACCTTGCGCAGCTTGCCGAGCACCTGCGCCTGGCCGGGCTCGCCGAAGTCGATGCCCCACTTCGCGTCGTAGCTGTCGGCGGCGACGTCGTGGTAGCGGGTGTTGACGTCGCGGATGTCGTCGTGCGTCTGTGGAGCCTCCATCGGGCGCGGCACTTTACTGTGTCGCCCCGCATGGGAGTGCCATTCCGTTTCGGCTCCACCGAAAATGCACGCAGAGACGCCCCGGCAAGCCGGGCCGTCTCTGCGTGACAAATGGCGCTGGAAAATCGCCGCGGAGACGCCGGCGAATGTGCCGCTATCTGATGCAGACTTCGCCGCCCCACGGGAACTGGTTTGCGAAGAACTGGCCGGCTCTTATCGTTCTGGAAAAGGGAAATTCAGCGGTATGGCTGGCCGTGTTGTTGAATATGGATTGTGGGTCGATTCTGGCAAGTGAATGACAACCAGTTTCGCTCCCACTGAAGAACGCCCGTTCTCCTCCGTAGGTCGGGCCAGCCCAAAGGCAAATGTCTCCGGCTGGACAGTCTTCTCTGTTAGCCGAGGCTGGTGGTGCGACGACGAGCAGCGCACCGGCCAGCACGACGAGTGCGACCAACGCGCTCAGATATACGTTCCTTGTGCTCGCTTGAACGCCATGCATAAATGAACCTCCCGCTTGGGTATTTAACTTCAGCGATAACTAGAACACGGATAGACGCCCGGTCTGCCGTCGCCAACTGCATCGCGACGGATCCCCTGTCCGGGTCGAACTTAATACCGTCT
>DASRAV010000002.1:0-28692 GCA_035637995.1 Conexibacter sp. | reverse complement strand
GTGCGGCACCTTCAGTGAGGTGTCGCGCACCTCGCGCGCCTTCTCCTTGAAGATCGCGCGGATCAGCTTCTCCTCGGCGGTCAGCTCGGTCTCGCCCTTCGGCGTGACCTTGCCGACGAGCAGGTCGCCGGAGCCGACCTCGGCGCCGACGCGGACGATGCCGCGGTCGTCGAGGTTGCGCAGCGACTCCTCCGAGCGGTTCGGGATGTCGCGCGTGATCTCCTCGTCGCCGAGCTTCGTCGTGCGCGCGTCGATCTCGTACTCCTCGATGTGGATCGAGGTCAGCTCGTCGTCCTTGACGAGGCGCTTGCTCAGGATGATCGCGTCCTCGAAGTTGTAGCCCTCCCAGGACATGAAGGCGACCATCAGGTTCTTGCCGAGCGCCATCTCGCCCTGGTCGGTCGCCGAGCCGTCGGCGAGCACGTCGCCCTTCTTGACGTGCTGGCCGCTGCGCACGAGCGGCTTCTGGTGGATCAGCGTGCCCTGGTTGGAGCGCATGAACTTCTGCAGCAGGTACTCGTCCTTGGCGCCGTCCTTCGTCTCCACGACGATCGAGTCGGCGTCGACGTAGGCGACCGTGCCGGCGTTGCGCGCGAGGCTGACGTCGCCGGTGTCGATCGCGGCGCGGCGCTCCATCCCGGTGCCCACGAGCGGGGCGTCGGTCTTCAGCAGCGGCACCGCCTGGCGCTGCATGTTCGAGCCCATCAGCGCGCGGTTGGCGTCGTCGTGCTCGAGGAACGGGATCATCGCCGTGGCGACCGACCAGATCTGCTCCGGCGAGACGTCCATCAGGTCGACGTCCTTCGGCGCGACCGTGACGTACTGGCCCGCCTGCGTGCGGCAGACGACCTCGGAGCCGAGCAGCTTGCCCTCGGGGGAGAGGGGCGTGTTCGCCTGCGCGATCTTCGCCTCCTCCTCCTGCGTGGCGTCGAGGTGGACGATCTCGTCGGTGACCTTGCCGCCCTTGACGACGCGGTAGGGCGTCGTGACGAAGCCGTGCTCGGAGATCTCCGCATAGGAGGAGAGCGAGCCGATCAGGCCGATGTTCGGCCCCTCGGGCGTCTCGATCGGGCACATGCGCCCGTAGTGGGTCGGGTGGACGTCGCGCACCTCGATCGGCGCGCGCTCGCGCGTGAGGCCGCCGGCGCCGAGCGCCGACAGGCGGCGGCGGTGCGTGAGGCCCGCGAGCGAGTTCGTCTGGTCCATGAACTGCGAGAGCTGCGAGGAGCCGAAGAACTCCTTCAGCGCGGCCACGACCGGGCGGATGTTGACGATCGTCTGCGGCGTGATCGTGTCCGCGTCTTCGGTCGTGAGGCGCTCGCGCACGACGCGCTCCATGCGGTAGAGGCCGATCCGGAAGGCCTCCTGGATCAGCTCGCCGACGGTGCGCAGGCGGCGGTTGCCGAAGTGCTCGTACTCGTCGAGGTGGTCGGCGACGGGCTCGCGCGGGTAGCTGACGGCCTCGGCCGCGTAGTCCTTGATCTCGACGTCGGGCTGCTCGGGCATGCCGAGGATCCGCGGCAGCGAGACGAGCTCCTTGACGAGCGCGATGATGTCGTCGTGCGTCAGCGTGCGCGTCTCGAGGTCGATGTCGAGGCGCAGGCGCGAGTTGAGCTTGTAGCGACCGACACGCGTGAGGTCGTAGCGCTTGGGGTCGAAGAAGAGCTGGTGCAGCAGCGACTTGGCCGCGTCGACCGACGGCGGCTCGCCCGGGCGCTGCTTCTTGAAGAGCTCGATCAGCGAGCCCTCCTCGCTCTTGGTGACCTCGGGGTCGGCCTCGATCGTGTTGCGGATGTAGTGCGAGTCCTCGAACAGGGCGAGGATCTCCTCGTCGGTCGCGTAGCCCATCGCGCGCAGCAGCACCGTGACCGGCAGCTTGCGCTTGCGGTCGATGCGGACGTAGACCTTGCCCTTCTTGTCGATCTCGAGCTCGAGCCAGGAGCCGCGCGCCGGCATCAGGTTCGCGATGAAGACCTGCTTCTCGCGGTCCTTCGCCTCCATCAGATACGCGCCCGGCGAGCGCACGAGCTGCGTCACGACGACGCGCTCGGTGCCGTTGATGATGAAGGTGCCCCGCTCCGTCATCCACGGGAAGTCGCCCATGAAGACCGACTGCTCGCGGATCTCGCCCGTCTCGCGGTTCACGAAGGCCACCGTGACGGTCAGCGGGCGGGCGTACGTGAGGTCCTTCTCGCGGCACTCTTCGAGCGAGGCGACCGGCTCGTCGAAGATGAACTTGCCGAACTGGACGGCGAGGTTGCCCGTGTAGTCCTCGATCGGCGAGATGTCGTCGATCGTCTCGCGCAGGCCGCCGTGTTCGGCGTCGGTCAGCCATGCGAAGGACTTCTTCTGGATGTCGATCAGGTTGGGAACATCAAGGGCCTTGGAGAGGCGCGCGAAGCTACGGCGCGTCCGGGGGGCGTCAACAGGTGCCAAGACGGCAACTCCTCGAGCGGTCGAGAGCGAGCAGAGAGGCGGCGCGAAAGCGCGACCAGCGAAGATAGCACACGGCATCGCTGCCCTGTGCGGGGGGCTGTCAGCGCTCACGGACCCCGCCCTGGAAGACCGCGTATGTGGCGCGATCCTGCCGTCTTCGAGCGGCTGCGACTATCGGCTGACCGGCGCAGTGTAGCGCCGAATCGGCTCCGGAGCGAGCCGTGCGGACGGCCGTCCGAGCGCGCGTGAGAGGATGCCCGCGCCGTGGCGACCACGTTCTCCGTCGCGATCCCGACCCACGACCGCCGCGAGCTCGTGACGCTCGCGGTCCAGAGTGCGCTCGCGCAGACGCGCGCGCCGCTCGAGGTGATCGTGCTCGCCGACGGATGCACCGACGGGACGGCGCAGGCGCTGCACGCGCTCGGCGACGCGCGCGTGCGCGTGGTGGAGCTGCCGAAGGGGCCGGGCTACGCGTACGCGCATCGCAACCTGGCGCTGCGCGAGGCCCGCGGCGACGTCGTCTCCTGGCTCGGCGACGACGACCTCTACCTGCGCGACCACCTCGCCGTGATCGGCGAGCTGTGGGACGCCGGCGAGGTCGACCTCGTGCAGGCCTGCGCGGTGCTCGTCGACGAGGCGGGCGCGTTCGCGGCGATGGGATCGGACTGGGGGATCGAGCGCTTCCGCGCCGAGGCGCTGCGCGGCCACAACCGCACGCCGATGGCGGCCGTCAGCCACCGGCCGGCGCCCGCGCTCGCAGCCGGCGGCTGGGACGGGGCGCAGGAGCGGCGCGGCGACATCCACCTGTGGCGGCGGATGCTCGAAGCCGGCGCGCGCACGCGCATGAGCGCCACGCCGACGGTCCTGCACCCCCGCGGCAGCGGACGCGAGCAGACCCCCGAGCAGCGGCTCGAGCAGAGCCGCGCGCTCGCGGCGGCGCTCGGTGAGCCCGGTGTGGCGGCGCGGATCCGGGCGCAGGCCGCGCGGGCGGCGCAGCGCGAGCTGGCCGCGCGCGAGCTGGAGCTGGAGGAGGCGGCGGCCGAGCGGGAGCGGATCGCGGCCGAGCTCGACGCGGTGTACGGCGAGACCGCGCGCCAGCGCGAGCTGCTGGCCTCGATCTACGCCGGCGGCTGGTGGCGGCTGCGCGACCGGCTGCTCGCGCTGCCGCTGATCGGGCGCGTGCTCAGCCGTCGCGCAGGCTGAAGTCGAACGCGATCTCGCCGCCGTGCGGGTCGATGCGGTACTTGTCGGGCCGCTCGCGGTCGTAGGCGACGGTCGGGAAGTTGACGACGCGGACGTCCGTCTCGCCCCAGTTCTGATCGGCGTGCCAGACGCCGGGCGGGATCCGGAGGCGGCCCGGCGAGGCGTCGGTGAAGTGGAACTCGGCGAAGCGACCGGCGGTCGGCGAGCCGACGCGGCCGTCGTGGAGCACGACGCGCAGCGAGCCCGACAGCACGACGTAGCGGTCGGCCTGCAGCTTGTGCATCCCCCAGCCCTTGATCCGCCCAGGTCGGACGGTGAACGCGTAGGCGTAGACGATCCCCTCCGACCAGAACGGCTGCGTGACGTCGATCGCCTCGGCGAGTGCACCGCGATGGTCGTGGTGCGTCACGAGTCGTTCGAGCACGACCCCCTCGATCCCGGAGTCGAGCCGCCGACCCGCCGCGTCGACCGTCGGCTCGTCGCGCGGCGCCTCGGGGAGAACCTCGATCATCGCGGCGGATCGTAGTGCCGGCCGGAGACGACGAAGGGCCGGCATAGAGCCGACCCTTCGCAAACCGTCTAAGCGGTGGGCGCCTACTTCAACTCCACCGACGCTCCGGCCTCCTCGAGCTCCGCCTTGAGCTTGTCGGCCTCGTCGCGCTCGATGCCTCCCTTGATCGGCTTGGGCGCCTCGTCGACGAGCGCCTTGGCCTCCTTGAGACCGAGGCCGGTCGCCGCACGGACGACCTTGATGACCTGGATCTTCTTCTCCCCGGCGCCCGTGAGGACGACGTCGACCGTGGAGGACTCCTCCGCAGCGGCTGCGTCGCCGCCCCCTCCGCCACCGCCGCCGCCGGCGGGGGCCGCGGCCGCGACCGCGGCGGCCGAGACGCCGAACTCCTCCTCGAGCGCCTTGATGCGCTCGGCGAGCTCGAGCACCGAGATCGCCTTCAGCTCGTCGATCCACTCTTGGGTGGTCGCCATGTGTCAGTCCTCCTTCGCGTCGGAAGCGTCGTCGGCATCCGCCGCGGCGTCCGTCTGTTCGTCAGTGTCAGGGGTGCCGGAGCCGGCCACGTGGCCGGCGGAGGCGGGCCCCCCGGGGGTCTCGGAATCGGTGTCGGCTGGGGCGGCGTCGGCCGGGGCCTCGGCCTCCGGCTCGGCGGGCGCCTGCTCGTCCGTGGGCGCGTCCGCCTCGGCGGCGGGCTCAGCCTCGGCCTCGGCCTCGGCCGGAGCCTCGCTCTCGGCCGGGGCAGCCTCCGCCGGCGCGGCGCTGCCGCCGACGAGGCCCTGGTCGTGGATCGCCTTCAGCTGGATCGCGACACCCGCGATCAGCGCGTTCAGCGTCCGCACGAGGCCATTCAACGGCGCCGCGACGGTGCCGACGAGCTGCGCGTAGAGCACGTCGCGCGAGGGCAGCTTCGATATCGCCTTGATCTCGTCGGCCGAGACGGGCTTGCCGTCCATCAGGCCGCCCTTGAACGCGAGCACTTCGGTGACGCGCTGCGCGTCACTGAGCGCCTTCGCCGCCGCCGCCGCGTCGCCGCGCACGAACGTGAGCGCCGTCGGCCCCTGCAGCAGCTCCTTCAGCGCCTCGGCGCCCGCGCGGTCGGCGGCGCGCTCGGTGAGCGAGTTCTTCACGACGGTGAACGTCGCGTCCGCCGCGCGCAGCTGCGCGCGCAGGTCGGCGACCTGGCTCACCGTGATGCCGCGATAGTCGACCGCGAAGACCGCCTGGGACTGCTCGAGCTCCCCGGCGAGGCGGTCGACGACCGCGGCCTTCTCGTCTCTGTTCATGTCGGTTCGTCTCTCTCTCGAAACGCGCAACGCCCGCACAGGCGGGCGTCGAGAGAGCGAGCCGTAGGCCGAAGGCCGGGCTCGTCTTCGAGGCGCCGCCTACCCCCGGGCTTACGGTCGCCGGGGGTCTCGGGCAGTGCGCTCTGGAACGAGGCTACGCCGCGATCGGCGTCTCCTCCACGATGTCGCGAATCCGCGTCGGATCGACCTTCACGCCGGGACCCATGGTCGAGGCGAGCGAGATCGAATGGATGTACTTGCCCTTGGCGACGGCCGGCTTCGCACGCACGAGCTCCTCGATCACGGCCGCGTAGTTCTCGAGCAGGCGCTGCTCGTCGAAGCTGGACTTGCCGATCACGAGGTGGACGATCGCGGTGCGGTCGGTGCGGTACTCGACCTTGCCGGCCTTCGACTCCTCGACGGCCTTGCGCACGTCCATCGTGACGGTGCCGACCTTCGGGTTCGGCATCTTGCCCGACGGGCCGAGGATGCGGCCGAGCCGGCCGACGACGGGCATCAGGTCGGGCGTCGCGATCGCGACGTCGAAGTCGTCGAAGCCCTCCTCGATCTGCTTCGCGAGGTCCTCCGCGCCGACGACGTCGGCGCCGGCCTCCTCGGCCTCGCGCGCCTTGTCGCCCTGAGCGAATACGGCGATCTTCACGTTCTTGCCGAGCCCGTGCGGGAGCGCGATCGTGCCGCGCAGCTGCTCGTCCGCGTGACGGACGTTCAGGCCGGTGCGCACGTGGACCTCGACCGACTCGTCGAACTTGCCGTGCTTGAGCTGCTTGACGAGCGCGATCGCCTCGGCCGGCGCGTACTCGTGTTCGCGGTCGTAGCGCTGGCGCGCCTCGGTGTATGCCTTGCCGTGCTTGGCCATCAGACCACCTCCACGCCCATCGAGCGGGCGGTGCCCGCGATGATCTTCGCCGCCTGGTCGATGTCGTTCGCGTTCAGGTCCTCGAACTTGATCTGGGCGATCTCGCGCAGCTGCGCCTGCGTGATCTGCGCGACCTTGTTGCGGTTCGGCTCCGCGGAGCCCTTGTCGAGGCTCAGCGCCTTCTTGATCAGCACGGCGGCGGGCGGGCTCTTCGTGATGAACGTGAACGAGCGGTCCTCGAAGACGGTGATCTCGATCGGGATCACGGTGCCCTGCTGGGAGGCGGTCTGCGCGTTGAACGCCTTGACGAACTCCATGATGTTCACGCCGTGCTGGCCCAGCGCAGGACCGACCGGCGGAGCCGGGCTCGCCTGCCCGGCGGGCGCTTGGAGCTTGATGACTGTCAGAACCTTTTTTGCCATTAGATCTTCTTGACCTGGTCGAAGCCGACCTCGACGGGGGTCTCGCGGCCGAAGATTGATACCAGGACCTTGAGTCGCGCGCCGTCCTCGTTGATCTCCGAGATCTCGCCCGAGAAGTCCGAGAGCGGCCCCGAGATGACCTTGACCGACTCGCCGATCGAGAACTGGGCGCGGGTGCGCGGGCGCTCGGCGGTCTCGCGATGGAGCAGGCGGTCGACTTCCACCTGGGTCAGCGGGACGGGCTCGTTGGACGCGCCGACGAAGCCGGTGACGCCCGGGGTCCCCTTCACGAGCGCCCACGAGTCCTCGTTGAGGTCCATGTTCACGAGCACGTAGCCGGGCATCGTGCGCCGCTCGCTGACGACCTTCTGGTTGTCCTTCATCTCCGAGACGGTCTCGGTGGGCACGACGACCTGGCGGACCGCGCGCTTCTGGCCCAGCGAGACGACGCGATGCTCGAGGTTGTGCTTCACCTTGTTCTCATGACCGGAGTAGGTGTTGACGACGTACCAGCGAAACATGGGCGGGGGCTTCCTTCGGGGGAGGTGGGGCGGGACGGGGCCTTGGAGCTCAGACGATGAGGTCGACGATCCTCGCAGCGAGGAAGTCCATCAGACCGAGGAAGGCGCCGGCGACGATGACGAAGCCGATGACGACAGCCGTCGCCTGCGCGACGCTCTGGCGGTCGGGCCACTGTACCCGCTCCAGCTCGCGCCAGCTTCCACGCATGAAGTTCGCGACGCGGTTGCCCTCCTCGCGACGAGCCGCCTTGCGCGGCGCGCGCGGGGTGCGCTCGGCGACCGTCGTGCCCGCCTCGTCGCCGTTGAGCCCGGCCTCGAAGCGCTCCTCGGCGTCGTCGACCTCGTCCTCGAGCTGCTCGAACTGACCCTCTTCGGCGAGCTCGGGCAGCTCGACGACGTCCTCGTCGACGTCGGGGATGGGGCTGACGTCCGCGTCGGCGAGATCGGGCCGGCCGAGCGCGAGCTGCGCATCGGCGAGGTCGCGGTCGCCGCTGGCGAGCTCCGGCGGCTCGTGCTCGTGCTCGACGGCAGGCGCGACGCGCCGCTCGACGCGGCGGCCCTGGGTGCCGGCAGCGCGCGCTTGGCGCTCACGGCGTTGCTTCGCACGTTTGCGGTCGCGGGCCACGGCACAGGTCTCGGCTAGCGAGTCTCCCGGTGCGCCGTGTGGCCCTTGCACCAGCGGCAGTACTTGCGCAGCTGGATCCGCTCGGGATTGTTGCGCTTGCTCTTGTTCGTCTGGTAGTTCCGGCGCTTGCAGTCTTCGCATGCGAGCGTGACTGCGATCCGGACGTCTCCGCGGGCCATTCGGCTGGCTCCAGGGTCTGTGGTGTGGGCAAGTGACAGCGACCGGCGGCGGACAGACCGTCGCCCGCCAGTCGGCGCGAGGTTGGGAGTGTAGCGTGGACGCGGGGTCGGCGGGACGGTCGAAAGTCGCGCAGCGCCCGAGCTGGGACCGCATTAAATCTTCCTGAGTGGGTACCGTCCCGGCATGCCGTTCGCCGCGACCGGACCGCTGAGACGCGAAGTCGCTGCCGCGCTGCCCGCGCGACCGTTCTCGATCCGCTTCTGGGACGGCTCGGAGCTGCCCGCGACGAACGGCGGCGGCCCCGGGTTCACCGTCCGCTCGCCCCGCGCGATCGCACATGCGCTGCGCGCCCCGGGTCAGCTCGGGATCGGCCGCGCGTATGTCGCCGGGGAGCTCGAGGTCGACGACATCGACGCCGTCATGCAGCTGCTGGACACATGGCAGCCGCCGCCGCTGGACCTCGGTGCGCGGGCGCGGCTGATGCTCGCCGCGCTGCGTGCGTGCGGGCTGACGCTGCCGCCCGCGCCGCCGCAGTCCGAGCTCGCACCGCGCGGCACGCGCCACTCGCGCGAGCGCGATGCGCGCGCCGTACGCCACCACTACGACGTCTCCAACGAGTTCTTCGCGCTCTTCCTCGGTCCGACGCTGACGTACAGCTGCGCGCTGTTCTCGCGCGGCGCCGCGACGCTGGAGGAGGCGCAGGAGGCGAAGCTGGAGCTGGTCTGCACGAAGCTCGGGCTGCGGGCCGGCGAGCGCGTGCTCGACGTCGGCTGCGGTTGGGGGGCGTTCGCGCTGCACGCCGCCCGCCACCACGGCGTGCACGTGACGGGGATCACGCTCTCCCCCGCGCAGGCCGACCTCGCCCGGCGGCGCGTGGCGGAGGCGGGGCTGCAGGAGCAGATCGAGATCCGGCTCGTCGACTATCGCGAGCTGGACGCCGAGCCGTTCGACGCGATCGCGTCGATCGGGATGGTCGAGCATGTCGGCGAGGCGCAGATCGACGTCTACGCCGCGACGTTGGCGCGGCTGCTGAAGCCAGGCGGGCGGCTGCTCAACCACGGCATCGCGCGGCTGCGCCACAGCGACCCGGCGGCGGGCGACTTCTCCGAGCGCTACGTCTTCCCCGACGCCGAGCCGCTGCACCTCAGTCGCGTCCTGCTCGCGCTCGAGCGCGCGGGCTTCGTGACCCAGCATGTCGAGGGCTTCGGCGCCGACTACGCGGAGACGCTGCGCCACTGGGCCGAGCGGCTGGATGCGCAGCTCGAGGAGGCGACCCGGCTTGCCGGCGCGGAGCGGATCCGCGTCTGGCGGCTGTACCTGCGCGCCGCGCGCAACGGCTTCCGCTCCGGCTTCACGGGGATCTACCAGGTGCGTGCAGCATTGCCCGGTGGGGCGCCGCCGCCGGAGGCACCGGGCGCGTCGGCGCTGACGCGTCAGACGTAGCGGCGGAGGCGGCGGCGCTCAGGCCGCGGTGGTGCGCAGCTCGGCGAGCAGACCGGCGCAGGCGGCCTGGATGAGATCGAGGGCGGTGTCGAAGTCCTCGGGGGCTCCGTAGTAGGGATCCGGCACGTCGAGGCTGGCGGCGCCGGCGCTCGCGGGATCGAACTCGCGCAGCAGGCGCACCTTCGCGGCGGCGACCCCATACGGCGCCAGCGCCCGCAGCGCGCGGAAGTTCTCGGCGTCCATCGCGAGCAGCAGGTCGAACGCGTCGAAGTCCTTGACCGTCACCTTCCGCGCCTTCCCGCTCATCGCGATGCCGCGCCGCGCCGCGGCAGCGATCGCGCGCTCGTCCGGCGCAGCGCCGACGTGCCAGGTCCCGGTCCCACCGCTGTCGAGATCGAACTCGGCCTCGAGGCCCGCCTCGGCGACGAGGGCGGTCATCACGGCCTCGGCCGTCGGCGAGCGGCAGATGTTGCCGAGGCAGACGAAGAGCAGGCGCGGCATGCGGCGCAGGCTACGAGATCGCGAGGACGGCCTTGGCCGGCGTTCGAGCTCGCCGCCGGATGCCTTGCGGCTGGGATCGTCGTCGCGCGGTGGTGCCGCGCGCTTCCGCCCGACGGGTAAAGAACCCGCGATGGTCGACGTGCGGTTCGCCTACGCTGAGCATAATGCCTCAAAACGGTCAAACGACGGCCATCCTTATGGTCGAGGAGGACGCGTCGATTTCCGTCCCATTCTCCGAGGCGCTCGGAAGCGCTGGCTTCGCGACGACGATCGCCGCCACGGCACTCGAGGCGCTCGCGTTCGCCCACCATGCGCCGCCCGACCTCGTGCTGCTGGAGCTCGTGCTCGCGGGCACAGACGGGCACGAGGTGCGCGAGCAGCTGCGCGAGCTCGCGCACGCGCCGATCGTGATGTTGACGGCCACGCAGGCGGAGGCCGACTATGACGCCTGGCACGGAGACGACGGCGGCGCGGACGACTACGTCGTCAAGCCGATCCACGACGACGACGCGATCACGCTGATCCGCGCGGCGCTGCGCCGCGCGGATCACGCGGCCGAGGCGCTCGGGGCGATCGTGCACGTGGGGCCGATCGAAGTCGACGTGCGGCTGCGCCGCGCCCGCCTCGAGGGCGTCGAGCTCCCGCTGGCACCCAAGGAGCTCGAGCTGCTCGCGCGGCTCGCGCGCGACGCCGGCGAGGTCGTCACGCGCGACGAGCTGATGAAAGACGTCTGGAGCGCCGGCTGGTTCGGCTCGACGAAGACGCTCGATGTGCACATCAGCTGGCTGCGGCGCAAGCTCGGCGACGATCCCGGCCACCCGCGCTTCATCGAGACGGTGCGCGGGGTCGGCTTCCGCCTTGGGCATACGGGGTAGCGAACGGACCCGCCACGCGCAGCAACCTCCGTGGAAACCACGGATACGTCGCCGTGCCTCCCGCGGTGGCGCGGGCCAGGCAGATCGGTAACGTCGCCCCTTCGATGAGCGAACAGGAGCAGCGGCCGGCGGACGGCGAGCTCACGCGCGTCGTCATCGCCGACGACCACGCGGTCGTGCGCAGCGGACTGCGGATGGTGCTCGACGCCGAGCAGGGCATCGAGGTCGTCGCCGAGGCGGGCGACGTGCCGTCGGCGATGCGCGCCGTGCGCGCCTACCACCCGCACGTGCTCGTGCTCGACCTCAACATGCCCGGCGAGCCGAGCCTGCAGGCGATCCCGCGGATCGTGGAGCAGGCGCCCGAGACGGCGATCGTCGTGCTGACGATGCAGCAGGATCCCGCGTTCGCGCGCGAGGCGCTGCGCGCCGGCGCGCGCGGCTACGTGCTGAAGGAGGCCGCCGACGCCGAGCTCGTCCAGGCGGTGCGCCTCGCCGTGCAGGGACGCACGTACCTCAACCCGGAGCTCGGCGCACGGATGGCGGCCGAGCCCCCGCCCAGCGGGCCGCCCGACGACCTCACCGAACGCGAGCTCGAGGTCCTGCGGCTGATCGCGCTCGGCCACACGAACAGCGAGATCGCCGCCCAGCTCTATCTCAGCGTGCGCACCGTCGAGTCCCATCGCGCGCACATCCAGCAGAAGGTCCGTCGCTCCTCGCGCGCCGAGCTCGTGCGCTACGCGCTCGACCACGGGCTGATCGAGGCCGGCAGGCGGTAGGAGGGATCTGCGGACCCCGCGTGAGCCTGCCAGCTCAGGCGACGCGCGCGACAAGCTCGCCGTCGCCGCCGGTGCGCAGGCGCGCGTGCACGGTCGTGCCGGCGCCCGCGGCGCTCGTGATCTCGAGCGTCCCATCGCACAACCCGACGCGCTCGCGCATGCCGGTGATCCCGAAGCCCTCGCGCGGGACGTGCGGGTCGAAGCCCGCGCCGTCGTCCGTCACGGTCAGCTCCACCTCGTGCTCGTTCGTGACGATCTCGATCGTCACGCGGTTCGCGTCGGCGTGCTTGACGACGTTCGTCAGCGCCTCCTGCACGAGCCGGAAGACGGTCGTCTCGAGATCCGGGGAGAGCCGCTCGCCGTCGCCGAGACTGACGTCGGTCTCGACCTCGAGGCCCTGCGCCGCCGCGACGCGGCTCGCGAGGCTCTCGAGCGCCGGCTGCAAGCCGAGCTCGTCGAGCGCCGCCGGGCGCAGCTCGGTGATGAGCGTGCGCAGCTTCTCGATCTCGGTGCCGATCTGCTCGACCGCGGCGCGCACCGAGCGCTCGAGGCTGTCGGCGTCGCCTCGACGCAGCCCCGAGTTCAGCAGCACCTGGAAGCTCGCCAGCCCCTGCAGCGTCTCGTCGTGCAGCTCGCGCGCCCAGCGATGGCGCTCCTGCTCGGCGGCGGCCATGGTGTCGCGCAGGCGCTGCTGCTCGACGGTCTGCGCGGTCGTGACCGCCGTCGCGGCGCTGGCCGCGAACGACAACAGCAGCTCCTCCTGCTCCTGCGCGAACTCGCGCTCACCGCCCATGCGATCGAACGCGGCGAGCACGCCGAGCACGCGACCGCGGAACTCGAGCGGCACGAGCAGCGCCGTCTGCGCGTCGCTGACGCCGAGCCGCTCGGAGGAGATGCGCAGGCGGCTGCCGACGTCGCGGATGCGCTCCGGCTGTGCGCCGTAGAGGACCTCTCCCGCGGTCGGGTCTTCGACCGTTATGCGGCGACCGACGACCTCCGGCTCCACTTCCCCCGCGCACGCGACGACGACCAGCTCTTCGACCTCGCGCAGCAGGATCACCATCGCGCGCGCGTCGACGAGCGCGCGCCCGCGCTTGACGATCAGCTCGAGCACGCGGTCGAGCTGCGTCTCGGCGCCGACGGCGCGTGCGATCGCCGTCGTGGCCTCGAGACTGTGCACCACCCGCTCGAGCTCGTCGCGACGGACCTGCAGGCGCTGGTACAGGCTCGCGTTCTCGATCGCGACCGCCACCCAGTCGGCGAGGATGACGGCCGACTGCTCGTCGACGAGGTCGAAGTCCCCGCCGCCATCCTTGTCGGTCAGGTAGAGGTTCCCCCAGGCGCTGCCGCGGATCATGATCGGCACGCCGAGGAACGTGCGCATCGGCGGATGGTTGGCGGGGAAGCCGTAGGAGCGCGCGTGGTGGCGCAGGTCGTGCAGCCGCAGCGGCTGCGGCTCGGCGATCAGCAGTCCGAGGATCCCGCGCCCGTGGGGCAGATCCCCGATCGCGCGGTGCGTCTGCTCGTCGATCCCGCGTGTGAGGAAGCGCTCGAGCACGTTGCGCGACTCGTCGAGCACGCCGAGCGCGGCGTAGTGGGCGCCGGTCAGCTCACGCGCGACGTCGAGCACGTGCGTGAGCAGCATCTCGAGGTCCAGCTCGGAGACGAGCGAGCGGCCGACGTCGATCAGGCGCCGCAGGCGTGCCTCGTCGAGTGCCTCGCTCACGAGACGACTTTAGTGCAGATCGAGCGAGGGTCAGCCGCGCGGTTCGAGCACGACGAGCGGGATCTCGCGTCCGGCACGCTGCTGATAGGCGTCGTAGCCGCGGTAGGTCCTCACGGCCAGCGGCCACAGCCGCACGCGCTCCTGCGGGGTGGCGACGCGGGCGTGCACGTCGAGGTGCTGCGAGCCGACCTGCACCCGTGTGTCGGGGTGGGCGAGCAGGTTGTGATACCAGCCGGGATGCTTCGGAAAGCCGCCCTTCGAGGCGATCACGACGTAGTCCCTGCCGTCGCGCACGTAGACGAGCGGGCTCGTGCGGCGCGTGCCGCTGCGGGCGCCCACGTGGTCGAGCAGCAGCATCGGCGGCAGGCCTGGATGGCGGTGGCCGATCCGCCCGTTCGTGCGCTGATACACCGCCGTGTGCCCGCCCATCAGGCGCATCAGGAACGGCCAGAGGCGATCAACGATCGAGCCCATGTGCGCCGACCCTAGCCGCCGCGTGCACCAGGCGCGCCGGCGACCGCGGCGACGTAGTCGACGAGCGCGTTGAATTCGCGTTCGGTGAGGATCCCTTTGAACGCCGGCATGCCGGCGTGGTAGCCGTGTCTCATCACGAAGCGCGCGAGTTCGGGTCTCTGCGTCGATTCCGACAGCGGTGAGTGGTCCATGTCCACGTAGCCGCTGCGCGCGCCGGCGTCGGCGAGTCTGTGACAGCTCGCGCATATCTCGTCGAAGAGCGTCCGCGCGTAGACGAAGCGGTCTCTGCGCGCCGGCACGGGCGTCGTGCGCACCGGCGGCCGGGCCGGCACGTGCCGGCCCGCCACGGCCGCGACATAGCGCGCGAGCGCGTCGAAGTCCTCGGGCGGCATCATCTCCTCCTCCACGGGCATTCCTGGGCCCCCGTGCAGCATGACCCGGCGTGCGATCGCGGTGGCGTGCGGCGCATAGGCGAGCCCCGAGTGGTCGAGGTCGGAGCGCCGGCCGTGCGCGCCGGCGTCGGCGAGCGCGTGGCAGCCCGCGCACTTGACGCGAAAGAGCGCCCGCGCGTGCGTCCAGCGATCGTGCGGCAGCCGCGGATGGTGCACGGCGACGGACGCGCTCCCGCCGCCGCACCCGCCGACGACGAGCGCGAGCACGGCGATGAGCCCGGCGACGCTCGACCGTCGTGTGCGCCCTGCGGATTCCGCCCCCATGGTGTCCCCCTTGCGTTCGGCTCCCCGAGCCGACCCCCATGCTCAGGATCTCAGTTTTTCGATGTGGCTGTCTCAGCTCACGAGATCCGTGGTTCCCCGCGGGACCTCGGCGGCATTGCGCGGATGCGCCCCGGTCGAGACCGGAGGATGCTGCGTGCAGCAGGGAAGCACCGGGACTCGGCTCCCCGCCTGATCTCCCGGCCGGTCCATCGTCGTCGACGGCACGCGCCGCCCCCTGGCACCAGCGCCGTCGACGACGACCGGTCAGCGCGCTCAGGCCGCAGCGTGGCGGTCGAGCGCAGCCGCCAGCCGCATGACCTGCTCGTGCTCGCACGCGGCGAACGGCCGCCGGGCCGGCACGCCCGCCTCGCCGAGCACGCGGGCGATGCGACCTGCGGGCGCACCGCGAAAACCTCCGACGAGTTGCGCGACCGTCAGCTGCTCCCAACCCCAATGCGCGTCGCTGCCGCGCAGGCCGGTGGCCAATGCGGGCCAGCCGTCGTGCACGGGCAGCACTCGCGCGGCAAGCAGCGCGCGTGCCTCGTCGAAGATCCCTGTCGCCAGGTCGCCCGCGGCCTCGCGCCGCACGTCCTCAGCGGCGACGTCGACCGGCTCGTCCGGCAGCCCGGCGGTCAGGACCTGAAGCTCGGCGGCGAGCTCGGCGATCGCCTCGCCGAGCAGCTCGAGCTCGGCCGCGACGTCGTCGGTCAGCGTCACGGTGCCCGTCGCGCTCAGCTCCGCGCCGACCTCGAGCCGGTCGACCTGCGCCAGCGCCAGCTCGTGCGCGCGATGGCTGCGTCGCAGCAGCTCGCCGATCTGCACGAGGCGCCAGCCGTGGCGACGATCCGGAGTGACGCTCACTGCGCCCCCTCGAAGTGGAAGTTCCTGGAAATGCTCACGGCCCCGGTGACCGAGGGGGGGCGGACACCGGAGCCGCCGAGCACCGCACACGCACCATGGGACCCGCAGTCGAGTTCCGGCGGAGATACGTGGCGCGATGTCATCGATGCGCATGGTCGTACCAACCAACGGGACGGTCTAGTCTGCGCGTGAAAGTTCAATAGGTTGAATTGCGGCGTGTTCGCCACTAGACTTTTCGGAAACGTAAGCGTTTCGGGGAGCGATGAAGGCAGGCACCAAGTACGCGGTGTTGGGACTGCTGCTCGAGCGACCGAGCTACGGCTACGAGGTCCTCGTGCGTTTCCGGCGTGCCTTCGACGCCGGTCAATGGGCGATCACGCCGCAGGGCCTCTACGCGTCGCTCGACCGCCTCGAGCGCGACGGGCTGATCGAGCCGATAGCGCTGGAGTCGGCCGACGTCAGCCGGCGCCAGCCCAAGACCCCCTACCGCGTCACCGCTGACGGTGCGCGCGCGCTGCGGCACTTCCTCGAAGCGCCGATGGGACCCGACCCGACGCGCGCCGAGTTCCTGGTGCGACTCCAGTGCGCGGCCTCGAAGGACGCCGAAGCGCTGCTGAGCATGCTCGACGGCTATGAGAACGCCTGTCTCGACGAGCTCGGCCGCCTCACGCCGGGAACGCAGGATGTGAACGGGCTCGCGCAACCGGGCACGCTCGTCGAGCGGCTCGCGCTCGAGGATCGGCGGCTCGGCATCCAGGCGCGCCTGACGTGGATCGACTACGCGCGTCAGCAGCTGCGCAGCGCGGCCCCCGCGCTGGCGGGGCGGAGCTGAAGCACGTGCCGCTGCTCGCGCTCGACGGCGTCACCAAGACCTACGTGCGCGGACGCCGCGAGCTCGTCGCGCTGCGCGGCGTCACGCTCGAGCTCGACGCCGGCGAGATCGTCGGGATCTGGGGGCGCCGCTTCTCCGGCCGCACGACGCTGCTGCGGATCGCGGGCGGCCTCGAGCGCCCCGACGAGGGACGCGTCCTGCTCGGCGGCGTCGACGTCGCGACCTGCTCCGAGCGCGACGTGCGCGGACGCGTCTCGTTCAGCCACGGGGGCTTCAGCCGCGCGCATGCGGAACTCGTCGTCGAGCACGTCGCGGTGCCGCTGCTGGCGACCGGAGCGCGCATCGATCGCGCCTGCGCCCAGGCGCACGCGATGCTCGAGCGGCTCGGCGCCGGCGCATGCGCCGAGCTGCGCCCGGACGAGCTCGACCATGGCGAGATCACGCGCGTCGCGATCGCCCGCGCGCTGCTGCCGCAGCCGCGGCTGCTGCTCGTCGACGAGCCCACCAACGGGGTCGACCTGACGGAGCGCGACGCGCTGCTGCGGACGTTGTGCACCGTCGCACGCGAGGACGGCGTCGCGGTGCTGATGACCGGCGCCGAGACAACCGCGCTCGCGGGCGCCGACCGGATGCTCTCGATCAGCAGCGGCGAGCTGCGCGGCGAGACGGTGCCGAGCAGCGCCGAGGTCGTGCCGCTCGCGCGCCAGCGCGTGAGCTAGAGCTCGCCGCGACGCGGCGTGGCCGCCGCCCACGCCGCCACGGCCGGCAGTGCGAGCACCGCTGCGAGCGAGCTGAGCTCGGCGACCGCGTCGGCGGTGCCGAAGGCGTCGAGGTGTCGCGCGTGGAAGACGAGGTGGGAGAGCGAGAAGACCGCCCAGCCGGCGCAGGCGGCATAGACGAGCTGGCGCTGCAGCGTCCACGCCGCCCAGGCGAGCAGCACGGCGAAGCCGAGGTAGAGCCCGCCGACGTCGGTCACGAGGTGCTCGTTGTAGGGCGGCAGGCGGTCGACCCAATGGGCAGTGAAGGGAAAGTCGTCGTAGAAGGTGCGCGGTGCGAACGCGGCGGGCCCGCCGACCCCGGCGGCGCCGAGCGCGAGCAGGGCGAGCGCGGCGCGCGCGACGCGCGGGGACCTCATCGCGGCGTCGCCAGCCACTGCGCGAACGTCGCCCCGCCGGCCGCCGCGGCGGGATCGGTCAGCCCGCCGGCGCGCAGCGCCCGGCCGACGCGGCCGACGAACGGTACGCGCAGCCCCAGCAGGCGCCGGCCGTCATGGGTGCGCCAGGCGGCCGCCAGCTCGGTGAGCGTGCGCACCTCCGGACCCGCGAGGTCCGGCAGCCGGCCCGCCGGGCCGGCGTGGACGGCGGCGACGAGCCGCTCGGCGACGAGCGCGGGATCGATCGGCTGCAGCAGCGCACGCCCGGTCGGCACGAGCCGCCAGCGCGCCGCCTCGGCGAACGTGCCGGCGAGCAGCGTGTGGAACTGCGTCGCGCGCAGGAGGCTCCACGCGACCGGTCCGGCCGTCACGGCGTCCTCCTGCGCGGCCTTCGCGTTGTAGTAGGACCACGGCACGCGCTCGCAGCCGACGATCGAGATCGCCACGTGATGGCCGACGCCGGCGGCCGCCTCCGCCGCCAGCAGCCGTCGCGTCCCGCCAACCAGCACGGTCCGCGCGCGGCGCAGCTCGTTGACGGCGTCGACGACGACCTCCACGCCGGCGACCGCCTCGGCGAGGCCGTCGCCGCTCGCGAGATCGGCGCGGTGATGCGTGACCCCGTCGGCGAGCTGCGACGTCGGCGCATGACGGCTGACGGCGCGCACCTCGTCGCCGTGCGCCGCCAGCCCGGCGGCGAGGAGCCTGCCGAGGCCGCCGGTCCCGCCGATCACGGCCACGCGCATGGCGCACACGCTATCGAGACGTGACGGACTCCAGGCGCGCTTCCGCCGCGAGCGGCGGGCGGCGCTCGGACCACCGCTCGACGGCCTCGAGCTGGGCGGCGAGCGACAGCAGGCGACCCTCGCTGTCGGCGGGGCCGAGCAGCTGCGCGCCGACGGGCAGGCCGTCGTCCGTGACGCCGGCGGGCACGTTGACGCCGGGCCAGCCGAGCACGTTCCACGGCCACGTGTACGGGCAGGCGGCGACCATCAGCTTGTCGGTCTCCCAGGCGCCGAGCCCGTCGATCGCGCCGATCGGGCGCGGCGGCTGGGCGGTCGTCGGCATCAGCACGACGTCGAAGCGGCGGAAGATGCGTCCGACGTAGGCCTGCATCGGGCGCTCGAGCGCGTGCGCGAGGCGCACGAACGGGCGCAGCAGCCGGCCCATCCGCATCGTCTCGCGCGTGCGCGGGTCGAGCAGCGTGTGGTCGTCGACGTGATGCTCGATCCAGTCGCGCACGCCCGCGGTGGAGCGCGGCAGGAAGCCGAGGCCGAAGAGCGCGTAGGCGGGGTCGGCGAGCTCGACCTCATGACCGAGGCCGGCGAGCGCGCCAGCGAGCCGCTCGACCGGCTCGCGCACGGCGGCGTCGAGCGTCGCGGGCGCGATGCTCCACGGGATCCGCCACGAGAGCGCGATTCGCAGCCGGGTGGGTGGGCCGTTCGCTCCGCGCGCAGCGGCTTGCGCGAACGGCTCCGGCGGAGGCGCCGGTCGGTGCGGATCGCCGGGGTGGTTGCCGCTCAGCACGTCGAGCAGCAGCGCGGCGTCGTCGACGCTGCGCGCGAGCGGCCCGATGCAGGTGAGCCCGTTGAAGGCGTTCGTATGCGGCCAGGTCGAGACGCGGCCGCGCTGGGGCTTGACGCCGACGAGGTGCGTCCAGGCGGCGGGGACGCGCACCGAGCCGGCGCCGTCGGAGCCGGCCGCGCCCGCGACGAGACCGGCTGCGACGGCGCTCGCCGAGCCGCCGGAGGAGCCGCCGGGGGTGTGGTCGGTCGACCACGGGTTGCGCGTCGCGCCGAACGCCGGCCCCTCGGTGAAGGGCCATTGGCCGATCTCGGGCGTGTTCGTCTTGCCGACGATGACGGCACCGGCGGCGCGCAGCCGCCGCGCGACCTCGCCGTCGCCGGCACGCGGGTGGAACGTGCCGGGGCAGCCGAAGCGCGTCGACTCGCCGGCGAGGTCCATATCGTCCTTGATCGCGACCGGCACGCCGAGCAGCGGAGCGGTATCGCCGGCCGCCCGGCGGCGATCGGCCTCGTCGGCCTCGGCACGCGCCGCCTCCGCGCGCACGCAGCGGAAGGCGTTGAGCCGGGGCTGGGCGGCGTCGATCCGCGCGAGCGTCGCCTCGAGCAGCTCGCGCGCAGACAGCTCTCCTGCGGCGATGAGCTCGGCCTGCGCGCGCAGGCCGGCGAAGGCGAGCTCGGTGTCGGTCGGTGCCGGTGTGCCCATGGTCGTCTCCCTGCGCTGCGTCGTTCGTTCGAACGAACGATAGGGGATCTGCGGCTATGCTTCGCCGCATGGCGAGCGTCGCCCCGCCCAGCTCGAGCCCCACCGCCGCGCCCGGTCCCACGCGCGCAAGGATCCTGCACGCGACGCTGCGCACGATCGCCGTGGGCGGGATCGCGGCCGTCAGCAACCGCCGCGTGGCGGCGACGGCCGGCGTCGCGCTCGGCTCGCTCACCTACCACTTCCCCAGCCAGAGCGACCTGCTGCGCGAGAGCCTGCTGCTCTACGCCGCCGAGGAGGTCGCGCGCCTCGACGCGCTCGCCGCCGAGCTGCGCGCCGCGAACCCGACCGCAGAGCAGGCCGCGGCAGCCGTCGAGCAGATCGCCGCGCACCGTTCCGGACGCGCGGAGGAGGTCGCCGAGCTCGAGCTGCACCTGCACGCGTCGCGCGATCCGGCGCTGCACGACGCCTCGCGCCGCTGCTTCGACGCCTACGAGCGCGTCGCCGCCGCCGCGCTCGAGGTGCTCGACGTGCCCGAGCCGGCACGCCATGCGCGCACGGTCGTCGCGCTCCTGTGCGGTCTCGGCGTGCGGCGACTCGGCACCGGCGAGCACGAGGCCGCCGGCACCGCGGACGCGCTGCTGACGATCGTGCGCGGCGCGCGCGGCTGAGGCGGGCTACTGCCGCGCGACTGCGGTCCTCCACGGAGCGGGAGCCGTCGCCCGAGCGGATGGCGGGGGTCGCTCCGAAGAATTGAATGATGACGTCAACCAGGCTCATCTCACCGAGGAGGCGCCGTGTCCGATCAGTTCACCGAAGATCGCGAAGCAGCCCGAGCGATGGCGTATGAAAACGGTGCGCCGCCCCCGACGCTCGCCACCGTGCTCGACGAGGTGCGCGAGCAGAGCGCCCGCACGCGGCGCGTCCAGCAGGGCTTCGCCTTCTTCGCGGTGCTCGCGTTCGTGATCGCGCTCGTGAACCTGGTCGTGATCGCGGCGAAGCTGAACGACACGAAGACGGTGACGGTCACGACCGCCGCGGCCCCGGCCGCCGCGACGGGTGCCGGCGCGGCCGCGGGCTCCGGCGCGAGCGACGCAGGTGCCGCCACCACCGCGGCTCTCCCGCACAAGGTCGGGATCAAGCTCGCCGAGTTCTTGGTGACGCCGACCGCGCCCGCCGCCGCGGCCGGCAAGGTGACGTTCGACGTTCAGAACGCCGGCAAGGTCACGCACGAGTTCGTCGTCCTGCGCACCGACAAGAAGGCCGCCGACCTGCTCGAGGGCTCGCGCGCCTCGGAGGCCGGCAACGTCGGCGAGACGGGCGACCTCAAGCCCGGTCAGGCGAAGAGCGTCACGTTCAAGCTCCCCGCCGGCCACTACGCGCTCATCTGCAACCTCCCCGGCCACTACGCGGCCGGCCAGCACGTGGACTTCACGGTGAAGTGAGCGCATCGGGCGGGACGTAGTGCGCCCGGCACGCGCCGGTCGCATTACAGTCCCGCCCGATGCGCGCGATCCAGATCGCCGAGCTGACCGGACCCGACACCGCGTTGCGGCTCGTCGAGCTGCCCGAGCCGGAGCCGGCGCATCCGCTGAGCCCGCACGGCGAGGAGGCGGTCGTCGTCGAGGTGCACGCCGCCGGGGTGTCGTTCCCCGAGCTGCTGCAGACGCGCGGCGAGTACCAGTTCAAGCCGCCGCTGCCGTTCATCCCGGGCAGCGAGGTCGGCGGGATCGTGCGCAGCTCGCCCGCCGGCTCCGACCTCGCGCCCGGCGACCGCGTCGCCGCGTTCTGCGCGCTCGGCGGGTTCGCCGAGACGGCCGTCGCGCCCGCGTTCTTCACGTTCAGGCTGTCCGACGAGCTCGACTTCGCCCAGGGCGCCAGCCTCGTGCTCAACTACCACACCGCCTACTTCGCGCTGCGCACGCGCGGGCGCCTGCAGCGCGGCGAGACGGTGCTCGTCCACGGCGCCGCCGGCGGCGTCGGCACCGCGGCGATCCAGGTCGCGAAGGGGCTCGGCGCGCGCACGATCGGCGTCGTCTCCAGCGACGAGAAGGAGCGCGTCGCGCGCGAAGCGGGCGCGGACGAGGTGATCCGCTCCGACGGGCCCTGGAAGGACGACGCGCGCGCGTTCTCCGACGGCGGCGTCGACCTCGTGCTCGACCCGGTCGGCGGCGACCGCTTCACCGACAGCCTGCGCTCGCTGCGCGAGGGCGGCCGCGTCGTCGTCGTCGGCTTCACCGGCGGCTCGATCCCCGAGGTGCGCGTCAACCGCCTGCTGCTCGGCAACACCGAGGTGATCGGCGCCGGCTGGGGCGCCTACGCGATGCCGAAGCCCGACTTCAACCGCGAGGTCGGCGCCGAGATCGACGACCTGATCGCGGGCGGCTTCGTGCGGCCGATCGTCGGCGCGCGCTTCCCGTTCGAGCAGGCCGCCGAGGCGCTGAAGCTGATCGACGCGCGCGGCGCGGTCGGCAAGGTCGTGCTCGACGTGCACGAGGACTGAGCCATGGACCTGACGTTCAACGAGCAGGAGCTGGCGTTTCGCGACGAGCTGCGTGCGTGGCTCGCCGCCAACCAGCCCGGCACGGAGCCCGCGGGCGACGAGGACGCCGCCTACGGCTGGCGGCGCGACTGGCAGCGCCGGCTCGCCGAGGGCGGCTGGGCCGCCGTCCACTGGCCGCCCGAGCACGGCGGCCGCGGCGCGTCGCTGACGCAGTCGGCGATCTTCTACGAGGAGCTGGCGAGCGCGAACGCGCCGCTGCCGGCGAACGTGCTCGGCCTGCTGCTGGCCGGGCCGACGATCATGACGTGGGGCTCGCAGGAGCAGCAGGAGCGCCACCTCGTCCCGATCCTGACGGCGGAGGAGATCTGGTGCCAGGGCTTCTCCGAGCCCGACGCCGGCTCCGACCTCGCCGCGCTGAAGACGCACGCGGTCAAGGACGGCGACGAATGGGTCGTCACCGGCCAGAAGGTGTGGACGAGCGGAGCGCAGTACGCCAAGTGGTGCATGCTCGTCGCGCGCACCGACGCGCAGGCGCCGAAGAAGCACCAGGGCCTCACGTACTTCCTGATGGACATGGAGCAGCCCGGCGTGCAGGTGCTGCCGCTGCGCCAGATCACCGGCGAGTCGGAGTTCAACGAGCTGTTCATCGACGGCGCGCGGGTGCCGGACTCCAACGTGCTCGGCGGCGTCGGCAACGGCTGGAAGGTCGCGCTGACGACGCTGATGAACGAGCGCGCCGGGCTTGCCTTCTTCCTGCAGGTGCGGTTGCGCCAGCTGCTCGACGCGCTGATCCGCGAGGCGTCCGGGCGCGGCCTGCTGGAGGACCCGGTCGTCGCCGACCGCCTCGGCGAGCTGCACCTGAAGGCCGAGGTCCTGCGCCTGACCGCCTATCGCGGGCTGACCGCGATCGAGCAGTACGGCCAGCCCGGCCCGGAGGGGTCGCTGACGAAGTGGATGTGGTCGGAGACGAACCAGCAGCTCACCCAGCTCGCGGCCGACCTGCTCGGGCCGAGCGCGCTGCGCAGCGGCGACCGCTGGGCCTACGAGCTGCTGCGGGCGCGCGGTAACTCGATCGAGGGCGGCACGACCGAGATCCTCAAGAACATCGTCGCCGAGCGCGTGCTCGGCCTGCCGCGGGCGCGCTGATCGCGATGCACTTCGACCTGACCGAGGACCAGAAGGAGATCCGCCGCGTCGCGCGCGAGCTGCTCGCCGCGCGCTCGGGTTGGGAGCAGGTGCGGGCGGCCGCCGAAGGGCGCGCCTACGACGACGCGCTGTGGCGCGAGCTGTGCAGCCTCGGCTGGCCGGGGATCGCGGTCGCCGAGCAGCACGGCGGCCAGGGGCTCGGCGCGGTCGAGCTGGCGGTGCTGCTCGAGCAGCTCGGCTACGCCTGCGCCGCGACGCCGTTCCTCTCGAGCGCCGTCGCTGCGGCGGCGATCCAGGCCGCCGGCAGCGACGACCAGCGCGCGCGCTGGCTGCCGGGGCTCGCCTCCGGCGAGACGACGGCGGGGATCGGCACGAAGGCAAACTGGGGACCCGCCTCCGCCGGCCACATGGCCGGCTCCGGCACCCCATGGCTGGCGGCCGACGCCGTCGGTGCGGCGGTGCTGGTGCTGCTGGACGGCGACGCGGCGCAGCTCGCGGTGGGCGCGGAGGTCGAGACGCTCGAGGCGATCGACCCGACGCGACGCTACGCGACGGTCAGCGGCGGTGACGCCGAGCCACTCGGCCCCGGCGCCGCGGACCTGATCCGCACGGCGATCGCCGCCGAGGTCGTGGGGGTCTGCCAGCGCGCGCTCGACATGACGCTCGCGTACGTGAAGGAGCGCAAGCAGTTCGGCGTGCCCGTCGGCTCCTTCCAGGCCGTCTCGCATCGCTGCGCGCAGATGCTGCTCGAGACCGAGAGCGCGCGCTCGACCGCGCTCTACGCCGCCTGGGCCGCGGGTGCGGAGCCGGCGCGCCTGCCCGAGGCGGCCGCGCTCGCCGCAGCAGCCGCCGCCGACGCCGGCCGCACCGTCACCGCCAGCGCGATCCAGGCCCACGGGGGCATCGGCTTCACGTGGGAGGCCGACGTGCACTGGCTCTACAAGCGCGCCCAGCTCGACGCGGCGCTGCTCGGCGGCGCGCGCCGGCATCGGGCGAGGCTCGCGGCGCTGGCTGCGCACCGAGCTGCCACGCCCGCGTGATCGCGTCCCCGCTCACCGGCGTCGTCGCCGAGGTGCTCGTCGCGGAGGGTGAGCGGGTCCTCCCCGGGAGTGCGGTGCTGGTGCTCGAGGCGATGAAGATGCATCACGAGGTGATCGCGCCGGAGGCCGGCGTCGTGCGCGAGCTGGCGGTGGCGGTCGGCGAGCAGGTGGCCGAGGGGCAGCGCCTCTTCCGCGTCGAGGCGACGGAGCACGAGGCACCGACGGAGGTCGCGCGCGAGCAGGAGGTCGACTTGGACCACATCCGGCCGGACCTCGCCGAGGTGCTGGAGCGCCGGCGCAGCGCGACCGACGACGCGGCGCGCCCGGCGGCCGTCGAGCGGCGCCATGCGGCGGGCCGCCGCACGACCCGCGAGAACGTCGAGGACCTCTGCGACCCCGGCTCGTTCTCGGAGTACGGAGCGCTCACGCTCGCCGCGCAGCGCGCGCGACGGCCGCTGGAGGAGCTGATCGAGAAGACGCCCGGCGACGGGATCGTGGCCGGCGTCGGCGCGATCGACGGCGCGCAGTGCGCGGTGCTCGCCTACGACTACACGGTCCTCGCCGGCACGCAGGGCATCCGCAACCATCGCAAGACCGACCGCGTGCTCGAGCTCGCCGAGCGCCAGCGGCTGCCGGTCGTGCTGTTCGCGGAGGGCGGCGGCGGACGGCCCGGCGACACCGACAGCTCGGAGCTGTTCCACCTCGTCGTGCCGACGTTCCACACGTTCGCGCGCCTGAGCGGCCTCGTGCCGCGCGTCGGGATCGTCTCCGGCCGCTGCTTCGCCGGCAACGCCGCGCTGCTCGGCTGCTGCGACGTCGTCATCGCGACGCCCGACGCGTCGATCGGGATGGGCGGGCCGGCGATGATCGAGGGCGGCGGCCTCGGCTCGTTCGCGCCCGAGGAAGTCGGCCCGGTCGCGATCCAGGAGCCCAACGGGGTGATCGACGTGCTGGCCGCGGACGAGGCGGACGCGGTCGCCACCGCGCGCCGCTTCCTCTCCTACTTCCAGGACCCGCTCGCGCCCGCCGACTGGTCCTGCGCCGATCAGCGGCTGCTGCGCAGCGTCGTGCCGGAGGACCCCAAGCGCGTCCACGACGCGCGCCGCCTGCTCGAGCTGCTCGCCGACGCGGGCTCCGTGCTGGAGCTGCGGCCGCGCTTCGGGCAGACGGTCATCACCGCGCTCGCACGGATCGAGGGCCGCGCGCTCGGGGTGATCGCGAACGACCCGCGCCATCTCAGCGGCGCGCTCGACGCCGACGGCTCCGACAAGGCCGCGCGCTTCGTCCAGCTGTGCGACGCGTTCGGGCTGCCGCTGCTGACGCTCGTCGACACGCCCGGCTTCATGGTCGGTCCCGACGCGGAGCGCACCGCGACCGTGCGCCACACCTCGCGCCTGTTCCTGGCCGGCGCGACCGCGTCGGTGCCGTTCCTGTGCGTGATCGTGCGGCGTGCCTTCGGCCTGGGCGCGCAGGCTATGGCCGGCGGGCACCTGCACGCGCCCGCGCTGACGGTCGCGTGGCCCAGCGGCGAGCTCGGCGCCATGGGCGTCGAGGGCGCGGTGCGGCTCGCGCTGCGCGGCGAGCTGGAGGCGATCGCCGACGACGCGCAGCGCGAGCAGCGCGTGAAGGAGCTCGTCGCCGCGGTGCGCGCGCAGAGCACGGCCCTGAACGTCGCGACCTACTTCGAGCTCGACGACGTGATCGACCCCGCCGAGACGCGCACGCGGATCGTCGCGACGCTGCGCGCCATGCCGCCGCCGCAGGCGGACGCAGGACGCCGCCGCACGATGGTCGACGCCTGGTAGGGGCTACGACGCTTGCTGACGCGCCCATTGACCGGGGCGCCCGGGCATGCTTGGATCGCGTCCACCCGACCGGAGGCTCTCTCACCCATGTCACGTCGCATCCCCGCCCTCGCGGGCTCCGCCGGCGCGCTCGCGCTCGTCGCCGGGCTCGCGCTCGTTCCCGCCGGCTCGGCAGCGCCCACGGCGCTCGCCGCGGCGAGCTGCACGCCCGTCTCGAACATCGAGGCGATCATCGACGACTCCGGCTCGATGGCGGGCACCGACGCCGACAAGCTGCGCGTCGCCGCGCTCGAGCTGCTGATCGACACGCCCGGGAACGAGAAGATCGACCTCGGCGCGATCGAGTTCGGCGGTCAGATCTTCTCGACCCCGGGCGAGCCGCCGGCTGCCGACGTGATCTTCCCGGTGGAGTCGATCGGGCCGAACGCCGCGGCGATGAAAGCGGCGCTGAAGGCCAAGGTCAACGCCGACAACGGCCTCACCGACTACAACGCCGCGTTCGCGACCGCACAAGCGGCCGACCCGGCTGCGAAGGCGCGGATCTTCCTGACCGACGGCGGCCACGACGCCGGCACGTACAACAACGGCCATCGCGGTGGCCCGCCGACGTACGTGATCGGCTTCAGCGGCGCGGTCACGGGCGAGAACGGCGCGCGGCTCAAGCAGATCGCGAGCGAGACCGGCGGCAAGTACTTCCCGCAGACCGACTCCAGCAACCTGCAGGCGGTCATGAACGAGGTCGGCACCACGCTGACGTGCCAGTCGCCGCCGAAGGCCTTCCACGACGCCTTCACGAAGCTCAGTCAGAGCGACGCGCACGCCGTGAAGCTCGCGAGCAAGGCCCACTCGGTCCAGCTGACCCTGTCGTGGTCGAGCCCCCAGGACGCGTTCACGATCGCGGGGCTGCGGATCGTGCGCCATGGCAAGCCCGTCGCGGTTGCCTCGCGCAAGCGCCACCTGAAGCTGACCAAGCGCCATGGCTCTACTTTTCTCGTAATAAAAGTCTCTAATTTGGTGCGTGGTTCACTGCATTTCAAAGTGAAGCCGACGAAGATCGGATCCGGTGCTCCGCGGGTGAACCTGACCACCCAGGTCACGCAAAGCCGCCGCTAGCGCGCTATTACCCGGTCGGTTGCAGCCGACGCAACCGACCGGTAGGTTCTTCGTAAACGTCGGCGTTCTCACCGTTTAGCAGATCGCCGACGCCCATAGAGGAGCGTAATCGGCGTGAGCGGAAGCAGGCTGAAGCTCTGCGACGTCATCAAGCACTACGCCACCAGCGGCGAGGTCGTCCGAGCCGTCGACGGCGTGTCGCTGACCGTCGCACCGGGAGAGTTGGTGGCCCTGCACGGCCCGAGCGGCTCGGGCAAGTCGACCTTGCTCCTGCTGGCCGCCGGCCTGCTCGCGCCGGACGCGGGCACGATCCACTTCGGCGATCGCGACGTCGGGGCGATCCGCGACGGCGACGTCGACTACCAGCGCAACGAGATCGGCTTCATCTCGCAGTCGTTCGACCTGCTGCCCGGCGTGCCGGCGGTCGAGAACGCCGCCGTCAAGCTGTTGGCCGACCGCGTGCCGCTGAGCCGCGCGCGCAGGCAGGCGATCCCCTGGCTCGAGCGCGTCGGCCTCGGCGCGCGTCTGGATCACACGCCGGAGCGGCTGTCCGGCGGCGAGCGCCAGCGCGTCGCCATCGCGCGCGCGCTCGTCAACGAGCCGCGCCTGATCCTCGCCGACGAGCCGACGGGCAACCTCGACAGCCGCCGCAGTCAGGACGTGCTGGCGCTGCTGCGCTCGATCGGACGCGAGCGCCAAGCCGCCGTGCTGCTCGTCACGCACGACCCACAGGCGGCAGCGTTCGCCGACCGTGCGCTGACGCTGCGCGACGGCAGGCTGGATGACGGCTCGCGGACTCCCGCCGCAGAGCAGGGATCGATCGCACCACAGACGATGCGGGGATAGGGTGCGCCTCGAGACGCTCGTCTACTTCTACCGCCGTCGACTGCGCACGCACCCGACGCAGGAGCTGCTCGCCGGCATCGGGATCGCAGTCGGCGTGGCGCTCGCCTTCGCCGTGCTGGTCGCGAACGGGAGCATCGCGGGCTCGGCCGACAACATCGTGCGCGGCGTCACGGGCAAGGCGGACCTTCAGCTGACCGCCCGCGATGCGCGCGGCTTCGACGCGCGCCTGCTCAGCGCGGTCCGCCAGCTTCCGGGCGTGGAGCGGGCGGCGCCGCTGTTGGAGCAGCGCGCCATCCTCGTCGGCCCCGACGGCCAGCAGGCCCCCGTCGACCTCGCGAGCATCGACGCGAGCCTTGCCGCGCTCTCGGGCCGGCTGCCCGCAACCTTCGCCGCCGGGGGCCTGGAGCTCACCGACGGGATCGTGCTGCCGCGAGCGACCGCCGCCGCGCTCGGCGTCACCGCCGAAGCGGACCCCGCGTTGGGACATCTGCCGCGTGTGACGCTCCAGGTGGGGGGCCACGCCTACCGGGTGACGATCGCCGGCATCCTCGGCCCCGACACGATCGGGCCGCTCGCCGATGCACAGCTCGCCGTGAGATCG
>DASRAV010000001.1:0-55521 GCA_035637995.1 Conexibacter sp. | reverse complement strand
GGCGTGAAGAAGCCGATGTCGTCGACGTCGGACTCGGTCCCCTGGGCCATCGCGTAGATCGCGTCGCCCTTGCGGAACGTGCCGTCGACGACGCGGATGTAGGCGACCACGCCGCGGTACTGGTCGAACTCGGAGTCGAAGATCAGCGCGCGCGGCGGGGCGTCGGGATCGCCGGCGGGCGGCGGGACGCGCTGCACGAGCTGGTCGAGCACCTCGGTCACGCCCTCCCCCGTCTTCGCGCTGATGCGCAGCACACCGTCGGCCGGCTCGCCGAGCAGCTCCGCGACCTCGGCGGCGACGCGCTCGGGCTCGGCGCCGGGCAGGTCGATCTTGTTCAGGCACGGGATCAGCTCGAGCCCGGAGTCGACCGCCAGGTAGGTGTTCGCAAGCGTCTGCGCCTCGACGCCCTGGGAGGCGTCGACGACGAGCAGCGCGCCCTCGCACGCGGCGAGCGAGCGCGAGACCTCGTAGGTGAAGTCGACGTGGCCGGGCGTGTCGATGAGGTGCAGCTGGTAGGTCTCGCCGTCGGAGGCGTCGAACTGCACCCGCACCGCCTGCGCCTTGATCGTGATCCCGCGCTCGCGCTCAAGGTCCATGGAGTCGAGCAGCTGCGCCTTCATGTTGCGCTGCTCGACCGTCTTCGTCAGCTCGAGGATCCGATCCGCCAGCGTCGACTTCCCATGGTCGATGTGGGCGATGATCGAGAAGTTGCGGATGTGCGCTTGGTCGGCCATGGGCGCACACAGCGTAGAAGGGGCAGGCGTGCGGGGTCGCCGAGGGGGCTCAGGCCGCGCGCCGCAAGCGCCCGGCGACGAGCGCGCGGATCTGGCGGGCCTCGTCGATCTGCATGGAGAGCACGGCGACGACGTAGACGAGCGTGCCGGCGAGCAGCGCGCCGCCGACGGAGACGATCTGCGCGAGCGTCGCGCGGCCGAGCGCCTCGTCGAGGCCCCACCAGACGCCGTAGGCGACCGCGCCGAGCAGCGCGGCGGCCGCCGTCATGCGCGCGACGGCGATCAGCGTGCGCCGCCCCTCGAGGCTGCCGTCCAGCAGGATCCGCAGCCGCCACGCCTGCCCGGCCGCCATCCCGATGCTGCCGACGGCGGTCCCGATCACGAGGCCGGCGATCCCGAGCGGCTTGTACAGCGCGACGCTGACGATCACGTCGACCACCATGTTCGCGATCGCGAGGAACGTCGGCAGCCATGGCCGCTGCAGCGAGAAGAACGTGCGCGTGAGCAGGAGGTTCACGCCCGCGAACGGGAGGCTGAACGAGAACCAGAAGAGCGCTTCGGAGACGAGGTCGGTCGAGTGCGCGTCGAAGGCCCCGCGCTCGTAGACGAGGCGCGTGATCGGCGTCGCGAGCACGAGCGTGAACGCGGCGGCGGGGATCAGCAGCAGCGCGATCTGGCGCACGCCGGTCCCCATCGTCCGACGCAGGCCGGCCAGGTCGTGGCGCGCCGCGAAGCGCGACAGGGTCGGGAACAGCACGGTCGCGAGCGCGACGCTGAACATCCCCTGCGGCAGCATGTAGATGCGGAACGCCGCGTCGATCGCGCGCGGCGCCTCGTCGGAGACGAGCGAGCCGAGCGACGAGTTGATCAACAGGTCGAAGTTGATCACCCCGAGCCCGATCGTCACCGGCAGCATCAGCCGGAAGACGCGCGCGATCCGCGGGTCGCGCCAGTCGCAGGCCCACTCGAAGTGGAAGCCGACGCGCGGCAGCATCGGCAGCGACATCAGCAGCTGGACCAGCGTCCCGGCGAGCACGCCGAGCGCATATGCGTACATCTGGTTGGGCCCGTGGAACAGCGGCTTGAGCACGATCAGCACGCCGATGATCACGACGTTCCAGACCAGCGGCGCGATCGCCGGGATCGTGAAGTGCTCGAACGAGTTGAGGATCCCGACGACGAGCCCGTTGACGCCGAGCAGCACGACGATCGGGAACAGCACGCGGGACAGGCCGATCGTCAGCGTGTCAAGCTGCGAGGTGAACGTGTCGCCCGTGAAGAGCGGCATGATCAGCCCCGCGCCGAGGATGAACAGCGCCGTGAGCGCGCCGAGCGCCGCGAGCATCACGAACAGCAGCGTCGAGGCGAGGCGCGCGGCCTCGCGCTTCTTGCCGTGCTCCAGCAGCTCGGTGAAGACGGGCACGAACGCCGCCGAGAGCGCCGCGTCCGCGAACAGGCTGCGGACGAGGTTCGGCACCTGGAAGGCGATCGTGAACGCCGAGAACGGGCCGCCGGTGCCGAAGTAGCTGGAGGCGACGATCTCGCGCACGAGCCCCGCGATGCGGGACAGCCCGGTCGCGATCGAGAAGATCGCGGTGTTGCGTGCGAGCCGCCGCGAACGTCTCGTCGGCTGGTCTGGCGGCTCGGCGGGGGCTTCGACCTTCACGAGCGCGCTATAGTACGGCCCGCCGCGGCCCAGACCGCGGTCGCTTTCTGTCATGGCCAACATCCACTCGCAAAAGAAGCGCATCCTGCGCGCCGAGCGTGAGCGGCTCGAGAATCGCCGTTACACGTCCAAGATCAAGACGGTCTTCCGCCGTCTCGAGTCCGCCGTCGGCGAGAACGCCGAGGGCGTCGACGCCGCAGCGACCCACCGCGAGCTGGTCCAGACGATCGACAAGGCAGTCAAGCGCGGCGCCCTGCACCGCAACACCGGCGCCCGCAAGAAGTCCCGGGCGGCACGCCTGCTCGCCGGCCGCTGAATCCTCAGGCGGCAATCGCCGCTATCGCCTCGATCGCGAGCGTGTCCTCGGACAGCCCGCCGCGCATGCCTCCGCGGGAGGCGAGCTCGAGGTCGGCGACGGTCGCGAGGGCGGCGCGCAGGTTGGTGACGTCGGTGCGCTGGACGTCGGCGAGGAAGCGCTCGGCGGCCTTCGGCGGCATCCGCAGGCCGCGGCGGACCTGGGCGGCGGACTCGCCGGCCTCCAGCCGCGTGGCGACGTCGAGCGCGTCGCGGACGCGACGGGCGATCGTGTAGAGCAGCCCCGCGAGCCGCTCGCCCTGGGCGCGCAGCTCGAGGTAGGCGCCGACGGCGGCGACGCCGTCGCGCGCGACGAGCGCGTCGGCGAGCGTCCAGCTCTTGAGCTCGGCGGAGCTGGCGGTGAGCTGCTCGACCATTTCGAGATCGACGGTCGTCCCGGGCCCGAGCTGGAGCGCAAGCTTCTCCAGCTCGCGCAGCAGGCGCTGCTGGCGCTCGCCGACGTGCCGCACGAGCGCCTTCGCGGCGGCAGGATGCAGCTCGAGACCGAGCTGGGCAGCCTGCGCGGCCGCCCACTTCGGCAGCTCCCATGGCTTGACCGTCTCCTCGCGCGCGACGTCGCCGCCGGCCTGCTGCACCGCCGCGACGAGTCCGGCGGGTACCGTCGTCCGCCCCTCCTCGCGGCCGAAGAAGACGACCGTCGTCTCCGGCGCGATCCCGGCGAGCGCGGCGGCGACCAGCTCGGCGTCCTTGTCCTTCCAGCGCTCGACGCCGTCGACGATCAGGAAGCGGCGGCCGATCGCGAACGTCATCGCCGAGAGCGCGCCCGCGACCGTCTCCGCAGTGGCCGTCTCGCCCTCGAAGACCTCCGTCCCCTGCGCCCCGCTCTCGGCCTCCGCGACCGCGCGCAGTCGCGCCCTGCGCTCGGAGATCCGACCGTGATCGTCGCCGTAGATGAGGTAGGCGGGCTTGAAAGCGGCCATCGCGGCCGAGTCTAGATGCGCGAGCGGCGCGCGAGACGGCGGATGAGCGCGATGGCGAGCGCGAGGAGGGCGTAGACGGCGCCGAGCGCGCGCGGGCCGTGGAGCGCGAGCGGCACGCTCGCGTGCGGCACGCCCGCGGAGGCGTGGGCGACCCAGCCGACGTACGCGAGCGGGTAGGCGTTGAGCGCGTTGAGCGGCCAGGCGAGCGCGGGGGCGAGCTGGCCGAGGGTCGCGGACAGAAAGCCGAGCCACATGATCGGGGCGATCGCCGGAGCGGCGAGCAGGTTCGCCGGCAGCGAGGCGAGCGAGAGCTGGGAGAAGTGAAACGCGATCAGCGGCGCGGTGCCGAGCGTCGCCGCCGCCGTGACGGCGACGGCGTCGGCGAGCGCCTCCGGCAGGCGGTGCGTGCGCAGCCATGCCCGCAGCCCAGGCGCGATCAGCGCGATCGCGACGACGGCGGCGAAGCTGAGCTGCCAGCCGGGGTCGCCGCTCGCGAGCGGATTGACGAGGAGCGTGACGGCAGCGGCGAGCAGCAGCGCGTACCAGCGCGAGGCCGGGCGTCCCGAGAGCGCGGCGACGGTCGTCGCGGCGCCCATCACGCCTGCTCGCTGGATCGACGGACCGGCGCCGGCGAGCGGGACGTAGAGCGCGATCAGCGCGAGCGCGCCGACCAATCGGCCGCGCAACCCGGCGCCCGCCCAGGCGAGCAGCGGCAGCGCGAGCGTGAGCAGCAACGCGATGTTGGCGCCGCTGGCGGCGAGCACATGCGACAGCCCGGAGGCACGGAACTCGTCGCGGGTGCGCTTGTCGAGCGCCTCGTCCTGACCGAGCACCATGCCGCGCAGCAGCGCCGCCTGTGACGGCGGGAGGCCGACGCGCAGCGCCGTCTCGGCGCGCGTGCGGACGCGGTCGACGAACTCCCAGGCGCCGCCGCGGCGCTGGCCCGTCTGAACGGCGGCATCGACGGAGATCGCTGCGTGCGCGCCGCGCCGCTCGTAGTACTGCTCGAACGGCCCGAGCGGGCGCAGCCGACCGCGCACGAGCATGATCGCGCCCGTCGAGGCGGCCGGCCAGGCGACTGACTGCCCGATCCGCAGCATCACCCGCTCCCCCTCCCCAGCCTCCAGCCGAACCAGTGCCGTCGCGCCGTACCGCACGGGATGCGGCTGCTCGAGCAGCACGGCGCGCACCTCGACGGTGCTGCCCAGCAGCGGCCCGAGCGCGGTCCGCTCGACAGCCGCCAGCCGCGCCTGGCCGCCGGCGGCGCCGGCCAGCACCGCGGCCGCCGCGAGCAGCGCGACGACTGGCCGGCCTGCGACGACGACAGCCGCGACGGCGAGCAGCACCGTGAGGCGCGGCTCGAACGGCCCCGCCTGCAACCCAGCGACCAGCGCCGCGAGCACGACATGGCGCGGGTGGCGCCGCACCGCCTCCAGCGCCTCGCTCACCGCCCGAGCTGCGCGTGGATCGCGGCGAGCTTCGCCTCGCCGATTCCCGAAACCTCGTCGAGCTCGTCGATCGAGCCGATGCCGCCGTGCTGCTGGCGGTAGGCGAGGATCTTCGCCGCGGTCGCAGGGCCGACGCCGTCGAGCTGCTCCAGCTCGGCCTCGGTCGCGGTGTTGAGGTCGATCGACAGCGGCGCGTCGGGAGCGCTCGCGCCGGCGGCGGCCGAAGCCGCAGCGGGCGCAGCCCCGCCGGTCCCGCGCGCCGGCACGACGACCTCTCCCCCGTCCACGATCCGCGCGGCGAGGTTCACGCCGATACGATCGGCACGGCGCGTGAGCCCGCCCGCACGACGGACTGCGTCGAGCGCGCGTGAGCCGGCGGAAAGGCGGTAGACGCCCGGCCGGCGCACCGCGCCCTTGACGTCGACGACGAGCCGCCCGCCCGCGGGCGCCGCCGATACGCCGTCCGGCGCGGCGTCGCTCGCGACGGTGCTCGGCGGGAGCGTCACGGGCGGTGCAGCGCCGCCCCCGCCGTCCGAATGCAGGAAGCGCGCCCCGATCAGCAGGACGGCGACGGCGAGCGCGGCGTAGATCGCGAGCTGCGGCTTGGAGGTCGATTCCACCCCACCGACGCTACGGCCGCCCTCGCGCAGGCACCGGCGCGCTTTGCGACAACCGCCGCGCGCCGCGGCGCAATCGCTACCGCACGACGAGATTCACGAGCTTTTCGGGCACGACGATCGTCTTGACGATCTCGTGGCCGTCGACATGCGCCCGCACGTTCGGCGCCGCCAGCGCCAGCGCCTCCAACTCCTCGCGCGAGGCGCCGGCCGGCGCGGTGACGCGGTCGCGCACCTTGCCGTTGACCTGGCAGACGAGCTCGAACGTGTCGGACTCCAGCAGCGCCGGATCCGGCGTCGGCCACGGCTGCTCCCACACACGCTCGCCCGTCACCAGCTCGTAGACCTCGCTCGCGACGTGCGGCGCGAACGGGAAGACGAGCGACGCGGCGGTCGCGGTCGCGAAGCGCAGCGTCTGCGGCGCAGCGCTCTCGCGGTGGCGGTAGCACTCGTTCACCAGCTCCATCACCGCCGCGATCGCGGTGTTGAACGCGAAGCGGCCGGCCATGTCCCCGGTGACCTTCTCGATCACCCAGTGCGCCTTGCGCGCGACGACGAGGTCGTCGCCGGCGAGCGACTCGGGCGCCAGCGCGGCCGGCGCGCTCGCGCCGAGCTCCAAGCCCAGCCGCCACAGCCGCGCCAGGAAGCGGTGCACGCCCTCGACGCCCTCGTCGGACCAGTCGACGTCCTGGTCCGGCGGGCCCATGAAGAGGATGTAGCAGCGCGCGGTGTCCGCGCCGTAGCGCTCGACGTACGTCGCGGGGCTGATGACGTTGCCCTTCGACTTGGACATCTTCGCGCCGTCGCGCGTGATCATCCCCTGTGTGAAGAGCGCCTGGAACGGCTCTTGGGCGTCGAGCAGCTCCATGTCCGCGAACGCCTTCGTGAAGAAGCGCGCGTAGAGCAGATGCAGGATCGCGTGCTCGACGCCGCCGATGTACTGGTCGACGGGCATCCACTCGCGCAGCACCTTGCGATCGAAGGCGGCCTCGTCGTTGTTGGCATCGCAATAGCGCAGGAAGTACCAGGAGGAGTCGACGAACGTGTCCATCGTGTCCGTCTCGCGCCGTGCCGGCCCGTCGCACGACGGGCATGTCGTGTTGACCCACTCCTCGACGGCGGCGAGCGGCGACTTGCCCTTCGGCTTGTACTCGGTCACGTCGGGCAGCTCGACCGGCAGCTCCTCCTCCGGGACGGGCACCATCCCGCACTGCGGGCAGTGGACGATCGGGATCGGGCAGCCCCAGTAGCGCTGCCGCGAGACGAGCCAGTCGCGCAGGCGGTAGTTGACGGAGGCGTGGCCCTTGCCCTCGCGGTCGAGCCACGCGACGATCGCCTCCAGCGCCTCGCGGTTGCCCATCCCGTCGAAGTCGGGATGGCTGTCGACCAGCAGACCGTCGCCGCTGTAGGGCAGCTCCTCGCCGCCTTCGATAACACGGCGGATCGGCAGGTCGTACGCCCGCGCGAAGGCGAAGTCGCGCTCGTCGTGGCCGGGGACGGCCATGATCGCCCCGGTGCCGTACTCCATCAGCACGTAGTCGGCGACGTACATCGGGATCTGCTCGCCGTTGACCGGGTTCGTCACGGTGCGCCCGAGCGCGACGCCCGTCTTCGCCTTCTCGACGTCGCCGCGCTCCTGATTGGACTCCGTCATCGCATGGTTGACGTAGTCGCGCACCGCCTGCTCGCGCTCGGTGCCCTCCACGAGCCGCAGCACGTCCGGGTGCTCTGGCGCCATCACGAAGAACGTCGCGCCAAAGAGTGTGTCGGGGCGGGTCGTGAAAACCGGGTAGTCGATTCCCAGCTCCTCGCAGCGGAAGACGACCTCGGCGCCGACCGAGCGGCCGATCCAGTTGCGCTGCATCGTCTTGACGTGCTCGGGCCACTCGATCGTCGCGAGGTCCTCCAGCAGCCGGTCGGCGTAGTCGGTGATGCGGAAGAACCACTGCTCGAGCTGGCGCGCCTCGACGACCGCGCCGCAGCGCTCGCACGTGCCCTCGGCCGTCACCTGCTCGTTGGCGAGCACCGTCTGGTCGTTCGGGCACCACTTGACCGCCGCCTCCTTGCGATAGGCGAGGCCGCGTTCGTAGAGCTTGAGGAACAGCCACTGCGTCCAGCGGTAGTAGCGCGGCTCGTGCGTGCCGAACTCGCGTGTCCAGTCGATCGAGATCCCCCACCGGCGGAACTGGCGCTGGAAGGACTCGATCGAGGAGGCGGTCGAGTCGCGCGGGTGCACGCCCGTCTTGATCGCGTGGTTCTCGGCCGGCAGCCCGAACGCGTCGTAGCCCATCGGGTGCAGCACGCGCCGGCCGATGCGGCGGTTGAAGTGCGCGACCGCGTCCCCGAGCGCGTAGTTCTTCAGGTGCCCCATGTGCGGCTCGCCGCTCGGGTAGGGCAGCATCTCCAGCACGTAGTACTTCGGGCGGCCATCCGGCTCGTTGGAGACCTCCCAGGTGCGCTCGCGCGCCCAGATCTCCTGCCATCTCGGCTCGATCGCCGCCGGGTCGTAGCGTGCCTCGCTCATCGGGCCGATGAGGTTACCGAGGAGCCTGGCGCGCCGGGCTCTACGATCGGGCGATGCGGCGGTTGCTCCTGCTCGTCGGCGCGATCGTGCTCGTCGACACCATGTTCTATGCGGCGATCACGCCGCTGCTGCCCGCGTACGTCGCGCGCTTCGACCTGTCGAAGACGGGCGCGGGCCTGCTCTCCGGCGCCTACGCCGTGGGAGCCGTGTTGGGCACGCTGCCGAGCGGCTGGCTGGCGACGCGCGCGGGATCGCGGCGCACCGCGCTGACGGGACTGGCGCTGATATCGCTCGCCAGCGTCGGCTTCGCGTTCGGCGGCACGATCGCGCTGCTGGATGCGATGCGCTTCCTCACCGGCGTCGGCGGTGCCTGCGCATGGACCGGCGGGATGGGCTGGCTCGTCGCGGTCGCGCCACCCGAGCGGCGCGGGGCGATGATCGGCGCGGCGATGGGGGCGGCGCTGACCGGGGTCCTGCTCGGGCCGGTCCTCGGCGTGGTCGCCCAGGGCACCGGACCCGAGCTGCCGTTCACGGGCGTCGGTGTGCTCGCCGCGCTCGTCGCGCTGGCGGCGCTGCGGCTGCCGGCGCCGCCGACCGCGACGGCGACCCCGCGACCGTATGCGACGGCGCTGGGCGACGCGCGCGTGCGCGCCGGCGCGCTGCTCGTGCTGGTGCCGGCGCTCGTCTACGGGACGATCGAGGTGCTGGCACCGCTCGCGCTGAGCGCGCTCGGCGCGAGCGGGGTGGCGATCGGCGCGACGTTCCTGGTTGCGGCCGCCGTGGGGAGCATCGTGCAGATAGCGGCCGGCCGCGCGAGCGATCGGCTCGGTCGCGCGACGCCGATCCGCGTCGGGCTGGCGGGCACGCTCGTCTTCGTGGTGCTGCTGCCGCTGCCGCAGGTCGCGTTGCTGCTCGCGCTGCTCGTCGCGCTGGTGTGCGTGCTGAGCGGCGCGCTGAACACGCCGGCGATGACGCTGCTGTCCGACGGCATCGAGGGGGTCGGCCTCGACTACGGCCTCGGCTTCGCGATCGTGAACCTCGTCTGGGGCGGCGGGCAGGTGATCGGCACGATCGGCGGCGGCACGATCGCCGCGGCGACGAGCGACACCGTCTCCTACCTGCTGCTCGCGGCGATCTGCGCGACGACGCTGGTCACCGTCGCGCGCACCGGCCTGCGCTCGCCCGCGCCCACGAGCGGCCGCGTAGCCGCATGAGATCCCACCCCGAGTCGCGGTACACTTTCCGTCCCTTGGGGCTATAGCTCAGCTGGGAGAGCGTCGCGCTGGCAGCGCGAAGGTCGTCGGTTCGAGCCCGACTAGCTCCACTGAACTGGTCGTCGCGCAAACCATGGGCGTGGCGATGCGGTAGGTCGGCAGGATCTCGGCGCGGGAGTTGACGCGCAGCTCTTGGATGAGGATGCGCAGGAGCGCCTTGGTGTGTTCGGGGTTGCCGGCGCGGATGGCGTCCTCCAAGGCATTGGCGGTGGCGTGCAGCTCGGCGGTGTCAGGCGCGTGTGGCTCGTCTGCGGGCGAGCTGCTGCGCGAGCTGGGCGTCGTCATGGTCCCGCAGCAGGTCCAGCTTGCTCTCCAGCGCTGACAGGCGGCTCTGGAAGCGCTGCGCGTTGAGGTCGCCGTTCTCGAAGGCGTCGAGGTAGCGGTCGATCGCGCGCTCAGCGCGCTTGATCTCTGAGGCGACGGACGCGCGGCGGTCTTCCAGCGCCGCCCGCTCGCTGTCGTCGTTCTCGCTCGCCGCCTCGATGGCCTTGCGGATGAAGTGTCCGTCGCGATAGATGCCGGCGAGCTGTTCGATGACGGCGTCCTCCAGCTTCTCGCGTGGGATGCGGTCGCCGTCGTATGCTCTCGGTCCGCGTTTCTGGCGGCCTGAGCAGGCGTAGTAGTGGTAGAGGCCGCCGTTGCCTCTGGCGCTCATGCCGACGTAGGCGCAGCGGCACCGCCCGCATCGCAGGAGGCCGGAGAGGAGGAAGTCGCTGCGCTGCCCGACGCGTTGCGCGCAGTCGGCGCCGCGCTCCTTGAGCAGCGTCTGCGCGCGCTCGAACGTCGTCTCGTCCACGAGGCCCGTGTGGTTGCCGTCGAAGGTCTGCCCGCGCCAGTGGACGCGGCCGACGTAGGCCTCGTTGCGCAGGATCAGCAGCACGACCGCGGGCTGCCAGCCCTGCCCGCCGCGTGCCGGTGCTTGCTCTGAGTCGAGCAGGCGGGCGATGGAGACTGGCGCCGTGGCGGCCGGCGGTGTAGAGGTCAAAGATGCGCCGCACGATCGGCGCCTCGCGCTCCTCCTCGACCAGCTCCTTGTTCTCGTTGCGGCGTATCCGTAGGGGAGGCGGCCGTTGGGCCAGTAGCCCGCTTCGCACGGCGCTCGATGCCGGCGGTGATGCGGTCCACGATCGTCGCGTGCTCGAACTCGGCGAAGACGCCGAGCATCTGGAGCATCATTCGGCCCGCCGGCAAGCCGGTGTCGAATGGCTCGGTCGCCGATCGAAGGACGACGTTCAGGCGGTCCAGCTCCTCGGCGAGCGACGCGAGCTGACGCACCTTGCGCGAGAGCCGGTCGACGCGGTAGACGAGCAGCAAGTCCGCGTCGCCGCGCCGCGCGAGATCGAGCGCGGCTTGCAGGCCGGGCCGGTCGAACTTGGTGCCGGTCGCGCGGTCCTCGTAGTGAGCGACAATCCGCCAGTCTTCCTGCGAGGCGCAGAACGCTTCGAGACGGTCCTTCTGCGAGTGCAGCGAGGTCGGCTGGTTCTCCTCATCCGTCGAGATCCGGGTGTAGAGGCAGACACGCGTCATCGCCCGTCCTCCTCATCAGGTGGCGGTGTCCCGAGCGGCGAGAGCGCGTGCCAGAATCCGGGTCGGTCTTGCGCCAGCGGCGCCCGAGCGTGTCAGCCAGGTCCGGCGATTCGAGGCCGGAGACGGGCAGCGCCTCCAGCGTGGCCGCGATCAGGTCGGTCACGAACGTGTTGATCTCCAGCCGGTGCGCGAGCTGCGGATGCGTGCTCCAGTTCTCCCGCTGTCTCCGCGGAAGCTGTCTGCGATCGACGCGGTAGAGGAACAGCAACCGATCCATCGCTCGACGACGCCCCGAGAAGAACAACAGCGTCAACTGGCTCGACGTGAGGATCCGATGCTCGTAGAGCGCCATGGCAATCTCCCGATCACGGTCGGCCAGATGGTTCGCCAGCTCCGTCAGCCGATCGGCCGTGACGCGGCCCTGCCGCGCAGAAGAAGTTGAAGAACTCATGCAGGACCACCTATGTCGGCTTTCACCGGCCGGTCCGATCCGCCGCCACGACGGCGATCCGCTGCCTCGCGGGTTGGCGACGGCCGCGACAGACGGCCGCCGCACCACATAGATACGGTTATCCCGCATCGAAGGTACCCCCTTCGGTGCCAGGCCGGGGGCGTTAGCGCGCCGCCCGGGCCAACTTGTTCATGGTCGACCGGCGACGAGACCAGACTCGCGCGCGGATCTCAAGTCGAGGTCGGAACGGCGACCCTCGGCGTCAGCGAGCAAGCTCGCCAGAGGTGTTACGAAACACGCGCGTATTCTGTCCGACCTGTCGCGGATCATTTACGGCCTACGCTGCACCTACAACCACGGAGGTACTCTCCCGTGTCATCGCTGGCCTCGGCTGGCGGCTCCCGTTCCCTCACTGGGGAGCTGCTCGCCGCACATTCTCCGATCCGGGCTCTGCTTGGTCACGCCGACCGCGTAGGCGCTGTCTACCGCCAGGTCGGTTTCTCGGAGGCTCTCGTCATCACGAACGACGAGTTCGTGCGCCAAGCCCACGGCATCCCGCTGCACGCATTTCTCATCGCCTCGACAGCCGATCTCGCTGATCCGACACGGTCCGGCCAGATTCATCCCGACGACGAGGAGTTGATCCTCTTGCGGGTGATCGGCAACGCACCGGTCCCGCAAGAGAACGACCTTGAGCTGATCCGGGCGGCCGCCGGGATCGACCTCGTGATCGAAGCGGCACGACCGGAGCCGCGTAGCCGGGAGGTGATGATCGACCCACTGACCGAGGAGCGCATGCAGACGGCTGGCCTCCGTTGCGCGATCCTGGGCACGTTTTACGACGCCGACGCCACGGTCGGGCCACGCCTCGCGTTCGGTTCGGACATCGACAATGTCTATGCCGCGGCACGTCTCTGGGTCTACAAGCCGTACGGCGCAAGCCTGGCCGCGATCGTCAGCTATATGGCCGAACAGAAGAACGATGAGCCGCGGCGACCGTTCACGATCGGCACCGTGCGCTACGCCTCGACTCGCCGCCGCGAGCGTCTGGCGGCCGTTGCCGATCGACCAACATCGGTGCCCGTGGAGATCGACATCGCGGACGTCGTCGCGCACAAGACCGCGGTCCTCGGCATGACTCGCAAGGGCAAGTCGAACACGAACAAGGTCATCGCGACGATGACACACCAATACTCGAAGGAGCAGGGCCTCAAGATCGGGCAGCTGATCTTCGACCCGGCAAGCGAGTACGGCAACGTGAACGTGCAGGACGGGACGGCTCTGGCACACATCGGCGAGCAGCATGTGGTCCGCTACCGCTTGGGCGCGACCGACACCGAGCTGTCGAGCGAGTCAGGGCTGCGCTCGCTGGCGCTCAACTTCTTCGACGAGGGCTCGGTCCCGATCGTCTGGGAGCTGGTGCAGGACTTCGTCCTGCGGATCAACAACGCGCAGTACGTCCAAGCTTTCTTGGCGGCGGACATCATCGGCCCTAGCGACCCTCAGACCAGTGACGACTACCGGGCCGTCTCCTACGCACGACGCGCGCGGGCGATGGTCTATGCCTGTTTCATGCTCGCGGGGCTCAAGCCCCCCGCCGGATGGGCAATGTGGGTCCCGCTCAAGCGTGCGGTGCGCGAGGAACTCGTCCGTGTCGGCGGCCGCCGCGGAGAGGACCTCTCCTTTCTCGACTCGGTGCAGCTCAGCAAGCGAGGCGACAACGCAAAGCTCAGCGCTCACCAAACTCTTCTGGTCGCGGAAGCGCTCGCAAGCAACGCGCTCGGCAGCAACCCGGAGCCGGACATCGCCGACTGGGTTGCGTCACCCGAGGACCACACGAAGCACGTCGCCGAGTTCTTGCTGGCGCGTAAGGGTGGCGGGTTCAAGGTGCTCTATCCCCTCAACGAGGGCTACCACTCGTCGAGCGCCAGCGACGACTACGCGCCGAAGGTCTACGACGACCTGGTCGACGGCAAGATCGTGATCGTCGACCTTTCGCGCGGCAGCGAGGGTGTCCTCCAGTTCGCAAGCGAGCGCATCATCAACCTCCTGCTTGCCAAGGCAGCCGAGCGGTTCCGGACCGGCCTCGCGCCACACCGGATGCAGCTCTTCCTCGAGGAGGCACAGCGACTCTTCGACCGTGCGAAGTTCGGGGAGAAGCTTGCGGACCGCGACCCGTACGTGCGACTGGCGCGTGAGGCCGGCAAGTACAAGATCGGAATGATCTACTCGACGCAGCAGGTCAGCTCGGTCGAGCCCGACGTACTCGACAACACAGCGAACTGGATCGTGGCCCACCTGAACTCCGAGGCAGAGGTCAAGCTCTTGCGCGGCCGCTACGAGTTCGACCGGTTCGCCGAGCAGATCCTCCATGCCGAGGACGTCGGCTTCGTGCGCATCAAGACGCAGAGCTCCCGCTACGTGATTCCGGTCCAGGTGCGCCTGTTCGACGCCGATATGGTCGCCGAGGCTCGCGCCGTCACCTCGATCGACACGCAGGAGGCTTAGGCCATGCCCTACCGGAGCCAATCTGGCGGCTTTGAGCGCGCGAGTTCCCTGGGCCATGTGCCGACAGTCGCCCATCCGCTCGTGCAGCAGACGCTGGGCAAGTACCTGATGCCAGCCGACCGGACGAAAGACGTCAACGCCATCAGCGACAGCCTCGTTGACCCCTCGGCGCTTGACCAAGCGGCCGAGATGGTGCGCTGGACGATCGCCACGGACTCGAGTCCCTTCGAGGCCGAGGTCGATCCACACTTTCCCTCAACCCGCGTCCTGTTCATGCAGATGGCAGCGGTCATCGTCGACCTGCTGAAGATGCGTGAGCGTCAAGGACCGTTTGCGGATCCCGTCGCGATTCGGGAGGCCCAGCGGGCGGACGTGATCGCGGGCGTACTCCCGTCGTCGAACCTTCTGCGCAGCGACGGGACCCCACCACAGCGGGCATTCCGCGAGGAGGTCGCGAATCTCTTCGAAACCAGCAATGTCGAGGGCCACACGCTGCTCGATGTCCTGCTTGAGGTTGAGGCTCACCGCGAAGACGTATCAACGCCTACGGGCACGCTGGTGATGCATCGCTGCCCGAACCCGGAGTGCGGCGCGATTCTCGACGATGCCGACAGGGGGCCATTCGTACCGGTCGGCGTGGACGGTGCGCTTTGTCCGTCGTGCGCGGAGCCGTTGCTTGCAACGGACGCGCTTCGAGTCCATGAGAAGTTCAAGGAGCACGGCTCGAACCTGGAGGCGTGCGGTCGCGTGATGTCAGTCGCCGAGCGTCTCATCCTGCTGACGTTGCTCAAGCACCTGCACGGGCGCCGGCCGTCTGCTGTCGCTCAGATGGCCTTCATCACGGACGGCCCTCTCGCTCTCTTCGGTGAGGTGGCGCCGATCAAGCGTCCCCTCCTGCGATATCTCCAGACACTTGCCGCCTTCCAAGTCGAGCACTCGTTTGGTCTTCCAGTAATTCTCGGCCTCGAGAAGAGCGGACGGTTCGCCGAGCATGCAGAGGCGATCAAGAGACACATCCCGCACGGACAGCTGATGGTCCTGACCGACGACTATGTCACGCGGTACATCACGTTCAGAGGCAGCTCCCACGGTGACGACACGTACTACGGTCGCCACTTCTTCTACCGCGCCCGAAACGGCTCGATCTTCACGCTCACCGTGCCGCCCCTGGGGCGAATCGGCGCGACACCAAACGAGGCCTTCCGCCTCGAGGATTACCCGACATTGCGCGCCACCTGCCAGGTGCTCGATCACATTGGTACCCGCCTGTACGAGAATGCGACCATACCCGTTGCTCTCGCCCACAAGTGGTGTGCATACCCGCTCTCGGCAGCGGATCACGTCCTCAAGCTTCACGCCGAGGAGCACCTGGACAAGCGAGTCGCCGCGAGCGCCTAGGCGCTGGTGGTTAAGGCAGTTCCGTGCACATCGAAGCGCTGCGCACGGACTGCCGCACATCCTTCCACTCCTTGCTTGTGCGCCAGAGACGGGTCTCAGAAGGCAAGGACGGCAGGTTGGAGATCACCAGCTCCGTACCTGCTGCCGACCCTGAGCCGGCATACAGCAACTCGATCTCCGCAACTGTTGCGGCACTATGACCGGTGTACAGCTCGGCGATCTCTGGCGCCGCGTCGTAGGACAGCAGGAAGTGGTCGCGAAGCCAATGAAGGCTTTCCGCGAGGTGCTCGTGATCTAGTTCGGTAAACGTGCGGCGATAGAGGAACCCGCTTTTCGCCCAGAACGGAGGGTCCAGGTAGTAGAACACCGACTTCCCGGAGCGACGGGCCTCCTCTCGAGCCGTGCGCACCGTGGTCATTGCGTCTTGTGCCGGGGCAATCGCGATTCGCGTCGCGATCTGAGCACACGCGCGAAGGCGGTCGACCAAGCGCGCACGGGGGAAGCGGCAGCCGATGTCGTAGTCGCCAGCCTGAGCCTTACCCCCGATGGGTCCAGCCCGCCAGTGCAGAGCACCATTGAAACTTGTCCGGTTCAGGTAAAGGCATGCGAGTGCCATGCTTCGACGAGACCGAAAGCGCCCGCGCTTCATGCGCTCCCATGTAGCGAGGTCAAGTGGCACGGTTTCCACCCGCCGGCACAGCCAGTCGACGTCATTCTTGACGGTCTCCCAGAACGCAACGATGTAGGGATCCCGGTCACCCAAGACCACCCGCTGCACGAGCCCGAGATCCAGCAACTCGAGCGACACGCTCGCGCCGCCGGCATAGGGCTCGACGAAGACATCCGGTCTAAGGTCGTTCTCGGCCAGGGCGGCAGCGATGAATGGCACGAGTCGTCGTTTGCCGCCGGGGTACCGGAGTGGGCTAAGGACCTTGCGGCGATGAAACCTCTCTGCGAGATCGTCAGCGTGCATTACGTACTCGGTCGCTCTGGATCGCCTGGATGACGAGCGCCTCGGTCCCGTCCTCCTCCTTTGTGAGGCTGGTGCGAAGCTGCATTCCACCCGCTGCTGCCGCGCGGAATGCGGTCGCGCGCATCGAAGCAGCAGACGTCTCAAAGTCCTCGCCTCTTCGCAAGAGCCATGTGCTCCCGTCGAACCAACGGTCCCAGGGATACTTGCTCCGCCGTCGCTGGCTGGGGAACTTGTCGAGACGCCTAGCCATATCCCTAGCCGATTATACGCTATGGCAGGTGCTATGCGACACGCAGTAGAGACGCTATACGCATGCTAGGCGGTGGCTGCTGCAGTGTCGGCTTGTGGCACATCGGCGCGGCTGCGAGGGTTGTGCCCCAATGTCGCAGTCGTTTACGGAAGACGAGCTCGTCGTGCTGCTCGACCACTACCTGCGCCGCACAGCCGGCGAGTCCATCGACGGTCACGCGCTGAGCAGACGCCTGCGGACTCTGCATGCGAAACGCGATCTCCCGTCAAGCGAGGCGTTTCGCACGCCGGACGGGGTGATGCGTGCGCTGCGGCGGTTCGATGTCTACTCGCGAGGAGGGAACGACCGCGACAGCCCGCACTACCGCGCAGTATGGGAGCGCTACGCGCACGACCCGGAGGCGCTGGCCGTAGCCGTCGCGCAGGTCGAGGCAGTTACGCCGCTCGGGCCCCTGCCGCAGGGGATCGGGATCGACGCCTGGTGGGGTGATCTCCCGAGTGAGCGCTTCTGGCTGGAAGCAAGCCATCGGACCGATCGCGGGACCGATTTGCACGCGCCGATTGCCAACAAAGACGGAAAGCACTACTGGTCGTACGAGCTCGTGCGCGAGGTTCGTGCTGACGACGTCGTCTTTCACTACGACGCGGAGACGATGGCGATCGTCGCCTGGTCGATCGCGACCGGCGACCAGTGGCAGCAAGACGCGTGGTGGGCGGCGCGCGGAACCGCGAGCCGCGACCGTGCGCCGGTGCTCCAGCCGCACTGGTTCTGCGGGTTGAACGGTCCGTTCAACCTCGGCGAGCCACTCCGACGTGAGACGCTGGTCGCTGAGTCGGCGATGATCGCCGCGATCCGCGACCGGCTGCCGGTCGCACGCGGCAAGTCGCCTTACTTCCCGTTTCAGCTGCGAGGCGACGGACTGCGCATCGCGCAGGGGTATTTGTTCAAGCTGCCCGCCGGGCTGGTCGCGCACTTCGCGCCGTTGGCCGCGGCTGTCGACGTCGCCGAGCTGCGCTCCACCCCCGCGGCGAGTTCGCCGCGCGTGCCGGTGGGTCGCAGCTACCGGCGCGCGGACGCTGCCGCCACGGTCGCGGAGCGCGACCCGTTCCCAGTCGACCCGACAGTCGTGGAGCGGAGCCTGCGAAGCCACGCCCTCCTGCAGAACCGACTCGCAGACATGGTGCGAGCAGCCGGCTTCGAGCCCCAGAGTCCCAACGGCAGCACCGTCTTCGACCTCGCCTGGTACGAGGTAGACGTGCTCTGGGTCGCCGAGATCAAGAGCCTCACCGCCGCGAACGAGGAACGTCAGCTTCGGCTCGGCCTGGGTCAGCTGCTTCGTTACCGCCACATGCTGGCATGCCAGGCGCGGGAGGTTCGGGCAATGCTCTACGTCGAGCGACGTCCGCGCGACGACGCGTGGCTTGAGCTCTGCGGATCTGTTGACGTCGTCCTGCGCTGGCCCACGGTCGACGGCTAAACAAGCGCCAGAGGCGCGGTCACCAGACTCTGGTTTGCGCGACCCCAAGTTCTCTCCATCGCCAAGGGACGCCGCTCCTCAGGGGCACTGGTGGACGCTCGTTAAGCGCTGCGCACCACGCGGCGGGGTTGGCGTCCAGCCTCATAAGGTTCGCCGTCAAATGCGCACGTTGATCAGCTCGACTGAGGGCGCGGGCCACTTCGGGCCGCTCGTCCCGTTCATCGAGGCGCTCAAGCGACGCGGAGACGATCTGTTGGTCGTCGGTCCACCTGGGCTTGCGGGGATGGTCGAGGCAGGCGGCTATCGGTTTCGAGAGGGCGCCGAGCCGCCTGCCGAGGAGCTGGGGGCGATCTGGCAGCGAGTCGGATCTGCGACACCTGAGGAGGCGGCCGTGCTCGTCAACCGCGAGGTCTTCGGGCGCTTGGACACGGCCGCGATGCTGCCCACGCTGGAGCGCGTCTGCGACGAGTGGGCGCCAGATCTGGTCCTGCGCGATCCGTGCGAGTACGCATCGGCACTCGCCGCCGAGCGTCGCGGAATCCCGCACGCGCAGGTGGCGATCTCGCTGGCGGAGGTCGAGGCGGGTTCGCTGAACCTCGCCGCCGGAGTACTCGAACCGTACCGACGCGGAATCGTCGAGGCGCTCGAGGCATCGCCGTACCTGACTCGCCTTCCGGGCTCGGTGGACCCTTCGCCGTTTCCGCACACGGTCCGCTTTCGCGAGCCGCGCTACGCGTCCGCCGGCGCGCTGGCGGGATGGTGGGGTGACGACGACCGTCCGCTGATCTACGCGACGTTGGGGTCGGTCGCCGGAACGCGCCCGATCGGCGCTGCCGCCTACCGCACCGTGATCGACGCAGTGGCACCGCTGCCGGCGCGGGTGCTGCTCACGATCGGGCGCGACGCCGATCCGAGCAGCCTGGACCCGCTGCCGGAGAATCTCCATGTCGAGCCCTGGGTCCCCCAGAAGGATGTGCTGCCCCACGCGGCCTTGGTCGTCTGCCATGGCGGCTCCGGAACGACGTTCGGCGCGCTGGCAGCCGGTGTCCCCCTCGTCCTTCTTCCCCTCTTCGCCGACCAGCCCGTCAACGCCCGACTCGTCAGCGACGCAGGCGCCGGCATCACGGTCTCACCGCACGAGCCGGCCTCACGTCTGCGCGACGCGATCCGCACGGTGCTTAACGACCCCGCGCATAAAGATGCTGCCGCACGCATCGCAACTGAGATGAACGAGGCGTCGAGCATCGACGACGTGCTCGCCGATCTCGCGCCCCGTTGACGCTCGCTCAGATCAGCAGCCAGCCCCACACCGCAGTGCGTCATCCTCAGGAGCGGTGGCCTCGTGTCGGGCTTGCATGTGCAGACGGTCGGTGAGGGGCCACGGGTGGTGGTGCTGCTGCGTGAGCAGCTCCCGCTGGCGCAGCGTTGGGAGCTGACGATCGTGCACCGCGCCGGCTACGGCCCCAGCCGCAGCGTCTCCGGCGCCAAGCACACCACCCCCACACCGGTCCGGCCTTCAACGAGAGCGTCGATCGGTTCATGCACGCCGCCGAGAACGCCGCAGGCTGACACCGAGCCGCTCGCTTCAGCGCGCTGTCAACGCTGCGACCCCCAGCACGCCGCCGACCGCGGCCACGGTGACCCCGAGCTCCGACGGCGTCGCCCCCGCCGCGGCCAGGAGCGCCTGGGCCTCGTCGAGGCCGGCGCGCTGCACGAGGCCCTTCTCGTTGAGCGCCCATTCGCGGCGCGCGGCGAGGCGCGCGTGGGCGACGCACAGCACGGCGTCCACGAGCATCCCGGTGCAGCAGACCGCGTCGCCCGCGCGCGCGTGGCCGTGGGCGAACATCAGCGAGACGCTCGCCCGCCCCCGCCAGCGCTCGGACGCGGTCGCCGCAAGCGCATCCGGGAAGGAGGGACGCGGCACGTCGCCGACGAGCGGCTGGCAGACGGCGAGCTCGCCGACGGGCAGATAGGTGGGAGCGCCCACGATGCAGCCGTTCTGGGTCAGCACCTCGAAGTGCCCGCGCTGCGCGTCGCGCATCCAACCCTCAACGACGTCGAGGTTGCGAAAGAGCACGTCCACGGGCGTGCCCTCGACGGTGAGCCATGCCCCTCCGTGGACGATCGGACCCCATTCGCCGAGCTCGGACACGTAGCCCGCATGGCCGAGCCGACGGACGTCGACCGGATCGAGCGGCTGCGCGCCCCGGTAATAGACGCCGAGATCCCAGTCGCTGTCGGGCCGGTGCGTCGCGGTCGCGCGCGAGCCGCCGAGGACCACCGCGATCGCACCGGGAACGCCGGCGAGCTCGGCGGCGAGGCTCGCGACATGCTCCGGCATCGGCATCGCCTCACGACCCGTGGCTGAGCCCCGCGAGGATCGCCTTCTCGGTGGCGGTGACGATCTCGGCGCTCGTCGGCATGTTGTCGTGGTCGACGAAGGACTGGAGCATGAGACCGTCGCTGACGGCGATCAGGAACGTCGCGTAGTGGCGCGCCTCCTGCGCGTCGAGCGCGTCGCCGAGCGCCTCGGCGAGCATGCCGGCGACCCGTTCGCGTTGGCGCGCGTAGTGCCCGGCGAGCTGCTGGGCGAGCTCGGGCGAGCGGGCGCTGCGCGGCAGCGCCTCGATGAAGGCGAGGAAGAACGCGCGGTTCTCCTCGAAGCCGTCGAGCATCGCCCGCCACGAGCTGATCAGCCGCTCGAGCGGCGTCGCCTGCGGATCGGCGCGCGTCGCGCGGGCGATCGTCTCGGCCCACTCCTCGAGCGCCTGGCCGGTCGCCTCGTTGAGCAGCGCCTCCTTGGAGCCGAAGTGGTAGCCGATCGACCCGAGGTTGGTGTTGGACGCCTCGACGAGGTCGCGGGCGGTGACGTTGCCGTAGCCGCGCTCTCGCAGCAGCTCCTTGGCCGCTTCGAGCAATGCCTCGCGGTGCGTCTTGCGGGTCGTGTTAGACATACGTATAATACGAACGTATAATACGCCCGTCCGGAGGAACGGTAGCCCAATGGCCGACACGTCACCAGCCGCCTCACCGCAACCGGCGCAGCCCGGATCGCCCGGCGTGCACACCGCGGCGGCGGGCGACCTCAGCCGCCTGACGATCGCGCTGGCGGCCGCCTTCCAGGAGGACCCGGTCTTCAGGTGGCTGCTGCCCGACGAGGCGACGCGGCCGGCGCGGCTGCGCCGCTTCTTCGCGCACGAGCTGCGACACGTGCTCAAGCGCGGGCGCGTCTCGACGTCGGGCGGGCTCGCCGGCGCCGCGCTCGTCCTGCCCCCGGGCGCCTGGCGCACGCCGCCGCACGTGGCGGTGCTGCAGGGTCGGCCGTTCGGGATCCACCTGCCGCGCGCCGCGGGGATGCTCGCAGCGATCGAGCGGCGTCACCTGCGCGAGCCGCACTGCTACTTCGCCTACATCGGCGTCGCCCCCGACGCGCAGGGCCAAGGGCTTGGCAGCGGCATGATGCGCCCGACGCTGGACCGCTGCGACGCCGAGGGCCTGCCCGCATACCTCGAGGCGTCCAGCGAGCGCAACGCCGCCCTCTACGAGCGTCTCGGGTTCACGATCGTGCGGCAGCTGCGATTCGCCGGCAGCCCGCCGGTGCGCCTCATGGTCCGCCGGCCGTAGATGCTCGGACGCAGGGCGGCCCCGCTGACCGCGAGCGGCCCGCGAGGCCACTCGGCTGGGTCACGGCTGAGCGCGGAGCGCCGGCCAGTCGACCGGGGTAGGCTCGCCCCGTGGCCGGCGAGCCCGATCGCGCGCATGTCAGGTTGGCGGAGCTCGTCGCCGCGCTCTCGCTCGGCATCGACCTCGGCTTCGGGCAGCCGATGGAGCACGTGCTGCGCCAATGCCTGATCGCACAGCGGCTCGCAGAGCGGATCGGGCTCGACGAGCAGGCGCGCGCGACCGTCTACTACACCGCGCAGCTCATCAACGTCGCCTGCCACTCCGACGCGCACGAGCAGGCGAAGTGGTTCGGCGACGACATCGCGCTGAAGTCGACGAAGTACGACTACGCGCCCCGGAGCCTGCGGGGAGCGGCCTCGGGGATGCGGCGCCTCGGCGCCGGCAACCCACCACTGCACCGCTTCCGCGTCGGGCTCGAGTTCGCGCTCGCCGGCCATCGCGAGGTCGAGGGCATGATCGCCCACCACGCCAGCATGGGGCGCGCGCTGGGCGAGCAGCTCTCACTCCCCGACGACGTGCTCGACGCGCTCGGAGCGGCGTATGAGCAGTGGGACGGCCGCGGCTGGCCGGGCGACCTGAAGGGCGAGGACGTGCCGATCGCCGCGCGGCTCGCGCAGATCGGCGAGTTCGTCGAGGTCGCCCACCGCGTCGGCGGCATCCCGGCGGTGAAGGCGCTCGCGCGCAAGCGCGGCGGCAGGCAGTTCGACCCGCTCTTGGCGCAGCTGATGTGCGACGAGGCCGAGCTGATCCTCTCCGGCCTCGACGCGATCTCGACCTGGGATGCGGTGATCGACGCGGAGCCGGCGCTCGCGGTCATGCTCTCCGCGGAGCGCTTCGACGACGCGCTGCTGGCGGTCGCGAGCTTCATCGACCTGAAGTCGCCGTACTTCCTGGGCCACGCGCGCGCAGTGGCGGACCTCGCCGCCGAGGCCGGCACGCAGCTTGCGCTGTCCGCGGACGAGGTGCGCACGCTGCGGCGCGCCGGGCTCGTGCACGACGTCGGGCGACTGGGCGTCTCGAACGCGATCTGGGACAAGCGCGGCCCGCTCGGGGCCGGCGAGTGGGAGCGCGTGCGGATCCATCCCTACCTGACCGAGCGCATGCTGCACCAGTCCGCGTCGCTGGCGCCGCTCGGCGCGATCGCCGTCCAGCACCGCGAGCGTCTCGACGGCTCGGGCTACCCGCGCGGGCTCTCGGCCGGCGCGATCTCACGCCCGGCGCGGATCCTCGGCGCCGCCGACGCCTACCAGGCGATGCGCGAGCCCCGCCCCCACCGCCCGCCGCGCTCGGCCGCGGAGGCGGCCGCCGAGCTGCGCGCCGACGTCAGGGCCGGGCGCCTCGACGCGGATGCCGTCGAAGCCGTGCTCGGCGCCGCCGGCCATCGCGTCCTGCGTCGTCGCGAAGGGCCGGCGGGCCTGACCGCGCGGGAGGTCGACGTGCTCAAGCTGCTCGCACGCGGGCTCTCGAACAGAGAGATCGGCGAGCGGCTCGTCATCTCGCCGAAGACGGTCGGCAACCACGTCGAGCACATCTACGCGAAGATCGGCGCCTCGACGCGCGCGGCAGCGAGCCTGTTCGCGATGCGCCACGACCTGCTCCCCGAGGAGGGGTTCGCTTCCGCAGGCGCCTGACCGCCACGCTCAGGCGCCCTGCATCGCACGCATGTTGCGCGTCATCGCCGCCTCGACCTCTCGCAGCTCCGCCGCCGGGCTGAACTGGACCAGCTCGCTGCCGGCCTCCGCCAGCGGCACGTGGCCGGGCGGCAGATAGAAGGCGTCGCCTGCCTCGAAGACCTCCTCGTGGTCGGCGAAGCGATACGTCATCCTGCCCTTGAGCACGTACCCCCAGTGCGGACAGTGACAGTTGTCGCCCGGCAGGCCCTTGAGCAGCGGCGTGCCGTCGATGTCCTGGCGGAACGACACGAAGTTGACGGTGTACCCCTCGACATCCTCGTGTCGATCCTCCACCACACCGTGGTCCTCGACATGTGCGGCGCTCTCCCGCGATACCTTCGGCATCTGACTCAGCTCCTTGGTTCGGTCTGAGACGAGCCTATGGCGGCGCGAAGCCGCGGTCATGAGGCGTTCGACCCATCTTCGTGCTGTGAGAAAGCTGGATCGGGTCCGGTAGAATGCACTGATCGGCCCGGTCGGGGGATCGGGTCACATAGCCCACCGGGGAGGGTCGTATGCATGCACAAGCACCAGGACTGAGCTACCGGCTCAGGCTTTCAATGACGTGCTTAACCGTCGTGCTGGCACTGTCGCTCACCACAAGCATCGCCGCAGCCCTAAGATCGTTCAGCCTGAGTCCCGCTGGCGAATTCAGAGCTGTTGGCAGAGCCCTGACATTCGAAATGGAAGAACTCAGATTTCAATACAACGTGACGTTCACCGGCACGCTTGCGAGATCGATACCCAAGACGAGAGGAGCACACGTCGGCTCGATCACCAGAGGCGTGGTCGAAGGCTGCAGAGTGATAGAACCAAGCACCTCCACATGCTCGGCCACCGCGGCGCCGCTAGGAGAACTGAGCTGGAACATCAACTATGAATCCTTCCTAGGGACGCTACCGAACGTAACCGGCATCCTGCTCCTCATCGAAGGAGAGGACCTACTAATAGCCGAGGCCGTGATGGGAAGAAATCGCCGGGAATGCCTATACAGAGGCACGATCGGCCTGCTAGCGAGAGTCGGAGCCAGAGGCGAAGTCGGCGGCTTCTCGTTCGTCGAAGGAAGAAACCTCCTAACGCTCTTCAGAGATCTAAACCTTTCCGGATTGTGCTCCTTGGTGAAAAGCGACAGAGGCGAACTGTCCTTCTCACCGACGCAGACGCTCAGACTAATCTGAGCGCGAGCGCGCGGTCGAGCAGCAGTCTGCGCTCGCGCTCGTTCTGCGTGAGCGCAGCCGCTCGCTCGAGCTCCGCGCGCGCTTCCTCGGCGCGGCCGAGCCTTGCGAGCAGGTCGCCGCGCGCGGCCGGGAGCAGATGGTAGCGCTGCAGCGCCGGCTCGGCGGCGAGCGCGTCGACGAGCTCGAGCGCCGCCGCAGGGCCGCGCGCCATCCCGATCGCGACCGCCCGGTTCAGCTCGACGACCGGTGACGCCGACAGCTCCGCCAGCTTGCCGTAGAGCGCGGCGATGCGCTCCCAGTCGGTCTCCTGCGCCGTTCGCGCTCGCGCGTGACAGGCGGCGATCGCGCCCTGCAGCGCGTAGCTGCCGTCCGCTCCCCCCAGCTCCTCGGCGCGCGCGAGCGCCGCCAGACCGCGGCGGATCAGCAGCTGGTCCCAGCGCGTGCGGTCCTGCTCCAGCAGCAGCACCGGCTCGCCGCCCGGCCCGATCCGCGCGCGCGAGCGCGAGGCCTGCAGCTCCATCAGCGCGACGAGGCCGTGCACCTCCGGCTCGCGGGGAGCGAGGCCGGCGAGGATGCGCCCGAGCCGCAGCGCCTCCTCGCACAGCTCGGCGCGCAGCCAGTCCTCGCCCGCGCTCGCCGCATAGCCCTCGTTGAAGATCGCGTAGACGACCTCGAGCACCGACGCCAGCCGCGCGTCGCGCTGCTCGCCGCTCGGGGTCTCGAACGCGACGTCCGCCTCGGCGAGCGTGCGCTTGGCGCGCACGATCCGCTGTGCGACGGTCGCCTCCGAGACGAGGAACGCGCGCGCGATCTCCGCCGTCGTCAGCGCGCCGATCAGCCGCAGCGTCAAGGCGATCCGCGCTTCGGTGGAGAGCACCGGGTGGCAGGCGGTGAAGATCAGCGCCAGCAGCTCGTCGCCGATGTCGTCGTCGGCCGCGGCGGCGAGGTCGGGCGGGGTCAGCTGGTCGATCTCCACGTCGCGCTGAAGCAGTTGCTGCTTGCGCTCCAGCGTCCGGCCGCGGCGCATGCCGTCGATCGCGCGGCGCTTGGCGGTGGTCGTGAGCCAAGCGCCCGGATTCTCCGGAACGCCCGACTCCGGCCACTGCTCCAGCGCGGCGAGCAGCGCGTCCTGCGCGAGGTCCTCGGCGAGGCCGACGTCGCGCACCATCCGCGCAAGCGCGGCGATCACCTTCGCCGACTCGATGCGCCAGACCGCGTCGATCCTGCGATGCACCGCGGATGCCGTCGTCACGACACCGCACTACAGCACCTCGCGGCGCGCTGCGGCTACCCGTTCTGCGCGGCGCGCTCGCGCAGCTCCTGCTCGGCCGCGCGCAGCTCGGGCGTGAGCGCCTCGCCGAAGTCCTCCGCTTCGAAGATCTGACGGATCTCGATCTCGCTCTCCCCCTCCATCGGGTTGGGGCAGCGCTTGATCCACTCGATCGCCTCGTCGAGCGACTTCACCTGCAGCAGCCAGAAGCCGGCGACCAGCTCCTTCGTCTCGGCGAACGGGCCGTCGACGACGGTCCGCTTGTCGCCGTCGAACTGCACGCGCGCGCCCTTCGAGCTGGGATGCAGTCCCTCCCCCGCGAGCATCACGCCGGCGTTGACCAGCTCGGCGTTGAACTTGCCCATCTGCTCGAGCAGCTCCCGGCTCGGCATCACGCCCGCCTCGGAGTCGGCGGTCGCCTTCACCATGACCATGAATCGCATGAGGATCGCTCCTTGTCGTGGGCTCGTCCGAACCCGGTTTCTACCCGTTCGTCGTACGAGCGGGAGCGAAATCGACAGGCGATCGAAAACTTCTAGCGGTTGAGCGTCGCGGTGGCGCTCGTGAAGGGGTTGAGCGCCGCGGTGAGCGTGACCGGCGTCCAGCTGCCGCTGGTCGGCGTCTGGAACGTGAACGTCGCGGCCGACGTCGCCGTGCCCGAGGTCGGGACCGACACGTTCACTGACGTGCCCGACGGGACGAAGTTGCCGCTGCCCGCGGTGCGCGTGACGGTGACCGTCTTGGCAGGATTGCCGAGCCCGCTTGCGATGTTGCCGTCGACGTCGGTGATGCTGATGTGCGCCGTGAACGTGCCGCCGGCCGTGCCGATCGCGGTGACCGAGCAGGTGAAGAAACAGGAACCGAGCGTTCCGGCGCTGACCGTCGCGCCGGTGAAGGCGATCCTCGCGCCCGCGCCCGGCGAGACGGCGACGGCGAACCCGGCGCCGCTCGTGAGCGTGCCGTCGGTGGCGGTGATGCTCGTCGTCTCGGCCTTGCGCAGGGTCATCGTCCCGGAGCTGCCGGTCGTCGAGGAGATGCCGCCGGCGAACGAGAGCGTCGTCGCCGAGCCGAAGTTGATCGCGCTGCCCGTGCTGTTGACGACGGTCGGGAGCGTGCCGCTGACAGGGCCGGCGGAGGCGCCGCCGAACGTGATGCTGTGCGAGCCCGTGTAGCTCGTGACGGTGTTGCCGCCCGCGTCGACCGCGGTGACCACGACGTCGGTGCCGGTGCCGGCCGTCGGCGTGCTGTCCGTCGAGACGCTGAGCGCGGCGAGCGGCCCGGTCGTGATGTCGAAGGCGTTGCTGTCGACCTGCGGGCTGCCGTCCTTCGCGCGCAGCTTGTAACCCGTGTCGGCGAGGTTGACCTTGCAGCCGGTGAACGTCGTCACGCCGTTCAGCAGCGAGCCGGAGCAGCCGCTGAGCGCGGAGCCCGCGCCGCCGTTGCGCAGTGTCAGCGTGACGGTGCCCGCGTAGCCCGTGGCGACGTTGCCCTGGGAGTCGAACGCGGTCACGACCGGCTGCGTCGGGAAGGCGATCCCGCCGGTGCCGTTCGACGGCTGCGTCGTGAAGGCGAGGCTCGCCATCGCGCCCGGGGAGACGGCGAACGCCGCGCTGTCCGTGATGCGCGTGCCGTCGGTCGCGTGCAGCTGGTAGCCGGAACCGCTCTTGTCGAGCTTGCAGCCGGAGAACGTCGTCACGCCGTTGCTGAACGCCCCGGAGCAGGTGCTCAGGACCGCGCCCACGGTGCCCGTGCCGCTCGCGATCGTGAGCGTGGCGGCGCTGCCGCCCGTCGTGACCGTGTTGCCGCCGGCGTCCTGCTGGGTCACCTTCGGCTGCGTGGTGAACGCCGTGCCGGCGACCGCACCGGATGGCTGCTGCGTGAACGCGAGCTGCGCGAGCGGGCCGACGGTGACGTTGAACTGGTTCGTGTCGACCGTGCGCGTACCGTCGCTCGCGGTCAGGCGGTAGTTCGTGCCGCTCTTGTCGATCTTGCAGCCGCTGAAGGTCGTGACGCCGTTCGCGAGCGTGCCGTTGCAGCCGCTCAGCGCCGCCCCGGTGGCGCCGGTCCCGCTCGTGATCGCGAGGGCGACCGTGCCGGAGTAGTTGAGCACCGTGTTGTTGCTCGCGTCCTTGGCGGTGACGACCGGCTGCGTCGGGAAGGCGGTGCCGCCCGTGATCGTGCCGCCCGGCTGGGTGGAGACGACGAGCGAGGCGACGGGCCCGGAGGCGACGGTCGCGTTCGCGCCGGCGCTCGCGGCGGTCCACGTGCGCCAGACGGCGGTGACGGTGTAGGTGTGGGTCCCGACCGGGACGCCGGTGTCCGTGCAGGACGTGACGCCGGTCGGCGCGGCCTGGCTCGGGCAGGCGGCACTCGCCGCCGCGCCGTCGCGGCGCACGTAGTAGGTGACCGACCCAGAGGCGGGCGGCGTCACGGCCGACCAGCTCAACGCGACCGTCCCGGCGCCGGGCGTCGCGCTCGCGATGCCGGGCGCCGAGAGCGTCCCGACGCCCGTGCTCGCGTGGCCGCTGCCGTGTGCGGTGTAGTACGCCGAGGCGGCGGCCGCGCACACGAGCACGAGCGTCACGACGACGACGGCGATGCGGCGCGCGCGACGGCTCATGAGTGCGCGCTCCCGCCGTAGGCGAACGTGAACGTCGCGCCCTTGCAGGCGTCCTGGCTCACCGGCAGGTTCTTCATCTGCACCTGCGGGGCGCTGACGCCGCCGCTCGGCAGGCTCGTGCTGCCGTGCGCGGGCACCGTCAGCGGATTCGCCGCCGACGCGTTCGACTGCACGATCTGCAGGTTCGTCGGCCCGTCGCAGCCGGCCTTCGTGCTGCCGGACTGCACCGCGACCGTGAGGCTCGTGACGAGGATCGGGTCGCTGTTGGGGTTGCTGATCGTCAGGTGCAGCGCGCCGGAGAGACCGGGCGCCAGCAGGCCGCTGAGGTTGCCGCTGACGCTGAACGGCAGGCCCGTTTGCGTGGTGACCTTCCAGTCGTAGCCCGTCGCCGCGCTCGCGTTGCCGGCGGCGTCGAGCGCGCGCACGTCGAAGTGGTGGGTGGCGGCGGAGAGGCCGTGGTAGGCGGTCGGGCTCGTGCAACCGGCGTACGCGGCGCCATCGACCCGGCACTGGAAGGCGACGCCGGCCTCCGTGTCGGTGAAGCCGAACGTCGCGTCGGCCAAGCTCGACGGGTTGGCCGGCTTCTGCGTGAGCGTCGGCTTCGGCGGCGCCTTCGTGTCGACGACCCAGGTGCGCGAGGTCGCGGGACCGACGTTGCCGGCCGCGTCCTTCGCCTCGACCGCGACGGTGTGCTGGCCGTCGCCGAGGCTGCTGAACGTCGTCGTGCTCGCGCAGGCCGCGTAGGCGGCGCCGTCGAGCTTGCACAGGAACGTCGCGCCCGCCTCGGAGGCGAACGTGAACGTCGCCGACTTGGAGGGGGACGGACTCGCCGGGGCGGCGACGATCTGCGGCGCGGCCGGCGCGTGCGTGTCGATCGTGAAGGCGATCGTCACCTGCGCGGCGGGCGCGGTCGTGTTGCCGAGCTTGTCGGTCGCGCGGGCGTGGACGAGGTAGGCGCCGTCCGGCGGCAGCGCGGGGATCGCGTAGCGCCAGCTCGTGAAGCCGTCGACCGTCTTGAACTGCTCGCTCGTGGCGGAGAAGCTGGAGCCGTTCCACCACTTGCCCGTGCTCTGCTGACGCAGCGAGACGACGTTGGAGGCGACGCCGCTCGGGTCGGCCGTGTTGCCGCACATGCCCGGGTGGTTGGCGCAGTTCGACGCCCACGAGGCGGCGTTGTAGCTGGCGCCGTCGAGCGGACGCAGGAACGTGATGACCGGAGCGGTCGTGTCCGGCTTCGTCGCCGCGTAGGCGACGCCCCCCACGGCGGCGATCAGTGCGAGGACACCGAGCAGCGTCAGCGGCCGCTTGGCCCTGGCGCTCTTCGCTGTCGTGCGGAGGAAGTTTCGCATCGCGTGAGGGAGGTGGCGTGGAGTGAGGAGGAGGTGGCGGGTGAGACGAGCGGTGGAGGGACGCGGGGACGTGCGCCCCTCCACCGTCGCTTCGGCTTCCGTGCCGAGTGCTTTCGCCTAGCTGGCGAGCTTGAGGTTCAGCGTCACCGTCGCGCCCTTGCAGGCGTCCTGGTTGGCGCCGTTGTCGGCCATCGAGAGCGAGCCGCTGCCGTTCTTCGAGCCGCTGGCCGGGACGTCGGCGTTGACCGTGACGTCCGCGAAGCTGAACGCCGAGGCGTCGCAGAGCGGCTTGTTCGTCGTGATGCTGTCCGCGACGACCTTGTCGACGTGGATCGCGGTGTCGGACGAGCCGTTGTTGACGGTGAAGTCGACCGTCGCGGCGGGCCCATTCGGGTAGAGCGTGCCGGTGATCGTCACCGGGCTGATCGTCACGCCGTTGTCGGAGCCGACCGTGGCCGTGCCCGAGCCGGTGCCCGAGGAGGTGAAGAACGCCACTGCGATGCCGGCGACCGCGAGGACTGCCACGGTGGCCAACGGGATGATGAAACGCTTGCGCGTGAGCTTCCGCATGAGAGCGATGCTCCTTTTGTCGTGTCCTTGACGTTGGAGCTGATGTGCTCCCTGCCCAGCAGCTTGCGGGCGGGGCCCTGATTGCTCAATGGTCCCGGCGGAGTATTCGCCGTTCATGCGCCTGAACGCTCGCGCGCTCCGCTCCGCCGCCGCGCGCGCAAGAGTGCCGTGCATGGATCCCGCTGCCGTGCGCGTGCTGCTCGTCGACGATCACGACGTCTACCGCCACGGGCTCGCACAGCTGCTGGGCGAGCAGGGGATCGAGGTCGTCGCCGAGGCCAGCGGCGGCGCAGCCGGCGTGCGGCTCGCCGCCGAGCTCGATCCCGACGTCGTGCTGATGGACCTCAGCATGCCCGCGCCCGGAGGCGTGCAGGCGACCCGCGCGATCGCGGCCGCCGCGCGCCCGGTGCCCGTCGTGATCCTCTCGCTCACCGACGACGACGCCGCGATGCTGGAGGCGCTGCTCGCCGGCGCGGTCGGCTACGTGCTCAAGGACGAGCCGCTGGAGCGCGTGGTCGCGGCGATCCGCGCCGCCGCCGAGGGCGACGCGGTGATCCCGCCCCGCGTCGCGCCCGAGCTGCTGCGCCGGCTGCGCGCCGCCGAGCCGGCGGCGGACGGCGACGACGCGGCGCCCGAGCTGTCAGAGCGCGAGCTGGAGGTCTTGCGCCTGGTCGTCGACGGCTACGACAACGCGGCGATCGCGCAGGCGCTGTTCATCAGCCCGAACACGGTCAAGAGCCATGTCGCGAGCATCTTCGCCAAGCTCGGCGTCGAGAGCCGGCTGCAGGCCTCAGTGCAGGCGCTGCGACGCGGCCTTGCGCAGTGACCCGCGCGAGCGGCCGCGGTGCTCGCGCATCGCGCCCAGCAGCTCGAAGGCGGCGCTGCGGTCGGGCACGTGCAGCTTGCGCAGCACCTCGGAGACGTGCCGGCGCACGGTCACCTGGCTGATCGAGAGGCGCTCGGCGGCCTCGGCCGTCGTGGCGCCGGCGCGCAGCAGCTCGACCGTCTCCCATTCGCGGCTCGTCAGCTCGGCGCCGCCGCGCGTCGCGAGCGGCACGCGCCGGCGGCTGCGATCGCTCAGCTCCTCGACGATGCGCCCGACGAGCCGGCGCGGGATCGCGGCCTCGCCCGCGAGCACGCCCTCCAGCGCCGCCGGCAGCCGCGCCGGATCGACGTCCTTGAGCAGGTAGCCGGCGGCGCCGGCCCGGATCGCGTCGAAAAGGTCGTCCTCCTCGGCCGAGACGGTCAGCATCACGATCGCGGTGCCGGGCAGGCGGGCGGCGATCTCGGCGGCCGCCTCGATGCCGCCTCCGCCGGGCATGTGCACGTCCAGCAGGCAGATGTCCGGGCGCTCGCGCAGCGCTGCCGCGACCGCGGCCGGTCCGTTGGCGACCTCCGCGCAGACCTCGAACGCGCTGCCCTCGAGCGCCGCGCGCACACCCGCGCGGGCGGCGGGATGGTCGTCGGCGAGCAGGATCCGGTGGCGTGTCGCGGGCTCGCTCACGGCAGCGCCACCTCGACCTCGGTGCCGTCGCCGGGAGCGGAGCGGATCGCGAGCCGGCCGCCGAAGGACTCGGCGCGCTCGCGCATCGAGACCAGGCCGTAGGAGCCGCCGGGGATCCGCTGCGGGTCGGGATCGAAGCCGCAGCCGTCGTCGCGCACCGTCACGCTGGCGTGTGCGCCGCCGCGCAGCACGATCGCGGCGTGGTGCGCGCGGCCGTGGCGAGCGGCGTTCGTGAGCGCTTCGCCGACGATCCGCATCACCGCTTCGCGCACGGGCGGGGCGACGTCCGCCGGCTCGGCGTCGACGTGCACGTCGAGGTCGAGGCGGCGGCCGAGCTCGCCGGCGGTGCGCTTGAGCGCGAAGTGGAGCGGCTCGTCGAGCGGCGCGCGCAGCGTCGAGATCGCCGCGCGCGACTCGCGCAGCGCGCGCTCGGCGGCGTCGACGAGCTGCTCCGTCTCCGGGCCGGGACGCTGCACGTACTGCCGACGCGCCTGCGTCAGGACGTGCACGAGCTCCTGCGCGACGCCGTCGTGCAGCTCGCGCGCGAGCCGGCCGCGCTCCTCGACCGCCGCCAGCCGCGTGCGATCGCGCTGATAGGCGCGGATCTCCGCGACGGCGCCGAGCGCGAGCAGCAGGTAGGCGAGCAGGCCGAGCGCGTCGCCGGCGTAGAACCAGTCGACGTAGACCGACGGGACGAGCAGGTAGTTGAGCCAGGCGAAGGCGAGCAGCGTCGTGCCCCACCCGAGCAGCACGGTGAACGAGTCGGGCCGGCGGCGCCCGCGCAGCGTGAAGCCGGCGGCGGCGATCGCGATCAGCGCGACCGAGGCCGCCTTGATCGCGATCGAGGCGGGGTTGCCGGCGAGCACCTCGTAGGCGGGGCCGACCGCGCCGGGCGGCGCGGGATCGAAGACGATCAACGCGGTCGCGAGCGCCGCGAGCCCGCCGACCGTTCCCGCCACGAGCACGCGCGCCGCGTGCGCGGGGCGCTGCAGCAGCCGCGTCGAGTTGAACGCGGCGCTGGCGAGCAGCGCGGCGGCGATCAGCCGGCCCGAGGCGGGCATCCACGTCGCGAAGCCGCCCGGGAGGCGCCCGGTCGTCGCGGGGATCACGGTCGACAGCAGGTTCGAGGCGCCGAGCACGGCGAGCGAGACCGACAGCAGCAGGTCGCCGGCGACCGGCCGGCGGCGATAGCGCCCTGCCGCGAGGACTGAGACGAGCAGCGCGACGAGCGCCGCAGCGGTCGCGATCTGGGCATGCAGCGCGGGGCGCTGGTGGGCGAGGCGGAAGTTCGGATTCGTGACGACGAGCACGGTCGTCACCTCGCCGACGAGCACCGCGAGCAGCCAGCCGAGCCGCCGCACGAGCACCAGCGGAGCGCCGATCAGGGGCGTCTGCGGGCGTGCGCCGACCTGGCGCCCTGCGAGCGCCTCGAAGCGGTGCGCCAGCTCCATGCCCGTCACACTCAGCTTGTCGGCGCGGCGGCGCTGCCCCTCGACCCCCGCTCGTCCATTCGTCCACCCCGGTCTTTGGCGCAGATGGCGCCGCAGACGCCCGCGTCCGCCAGACTCGCGCGATGAACCTGAACGGAAAGACGCTCTTCATCTCCGGCGCCAGCCGCGGAATCGGCCTCGCGATCGCGCTGCGGGCCGCGCGCGACGGCGCCAACGTCGCGCTGATCGCCAAGACCGCCGAGCCGCACCCGAAGCTCGAGGGCACCGTCTACACCGCCGCCGAGCAGATCGAGGCCGCTGGCGGGCGGGCGCTGCCGATCGTCGGCGACATCCGCGACGAGCAGCAGGTCGCCGACGCGGTGGCGCAGGCGGTGGAGCGCTTCGGCGGGATCGACGTCTGCGTCAACAACGCGAGCGCGATCAACCTCGCCCGCACGGAGGCGCTCGAGCTCAAGCGCTACGACCTGATGCAGGACATCAACGTGCGCGGCACGTTCGCCGTCAGCCGCGCCTGCATCCCCCACCTGCGCGGCCGCGAGAACCCGCACATCCTCACGCTCTCGCCCCCGATCGACCTCGCTCCGCGCTGGCTCGGTCCGCACATCGGCTACACGCTCGCGAAGTACGGGATGAGCCTCGTGGCGCTCGGGCTCGCCGCCGAGCTGGCAGATGACGGGATCGCCTCCAACGCGCTGTGGCCGCGCACGCTGATCGCGACCGCAGCGGTCCAGAACCTGCTCGGCGGGGATGCGGCGATGGAGCGTGCGCGGCGCCCGGAGATCTACGCCGACGCCGCCTACGCGATCCTCACGCGGCCGAGCCGCGACTGCACCGGCAACACGTTCCTGTGCGAGGACGTGCTGGCCGAGGAGGGCGTCACCGACTTCTCGCCCTACTCCTACGTGCCGGGCGCCGAGCTCGCCGTCGACCTGTTCGTGGACGCGGCGGACCCGCCTGCCGGCTAGCCGTCGCTCGCGCGCGCGTCGCCGGTGATCGGCACCGGCTTGCCGAGGACGTGCGGCTGCGCGTCGGTGACGACCTGGGCGACCGCCTTCACGCGCGCGAGCACCTCGCGGACCTGGCTGATGCGCTCCTGCGTGCCGTAGCCGCTCAGGTCGGCGGAGACGCCGTGCGCGTCGAGGCCGGCCTGGCGCGCGAGCCAGACCGCGCGCGGCAGGTGGAAGCCCTGCGTGACGACGAGCGCGCTCGTGACCTCGAAGACCTTGCGCGCGCGCACGACGCTGTCCCACGTGTCGAAGCCGGCGTGGTCGGTGAAGATCGCGGACGCGGGCACCCCGTCGGCGATCAGCGCGCGCTTCATCGCATTGACCTCGTCGTAGGCGACGGTGCCGTGGTCGCCGGAGGCGAGCACCCGCTCGACCTTGCCGGCGCGATAGAGCCGCGCCGCGACGGCGATGCGATCGCGCAGCATCGGCGAGGGCGTGCCGTCGGGCTCGACCTTCGCGCCGAGCAGCAGCGCGACCTGGGCGTGCGGCGCGTCGGCGACGCTGCTGCCGTCGCCCGCACCCAGCAGCACGACCGCGTTCGCGACCGCGACGATCAGCACGAGCGCGCCGAACGCGGCAAGGGCCGCGGCGAGCAGCGTCCTGCGACGGGGGCGCCGGATCCGCATGGCGCGGATGCTAGCGAGCGCCGGCGCCCTGGTTGGGCGTCAGCGCCCAGCCGCGCTGCGGTAGCGCGCGACGGCGAGCGGGGCGAAGACGGCGATGATCCCCAGCGACCAGGCGACCGCGCCCCAGACGTCGTTGCCGGCGGGGGCGCCCAGCCACAGCGCGCGCATCGCGTCGACCACGATCGTGAACGGGTTGATGTTCGCGAACCACTGCAGCGCGGCCGGCATCGAGGCGACGGGCACGAACGCCGAGGAGATGAACGTGAGCGGGAAGACGGCGATGAAGCCGAGCGAGTTGGCCGACTCCGGCGAGGAGACGAGCAGCCCGAGCAGCGCGAAGACCCACGAGAAGGCGTAGCCGAACAGCAGCAGCACGCCGAATCCGCCGACGATCTCGACCGCGCTCGCGTTGAACGTGAAGCCGATGATCAGGCCGGTCGTGATCAGCACGGTGACCGACAGCGAGTTCGTGACCACGTCCGCGAGCGTGCGGCCCGCGAGCACCGCCGGGCGCGCCATCGGCAGCGAGCGGAAGCGGTCGATCAGGCCCTTGTGCAGGTCCTCGTTGAGGCCCAGCGCGGTCACGAAGCCGCCGAAGGCGATGTTCTGCACGATGATGCCGGGGATCAGGTAGTCGACGTAGCTGTAGCCGGGCGTGCTGATCGCCCCGCCGAAGACGTAGACGAACAGCAGCACGAACATCACCGGCTGGACGGTGAACGCGAGCAGCAGGTCGGGCGCGCGCGGGAGCCGCACGAGATTGCGCTCGGCGACGATCAGCGTGTCGGTGACGAGCCGCCTCATGCCGGTTGGCGCTCCCGCCGCTGGTCCTGCTCCTGCTCCTCGGCGACCTCTTCGGCCACATGGCCGGTGAGCGTGAGGAAGACGTCGTCGAGCGTCGGGCGGCGCAGCGCGAGGTCCTCGACGCCGACGCCGGCCTCGTCGAGCCGGCGCACCGCCTCGACGATCGCGCCCGTGCGCTCGCGCACGCTCAGCTTGACGACCGCCTCCTCGATCGCCGGGCGCTCGTCGGAGAGCGACGCGAGCGCCTCGATCGCCGCCGGCGCCATCGCGGCGTCCGCGAGCTCGATCTCCAGCCGCTCGCCGCCGACGCGGTCCTTCAGCTCGTCGGAGGTGCCGTCGGCGATCACACGGCCGTGGTCGATCACGGCGATCGTGTCGGCGAGCCGATCGGCCTCGTCGAGGTACTGGGTCGTCAGCAGCACCGTCGTGCCGTCGGCGACGAGCCCCTCGATCGTGCCCCACAGCGCGAGGCGGCTGCGCGGGTCCAGGCCCGTCGTCGGCTCGTCGAGGAACAGCACCGGCGGGCGCGCGACGAGCGCCGCGGCGAGGTCGAGCCGGCGACGCATGCCGCCGGAGTACGTCTTGGCCGGACGCTTGCCCGCGTCGTCCAGCTCGAAGCGCGCGAGCAGCTCCCCGGCCCGCTGCTTCGCCGCGGCGCGCTTCATGCCGTAGAGGCGCCCGACCATCGTCAGGTTCTCCTCGCCCGTGAGGTTCTCGTCGATCGCCGCGTACTGACCCGCGAGGCCGATCCGCTCACGCAGCTTGGCGGCGTCCCTGACCGCGTCGAGCCCGACGACGCGGATCGTGCCCGCGTCGGGCTTCAGCAGCGTCGTCAGCACCCGCACCGCGGTCGTCTTGCCGGCGCCGTTGGGTCCGAGCAGTGCAAGCACCGTGCCCGCCTGCGCCGTGAGGTCGACGCCGTCGAGCGCCCGCACGTCGCCGAAGGACTTCTTCAGGCCGCTGACGCTGACCGCGGGCTCGTTGCCGTCCATCGCCCCAACGCTACGAGGTCGCCGCGCCGGACGCATTACCGACGTGTGCCGATGTACGGACGGGAACTATGCGGCGGCGTGCGCGTCGGTGCCGGCCTCGGCACGCAGCGGCGTCTCGCCCTTGATCAGGTCCGCCGCGCGCTCGGCGATCGCGATCGTGGGGGCGTTCGTGTTGCCGCGCGGGACGACCGGCATCACGGAGGCGTCGACGACGCGCAGGCCCTCGACGCCCTGGACGCGCAGCTGCTCGTCCACCACCGACCCGAGCGCGCACGTGCCAACCGGGTGGTAGATCGGGAACGTCGTCGCAGCGACATGGGCGCGCAGCGCCTCGTCGGAGTCGCCGGCGGGCAGCGTGAACGGCTGCGCGCAGTAGGGCGCGATCGCCGGCTGGGCGCAGATCTCCAGCATCCGCCGCAGCCCGGCGACCATCCGCGTCAGGTCGGCCTCGTGCGCGTAGAAGTCGTTGCGGACGATCGGCTTGGCGGTCGGGTCGCTCGACGCCAGCCGCACGCTGCCGCGCGACTCCGGCGTCAGCAGGCAGGGCGAGGCCCACACGCCGTGCTCCTCCGTCTCGCCGAGGCCCTCGTCGACGATCTGCACCGGCGCGACGTGGAACTGCACGTCCGGCGCGGACGCACCCGGCTCGACGCGCACGAAGCCGCCCGCCTCGGCGAGGTTCGAGGCCAGCGGCCCCGTCTGGCTCGCCATGAACTGCTCGAGCGCCGCCGGCTCGCGGCCGAGCAGCAGGCTCTCCGGCTCGGGCGTCGTCCAGACGCAGTAGCTGGCGGCGTGGTCGGAGAGGTTCTCCCCCACCGCCGGCGCGTCGAGCAGCACCTCGATCTCGCGCAGCGTCAGGTGCTCGGCCGGGCCGACGCCGGAGAGCATCAGCAGCTGCGGCGAGTTGAACGCGCCGCCGCAGAGGATCACCTCACGCGCGGCGCGCAGCTCCTGCGCCTGGCCGAGCTGCGAGGCCTCCACGCCGACCGCGCGCGTGCCGTCGAACAACACGCGACTCACCTGCATGTACGGCATCACCGTCAAATTCGGCCGCACCATCGCCGGGTGCAGGTAGGAGACCGACGCGCTCGCGCGCATCCCGCCGCGCTGGGTCACCTGGTACATGCCGACGCCGTCCTGCGCCGGCCCGTTGAAGTCCGCGTTGCGCACCAGCCCGGCCTGCACGCCGGCCTCGACGAACGCGAGCGAGATCCGGTTGCCCGAGCGCTGCTCGGAGACGGCGAGCGGGCCGCCGACCCCATGCCACTGCGAGGCGCCGCGCTCGTTGTCCTCGGCCTTGAGGAAGTACGGGAGCAGGTCCGCCCAGGCCCAGCCGGGCACCTCCCAGTCGTCGTAGTCGCGCGGGTTGCCGCGGATGTAGACCATCGCGTTGACCGAGGAGGAGCCGCCGAGCACTCTGCCGCGCGGCAGCGCGATGCGCCGGCCGTTGCAGCGCGGCTCGGGCGCGGTGAAGTAGCCCCAGTCGAGCTCGGTGCCGCCGAGCTTCAGGTAGCCGAGCGGGACGTGGATGTTCTCGTTCGCGTCGGGCCCGCCCGCCTCGAGCAGCAGGACGCTGACGTCCGGGTCCTCCGTCAGCCGTGCAGCCAGCACGCACCCGGCCGATCCCGCCCCCACCAGAACGTAGTCGTACACATGCCGATACTCCACCAGCGGGAGCGAGGCGTCAAGCGGTATAGGGTGCGATTCACGGACGCCACGGTTGGGAAGGCGTTCGAGATACGGCCCACAGCCAGGAGGTTCTCCCCCATGCGCAGGATCCATCTGCGACGTCCGTCGGCCAGCATGGTCGTCGCGCTGGTCGCACTGTTCGTCGCGCTCGGCGGCAGCTCGTACGCCGCGTTCACGATCACCGGCAAGAACATCAAGAACGGCACGATCACCGGCAAGGACGTCAAGAAGGGCTCGCTGACCGGCAAGCAGATCAAGAGCGGCTCGATCACGGGCAAGCAGATCGCGAACGACACGCTGACCGACAAGCAGATCAAGCTCTCGTCGTTCGGCAAGGTCCCGAGCGCCGTGAACGCCGATCACGCCGCAAACGCCGACAAGCTCGGCGGCAAGTCCGCGAGCGACTTCGGCGGGCCGGTGCGCTGGATCCTCATCCAAGGCACGACGACGGGCGCGACCAAGCTCGCCGACTCCGGCGGCTTCGGCGACGTCACGCGCACCGGCACCGGCGTCTACAACATCGACACCGGCCAGAGCGCCGTCAAGCGTCCGCTCACGGCTACGCTGAACATCGGCGGCCTTGCGGGCCTCGTCGACGTCGCGCCGTGCGGCGGCAACGCCAACAACCCCGGCGGGCTCAATTGCCCCGGCGTCAACGACAACACCCACGTGCTCGTGCGCACGCTGTCGACGGCCGCAGCAGCCGCCGACCGCACGTTCTATCTGGTGATCGGAAGCTAGGCGTCCCTATGCTCGGGAGGTGTCATCGCCTCCCGAGCAGGTGACGGCGCGGCGCAAGGGCGCCGAGGCGCGGATCGCGCGCCGGCGCGCGGCCGTCCCGTCCGCGATCTCCTACCCGCCCGAGCTGCCCGTCAGCGCGCGGCGCGAGGACCTGCTGGAGACGATCCGCGCCCACCAGGTGACGATCGTCGCCGGCGAGACGGGCTCCGGCAAGTCGACGCAGCTGCCGAAGCTGTGCCTCGAGCTGGGGCGCGGCGTGCGCGGCATGATCGCCCACACGCAGCCGCGCCGACTCGCCGCGCGCACCGTCGCCGCGCGGATCGCCGAGGAGTTGAACGTCCCGCTCGGCGGGGCCGTCGGCTACGCGATCCGCTTCAACGACCGCTCGGGCGAGGAGACGCTCGTGCGGCTGATGACCGACGGCCTGCTGCTCGCCGAGATCCAGCACGACCGCCAGCTGCGCCGCTACGACACGATCATCGTCGACGAGGCGCACGAGCGCTCCCTCAACGTCGACTTCCTGCTCGGCTGCCTGACGCAGATACTGCCGCGCCGGCCCGAGCTGAAGCTGATCGTCACGAGCGCGACGATCGACCCCGAGCGCTTCAGCCGCCACTTCGGCGGCGCGCCGATCGTCGAGGTCTCCGGGCGCACCTACCCGGTCGAGGTCCGCCATCGCCCGCCCCCGCCCGAGCTCGACCAGGCTGACGCGATCGCCGCCGCGGTCGACGAGCTGCTGCGCGAAGACACCGGCGACGTGCTCGTGTTCCTCAGCGGCGAGCGCGAGATCCGCGACACCGCCGAACTGCTGCGCGGCCAGCTCGGCGCGCGCGTCGAGGTGCTGCCGCTCTACGCACGGCTCTCGAGCGTCGAGCAGCAGCGCGTCTTCCAATCGCACGCCAAGCGCCGCGTCGTGCTCGCCACGAACGTCGCGGAGACGTCGCTGACGGTGCCGGGGATCCGCGCCGTCGTCGACCCCGGCACGGCGCGGATCAGCCGCTACAGCGCGCGGCTGAAGGTCCAACGGCTGCCGATCGAGGCGATCTCGCAGGCGAGCGCCGACCAGCGCAAGGGCCGCTGCGGGCGCACGTCGGACGGCGTCTGCGTGCGGCTCTACGGAGAGGAGGACTTCGCCGCGCGCCCGCGCTTCACCGAACCGGAGATCCTGCGCACGAGCCTCGCGTCGGTGATCCTGCAGATGGCGGCGCTCGGCCTCGGCGACGTCGAGGCGTTCCCGTTCCTCGAGCCGCCCGACGGCCGCCAGGTGCGCGACGGCGTCACGCTGCTGCAGGAGCTGAGCGCGCTCGACGCCGACAGACGCCTGACCCCGCTCGGGCGCCGGCTCGCGCGCCTGCCGCTCGACCCGCGCTTCGGCCGCATGGTGCTCGAGGCCGACCGCCTCGGCTGCGCGGAGGAGGTGATCGTGATCGCCGCCGCGCTCTCGATCCAGGACCCGCGCGAGCGGGTGGGCGGGGACGGGTATGCCCAGCAGGCGGCCGACGCCCAACACGCGCGCTTCGCCGACGAGCGCTCGGACTTCCTCGCCTACCTGAACCTGTGGCGCTACCTGCGCGAGCAGCAGCAGGCACTGTCGGGCAGCCAGTTCCGCAAGCGCTGCCGCGAGGAGTTCCTGCACTTCCTGCGCGTGCGCGAGTGGCAGGACCTCGTCGGGCAGCTGCGGGGCGCGGCCAAGAGCGCGCGCGTGACGCTGAACCGGACGCCCGCCGAACCCGACCAGATCCACGTCGCCGTGCTCGCGGGGCTGCTCTCGCATGTGGGCGTGAAGGAAGGGCGCCGCGACTACCTGGGCGCCCGCGGCGCGAGATTCGCGCTCTCCCCCGGCTCCGGGCTCGCGCGTCGACCACCGGAGTGGACGATGGTCGCCGAGCTGGTCGAGACCTCGCGCCTGTGGGGCCGCACCGCCGCGCGCATCGACCCGGCGTGGGTCGAGCCGCTCGCCGGTCACCTGATCAAGCGCAGTTACGGCGAGCCGCACTGGGAACGGCGGCGCGCAGCGGTCGTCGCGAGCGAGCGCGTGACGCTGTACGGGCTGCCGATCGTCGCCGGGCGGATGGTGTCCTACAGCGGGATCGACCCGCGCCTCTCGCGGCTGCTGTTCATCCGCCGTGCGCTCGTGGAGGGCGACTGGGACGCCCGGCACCGCTTCCTCGAGGAGAACCGGAGGCGCCTGCGCGAGGCGGAGGCGCTCGAGCACCGCGCGCGCCGGCGCGACATCCTCGTCGACGAGCAGGTGCTGTGCGACTTCTACGAGGAGCGGATCCCGGCGGACGTCGTGTCGGGCTCGCACTTCGACCGCTGGTGGCGCGAGCAGCAGCGCAGCGAGCCCGACCGGCTGACGATGCCGCGCGCGCTGCTGGTGGATGCGGAGGCCGCGGCGGCGGTCGACGCGCGCGAGTGGCCGGGCGCATGGCGCCAGGGCGAGCTGAGGCTGGCGCTCGATTACCGCTTCGCCCCGGGCTCCCCGGACGACGGCGTGACCGCGCGCGTGCCGCTGGCCGCGCTCGGCGGGCTGCGGCCGGACGGGTTCGAATGGCTCGTGCCGGGCCTGCGGCTGGAGCTGGTGACGACCCTCCTGCGCTCGCTGCCGAAGGAGCTGCGCCGCCAGCTCGTGCCGGCCCCCGAGGTCGCGGCGCAGGCGCTCGCGCGCATGCCCGCACGGTCGGCGCCGCTGCTCGACGCGCTGGAGCGCGCGCTGGCGGAGCTGCGCGGCGTCCAGATCGAGCGCGGCGCCTGGGATCTCGCGCGGCTGCCGGCGCACCTGCGGATGCGCTTCCGCGTCGATGACGAGCACGGCGAGGAGATCGCCTCAGGCGAGGACCTCGACGCGCTGCGCGAGGCGGTGCGGCCCCGGCTGCGCGATGAGTTGCGGGCCGCGGCGCCCGAGCTGGAGCGCCACGGGCTGAGCGCGTGGACGATCGGGTCGCTGCCCCGCGCGGTGACGGTACCGGGCACCGGCGGCGCGGTGCAGGCGTATCCGGCGCTGGTCGACGAGCAGGTCGCCGTCGGCGTGCGCACGTTCGACACGCCGCAGGCGCAGGCGGCGGCGATGCGCGTCGGGACGCGGCGGCTGCTGTTGCTGACGATGCCGCAGACGGTGCGCTACGCGCTCGACCACGTGGACGGGACGACGCAGCTCGCGTTGACCGGGGCGCCGCACGGGAGCGTGCGCGCAGTCGTCGTGGACGCGCTCGACGCCGCCTGTGACGCGTTGGTCGTCGAGGGCGGCGGCCCGGCCTGGGACGAGGCGGCGTTCGCTGCGCTGCGCGCCCACGTCGCCGGGAACCTGGCGGAGCGGACGGCCGAGCTGGTGGCCGTCGTCGTGCGGGTTCTGGCGGTGGAGCGCGAGGTGCGCGAGCGGCTGGCGCCGCTGCGCGCGGCGACGAGCGGGCCGCTGTGCGATGCGCGCGACGACGTCGAGCGCCAGCTCGCGCGCCTCGTTCACCCCGGCTTCATCACCGACGCCGGCCAGCGGATCGTCGACATCGAGCGGTACCTGCGCGCCACCCTGCGCCGGCTCGAGCGCCTGATCGAGGCCCCCGCCGCGGACGCCGCGCGGATGCAGGTCATCGAGGAGCTGGAAGCTGCGTACGCGGCGCGACAGGCCAGGCTGGCACCCGGAGTCACTCCGCCGCCAGAGGTCCAGAAGGTCCCGTGGCTCATCGAGGAGCTGCGGGTCTCCGAGTTCGCCCAGTCGCTCGGCACGCGCGAGAAGGTCTCCGCGAAGCGGATCCGATCGCTGCTGCGCGGAGACGCACGAACGTAGTGCTTCAGCACCTGGCGAGCGCGCACCAGAGCAGCGCGCGAGCGCGCGAGAGCACCTCGCCCTGACCGGGTTCCAGCTCGCTTGCGCCAGCGCCGTCCCTCGTCGTCGGCATCGTCATCGATGCGGCGTCGACGAAGCGGTCGGCGTGCGGACGATCGCCGGCGTCCAACGCAGCCTGGAACGCCGTACGGAAGGCTGTCGCGGGCTCGAGGTACTGCTGCTCGAATGCCAGCACGTTGTTGTTGAGGATCTCGAGGATCGCAGGACGATCGCCCGACTCCTCAACGAGCGAGAGCGCCATCTCGAAGTAGGGAATCGCCTCGAACAGTCGACCGGCCTGAAAGTTCAGGACACCGATGTTGTTGTATGCACGAGCGTTACCGATCCGGTCGGGGATTCGCTGCGCAAGCAACGCCGCACGCTCCAGCAGCGGCGACGCCTCGCCGACGTTGCCGGCGAGTGCGTACGCGAGCGCGGCATTGTTGAGCGCAGCGGCCTTGAGCGGGTCGTCATCGAGCTCCCGCCCGACGGCGAAGGCTCGATCAAAGCAATCCAGGGCTGCCGCGAAATCGCCGCCCTGCATCGTCAACACGCCGAGGTTGACGTCGCGGACGCCCCCGAGCCGAGCGTCGGGAACCGCGAGCGCCTCAAGTTGAGCCTGCGCCGCGGCCCAGCCGCCCCGACGGGCGACCGCGAGCGCGACATTACAAACCGCTGAGGCCTGTCCGTCCGCATCGCTCACAGCCTTCCAGTCCTCGAGCGCCTCGCTGAAGGCCTCCGTCGCCCAGTCGAAGCGTCCCGCACGCAGGTGCTCAGCGCCAAGCGAGGTGAGCAACTGCGCGTGCGCAGGCCGGTCATCCCCGACGCGGGCAGCTTCGATTAGCGCGTCAAGCGCTCCACCGTTCGCTGTGGTCTCCGGCGTCGCGTGGTCGATCGGCTCAGGCGACGCCGAGCCGAAATGCCGCCCGCCGACGCGGATCGCATCCGGCGTCTTCGCCTGGTGCCACGAGCGCAGTGCAGGTCCGCTCATCGACCGGCACTCTCCCACACGCGCCCGTCGTGCAGCGCCTTCGCGCCCGTGCCTCCTTCGGCGTCGATCGCCACGACGCCGTATCCGAGGTGATCCCACCCCTCCGCGAGCAGGTCGCGCGTGAGCGTACGGTAGCGCGCCGCGACCGCCGCCCGATCAGCGTCATATCGCACGTAGAACCTGCAGGACGCCTTGAGCTCGAGCAACTCCAGTGGCATCGGATTCGGCTGCTCCTTCCGGCCGTTGATGCGCCACAGCATTTCCTCCTCGCACAGTCGAAAGGTGCACCGGTCTGCGCCGAACACATCGGCGACATAGTCCGGAACCATCCACACGTCCTCGGCCAGACGACCCAGCGTGTACGTGAGCAGCAGGCAGCGCAAACTGGACGCTCCCGCGAGCGTCGTCGCAAGCTTGGCGATCTGGTCGACCGCCTTCAGGGTGAGCTCGCACCCGTAGCGCCCACCCGCCGCGCTGCGGGGCAGCAGGTCGGGCTCCGGAACGAGCGCGAACGGCATGTTGACGACCGCGAGCACACGCTCGTCGATGCCCTGCTCGAACACGCACGGCAGCCCGGCCTCGATGTTGCTGAGGCCCAGCACGGTGAATCCAACACTGTTGAGCATGCGATTGATGGCCGCGTAGCTGATGGAGCGCGCGTTGATGTCGAAGCCGTGGCGTCGCACGGCCGCGTCGTCGTACCGAAGCAGACTGTGGCCGCAGCCGGTGGCGGGATCGACGACGCACGTCGGCCAATCGCGCCACCCGAGTCGCTCGCACGCGCTCCAAAGCAGATCACTCTCGTCATGGAAGGGCATCGCGCGGATCTCGCCCGAGACCCACAGGCCGTCCGTGAGGAAGAGCTGCGATCCGACGCGGTTGATCTTCACCCGCAGGACGTCGTCCTCGACGAGCCGCAGCTTCTCCAGCAGTCGGCGCTGCTCGTCGCCGACGAAGATCAACCCTGGCGGCATCCGAAACAAGCGTCCCTCGAATTGGGGCTCCATCTCCCATCGCGAGTACGCCTCGTGATCCACGATCTCATCGAGGACCTTCCGCAGGCTGGCGACGAGCCCGTCCTCCGTTTGCAGCAACATCTGCAATTGGTTGAGATCGTCCATCGTGATCGTGGGAACGCTCGACGGGAGCACCGAGATGACGTCGTCGCGCGCGGGCGTCTCCGGCGCGGCGGTCGAGACGTCGAGGACGCCTGGGACCCGGCCGGTCGCCCACAGCCCCGTGTGCTCCTTCGCCATCTCCTTGTCGGACGCATATGGCTGGATGTAATGATCCGGGAGCTGTTCGCGCAGCGTGGTGGCGACACGACCGAGATGGTCAGCCGTCAGCCTCACAGTGTCGGGCTCGTTCAGCAGGCGCCGGATTTCGACCGAGGTCTGCTCGTCGTCCCGCTCCCATGGATGGCGCTCGGCCGGCTCTGGCTCGACGTCCACGAGCAGGAACGGGTACGGGTGCCCTCCGCCGATCCCCTTGAGGCGCCGCCACCCGACGAGGAACACGTTTGGACGTCGGTGCTCGGGTGCCTGGAACAGATAGCCGGCGACGTCGAGCGAGCATGACACCCGTCCAGGCGGCGTCGCAGCCGCGAGGCGAAAGCCGAGATCCATGTCCCGCCCGATGTAATCCATGACCGTCGCCGGCGGGGGCGCATAGGCTCCCATCTCGAAGTCGGTGCTGGTGTCACGAATGATCGGGATACTGTCGCCCTGGGAGATGCGGACCATCCGGTTGCGAATTGGGAATCCGGCCGTCCAGATGCAGCCATGCACCCCGGTGCCCTCGGGGACCATTCGCTCATCGTGATCCGCGACGACGTCGATGAAGGCGCGCACCGACGAGGCGAACCCGGCGACCTGGTCGTGATCATCCGGATACACCAATTCAGTGAAGAGGAGTTCATCGCCGTTGAGCTTCCAAAGCCTGGGGCGGGCCAGGATCCCCTGGGCACCCACCCGGCTGCGCTCGGCGTCGACTGCCTCACCGAAGTCGCGATTGAAGTCGGTGAAGAAGGCCGCGAAGCGCGAGGGCCACGCAGGTCGATCTCCGACAAGGGGGAATTGCTCGGTTGGTCGGCGACTCTTGAAGTCTGTGCCGTTAACGAGATCGGCAGAGAAGAAGACACGCAGCTGCTGGTCACGTGTTGCTACTGATCGATTCCCATCTGCGCCCGGTGAGTTCATGCCAGCACCCTACACAGCTGAACACCATCATAGTGTGCGTTGTTGCACGCAAGAGCGGTGTGCGCTGAGGGATCCGACCCTCAGAGCATCTCGAGCGCCCGCTCGATGGGGCGTGCCAGCACCGCCCGGGCGCCGTTGACGACGAACGGGCGCTGGAGCAGCGCGGGGCGCTCCGCCATTGCGCGAACGATCGCGTCCTCGTCGCCTGCCGCAGCCAACTCGGCGGCGCCCTCCTCGCGCATGCGGAGCGCGTCGGCAGCGGAGATGCCGGCCTTCGCGAGCAACTCCCGGATCGTGCCCTCGCTCAAGCCGACGTCCTGATACTCCACACGCTCGAACGCGACGCCCCGTGCGGCGAGCAGCTCCGCCAGCTTGCGGCACGTCGAGCAGGTGCGCTTCTCGTAGACGACGATCCCCATCGGAGACGGGAAGCCTACGGCGTCGGCTCGAGCACCACCACGCGCTCGCCGGAGGGACCCCCGACGACGCGGTTCTTGCCGGCGCGCTTGGCCTCGTACAGCGCAGCGTCGGCGTCGCCGAGGACGGCGTCCACCGTCCGGCTCGCCTCGCCGCCGACCAGCGCGAGCCCGACGCTGAGCGTCACCTGGCCGTTGCCGTCGCCGATGATGCCGGCAAGCTGCTCCGCGGCGAGGGCCTGCACGCTGTGCGCGAGCTCGGTCGCGCCCGCGAGGTCGGAGCGCCGCGCGAGGATCGCGAACTCGTCGCCGCCGAGGCGCGCGCCGACGTCGGTCGTGCGCAAGCGCGTGCGCAGCACGTCGCCGAAGCGCGCGATCACCGCATCGCCCGTGGCGTGGCCGTAGGTGTCGTTGATCGCCTTGAAGTCGTCGACGTCGAACAGCAGCACGACGCTGCGCCGGTGACGCCCGTCGGCGCGGTCGAGCTCGCGCTGCAGCTCCTGCTCGAAGCGGCGGCGGTTGAAGACGCCGCTCAGCGGGTCGTGATCGGCGAGGTAGCGCAGGCGCTCCTCGGCGCTCTTGCGCTCGGTCACGTCGAGCACCTGCACGAGCCGATAGAGCGGCGCGCCCTGCGTGTCGCGCACCAGCGACGCGGTCAGACCGAGCCAGATCCGGACGCCGTCGGGGCGCACCATCCGGCATTCGCAGCGGTGCACGGAGTCGTCGCCGCGCAGCAGCCGCTCGGTGCCGCGCGCGACCGCCGGCGCGTGCGCCGGGTCGATCAGGTCCGCGAGGGCACGCGAGCCGACGAGCTCGGAGCGCTCGCAGCCGAAGATCCGCGCGAGGCTGTCGTTCGCGTCGAGCAGCACCTCGCCCTGCTCGGCCGCGACGCCGACGACGGCCATGCCGGTGGCGGAGTCGTCGAACGCGCGGCGGAAGCGCTCCTCCGCCTCGCGCTGCGCCTGCTCGGCCTCCATCCGGTCGGTCACGTCGCGCGCGGCGGCGTGGATCAGCTGCTCGTCCGGATCGAGCTGGGAGGACCACTCGATCCAGCGCCAGTCCCCGCTCTTCGTGCGATACCGGTTCGCGAAGCTCGCGCTGAAGTCGCCGCGCGTCGCGCGCAGCGCCTCGACCTGCGTGCGCTCGAGGTCGTCGGGATGCACGAGGTCGATGAACGGGCGCGCCATCAGCTCCTCGCGCGACCAGCCGAGGATCGCCTCCCAGCTGCCGTTCAGATGTGTGATGTAGCCGTCGAACGTGACCGTGCACAGCAGGTCGCGCGTGAGCTCGAAGTGCCGCGCGCTCGCATGCGCGCTCGCGAGCGCGGCGTGCAGTCGATCGGCGAGGTGGCCGGCGACCGCGCCGACGATCGCGAACACGACCGCGCGTGTGACGTAGGCGGAGATCGGCACGTCGACCGGCGAGGACGGCGCCCAAGCGCTGAAGAGGCCGAACGCGACGAGCCCGGCGGCGATGCCGGCCCGACGCCCGAGCTCGACGCCGACGAGCACGACGGGCAGCACGTACAGGATCGTGAGCCCGCTCGAAGACGACCCGTCGAGCACGCGCCCGACGAAGATCGCTGCGAACAGACACGCAGCTGCGACCACCACGCGCCCCTGCCGGGCCGAGCGAGACCTTCCCACGCAGGCATCATCGACATGCCTGGCGCGCAACTGTTGCTCGTGGAGGTTTCGCACAGGATCGCGCCCCAGATCCTGCTCCATCTGGCGAAAGCCGTGATCCAGCCGGGCACGACCGAGGCGGGAGCGCGGGCCAGGCGGGCTGCGGTAGGTTCGGCCCTTCACTGACGACGGGGAGGCAGCGATGGCCGAAGCGCAGCACGAGCCGGTGGACAAGACCATGCAGGAGCCGTCGTGGGCGGCATGGGTGGTGATCGCGGGGCTCGTCGCGATCGTGGCGGTCTTCGTCGTGGCCGTGCTCCACTACAAGACGGCGACGCAGGTCACGACCGCCGTCGGCGCGGTGTCCGGCGTGATCGCGGCGCTCGTGGGCACCTACTTCGGCATCCGCGGGACCTACACCGCGCAGAAGATCGCCGCCGGCGTGCACAAGGCCAACCTGCAACACCAGGCGGCGCACCACCAGGCGGCGCACCATCACGAGCCGCCCAATCACGAGCCTCCGCACCAGGAGCCGCCGCACACCGGGCGCCCCGGCCGCAGAGCGAGCTAGGCGTTCGTGATCCCGCGCGCGACGAGGTAGGCGCCGAGCACGACGCACAGCAGAATCGCGATCTGCCGGCTGTGGCCGGAGATCCACGCGTCCATGCGCGCGACGAGCGCGTTCGTGCGCTCGGGCGCGAGCAGCAGGCCGGCGAGCGGGATCTCGGCGAGCAGGAACATGATCGCGTTGAACAGCACGACGAGCGCGATCGCGTCAGCCGTGGAGTGGTTGCCGGCCGCGATGTCCTTCAGCGCGATCAGGTAGGCCGCGCCGGGCAGGTTGATCGCCATCGCGGCGATGAAGACGATCGGCGTCGAGCCGCGCGCGAGGATCCGCTGGGACCACGGGTCGCGCTCGACCGCATCCGGGTCGGGTGGCGGCTGCGGGCGCCTGCGGCGCCGGCGCTCGCGCAGGCGCTCGTCGGCGCGCAGCGAGAGCGCGACCGCGGCCAGCAGGGCGAGGCCGCCGATCGCGAGGTCCGCCCCCACGCTCAGCACCGCCTGCTCGTTGCTCACCGATCCGGAGCCGTCGAGCGCGAAGACGATCACGAGCCCAATCGAGATGCTGATCGTCAATCCGCCCGCGAGGTAGGCGCCCAAAAGCCGCACCGGGCGCTCCTGCGCCAGCAGGATCACCACCGCCGCGAGCAGCGTGGGGTACAGCGCCGCGTCGAACGCGAGGATCAGCAGCTGCACGCGGTCCATCCTCGCAGGCAGTCCCAGCTGCTCCCTCACCCGATCGAGGGGAGGCGTGCTCCTCGATGGGGCCGCATCATGGTGCGAAGTCGCACCCCGCGACAATCGACGAGGAGCTGAAGCCATGACCACCACGTTCGTACGCCACCACGTCGCCGACTACGACGCCTGGCGCCGTGTCTACGACTCCGTCGCCGACCTGCAGCGCGACGGGGGCGTCACCGACAAGGCCGTCTACCGCTCCGCCGACGACGCAGACGACGTCCTCGTCATGCACCGCTTCGGCAGCGCCGAGCAGGCGCGCGCGTTCTTCGAGAATCCCGACCTGCGCGCAGCGATGCAGGAGGCCGGCGTGGACATGAGCACGTTCCGGCTCGAGCTGTACGAGGAGGCGTAGGGCTCAAAATTAGAGTGACGCTGCGCCCGTTCAGCTTCGCGCAGAAGGATTGACCATGGGGGCTGAGAGCCCCTATATTGGTGGCTGGGGCGAATTCGGACAGTAAGCTAAGCAGAAGTCTATGGGGGTGTCACATGGCAACGTTTATTCGGTTGTGGGTCGGCGCATGCGTGGCGGTGGTCGCGATGGCGATGTTCGCTGGTGTTGCGGTCGCGCTAAGAAGCGTTCAGGTCTCAAATCCAGGGGCGCGGAGAGATACCGGAGCAAACATCAGCTTCGAAGAAGAAGGCGGATTTCTGAGAACAATCTGCTCCGGGGTCACATTGAGCGGAACAGGAAACGAAAGAATAGCGAAGTCCACCGGGAACCTGGCCGGCGAAACAACGAGAGGCGAAACGACGGGATGCAAAGCATTTGGGTTCGTCGCAGCGACTGTGACAATCGAAGCCGAAGCTGCAAGACCGTTCAGATGGAGATACCAAAGCATACTAGGAACGCTACCGATCATAACTGGGATCCTAGCGCTTGCAGAAGGTGCGAGATTTACGATCAGTGCGGGGGGGAGAATATGCAGATACGAAGGCAGAGCGGGCGCCCTATTCCCGGTCGTAAGAGTGGGAGGATCGTTGGTATTTGAACAGTTCCTCTGGCTATCTGAACCTAAAATGAGAATCGTGGCCGGGAGCACGAGAGAATGTCCGAGCGAAGGTTCGCTCTTCGGTCAACTTAGCGCCGAAAGACGGCGCACCATCACACTAATCTGAACACAGCTCGAAGCGAGACGACTCACCGTGGGCTCGGAGCTGCAACGCTCCGAGCCCACGTGCCGTCCGCAGAGTCTTGTACGACTTCGCACATGAACCATCCCGTGAAGCTGATCGTCGGCGACGATCTCCGGCGCACGCGCGCCTCGGTGTTCTTTCGCCTGCTGCTCGCCATCCCGCACTTCGTCTGGCTGTTCATCTGGGGCATCGGGGTCTTCTTCGCGGTGATCGCGAACTGGGTGATCACGCTCTTCCGCGCGACCTCGCCGCAAGGCCTGCACGACTTCCTCGCCGACTATCTGCGCTACGCGGTGCACGTCGGCGCCTACGTCAACCTGATCGCCGACCCCTACCCGAAGTTCAGCGGGAACGACGGCTACGCGATCGACGTCGAGATCGCGCCGCCGGCGCGACAGAACCGCTGGACGGTCTTCTTCCGCTCGCTGCTGGCGATCCCGGCGACGCTGATCGGCTCCGCGCTGTCCGGCGCCTACGGGGAGGTCCATGCCGGCGTCCGCGCCGGCGGCGGGCTGCTCGTCACCGTCGCGTTCCTGGGCTGGTTCGCGGCGCTCGCGCGCGCGAACATGCCGCGCGGGCTGCGCGACGCCGGCGCCTACGGACTCTCCTACAGCGCCCAGCTCACGGCCTACTTCTTCCTGCTCACCGACCGCTACCCGAACAGCGACCCGTACGCCGCGCTGGAGGATCTGCCCACGCGAGACGATCCGATCGCGCTGACGGTCGAGGACGACCTGCGCCGCTCGCGGCTGACGGTGTTCTTCCGCCCGCTGCTTGCGATCCCCCACCTCGTCTGGCTGCTCTTATGGGGGATCGCGGCCCTGCTCGCCGTGCTCGCGAACTGGGTCGTGACGCTGTTCGCGGGCCAGTCGCCCGACGGGCTGCACCGCTTCCTCAGCGCGTACCTGCGCTACCAGACGCACGTCTACGCCTTCCTGACGCTGACGGCGAACCCGTTCCCGGGCTTCGTCGGAGCGGCGGGCAGCTATCCGGTCGACCTGGTCGTCGCGCCGCGCGAGCCGCAGAACCGCTGGACGGTCTTCTTCCGGCTGCTGCTCGCGATCCCGGCGCTGCTGATCTCGAGCGCCTACGGCGGTCTGCTCTACACGGTCGCCGTGCTCGCGTGGTTCGCATCGCTCGTGCGCGGCACGATGCCGCTCGGGCTGCGCAACGCCGCGGCGCTCGCGCTGCGCTACTCCCAGCAGCTCAACGCCTACCTCTACCTCGTGACCCCCAGCTACCCCTACAGCGGACCGATCGCCACGACGCCGGTCGTCACGGAGCCGCCGCCGGCGTTCCCGCCGGAGCCGCTCACCACGCCTGCGTGAGGTGAGCACCGAGCGGGCGCATGGGCGACTCCGGCGCCCGCTCGGACTCGCCGCGCTGGCGCTCGGTGCGGCGCTCTGGGCGCTGGCGGCGCACCGGCTGTGGCATTCGACGGTGCCGGCCGACCTGCGCCTGCCGCACGAGGACGTGCGGGCGTCCTTCAGCCGCGCGTTCCTGGATCGCAGCGCCTCCTACGAGCGCTTCCTCGCGATCGACGCGCTGCTCGCCGCGCTCACGCTGATCGGCGTCCTCGCCGTCTACGCCCGCCGCGGGCAGCGCCTGATGCGCGAGTCCGCCGCCGGCCCGATCGGCACCGGCATGTTGCTCGGCATGCTCGGCCTCGGGATCGTGTGGCTCGCCGAGGTGCCGTTCGGCGTCGCGGCGGTGTGGTGGGAGCGTCGCCACGGCGTCTCACATCAGGGGTACGTCGCGTCGCTCGTGCAGAGCTTCCTCGGGCTGGGCGGCACGTTCCTGGCGATCTCGTTCGCGCTGCTCGTGGCGATGTTCCTCGCCCGCCTGCTGCGCGGCTGGTGGTGGCTGGCGGCGGCGCCGTTCTTCGTCGGCGTGGCGCTGCTGACGGCGTATCTGTCGGGCTATCTCATCCCCGACACCCACCCGCTGCACCAGCGGGCTGCCCTCGCCGACGCCCGCGCGCTCGGGCGGATCGAGGGCGTCCCGAACACGAAGGTCGAGGTGCAGGACGTCCGGCGCTTCACGACCGCGCCGAACGCGGAGGCGGTCGGCTTCGGCTCCACGCGGCGGGTGATCCTGTGGGACACGCTGCTCGACGGCCGCTTCGACCGGCGGGAGGTGCGGGCGGTCCTCGCCCACGAGCTCGGCCACCTCGCGCACAAGCACACGCTCAAGGGCGTCGGCTGGCTCGCGCTGTTCCTGCTGCCCGCGACGGGGCTCATCGCGGTCGCGACGCGCCGGCGCGGCGGCCTCGCACGACCCGAAGCCGTGCCCGTCGCGCTGTTCGTGCTCGTGACGCTGAGCGTCCTCATAGCGCCGCTGCAGAACGTCGTCAGCCGCCGCATCGAGGCGGAGGCCGATTGGTCCGCGCTGCAGGCGACGCACGACCCGGCAGGCACGCGGGCCGCCTTCCGCCGGCTCGCGACCACGAGCCTCGGCGACCCCGACCCGCCCACCTGGATCTACGTCCTCGACGAGAACCACCCGACGATCGCGCAGCGGATCGCGATGACGCGTGCGTGGGAGGCGCGTCGCTGACGGCCGACGCGCGGCTCGCGGCGCCTGGCGACCGCTGATTACATCGATGCTTCTTGACCGGTCGGGCGGCGCCGTCTACGGTGGGCCCTCACGTCCGATCTTCCGCAAAGGAGCAAGTCGTGCCCGAGACGCGGGATGAGATCGTCGCCGAGATCTCCGCGCGCGACGTCAGCGGACAGATCGCGGTCGGCTCGCACAACCTCCAGGTCGTCGCCGACCACGGCGCGATCGTCCACGTCGCAGGGCAGCCATCGGTACCGCGCATGCGCCCGACGCCGGTCGCGCTCCGGCCGCGGGACATCGCCGGCCTGATCGGCCGCGAGCAGGAGCTGGCGCTGACGTCCTCCGCGCTTGCCGACGGGATCACCGTCGCGTTCGTCGGCCTGGCCGGCATCGGCAAGACGAGCCTGCTGCGCCGTGTCGGCCAACTCGCCCTCCCGGCGCTGGAGCATGGTGTCGTCTTCACGCGCGCAGCCGGTCAGCCGATCGCCGACCTCGAGCGGTTCCTGTTCGACGCCTTCTACGAGACGGACGGGCCCTACCAGCCGACACCCGCCGAGCTGCGGCATCTGCTCGCCGACCGACGCGCGCTCGTCGTCCTCGACGACCTCGAGCACGAACGTGACGACGTGAGCGAGCTGCTCGACTCAGCACCCGCGTGCGTGTTCATGCTCGCCTCGACGCGGCGCTGCCTGTGGGGCGAGGGCCGCTCGGTGGACGTCGATGGGCTCGACGCCGACGCCGCGCTCGCGCTGCTCGTCGGCGAGCTCGGTCGCGAACTGCGCACCGAGGAGCAGGCGCGTGCGGCCGAGGTGTGCCGGCTGCTCGGCGGCCGGCCGTTGAGCCTGCTGCACGCCGCGGCCTTGGCGCGCGAGGGCGAGCTGCCGCTCGGCACGCCCGAGGAGCTGGAGCAGCGCACGCGCGACGGACTCGACGACGCCGAGCGTCGTGTGCTGCGCACGCTGGAGCTGCTCGCGCCGGCCGCGATCCACGTCGACGACGTCGCGGCGATCGCCGGCGTGCCCGATGCCGCCGCGGTGCTGGAGCGGCTGAAGGTCGCGGGCGTCGCGCAGGCGCACAGCCCGCGCTGGAGCGCAACCCTGAGCGTCGAGCTGCACGTGTCCGCCGGCCCGGAGGACGGCGTGGTGCTGGACCGCGCCCGCGCACGCCTGGCCGTCGGAACCGAACGGCGGCCGGCCGAGGACGTGCCCGTCCTGCTCGCGACGCTGCTGACGGACGTCGCCGCGGGACGCCTGGACGACGTGCTCGCGCTGGCGCGCGCCGCCGACGCGCTGCTGACGCTGAGCGGGCGCTGGGGCGCATGGAGGCTCGCGCTCGAGCACGCGCTCGCTGCCGCGCAGGCGACCGGCGACGACACCGCGAAGGCGTGGGCGCTGCACCAGCTCGGCACGCGCCGCGGCTGCCTCGGCGAGATCGCGGCCGGCGGCCGGCTGCTGGAGGAGGCGCTGGCGCTGCGCCGCACGCTCGGCGACGAGACGGGCGCGGCGATCAGCGCACACAACCTCGCTGCCTTGGGCGGCGGTCCAATGACGAACGGCGGCCCAGAGAACGGCACCCCTCCAGACCCGAAGCCCCGCCCGCCGCGCACCGTCTCGCTGGCGCGTGCGCTCACGATCGGCGTCCTGGCTCTCGCCACCGGCGCCGGCGTGGCATCGGCCCTCGCCCCGGGCAACGACAGCGCGACGCTCACGCAGTCGAAAGCCGCGGCCGCTGCGACCGAGACGACGACCGTCGCCCAGACGGTGACGGTCGCCGGCCCGACGACGACGGTCACAGTTCCCGGCCCGACCACGACGGTCACGGTTCCCGGCCCGACGACGACCGTCACCGTGACGGTCCCGGCACCACCGCCACCCCCGGTCATAAGATGAGGAGCAGAGCCATGCCAGACGAGCCGCGCCAGGGCGACGTCATCAACGCCGCCGTGACCGTGACAGGCGACGTCAGCGGCCAGGTCGCGGCCGGCAAGAGCATCACGCAGACGCTGCAGGTCGGCCCGCCGCTCACGGAGCCCGAGCGCGAGCAGGTGCGCCTCGAGTTCGCTCAGCTGCGCGAGCAGATCGCCGCGCAGGCACCCGCCGAGCAGCAGGATGCGGCGGTCGGACGCATCGAGGAGCTCGAGCAGGCCGCCTTCGCCGAGCAGCCGGACCTGACG